>NZ_MBEW02000002.1 GCF_001693775.2 Criibacterium bergeronii | reverse complement strand
GTGCTTTGTCTTTGTTAAAAAACTGTTCAACTTCTTTTGATACTACCTTTACAGCGTCCACGTCCAGTCCTGAGTCTATTTCGTCAAGCATGACTAGGTTTGGTTCTATCATAGACATTTGCAGGATTTCCGACTTTTTCTTTTCTCCACCGGAAAATCCTACGTTTACATATCTTTGTGCTACTAAACTATCCATCTTTAAGTCATTCATTTTTGACTCAACTTTTTTGTGGAATTTTAGTACACTGCCTGTATCTACTCCTCTTACATTTAATGCAACCTTAATAAACTCCTCAAGGTTTACACCATTTATTTCCTCTGGAGATTGGAAAGATAAAAATATACCTTTTTTAGCACGTTCATCAGCTTTTAGATTAGTGATGTCTTCGCCTTGATAAAATATTTTACCTTCGGTAATTTTGTATTTTGGATGTGCCATTATTGTGTTTAATAGAGTTGATTTGCCTGCACCATTAGGTCCCATCAACACATGAACTTCACCCTTGTTTACCACCATATTTATGTTTTTAAGTATCTGCTTATCATCCACGCTGACGCTTAGATTTTCTATTTTTAAAAATTCACTCAAAAATTATCACCTCATAGTTTTATTTTATTTTTAATGAATAAAAATAACACGTTGTTGATTATACCATGTATTTATTTTTTTGTTAATATACCCATTTTTACTTTATTCAAAATATACCACCATTTTAGTATAAAATTCAAAAAATGTGAATATTTTTTATATTATTTAGTTAAAACTTAAAAAAGTTGATATAATAGTATTAAATTTATGATTTAATACTATATATAATAGGAGTTTTCTATGCAAAATACAGCGTTATCAAATTTAAAAGTATTGGATTTTACTACTTTGTTACCCGGCCCTCTAGCTACTATGTATTTGGCAGACATGGGTGCTGATGTTTTAAGGGTGACTGCACCAAATAAAACAGATTTAGTAGACCACTATGGTGTGATAGACGAAGAAAAAAAGCTTAGTGCGACTGCACTTTGGCTTGGAAGAAATAAAAAAACTATCACTTTAAATTTGAAAAAAGAAAAATCTGTAACTGCTGTAAAAAAATTAATAATGGAGTATAACATTGTAATAGAGCAGTTTAGACCAGGAGTGATGGAAAAGCTTGGTTTATCTTACGAGGTGTTGAATAAAATAAATCCAAAATTAATTTACTGTTCTATGACCGGTTACGGACAAACCGGTGACAATAAATTAAAAGCCGGTCATGATATAAATTATTTGGCAAAAAGTGGTATTTTATCTTTATCAGGCAGTGAAGAAAATGGACCACAAATGCTAAATATTCAGCTTGCAGATGTAGCCGGTGGCTCACTGCATAGCATTATAGGTATACTTGCCGCAGTAAACTATAGAAATATGACCGGAAAAGGACAATATATAGACATTTCTATGATGGATTGTATTATCCCTTTTAACACTTTTGAGGGAAGTGACTATTTATATTCAAAAAATTTGAGCAAAAGGCAAAATACTGTATTTAACGGTTCGGGAGTTTATGATATCTATAAAACTAAAGATGGAAAATATTTGACAGTTGGTTCATTAGAACCAAAGTTCTTTGAGCAATTTGTAAATGCAATTGAAATTCCGGATTTATTAAAAAAAGGTCCGGATTTTAGGTCTGATGAAATAAAAAATACAGTTAAAGAAAAAATTGCTGGTAAAAATCTTTATGATTGGATGAAAATTTTTGATCAACTGGATTGTTGTGTAGAAAAAGTAATGGATTTTGAAGAAGTATTTGAAAAAGACACTCACAATAAACAAAGGCAAATAACTGTCGAAGTCCCAAATGGTGAAAATACAGTTAGACAAATGTCAATGCCTATAAAATTTTCTGAAACTAAGCCAATCTATAGATTTGCAGGCAAAAAAGTGGGTTCAGACAATCAGGATATATTGTCTAAAATAGGAATGAATGAAGAAGATATATTGGAAGTTACAAATTAAATTATTTTATTAATACAAACTGGGCATAATTTTCAAGTACAACTTGAAAATTATGCCCAGTTTAAATAATAATTGACAAATCAAAAAAATACATTTTTAGGCTTGTCTATTGATTATTATGTGTTTGAGACTAGATTTTTAAAATAAAAAACATTTTATATATTTTCATCAGGCATGAAGAAATTATATATTTTTATTTAAATTTTTATATTTTGAAAATATTGCTATTTAAAAAATTTTGCTGCATTCTTATTTGCTCTTGTCTCAAATCTAGTCTCCTGCTTTCTTCACGTCTTTGCTCTATTTTTCGCTCTAATTTCATTTTTTCTAAGTCTTTTAAATATTTTTTATTCCATGTAATTAATTTGTCTGATAGTGAGTCTGACTTATCAATTCCTACAGGATAAGATGTCGCACTTCTTGCTCCAGTTTCTGTATTGAAACTATTGACAAATTTTTTGTCGCTACATCTCGTTGTAGATATTGCACCCGTACAATTTCCATCAGCATCAATTTCAGTCCAACTTGAATCTATTCTAACTCCACGTGCATCAGCCCACTTCAGCTCATTTTTTTGATTTTGTTCTAAAAAAGATAAAGTTTTTTCTAATTCTAATCTTTTTTGTGGATCATTTTCACATTTTTTTATATATGAGGCAGATACCTTGCAATAGCCATTTCTAAGACAACTATATTTTTCTTTTAATTGAGTAAAAAGTTCCTGCTTACCATTAATTTTTGAAGTTTGTATTTGATTTGTATACGTAATACTACCTATAGAATTTATCATTTTTTCATCACTTTCTATATTTTTGATTTAAATCAAAAATTTCATTTAATACTAAAAAATAATTTATCATATTTTTTTATCAATATGTTTTTCTGATTTTTCTTTGTTTTCTGCTTGTTTGTCGTCACTCTTTACTTTTTCCTCTTTATCAACGTCTTTTTCAGTTTCTTTTTTATTGTTTTTCTTGATTTTTTCGTTTATATCTTTCATATGTTCGCCGATGTGTTTATCCATTTTACCAATTCTTTCGTTTAGCTGAGCAAGCTGCTCTTTCTTTTTAGTTGTGTCTGAGCCATACATTTCGTCTTGTTTTATTTCGCTTGCTAGGACTCTTGCTTGCCCTTTCATTCTAGTCCTGACGGAATTTTCAACTCTTATTTGAGTCAATGTATTAGAGAACATAAATATATCTGATGTAGTTTGTTCTTGCTCGGTCTTAGGATTATTTTTCTCTAATTTTTCCTTCATTTCTTTTTCTTGCTTTTCTTGGCTTTCTTTTCTAATCTGCATTTCTCTTTCAATAATCTGCTTGTTTAGATTTTTTAATTCTTCTTGCAGTTCTTCTTTGAGCTGCTTTTTTTGTTCTAAAGATAGTGTTGTGCTGTCAGATATTTCGCCCATTCTTTTTTGAATGTTCATAATTTGGTTTTGTAAGCTTTCTTTGATGTCGTCTTTTTTGGTCTGTTTAAAATTGATATTCAAAGCATTAGTTTTTTGATTATCTTTTTTTAAATCTGTCAGTCCTTTTAAAACATTATTTCCGTTTCCTACGTTTTGTACTTGCATTTTTTCCTCCTGAAAGTTTTATTTTAATTTAAAATTTTCTTATATAATTTGTCGGCTAAAAAGAAAAATAGCCTCTCTAAAATGTTGTCAGTGGACTGTTTTTTGTTGTGAACTATTTTTATACTAACATCATAACTGTTAATATTACTTTGTCTTCTTTTTGCTCGAATATTAAACTGCCAAAATATTTTTCTGCGATATTTTTCATATTTTTCATACCAAATCCATGAACTGTTTTGTCTTTTTCATTTGTTAAAGGCAGTCCATTTTCTTTGTCAATTAATATTTCTCCCTGAAATGAATTTTCAACAGTTATTAGATATACGTTTTTATTTTTAAATGAAGATATATTTACATATCCTCCGCTTTTTGTACTTTCGATAGCATTTGACAGGGCGTTTGATAATATTACACTCACATCAAAGCTACTGAGCTTGTCACTATCCAAATAATGAAACTCTGATTTAAAGGTAATTCCTTTTTCTGTTGCTTTTGTCATATTTTCATTTATTATGATATCTGTAACTGGATTGCCTGTTTTTATAGTAAATGAAAAATCTTCAACATTTTTTTCCATTTCTCCTAAGTATTGATTTAACTGAGGAATTTTATTTTGTTTTAATAATGAATTGATTACGCTTATATGATTATTGATATCGTGTTTTATTCCTCTAATTTCTTTATACAATTTTTCTACTTGTAAAATGTGCGACTTGATATCATTTACTTCGTTTTTCAAGATAATTTTTTCTCTTTCTTTTTCCTCTAAATTTTTATTATCTTGATATAAAATTATTGTGCTAATAATTGTAATCAAAATTATAATTTGTCCAAACATCAGTACATACTGTATATGTGGATTAGTTATATAAATAGATTGTCCGTTTATTTGTTTAAATATGTCTGCATAGGTTTGAACTATTTGATACCAAATAATTCCGCCAACTGCTGGTATTGATAAAAATAAAAGCTCTTTAAGACTTATATCATTATATTTATTTTTAAACTTATTTTGAATTATTCTAGTAAAAAAGTAAAGTAGTATTGCAAAGACTGCTAAATAAAGCACTGTTTGTAAAATTATCTCAATGTAAGCATATATCAAGGTCTGCGTATCATTTATTTCAAAATTTTTAAATATTGTTAATTCAATAATTTTAAAAACTGACGTCACTGATAAATTGCCAAATGTAGCTGAAATCCATCTGAGTGAAAAAAATGTAATTATCAAAAATATTTTCATATGGACGTTTCTTTTATCTAAATACATATATATCAAAAATGAAACAAAAAGTGAAATTGAATAAGCTATAATATTTGCAAACTCAAAAGGTATGTAATATAAAAATAGGCTAGTAAAAAAATATCCTACTCCTACAAGCTCTATCTTGTGTTTATTTTTAGAAAAATTTTTACAAAGCTGGGTTAAAAATATCGCTGTAATCAGATTAATTAAGACAATCTCTGTATGGATTATGATTTTAGATAATAAGTCTAGTTTTTCAAGTTCTATCAATATAGGTCTCCTTTTTCTTGCTGATTAAACTCTTGTTATACTCCATAAATTTTTTAACAAATTCTTCATATTTCTGCTTTGCTAGTAATATAGTTGTGCCATCTTCAAGGGTTACACTATCTCTTGAATATACTGAAACATACATTAAATTGACTATATATGACCTATGTGAGCGAATAAAATTTTTCCCTAGAGCATTTTCAAATTCTTTGAGCTTACCATAAAATTCAATTTCATCATTTTGCTTATGGATAATTATTTTTCTATTAAAAACTTCTATAAATAAAATTTCATTCAAGAATATTTTTTGCGTTGCAGTGCCTATTTTTATCAGAATACTAGGTTGCTCTTTAAGCAGTTCATTTTCAAATGATTTAATTTTATTTATGGCTTTATTCAGCACTTCAAAAAATTTCGCATTGTCTATCGGCTTTAGCAAATAATTAAATGCTGATACATCGAAGGCTTGAAACACATAATCTTCTATTCCTGTAACAAAAACTATTATAGCATTATTGCCTCTTTGTCTAAGTTTTTTTGCTGTTTGAATACCGTTTAATTCACCCATACATATATCAAGGAATAAAATATCTATCTCTTGTTCGTATTCAAGTAGTGTATTTCCACTTTCAAACTCTAACACTGTAATAGAATTGTCGAAGGAATTTATGTAGTTTTTAATTTCTTTTCTAATTTCTTTTTCATCATCACAAATAGCAATTTTCACTTATTCACTTCCTTAGATTTTTTTATTTACTAATAGTATCGTAAAAAGCTGAAAGAAATATAACAAATGTTGTAAATTGTCGTTTTTTTGTTGTGAAAAATTTTTTATCTTTTATATCAGTATGAATGATTTATAAAAAACTGCAATCAGCTAAAAACCAATTGCAGTTTTTTATTATATTTTATCTAAGCTTTGATTGTATATCATAAAGTAAATCCATGGATTGTTTTGGTGTCAATGTGTCTAATTGGATTTTTTTAATTTTTTCTACTATTTGCAGGTTTGTTTCATTTTTGAAGTCCATTATGCTTATCTGCTCTTGAGTGTCAAGAGCTTTGCTATTTTGTTGCTTTGTTGCTGTATCATTCGCATTATTATCATTTGAAGTTTTTTTGTTAATGACTTGAGTATTTCCCTCTTGCTCCAATCTATCAAGTATTACTTTTGCACGCTCTAATACTTCATAAGGCAGTCCTGAAAGACTGGCAACGTGTATCCCATAGCTCTTATCTGCCTTGCCTTTTACTATTTTTCTCAAAAATCTGACTTCTTCTGTATCATCAACTAACATTTTGTAATTTACTATATTTTTGTATTTTTTTTCTAAATCGGTTAATTCATGATAGTGTGTGGATACTAATGTCTTTGCATTTATTTTTTTGACTATATATTCTACTATTGCAAAGGCTAAGCTCATGCCGTCATAGGTGCTTGTACCTCTGCCTATTTCGTCCAAAATTATAAATGAATTTGTCGTGGCATTATCCAAAATGTTTGCGACCTCAAGCATTTCTACCATAAAGGTTGACTTGCCCATGGCTAGGTCATCATTTGCACCTATTCTTGTAAATATGCTGTCTGTTATAGGCACACTTGCAAAACTGCATGGTACAAACGACCCTATGTGAGCCATTATCAATATCGTTGCAACCTGTCTCATGTATGTGGATTTGCCCGCCATGTTTGGTCCGGTTATAATATGGGTCTCATTTTCTGTCATATCGGTGTCATTTGGCACATAGCTTTTGTCAGGCAGTAATTTTTCTATAACAGGGTGTCTGCCGTTTTTTATTATTAATTTTTCGTCTTGGGCAATTATTGGTCTTACATAATCATTTTCTATTGCATTTTGTGCAAAAGAAATATAAACATCTAGTAGCGATGCAGACCTTGCAAGACTCAAAATATTTTTTATATATTTTTTTAGCTCTGATTTTACTTGCGCATAAAGCTCAGTTTCCAGCTCGTCTTGATTTACATTTGCCTTTAAGATTTCTTGCTCTATCTCGTTTAATTCATCGCTGACAAATCTTTCGCTAGATACTAAAGTTTGTTTTCTAACATAGTCTGATGGGATTTCTACTCCATTTAAAGAGGCTTTACTAATTTCAATGAAATAGCCAAATACTTTATTATAACTAACTTTTAAATTTTTTATTCCTATTCTATCTTTTTCTCTTTGCTCCAGCTCTAATAATACGTCTGATATTTCATCAATTAGTTTTCTATATTTTACAAGTCTTTGGTCATAGCTTGTTTTGATTATATATTTTGACTTTTTGCCCTCTATATCAGGCTCAATAATTGAATTTTCTATAAGTTTTCTTGTAATTTCAGCATATTCGATGTCTTGACTAGAAAAAATGTCTATTACTTTTTCGTTTTCTGATTTTTCTATTAAATCATAGACTTTAATTAGAGAAAAAAGTGATGTTTTTAAGTCAAACAAATCCTTTTGATTTATAGTATTATAAGCTAATTTGTTTGTAATTCTCTCTAGGTCATACATATTTTTCAGCTCATCAGATATTTGAGATGTAAGTCTATAATCTTTTATGAAATAGTCCACAATGTCTAAGCGATTTTTTATTTCTTCCTTATCATTAGATGGTCTAGTCAAAAATTCTTTGAGTTTTCTTGCTCCCATGGCAGTCTTTGTCTTATTTAATGCCCAAAATAATGTGTATTTATTATTTCTTGATAAAGGTTCAATTACTTCAAGATTTTTTAGGGAGTAATAGTCTAGGCTCATAGATTTTGACTCTTTGCTCTTGTAGAAAAAGCTAAAATCTATGACCTTTTGTGTGTCAAAAATATATTTATAAATTACTTTTGTTGAAAGTTTTTCATTTTTATCAAGCTTGTACTGCTCTTCAAATTCTTTTAAGCCGTCAAGATTTATAATATTTGTCATTATATTATTTTGCTCTATCAGACCTTTTATAATCCCAGTGCCTTTGAAAGCTTTTTGTTCCAATTTTTTGTAAAAATCTTCGTCTGCTAATATCTCTTTTGGGAAGGTTTCGTAAAAAATATTTACAAGCTTTTCCGGTTCAACTATTTTTGTGCTAAGTTGCCCTGTCGTGATATCTGCATAAGAAATATCAAATTCATCACCATTTTCGACAATAGCCATTATAAAATTGTTTGATGTTTTATCTATGATTTCATCGTCTAAGACAGTCCCCGGGGTTACAACTCTTATAATCTCACGTTTAACAATCCCCTTTGCCAGTTTCGGGTCTTCCACCTGTTCACATATCGCTACTTTTTTGCCGGCATTTATCAGCTTTTGTATATAGGTTTTGCTACTGTGGTATGGCACTCCACACATTGGTGCTCTTTGGTTGTTTCCGCAGGCTTTACCGGTTAGTGTAAGAGCTAATATATCTGAGGCAATTTTCGCATCATCAAAAAACATTTCGTAAAAATCGCCTAATCTGAAAAATAATATTGCATCAGCAAAATCTTTTTTGATTTCAAAATACTGTTGCATCATTGGTGTTAAGTTTTCCAATAGTCTACTCCAAAATATATTTAAAAATTATCCATTGTAGGTTATAATAAATTATATCATAAAAAATTAATGTATTGTGAGTAAAATTATGAGTATACTTTTCCCTGAAAATATATATTGCATATCGTGTGGCTCTCCAATATCCATGAAAAATCCATATTCATTGTGTTTGGATTGCTATAACAATATAGTGTTTTTAAAAGATAAATATACAGCAGGAGACATGGTCGTAAACTACCTAATGTCAACTGATATTATAGAAGAAGTATACCTTGCTACAACTTACGAACAAACTATGAAAAATCTCATTCATGGTATAAAATATACCAAAAAGACCTACATAGCACCATATCTTGCCACATTTTTGTATGAATTGATTGAATTTAAAAAAATAGATTTTGATTACATTTGCTCCACTCCAATACACAAAAATAGATTAAATGAACGTGGCTACAACCAAGTTGATATAATTGCAAAATATTTATCAAAATTGACTGATAAAAAAATAGTTAATCCTGCAAAAAGAGTGGTAGATACAGTAGGAATGTATCACCTTGACAAAAAACAAAGAGCTGAGCAAATGATAAATGCGTTTAGAGCTGAAAATTTACCTAAGTTAGACGGTAAAACTTTGCTAATAATAGACGACGTATTGACCACCGGTGCAACTATGATTAATCTAGCAAAATCGATAAAAATGCAAAATCCAAACACAAAAATAACCAGTGCATTTGTAACAAGAGCCGTACCAAAAAAGGAAAAAATAAATGAATAATGTAATAAAACAATTAGATAGCGAAATCGTAAAATTAATTTCTGCCGGCGAAGTAATAGAGTCGCCCGCCAGCGTAATAAAAGAATTGGTAGA
Source organism: Criibacterium bergeronii (assembly GCF_001693775.2). Taxonomy (GTDB): domain Bacteria; phylum Bacillota; class Clostridia; order Peptostreptococcales; family Filifactoraceae; genus Peptoanaerobacter; species Peptoanaerobacter bergeronii. The sequence goes on along the minus strand of NZ_MBEW02000002.1, from coordinate 166,602 downwards.
AAACTCCATAGACGCAGGAGCAGACAGCATAACAGTGGAAATAAAAAATGGCGGAAAATCATATATTCGTGTTACGGACAACGGTAGCGGAATTGACGAAAAATATGTAGAAGAGGCATTTAACAAGCACTCTACCAGCAAAATATCGACAATAGACGACTTTAATAAATTATACACAAATGGTTTTAGAGGCGAGGCACTATCAAGTGTCATAGCAGTATCTGAAACATCTATGACCACAAAAACAAAAGAGCAAAATTATGGCATAAGCATCACATATAAAAATGAAAAAATCCTAGAAAAAGTAAAAGTCGGCACAAGCGACGGCACAAATATAATAGTAAAAAATTTGTTTGAAAACGTACCGGCAAGGCAAAAATTCTTAAAATCTGACAAGTCTGAGGCAATGAAAATAACTTCATATCTAGTCAAATATGCCCTTGCCCACCCTGAGGTAAAATTTAAATATATAAATAATTCCAAGCAGATTTTCCAAACCTATGGTACGTCTGATTTAATGCAAACTGCCAAAGAATTATTTTCAGAAGATTTTTACAACAAAGCTCTTTGTGTAGATATCAAAATAAATGAAGATTTATCATTAACAGGACTACTTGGCAAAAATTCACTTATGTACTCCAGCAGAAAAATGCAGTACATATTTGTAAATGGAAGAATAGTCCATGGACAAAGCATACAAAAAGCAATTGAAGAGGCATATAAAAAATATATCCCTGCAAATAACTTCCCAATGTTTTTTGTAAATATACTGGTCAATCCCGCAAATGTTGACGTAAATATCCATCCAAACAAATTAGAAGTAAAATTTGAAAATGAACAGCAAATTTTAACACAAATAAAAAATGCTGTATCAAAACAGCTGGATAGCTCACAAATGATAGCACATATAGACAATGTATTCGGCTTAGAAAAAGAGGATTTTACTGATATAAAATCACAATATCAGGAATATAAAAATGAAATTTCTAAAAAAAACAGCGAACCACTATCTACATCAAGCAAACTTATTAATACCTCAGATAATAAAAATCCTGAACAGCCACCTCTAAAATTTGAAAAAGTTGAAGTAGATGGAGATTATGTTTATAAAATAAAAAATACTGATACTTTAGTTAAAGAAGACAGCTATTTTTCTGAAAACGCAAATGAATTTGAAAATAAAGAATTGGACTTCAAACAAAGCCCATTACTAAAAAACAATTCAACTCCTGCACCATTTTTTATACCAAAAGAAACTGTTACACAAGAAAATTTTTCTGACAAAAAAGCAACTGAACCCTATTTTGTAGACCTTACCCTATTAAAATATGCTGGTAGGATATTTGATACCTATATAATTTTAAACGATGAAAAATATATGTATCTAATAGACCAGCACGCAGCTCACGAAAGAGTGCTATACGAAAAATTTATGAAAGACTTCAAAACACAAGAGATTTCAACTCAAGGCTTATTAATGCCAAATAGAGTTACAGTGCCAATAAATCTAACCGATTATTCCGATAAAATAATAGAGCTATTGGATAAATTCGGCTTTGATTGTGATTTATTTGGAGACAATATAATTTTAATTCGTAGTATACCCACCTATTTTAGCGAAAACCAAACAGAGCTATTCGTACAAAGAGTTTTTGACAGCTATTTGGAAGAAGATGTCCCTAGCTTTGACGACATAATAATAAATAAAATTGCCACAAAAGCCTGCAAGGCAGCAATCAAAGGCTTAGATACAACTGTAAAAAATGAAGAAGTAGACAAATTAATTTTCGACCTAGAGCATTGCGAAAATAAATACGCCTGCCCTCATGGCAGACCAACTATCACAAGACTATCCAAATATGAAATAGAAAAGTTTTTCAAAAGAATATTATAAGCTGAGAGGATATATTGAAAAAAGTAATAATAATCGCCGGACCTACAGCAGTTGGCAAGACTAAAACTGCTGTAGAGCTGGCAAAAAAATTAAATACACAGATTATTTCCTGCGACTCTATGCAAATATACAAAGGCATGGATATCGGTACTGCCAAAGTTACAGAAGAAGAAAAAAACGGTATTGCACACCATCTTATTGATATTGTAGAACCACAAGACTATTACAGCGTTGGCTCATATTCTGAAGATGCACAAAAAGAGATTTCTAAATTATTTGAAAAAAATAAAATCCCTATTTTTGCTGGCGGAACTGGATTATATATAAACTCCGTCATTTATAAAATGGATTTTAACGATACAGATAAAGACGAAACAGTTAGACAAAAATATGAACAATACTATAGTGAAAATGGCGAAGACGCTCTTTTTGCCCTACTTCAAGAAAAAGATATAAATGCCTCACAAAAAATAGAAAAGCAAAACATCAAAAGAGTAATCAGAGCCTTAGAAATAGCAGAAAATAATGACAAAGTAAATCCGTTTGAAAAAATAAGTGAGTTTCAAGATTATGAAGTCAAGCTCTATGTGCTGGCACTAGACAGAAAAATCCTCTACGAAAGAATTAACAATCGTGTAGACAAAATGCTTGAAAATGGTTTAGTAGACGAAGTCAAGAACTTAATCAACTCCAAAGTGCCAACTGGCAGCACCAGCATGAAAGCCATAGGCTACAGACAAATTATTGATTATTTAGACGGAAAAACTGACTACCAAACATCAGTTGAGTTAATCAAAAGAGACAGCAGACGCTATGCCAAAAGACAGTATACTTGGTTTAGAAGATATGCTTTTGCAAAATGGATTGATACAGCAATTTATACACCTGAGCAAATAGCGGATTTAATCTACAACGAAATTTAAAAATTAGGAGGAACTTATGGAATTTTATAATGCACTTATCGGTGAAGAAAATGATACTCAAACTATTTTTGACCCACTGATAGGAGATTGGGAATTAGAATGGGTTGACTCAAAAAATACCGACCACGAACGCCACGTCAAAGGACAATGGTATTTTTCAAAAATTCTCAATGGTGATGGAATACAAGACATTTTCATTTGCCCATCAAGAGAAGAAAGAAAAATAAACCCCCAACCCGACGCAGAGTATGGCACAACCATAAGGCTTTACAACCAAAAAACAAAAAAATGGGATATCTGTTATGCTTGCACAGGAAAAATGGTTAGATTAGAGGCAGAAAAAATTGGTGATGAAATAATTTTAACTAATTTAGACAAATCAAATGGTTTAAACCTTTGGGTATTCAGTGATATCACATCAAATAGGTTTCATTGGGAAAATAAATCTTCCTTTGACGATGGAAAAACTTGGCAAATTAATGGTGAAGTTTACGCTAAAAGAAAATAAAAATATTTAGGAGGCTAAATTGGCTAAGATTATATTTTTTGGAAATCATAAGGGCGGAGTTGGCAAGACCACGACCACATTTCAAGTTGGTGCAAATATGGCAAAGCTGGGCAAAAAGGTTTTACTAATTGACCTTGACCCACAAGGCTCACTTAGCAAAATTTGTGTAAAAATGGTAAATATAAAAAATACAAATGACATACCAGTCGAAAGAACTTTAAACTATTTGTTAGAGTTATACCTGCTTAAATTTCGTCGTATCACAAAATTAGATGTACTTGAAAATAGTGAAGCTCTTAAAACAGATGAAAATACTAAAAATATAGTTAAAAATTCTATTTATAAAAGCGAAACAGAAAAAGGCTTTTTAGCATTTATCCCAAATAGAATAGATATAGAAAATTCTCGTATAAATGACTTGGCATATAAGATGTCAAGATATTCTATGGGCATTGTAGGCTTATCCGTAATGATAGACGATATAATTGACTCCTTTGAAGATGGACTAGACTATGTATTAGTTGACTGCCCTCCTGCAATTAATGCTATTATAGAAAGCATATTCTTAAAATCAGATTATTTTATGATACCTACAATTGCAGACGACATTAGCACTTCTGGAGTTGCTGATTACATATCCAATATAAATAAAACATTTTTAAGATTTACCTATGAGTCTTCAGTTGGTGGCTTGTTATTAGAAAAAGTATTTAAAAAACAGCCTGAATTACTCGGTATACTTGAAACAATGTATAAAGAAATAGAAAGTCCAAGCTCAAGTGCAATTATGAGCAGTCTTAATGACCAATTAATAGAAATAAATGTAAAAGAACCAATCGCCACAAAAAAATATTTGCGTTACAACTTTAACATTAATAATCCTAATGCTAAGGCAAACAAATCATATATATTGGATAATAAAATACATTTTTTAAACAACAGAACTACTAAAGGTAAAGAAGGAATACCATTTTTTACAGATAAAGCCACTGCCCACGAAGAATATGAGCAAATCACAAAAATTATTTTGAATTCAATCGGAGTATAAAAAATGAATGCAAATGATAAAAAAGTATTGGAAAATCTTGTAAAAAGCTATGTAGCAGTTTATCCAATAAAAGACAGCTTTAAAAAAGATTATTTCAACTATCCAATAGAAAAAATTAATGAAGTTATAAACAATCTTTTTGAAGAAATACAATCAAAAGCTACCGCCAAAAAGTCAAAACCAAAATCAAAATTTAAAGTTCCAGAAGTTGAAAAAATGTCTACAAAAGAAGAGGCAAAAGACTATTATTTAAATAATATGATATACGACAGAACTTCCAGTGAGGCAAAGAAAAAACTTATAAACTTTTACTTAAAAGAAGACCTTAAAAAAATCTACTCACTACTGAATGAAAAAAAAGCCTCAAATAATCTAAATAAAACAGATTTACTTAACCAAATTGACTTATACTTCGATAATATAGATAGAGCAAAAAAGTTTTAAAAAAAGCTATAACTGATTACCTTCAATCAGTTATAGCTTTTTTGGATTTTAACTATCCATTTCCAAGATTTTTTCCAGTTCAAATTTTAATGCTGTAAATTCTACTTTTACTATGTTGTATAAGACTTGCATTTTAAAGGTTTGGTAATTATGGATAATGGTATCTCTTATATCAACTATACAAAGCCATGGAATATGTGTTGTATTTTCTCTTATTTCCTTTGAAAGAGAAATAACAAACTCTGCCATATTTATAAAGGTCATAGCTAATGCACGTTTTAATATTTCATCATCAAGAAAATCATAAATATCCACTTCGTCAACTATTTCATAGCCCATTTCAATTTCAGATAAAATTTGTTTCAAAGCAATTTTGTCACTGTTCAACATTTCTATTTTATTCTCCCGCTACACTGACATTTTCAAAGGCTATGACTGATGGTGCTAGTGAATATGACCTTTGCTCCAGTTCTTTGCTAAATATCATTTTATCCTGCACGTCATTTAAATTTAATGATAATGAGCCACCTGATACCGGCAATTCTTTTGCGTCTTTGTGTAAAATTGCCAGTCTAAATTCTCCGCCAAAATCTCCAGTGGCATTGTCTGTCAAAAATGATGAAAACATTTTAATTTCTAAATAATCACCTGAGCGTAATTCTTTTTCTGATATTTCTCCTGCATTTACTGCAAAGTTGGCGGTATATCCGGATATTGGCATATTAAGATAGCTACCGATTTTTGAACCTGACATTATGGAGTTTACTTCACCGTTATTAATTATTATCTGTTCTTTTAAAATTACACCATCACCATCAACTATTTGTGGGTTTACTACATTTTCAAGATTAGGTATGGTCTTTAATGTGATTTTATTTTTTGCAGTTTCTTTTTGGATTTTTTTGCCTACTTTGTAATTTGATAGCTTTGAAAATATATATTGGTCTGTGGCTTTATCCAAATAGTATTGTAATAATTCTTGCACTGCGTCATTGGATAAAATTACTTTTACATTTTCTAATTTTGGCGAAGTAACCGCCTTGGCTCTTAAATCAGTCTGCGTCAACTGCTCAACAAATATTTTTCTAATTTTTTCTATATCAAAATCTCTTATGTCATAAAGTGTAAATATTTCTACACTTTCTTTACCTGTGTCATTGTCTGTTACCAGCTCAAAGGAAACTTTTGATGTATCATAAGAAAGATTTAACCCGTAGCTATTTTGTATTTTGTGGTTTATGTCTATCACAAATAGCTCAAATGAGTTTATATTTGAATGTATCCCGTCTTTTTTATAATCATGGTTAATCAAGTCGCTAAGGTCTTTAAATTTATCCATAAATTTTTTGATATTGCTTTGGGATTTTATTTCCAGTAATTTTTCTGTATGGTTGTCAAACAATTTGTATGGCTTATTTTTTACAAATTGAGCTTGTTTTACTGCAAAATCAATCTTGTCTTGGATTTCCTTTTCGCTGTCACTTTGACCTATAGTAAATAGCACGTCACCGGTGTACTCCACACCATTTTGTGAAAAGTCTACATATATTTTTACTTGATATTCTGTAAAAATCACTTCTCTATTCATATCCAACTTGGTTTTTATAAAAAATAATTCTTTTGAAGTCTTGGTGATTTTTTTTATAACCCAGCTTGTGATTTTTTGCTCTGCATTTAATTTATTTTTAATTATTTCTATCATTTAGTTTAATCTCCCTTTTGCCTTTATATATGAGCCACCTGTAGATGTCTTTACATATTCCTTGTGCCCTTTGCCACAATATCCGCTGCCTGACATTTTTACATTCGCTGTCACTGCATTGATGGATTTTAGCAAATCAGGCACATATCCAGTCAAGTAAAGTGGACTTACTATTTTTCCGGTAAATTTGCCGTCTTTTATCTCTCTACCCTTTGCAGCCACACACTGTATCGACCAGTTTTTTGGGTCTTCCATGCCTGAGGAGAAATTTTCTAATAAATAGCCATGCTTTACTGAGGCAATCATATCATCAAGGTTGTCATCTCCGCCTGCAAAAAATGTGTTTGTCATTCTTGTATATGCTTTTCTCTTATAGCTTTCTCTTTTGCCGTTACCTGTTGGTTTTATGCCTAACTGTAAGGCAGAAAGTTCATCGCACATACCGCTGACTAAAATGCCTTTATCTATAATAATAGTATCTTGTCCAATATTTCCTTCATCATCAAACATATAACTGGACACTTCGCCTAATGCCGCCGCTCCATCGTGCATTGTGATTTTGTCTGAGGCAACCTCTTTGTGCATATATTCTTTGCCTTTTGCTCTGTTTTTGACAAACATATCCATTTCTGCACCATGTCCAAAAGCCTCGTGGGCGATAAGTCCTGTGAAATTAGGATTGCAAATTATGTCATATTCTCCCGCCTCTACAGGTACAGAATTCATTAGCTCTAATGCCTCTGTGATTGCTGCTTTTACTAAATCATCGACTTGGTCTAATAGCTCTGTGCCAATATTGCCACTTGCCGGCAAAAATCCTATTTTGACTTTTTCCCCATCTGAAGCAATCGCAATTGCGGCTAGGGTTGAATAAATATAGCTTTGCTTTAGCTGTTTGTTTTTTGAGAAAAAATATTTGTTTACTTGAGTAATGGAGTATCTAGCCTGCATTTCAGCCAATTTTTCATTTTGCTCAACTTTATTTGAAATGGCATTTTTTAAAATATTTATTATTTTTTCATCGTCAATGTCTTTTACCTGTTCATTTACGTCTACAAAATATTCTTTTACGATTTTTTCGTCTGTTGGCTCAGCTTTATATTCAATTCTAGAAATATTTTCTTCAAATATTTTTCTGTCGTCTCCTGCAATTTTTTGCATTTTTTCTACTACAAAATCTACATCAATGTCGTTAAATGAAAACTCACTAAAGGACTTGCCGTTAAATACTCTTACCACAAACCCTCTTTCTTCGTCACGACTTGCTCCGACATTTATCTGTCTAGTGGTAACTAAATAATTCACTCCGTACACGTCTGTACCAAGTATTGATACATAGGAAAATTTTTCTCCTAATTTTTTTACTATTTTCTGCATTTTTGCTTGGTTTTGCTCTAAAAATGCTGATTTTTCTATTTTCATTTATACTCCTGTTAATTAAAATTTTTATCTGACCTTTTGTATAATTTTTTTAAGTGTTTCAAGTGTAATGTCAAGCTCTTCTTTTGTGGTATACTTTGAAAAGCTAAATCTAAGACTGCCTTTGATATATTCATTACCAACTCCTATAGCTTGCAGTACATGAGATGGCTCAATAGAGCCTGACATACAGGCAGAGCCTGCTGATACACTTATACCCTCTTTGTCTAATAATATAAGAGCCAAAGAAGAGTCCACATCTTTAAAACAAAAGCTTGCAATGTTTGCTATCCTATCTACTCTATCTCCTGTTAATATTACTCCATCTATATTTTCTAAAACATTTTTTATAAAATAATCTCTTAGATTTATAATCTTGTCAATATTTTCTATTTCGTCATTTATTTTTTCGCAGGCTAGTCCAAGAGACATTATGCCTCCGACATTTTCTGTACTGGCTCTTTTTCCACGTTCTTGCTCACCGCCAAATATCTGAGGGGTTATTTTTATTTTATCACTTACATAAAGTGCCCCTATCCCCTTAAAAGCATGGATTTTATGACCTGATAGGCTGAGTGCGTCAATCCCATCTCTTTTGACATCAATATCAATTTTTCCTAGTGCCTGCACTGCGTCAGTGTGAAATATTGCTCCTTTTTCGTGGGCAAGCTCTGCAAGTTTTTTAATATCTTGGATTGTACCTATTTCATTATTGGAATACATAATTGAAACTAGAGAAACTTCACCCGAATTCATTTTTTCCAGCTTATCTGATAAAACTTTTCCATTTTTATCTACGTCCAAATATTTTACGCTTACTCCGTTTTTTGACAAAAACTCTGCTGTATTTAATATTGCGTGGTGCTCAAGCTTTGATGTGACTAAAGCTTTTTTTTCACTGTTTAATACTTGCTTTAATATCCAGTTGTCAGCCTCAGTGCCACCTGAGGTGAAATATATTTCATTTTCTTTTGCACCGATTGCTTTTGCGACCTGTATTCTTGCATTTTCTATTATTTTTTTTGCCTCTTTGCCATCTTTATACAAGCTTGAGGGGTTGCCATAGCTTTGTCTAATATAATCTATAACCTTATCCAAAATATCGTCGTCTATTTTAGTAGTTGAGGCATTATCTAAATAAATCTTGTTCTTCATTTTTCTCCAATCCTTTTATTTTTTTCTTTATATAATTATTTTATCACACTTGTGCAAAATATGAGTAGGTATTTTATTCAAATTTATGTATTTGTTAAGAAAATTATTTTATAATTAATCTTGAGATTATTTGTAGATTAAATGATAAATCAGTGTTAAAATATATTTAGTTAAAAAAGTATTCATTATTACTTTTTTAAATTTATATTTTAAGACAACATAAGGGGTGATATTAATGAAAGAAAGATACGAAATAATAAATAAAATAATTGAAATATCTCCTATGTATGGCGAGTTTTCTAATATAAATACTGTAAAAAAAGAAAGTTACATATACAAGCTCTACGAAAATGATAAGCTCGGTATGTATATCTGCGAAAAGCCTATTGATGATGAGATTGGATTTGAAAAAGCCGGTGAAAATTTAAATATTTTTTACCCTTACATTCAGTCCTCAAATGTGCAAATGAATGTAATTGCCAACAAACAAAAATATAACATTAAGGAACTTAGTACGATTGTAGAAAATATTTCCAATGCTGTAAAAGAAATAGACTCTGAGTCAAGCTTGGTTTATAAAAGGCAAGAATTCGCACACAATATGACAAACTCTGTAAGCCTGCATCTTAATTATGAGGATATGGAGCATAGTTTTTATTTGAAATCAAAGGGGCAAAATATTACTCTAAATTATAAAAAATTAGACGAAGAAATTATTAAGTCTGAGCTTTTACAGATTGTAAATGCAATAAATAGACCTAGCGAAAATGTAAAGGTGTCCGATTTCAAATATTTTATAATACCTAGCAGTAATGAGCAAATTTATAACTATTTTGAAAAAATTTTGCACCCAAAATATGTCAAAGAAAATAATTTATTAAATAAACAGCTCTTTTCTGATAAAATTAATCTATACACATCTTTAAATTACGAGGATAAACATAGCCTAAAGTATAAAAATCTTGCTTTTTTTGATTTTGAGGGTTCATATAATCAATATTACAAAAATGTGTTAATAAGAGACGGGCAAATTGTAAAGCCATACTCAGATAAAAGACTTGAGCAAGAATATGAAACAGAAAATACAGCTTGCTCTTACTTGGATAATGACCACAATTTTTGTTGTGGCTTAATCGGTGCATATATTGAGCCTACTAATACAGATTTTGATGAAAAATCTGCACTTCTGCTCCCATTTTCTGAAATAGAATATGATGGCGACTTTATAACTATAAATGCTAAATCCGCATTTTATAAAAATTTAGCTGACAGTCTTTGCAAAATAGACGATTTTATTTACAAAGCTGATATCAAAAAGCTTTTCAGCGAAAACTTTGTAGGTACTACAGATAAATACAAGCTGTCAGGAGATATGGCAAACGGATTAATCTTTAAATTTTAAGGTGAAACATGGTACACATTGGTAACGACTGGGACGAAATATTGGCTGACGAATTTGAAAAGGATTATTATCTAAAAATTCGTGAAATCCTAAAAAAAGAATACTCTACAAGAACTATATATCCGGATATGCACGATATTTTTAACGCATTAAAATACACTTCATACGAAAATACAAATGTTGTTATTTTAGGACAAGACCCTTATCATGGACAGGGGCAGGCTCATGGGCTTTCGTTTTCAGTGCAAGATGGTGTAAAACTACCTCCATCACTTTTAAATATTTACAAAGAAATAGAAACCGATATCGGTACAAAAATGAATTTTGGTAACGGAAATCTTACTTACCTTGCAAAACAAGGTGTGCTTTTATTAAACGCCTCATTGACTGTAAGAGCGTCTGAGGCTATGTCTCATTCAAAAATTGGTTGGAGTAAGCTTACCGATGCAATCGTCAGAAAAATAAATGAAAAAAATTCTCCAGTTGTCTACATACTTTGGGGCAACTTTGCAAAGGAAAAAGCAGAATACATTTACAACCCTAAGCACCTAGTAATCACTGGAGTTCACCCTAGTCCACTATCAGCTAGTAGAGGATTTTTCGGCTCCAAGCCATTTAGCAAAACAAATAATTTTTTGGTACAACATGGACTTGATGCGATAAACTGGTCAAACATTAAATAAAATTAACTTGCACACTGCGGTGTGCTTTTTTAAAATGATTAATTTTGAGGAATAAAAATGCTAAAAATTATTTTAGGAAGAAACGGAAGTGGCAAGACCACAAAAATTTTAAATCTAATAGATACTGATATAAGAAGTGGCAAGAAAGCATATTTGATGGTGCCTGAACAATTAACCCTTTCTTATGAAAAATTGGCTACAGAATTTTTTAAAAAGCCACTATTTTTTTGCAAGATTATGAGTTTTGACAGGATTTCAAGCGACATCATATTGAACGTAGGCGGACAAAATGAGCAATACATAGACGAAGTATCAAAATTAGCTCTGCTATATAAAGCCTTAGACAATAACAAGGATAATTTTACAATTTACAACAGTTCATTAAACAAAAATGGGTTTTTACAAAAAAGCCTAAAATTAATTGATAATTTAAAATTAAATGACATATCAGCAGGCACTCTTGAGCAAGCCTCAAAAGATAAAACAATATCAAACGATTTGTCAACCAAGCTTTCTGAAATAGCAAATATGTATAGATTGCTGGAAAACTCCTTATCAGGCAAATTTATTGACAACGGCTCAAGGTTAAAATTTACAACCCAAAAAATCCCTGAATACATAAATAGAAAAAATTTCACCATATATTTTGATGCCTATATTAGCTTTACTGCCCTAGAGCTAAATTTTATAACTGCACTTTTAAATTTAGATAAAGACGTTACAATCACTTTGCCTTTTAGCGAGCTTAATGACACCAGTTTTGAAATTGCAAGAGATACCTTTAGACAACTTAATAAAATTTGTGAGGAAAATAATATTAAATTTGAAACGGAAGAACTCAAAAAATCCTTTATAAAAAAAGAAGATTTACATTTTTTGGAAACAAATTTCGGCTTAATAGGCTCAAAAAAGTATGCAAAAGAGCCTGAAAATATTTTTCTATATACCTTTGACAATCCTCAAACAGAGATAGACTATATAGCAAATAAAATAAGAGGCTTGGTAAAGGACAAAAATATTAAATATTCTGACATCTGCGTAGCTGTCACCAATCTTGACGGATATACAGAGCCAATCAGGAAATTTTTCACCCTTTACGAAATACCCTTCTTCTTAGATTTAAAAAGGAGCTTGACCGGAGAAAATATTATAAACTTAATATTTTCATTCTTATCTGCCTTTGATAAAGGGTTAAATTATAAAAACACACTTAGCATATTAAAAACCGGTTTTTTAGATGTAGACAAGTCAGACATTGATTTACTGGATAATTTCATGTATAAATGGAGCATATCTGAAAGACCATATATCAGTGAAAAATATTTTACAGAAGATAAATATTTCTTAGGCGAATTTGAAGAAAGCAAAGCTGACATACAAAAAATATATTACTTATTAACAGACATATACAAAAAATATAAAAATATTTTTACAAAAAATACTACCTCCAGTCAATTTTCATCGTCCTTGATAGACTTTCTAAATGACCTAAACGCCCAAGAAAAAATTGAGCTGGAAATAGAAAACCTAAAAAACGAATATCCACAAATAGCCGGTGAGATATCTCAGTCTTGGAACGTTTTAGTCGACACACTAACCAAGATGGACGCAGCCTTTAGCGAGGAAAAAATAGACCTTGACGCTTACCAAAAAATGCTATCTCTTTGTATAGACGCCCAAAAAATATCCATCATTCCTCCAACAGTGGACTCAGTCACTATAATAGACATTAACAGCAGTAAATACATCGGCTCTAAAATACTGTTCGCCTGCGGAATGAGTAACACACTTATCCCGACCAAGAGTGAAACAGACGTATTTTTACATGAAAAAGAAAAACAAGCCCTTAAAAATCTAAATATAAATTTAAACAACGATAGCTCCTACTACCAAAAAATGGAGCAAGCCTCCCTATATACTTTACTTGCCGGCAGTATTGATAAACTATATTTTAGCTACGCCATTACAGATATAAATCAGTCAAGTGCAGACAGCTCTATTTATATAGAAAAAATAAAGTCGATATTTCCACTTTTAAAAACTTCGGGGCTTATAACTCACAAAGACCTAGACGAAATTGCATTTGACTATGACAAAGATTTTGCAAATAATCTAACTTTAAAATCAGGCATTTACCATCTTTTCAAAATACTTCCTGAAATTGTAAAAGAGCTTGACACCAATGAAAATAAAGAAATTACATTTAATAACAGCCAGTCCTTTATAAATATGATGAATTTTCTTAACTATATCAAAGAAAATGACAAGCTAAAAAATTATTACGAAACTGTAAAAAATTCAACTTTTAGGAAAAATGACTATCACACCATTACAGAGCAAAGCACCAAGCAGATTTACAATCTACCTATATCTACCTCAGTATCAGAGCTACAAAACTTTGCGTCATGCCCTTTTTCTCACTTTATGAATTATCTGATACATCCTCAGCCAAAAGAGTCAATATATATAGACTCCTTGGCATCAGGTAGCTTGCTCCATAAATACATGGAAAATTTTACAAAACAGGTGATTTTAAAAAATAAAAAAATAGAGCAAATGACAAAAGACTCCGTTGACAACTTAGTCGACAAAATTTATAATTCAGAAGAGTTTTTAGATAACACCTCCAAAATTATCATATCAAACTCAAAAAAACAGCTCAACATCTTAAATAATCTCAAAAAAATATCAGCCAAAGCCACTGATTTTATGATAAAAGAGCAAAATGCAGGTCAGTATAACACTACAGCCGCTGAATACTCAATCAAACCAATTAAGCTAGTCATCGATGTGACAAAGGGAGACGACCTAGGCACAATATATCTTCATGGCAAAATTGATAGGCTTGACACCATAAATATAGACGATGAAAGATACATCAGAATAATTGATTACAAATCCTCCAAAAAAAGCATAAATCTTGGAGAAATAGTAGACGGCACAAATATTCAGCTAGTTTTTTACCTCTACGCACTAGAAAATCTTGGAGCAGGCACTGCCTACGCTGCAATGTATCTGCCTATGATAAATGCCTATGAAAGCCTTGACGCCAACAGCCTTGATGAAATAGAAAAAAAACTACAAGACCAGCTCAAAATGAAAGGAATAGTAGTAAACGACAAAGATATTTACCAAAAATTTGAATTAATTGAGGGTGACAAATCCGAATTTTCAGACGTTACCATTAAAGGTGATGATTTAAAAGGCTCAAGTGTTGTTTCAAAAAATCAAATGAAACAAATAATGGACATGGTAATTAGCTCAATCACTTCCCTATCAAAGGATATGCTAAATGGTAACATAGAGCCATGCCCTGTTGGAAATACTTGCGATTATTGCCAGTACAAAAGCATATGTAAAATTGACTCCCGCACACCGGGTTATAGAAAAAAACGTGCCACAAAACTATCCTTAAATGACTTAAACTCTGATTTAGGAGGTGAAAAAAATGAGTGAAAAAATTTCTTGGACAAAATCACAACAAAAAGCCATTGATGAAAGAAATAAAAATCTAATTATCTCAGCCGCTGCTGGCTCAGGTAAGACTGCTGTACTTACTCAAAGGATTGTTGATTTAATAGAAAAAGATAAAAAAGATATCTCAAGTATGCTTGTCTTGACCTTTACCAAGGCAGCAGCCTTTGAAATGAAAAATAGAATTCAAAAAAAATTATCAGATGATTTAGAAAAAAATCCTGATAATCTGCATCTAAGTCAGCAAGTCGCAAAATCCTCCACTGCAAACATATCGACTATGCACTCTTTTTGCATAGATTTACTAAAAGAAAACTTTGAATATTTAAATATCGACCCAAGCTTTTCCGTAGGCTCTACCGCCACCACAGCCATGATGAGAGCAGAGTGTATAAATCAGATTTTTTTACAAAAATATGAAAGTGATGACAAAGCTTTTTTGAACCTTGTAAACACCTTTTCTGCTAAGGGCGATGACAAGGTGCTCACTAGACTTGTATATAAAATTTATGACTTTGTCCAAAGTAAAAAAGATATGAAATCTTGGCTAAATGAGCAGGCTGAAAAATACAACGACAGCAATCAATATTTAGAAATATTAAAGCTTTATATAAAAGAAAAAATAAGCACAACTTTAGAAACGACACAAAAGTTATCAGTAGATGCAAGTAACTTTTGGCAGCCCTATTATGAGGCAATCAAAAATGACGAAGATTTTTTAGAAAAAATCAGCACCTCTATAGATACTGACTATGACGAATATGTAGAGCTAATTTCAAATTTTAAATTCAAAACACTTGGACGTTCAAAGGATAAAAATGGTGATGAACTCCAAAAGCAAAGAATAAAAAAAATCAGAGACTCCATCATAAAGACAGCCATCTCCGATTTAAAAGGATATTCAGCCGGCTCAAAAGAAATGACTGAATATATGCAAAAAACCTACCCAATAGTAAAAGCTCTAATAGATTTAACCTTAGAGTTTATGGAGCTATACTCGCAAGTAAAAAAAGAAAAATCCATATTTGATTTCAGCGATTTGGAGCACTTTACCCTAACCCTACTTGATGACGAACAAAATAGAAATAAAATAAAAGAAAACTACGAATATATATTTTATGATGAATACCAAGACTCCAACGAAGTGCAAGACAGCATAATCGAAAGCCTAAAATCCGATGACAATTTATTTTTCGTAGGAGATGTAAAACAGTCCATATATGGATTTAGATTAGCCTACCCTCAAAACTTTGTCAATAGATATGAAAGCTATCAAACTGATGAAAATTCAGAAAAAATCGACCTCTCAGAAAACTTTAGAAGTAGCAAGCAAATCCTAGATTTTAACAACAAAATTTTTGAAAAAATAATGGTAAAGCAGACCTCCTTGTTGGAGTATGACTCCAGTCAAAGGCTGGTTTTTCCAAAAACAAAAGACCTAAATAAAGAAAATAACGATAAAAATAATATCCAAGTAAATTTAATCAGCTTAGAAAAAAATGACATGGAAAGTGATAAAGAAAACCTTGATGAACCTACACAAGAGCTCCAAAATGATGAACTGATGGCAGAATTCACCGCCAAAAGCATATTAAAGCTAGTAGAAAGCGACAAAAAGGTCAGCTTTAAAGATATCGTAATACTAAGAAGGTCACTTGCAGGTGTCAGCCAAACCTACGAAACAGTTTTCAAAAAATATAATATACCACTTTCCATAGATTATTCCAGCGGAAAATTTGACGTTATAGAGGTTGCCATCTTTATTGATTTATTAAGAATAGTAGACAATATTTATCAAGACATACCAATGCTTTCAGTGATGATGTCTGGAATATTTAATTTTAGTGCCGAAGAAATCACCCAAATAAAAATATTTGACAAAGAAGAAAAATTTTTCTATAAGTCCGCTTTCAAATATGAAAAAGAAAATGATGATGATTTATCGAAAAAATTATCACAATTTTTTGAACAAATTTCAAGATATTCCAGTTTGCAAAACTATATGCCTCTTGACGAATTTATAGAATTTTTACTTCATGACACCTACTATGAAGATTTTGTAAAGACTATGCCCGGAGGTAGTCTAAGGCTGGATAACCTTGATACAGTCAAAATTGCAGTCAAAGATTTTATGAAAAGCGAAAACAAAACCCTGTTTTACTTTTTAATCTATATTTACTCAATTCTAACCAACAAATCCGACTCCATGACAGCTAAAAACATCTCTGATAGCCAAAACATTGTTAGAATGATGACAGTCCACAAATCAAAAGGCTTGGAGTTTGAAGTAGTATATTTAAATGACATTCAAAAGAAAATCAACAGGACTGATACATCGGACGCAGTGTTAATTCATTCACAGCTTGGGATTGGCTTAGACTACACTGACGTTGAACAGCGATATAAAATAGCCACCTTACCAAAAAAACTAATTTCTGAAACCATGAAAAAAGAACAGATTTCAGAAGAAATAAGGATACTTTATGTAGCCCTGACAAGAGCCAAGAAAAAATTGATTATAAATGCAATACTAGACTCATCAGCAAATAAAACATATAGCGACATTATACAAAGCTCTCTAAACAGAGACTTTAGCGATATGAAATCTTTTTTTGATTTTATACTTTTTGCATTGTCAGAGCAAATAATAGACGAAAGCATTTATTCACAAGATTTATTCAACTTTTCTATAATTTCCTATGAAGATATAGTTAAATCACTGTCAGCTCATAACTCAAATAAATATTATAGCTTGGATGAGCTGGTTTACTCTACCGCTGAGAAAAATGCAGACTTTATAGAAAAAAAATATATTCCTATTTATACCAACAAAGTCGCCCTTGATACCCTTGCAAAGGTGAGTGTTACCTCCTTGTCAAAGACACCCGACAGCTACCTTTTAGAGCCGACAAAGGAATATGTACCTTACAACAGCACTCAAGTCGACAAAAAACAAGTCGGTACACTTAATCACTTATTTTTAATGACACTTGACTTTACAAAAAAATATGACATCAATTCATTAAAAAGCCATTTAGAAGATATGGTAGCCAAAAAATTTATAAAAGAAAGCGAAAAGGAATTAATAGAGCTAAAAAACATCTATGAATTTACCCAATCAGATTTTTACAAAAGAATTGGCAATTCAAATCAGATTTTTAAGGAAGAGTCATTTATCACAAAATACAAGGGTAGCTTGCTTACAGGGATAATAGATTTATTTTTTGTTGAGGGCGACCACATTGTGCTGATAGATTATAAGACTGATGACGTAACAGAGCAGCGAGCCCCTGACCATGCAAAAATATATTCAAAACAGCTTTTTCTATATAAACAAGCTATAGAAACTGCCTTTGAAAAAAAAGTTGCACAATGCTTTATATATTTTCTAAGCATAAATAAGCAGTTTGAGATTAATCTTTAATACCATCATATATTAATGCCTTATGTTTCATATATTTAATACTTAATTTTTTATTGAAATTTCAATTGTAAAAAATACTGATTTAATATATAATAAATTGGGTTTATAATTTTATTTTTTAGGAGGTTTCAAATGTCTGAAACTAAAAAAGTAACGCTTGGTTTGATACCAAAACTTATAGTTGCTATAATACTAGGTATACTAGTTGGTAAATATTTACCACCAGTTGTTACGCAGATTGCTGTAACATTCTCAACCATCTTTGGTTCATTTTTGTCATTCATAATCCCACTTATGATATTGGCTTTTGTAACCAAAGGTATCGCAGAACTTACCGAAGGTGCCGGAAAACTTTTGGCAGCAACAGTATGTATTTCCTATGTATCAACCTTAATTGCTGGATCTTTATCTTACACAATGTCACACAGCATTTTTCCAAGTTTCATAACTAAAGACTTAGCAGACAAAATTCAAAATGCAACAGATGCTAGCCTAGAACCTATCTTCAAAATTCCACTATCACCACTACTTGATGTAACAGGAGCATTAGTTTTTGCATTTATGATGGGAATTAGTATTTCATATTTAAGAACTAAAACTAAAAAGGGAGAATATTTATATCATATATTCGATGAATTCAACGACATAATTGTAAAAGTCCTTGATGTAGCAATAGTTCCATTACTTCCTTATTTTATTTTCGGAAACTTTGCAAATATGTCTTATTCAGGCTCTGTATTTATAGTTTTAGGAATTTTTTGGAAGATTTTCCTATGTATCGTTATTTTACATCTATTATATGTTAGTGCTATGTTTCTTATTACAGGAGCGTATAGACATCAAGGCCCATTTACTTGGATGAGAAATCAGGTTACTGGATATATGACCGCTATAGGTACACAATCTTCTGCTGCAACTATACCAGTTAACGTTGGAGTAGCAAAGAAAAATGGTGTAAGCAAACCTATAAGAGAATTCGTTGTACCTCTATGTGCGACTGTCCATATGCCTGGTTCTATGATTACAATTACTGCTTGTACTTATACAATGCTAGTAATGTTTGATATGCCTCATAGCTTTGGTCTGATGTTCCAATTTATCGCAATTCTTGGCGTAGCAATGGTAGCAGCTCCAGGTGCTCCCGGCGGTGCAGTTATGAGTGCCCTACCATTTTTACCAGTGCTTGGTGTTGACCCATCAGGTAGCATGGCATCATTACTTATTTCTTTATATCTAACTCAAGACAGCTTTGGTACTGCTGCAAACGTATCAGGGGATAATGCCATCGCCCTTGCAATGGATAAATTATATTATGATAAAATAGTAAAAACCCCAAGACCTGTTGATGAAGACAGCGTAGAAGTAAATAATTAAATTTTAATAAAAAGGGTTTCTGATTAGCAATGTTGTTAATCAGAAACCCTTTTTTATTGTTTTATTCTATTATCTATTAAAAAAATCACCATATCTGAAAATTAAATATTGGGGAAATTTTATAAATATAAAACTCATACTTACATACCTTTAAATTTATAGTATAATAATGAATATAGTATAATAATGAATTATGAGAAAAATATACGAAATAGGTGAACAAGAATATAAACAAGTTGAAGAAATAAGAAAAGCTAACAATAATAAGACGCTAGATAAAAAATTACGAGTAATAACTCTGAGATTTCAAGGATATAAGAATGTTGAAATCGCAGAAATTATACAGTACACACCTAACTATGTAGCCACCTTGTTAAGAAGATTCAAAGAAAAAGGATTGCAGGAATATTGTAAAAATAATTACAAAGGTGTGCGGAGCACTGTGGCATAAATCAAAAGGATTAGATATACCTGATGATGTAGAGATACTACATATACCACCATATACACCAGAAATGAACCCCATAGAACAGATATTGAAACAAATCCGTCAGATGAGGTTCAAGAATGAAGAATTTAAAACATTAAAAGCTGTAATTAACAGATTATGCAAAACAATAAATAAGCTAACGAATGAAATGGTAAAAAGTATAACATTAAGAAAATGGATAAGTGAGATATAAATTTATTATACTACGATTTTAAAGGTATATTGGTATTACCTTTGTTATATTGCTCAATAGATTCTCTAAGTGCATACATATTAGATTTAGAATAAAAGTTGTCCTCATATGTAGTATCAACATATAAATCAACCGGTATTCTATTTTCTCTAGCTATCTGTTTCAAAAATATAGTTAACGTAGTCTGCATATCAATTCCTATGCTATCCATCACTTATTGTACTTTTTCTCTTAAATCGTCTTCTACATTAAAAGTTACAACAGCCATCCTTTACACCTACCTTATAAAAATAAAAATGATATATAACATTTTTAAAAACAAATAGTCAATTGCAATATATAATTATAAATTATCTCCTCGCCAATCTTTATCATTTTCCAAATAATCTTTTATAGCCTCTTCCCAAGGTCTAAATCTATCTAAACCTCTTAGCCTTAAACAGAAGTTATCAAGAATAGAATAATTAGGTCTAGGTGCAGGTCTTTTAAATTCTTCTGAAGTCACTTTTATGACTTCATTTTTTATACCCATTATTTCATAAATTTTTTTTGTAAACTCATACCAAGAGCAACTACCTTGACAAGTGCCATGATATAAGCCATAATACTGTGTCTTACTAAGCTCAATTAAAACTTTAGCAAGGTCTTTTGCATTAGTAGGTGAACCAAATTGGTCGCCTACTACAGTAAGCTTATTATGGTCTTTTGAAAGCTTTAGCATAGTCCTTACAAAGTTGTTACCATCACCATAAAGCCATGCAGTACGGACTATAAAATATCTTTCTCCAAATTGTTTTAACAATTCTTCGCCATATAACTTACTTTTCCCGTATACAGTCCTTGGAGCTGTAAAATCACTTTCTATTCTAGGAGCTTTCTCATCACCTGAAAATACATAATCAGTAGAAATGTGAACTAATTTTGCTCCAATATTTTTGCAAGACATAGCCAAATTTTGCACACCAAGAGCATTTATCTTGTATGCCAATTCAATATTTTCTTCACACTTGTCAACATTAGTATATGCAGCACAGTTAAAAACTACATTCGGCTTTGCCTTGTGTAGTATTTCCTCAACCTGCTTATTATCAGTTATGTCTAAAGTATCCACATCATGTAATATTATTTCATCAGAACTGTTTTTAAATTCTTCTTGTAAAGCCCTACCGAGCTGACCGTTTGAACCTGTTATTAGATACTTCATAAATTTAATCTCCATAAAATCCATGTTACACAATATCTCTTGATATTTTCAACATACATCATTTTTTTATTTTTGATTTTGCAATAATGAGTTTCTGTATTCTTTCGTTTGCGTATAATACTGGACTATCTCATATTGGTCAAGCAACTGTTTTTCATTTTCTTGAATATCTTCATAATTAAACCAGTCTCCATTACTTGTTTGTATCCCACCTTGACCTATAATAGGTATTTTTGACATTAAATCTAATAAATATTTATTATATCCATCAACAGGAATATTTGCCTCAGATAAAACATATGGTCCAAAATAATTTAAACTCAAATTTTTCTTTTTATTTTTAGCTCCTTCATTTTCATAATTCTTCCATATAAAAAATGGGGTTTCATATAATTTTTGGTATTCGAATGTACTTAAAGAACCTCTATCCTTGCCCATTATTGTATTATAAAAGCTTTCTTCAATTAATGGTAAATGGTCTCCAAAAAATACTACCATTGTATTTTCATCTATTTTACTGAGTTGTTCAATAAAGTCTTTTATCTGCCTATCTGTCAATTGTAAAAGAGATAGATATTGCTCTGCTTGTGGATAGCTTTGCTCATAACACAAATTTACTTCATTATCATAGCCATCTATGGCATATCCACCATGATTTTGAATTGTAATTAAAAATGAAAATAACTTTCCATCTGTCTGCTTTATTTTGTCAATTAAAATATTGTAGGAAAGTACATCACTTGGAAAAGTTCTTATAAATTCCACATCACCATAATTATCAGTTATATATTCATCAAAGCCAAGCTGAGGATAAACAACATTTCTATTATAATTTTTCCCAATATATGTATGCATTGCACAACAATGATAGCCATACATTTTAAGAGTATTTATAATATTGCTTTTAATTTTATGCGTGTTTAACTGGTACGGCACATAACCGGGAGGAAAAAAATGCAGTGAATTTCCAGTTAAAAATTCATATTCGGAATTAGCTGTAACACCTCCATAGGTTGGCACACTAACATATCCTGATGTATTGTTTTCTATCAAAGATTTTATGAATGGTGTGCTTTTTATTCCATCTTTTATACTGATATTCCCAAGATTTTCCAAATCAGCAAACGCTTCAGACATAATCACTATGATGTTTTCCGGTTGTATCTCACTTTCTTTAGAACCTTCTACTATATATTGACTTTTATTTAAACTCTCTTTTGCGATTTTATCACTATACCCAATAGGCATTTTTATTTTCAAATTTTTAAATTCATTTACAAGTGTTAGTGCAAAGCCATATTTATAATAATTATTTATCGTCTCAAACAAATTTAATTCAAAAAAATTGATTTTAGATTTTATATTTATAAAACTACAAAAAAATACCACTACAATAAATAAAATAAATTTATTTTTCTTTTGTTTTATATTTTTTTTAACAATCCTAGTTTTATAGAGGTACAAAATCAGTAACAAAAAAATAACAAAGATACTATAATCTATATATAATTTATAACTACTAGCAACTGTAGCGGCAGTATTTACCATGAGAAAATCTAATGGTAATAGTGGCGTCCCTCTAAATCTGAGTATAAAATACTGTGCTAATATTAAAATCATGCCTAATATAGACAATATATAAGCAGACAAATGTAGGTCATTTAAAATTAAATACAGTATCAAATAAATAGCATAGTAAATAATTATATTTAATGCAAGATTACTCCAGTCAAAGTATTTAAAATTCCCAACCAAAAATTCTATGCCAAAAAATAAGATTATAGGTATAAAATACAAACTATATTCAAGTATCTTTTCAAAATATATAGTTTTTTTGCTACTATCTGCATTATTTTTTTTGCACTTCACAAATAAAAATGAAAATATAATTATTGTTGTCAAAAATCTAATAATTGCAAACTTATAATTAAAATCCATTATGTTATTTTTTTGGTAGTTTAAATACCAAGCATGACTAATTATCAGCATTATAGATATTGCTAGCGATGAAAAAGAGTAAAATTTCTCCTTTTTATTTTTTTCATTTTGCACTTGCTCTCATCCTTATTTAAAAACAGTAATTTGTCATTTTACTTTTAATTTCTTTAAACATCTATAAAATCATTGATTTCTTTTCAACATCTTCGAAAAGCTTATTTCCTTTTACAAAATCTTCCATTGTTTTTTCATAGAGAATACAATCAGGCATTGAAAGTAATTCGGCATCTTTTTTCAGAAACTGTAACCTTCCAAAGCTATTTTTTATAATGCTCTCATCATCTATATTTTCACATCTAATCTCCACTAAATAATCATCTAACAATTTTTCTTTAATAACTCTTTTTAAATTGTTATTATCAATTTGCTTAAAATTATTAATGTATACAATAAGATATTTTGTCTTAATAACTTCATGACTTATAGATTTTTTTTCATTTATTATTGCCTTTATAACTTCTTTCCAGTTATTTTTCCACTTTTCTTTAGAAAAGGACAATGCAATAGCTCTTGCATTAGTTCCATAGAATTCTCTTTTGTCTTTATTTTCTATAAGATCTATTAAAGCTTTTTTCAAATCATCAGGATTCAACCCAATAAGCTTACCGTTGTAATCGTCTATAATTAAATCAGTCAATCCTCCCACTCTAGTAGCTATTATCGCATTTCCTGACGCCATCGCCTCAAGGCATGACAGACTTGTCCCTTCACTATAAAGTGTTGGTATTAATATAATATCTGAATATTGATATACTTTTGGCATTTCATCCGGTAACAAGAAATACCATTTTATTCTATCTCCCCACTTTTTAATTTTATTTTCTACATTGTAGGTATCTTCAGGAAATCCTCTGCCTACAAAATGAAATTCCACATTTTCATAATTATCTAGTATATCATCTATTATATCTAAAACAAGATATAATCCTCTTGCCTCATAAAGTCTACGAGGATAGGTAATAACAATTTTATTTGAATTTAGAGTTTTATTTTTTGGATTGAATTCGTCTATATCCACATAGTTTGGAATTACTCTTACTCGTTTTGAAGTTTCAAAATCTATAGTCTGTAACCAGTTAGCCGTATTTGTATCAACAGATACAATACTTTCTACATTCTTTGCCCCATATATAAATCTGCTATTATTATTTTGAAATTGAGTATATCCTTTCCAATTATTATATTTACTATCCCAACAAATACCGTGACTGATGCCTATATTTGGAGAAACTGTTTTTGGATTAGTAAGAAAAAAGGGAGAGTAAATACACAATTTTGACTTTTTATATGTTTCCAAGAAAAATTCTCTATTAAATTTTTGTATAGAGGTCATACTTATATCATCACAATTTGCACCTTTATAATATAGTGACTCAACATCTAATCCATATATCTTCCTAAACCACGGATATTTCCCATACTGATATATTTTTGCATTCAATCCCAATTCATTGCAGACCTGAACTAAATCAATTAGATATCTTTCCGCACCACCTGCAAAAAATTTTTGCCCATCAAAACTAGTAAAAGTTTCTGTAAATATAGCTATATCTTTTTTATCATTTGGATTTGAAAATAGACTGTATAACATTATTTCAGAATCTATTTTATATAAAACTGCCTTTACTCTTTTTGCCCATGTATTTTTTTCAGCAAGCTCTTTTGCTTTTGATGCAACATAATCTTGCGAAAGTTGTAGCACTTGAGTCAACGCCTTGTCAAATTCCATAGGACTGTTAGCTATTTTGACTATATCCGATTCATAACATAGCATTTCACTAATATTTGTAGATACAACCGGCTTGCCAAGAGCTGAATATTCAAAGAATTTTACCGGTGATACACAATTTGTTAAATCATTTACTATAAATGGAATTATTGCCACATCAAAATAATTAGCATACCCACTTAATTTTTCATAGGGTATCTTGCCGACAAAATAAATATTATTCAATTTTTTTAGTTTCTCGATATCTACTCCAACATATCCAATTATAACAAATGCCCATTTGGTGTGTTTTTTTGCCAATTCATATAGGAGATTTTGGTCAAACCATTTTTCAACTGCACCGTAGTATCCAATTATATTGTCATACTTATTTTTTATTTCTTTTATAAATTCGTTCTTGGCTGATTTATTTTTCATAAAATCTTCCACATTTACAGCATTTGGAAGATATAATGCATCTTTCCTTTTGTTTGTATACTTTTCTAACAGTTTTGAAGAATAACTTAAAATATGTGCATATTTCACTAATTTATCATGTGAATTTTTATAAGCATTATCATACATACTAAAAAAATCTATTTTATCTAAAATATCATACCAAATAATTGGATTATCCAATAAATTTATAAACGATAATTGAACTGCCCATGTGCAAAGAACAATCACTGATTTTCTTTTAATAGCTTTTAAAACCAATTCGGGGCAATTACTGACAAATAAATTTTTTTCTTCTTCTCTAAAATAATTATTATCTTGTACATTAGTTTCACAAAATATTGCTATAAAACCATTTCTAGCAAATTCTCTTAAAATATGTTGTGTTCTTTGTATCGGCTGCCAATGTACTGCTGGTGGATAAACTATAATACCACTATTTTTTTCAGAAATTTTGTCACAAATTGTTTTATATATTTCATCAGATTCTTCATATAAACTTATTGCATAACTTTGTTTAATCGACTTCACATATCCATCAAAATCTGTCTGTAGCTTTTCTGCTGCATGATTTTTTTCTTTTATAACACAATCATTCTCTGATGCATCTTTAATTTTTTTCTTATTTTCCAATATATCAATTACGCTATATATTGTAAAATGTCCATCTTCAAATGTTGAATAGCAATCTTTTTTACATAGTTTTGAATATAACCATGTTTTAAATTCATTTTTTTCTTCTTTGCTGCCTTTAAGATATTGAAATTTAAATTTTCTTAATAAATGTGCTAATTTATAAGGTTTAGTTTGGGAAAGAAGTTTTATAGAATTAGCCGCATTTAATATTTTATTTTCTTCTAATACAATTTCTTCATTTAAGTATTTGTTTTGAGCCAGAAGATGTATTATCTGATTGATATATTCTTTAAAATACATTTTTAGACTAAATTCATCAGATGCATCCACAGATTTAAAATCATATCCATTTAAGATTTCATTATAAACTGGTAAATTTAGATTAGACTCATTTATAAATTGTTCTAAAACATTACTAAGTTTTTCATTATTTTGCAACTTGTCTTTAAGGCTTTTATTTTCAAGTTCAATATCATTAAAGCTACTTTTAAATTCTTCAATGATTTCGTTATTATTATTTATTATTTTAGCTTTTTCAATTATTTCATCATTCTTTTGATTTATTATATTATTTTTATTTTCTAATTGATTAGATAGATTATTTAAATTAGCGTCTAATTTATTTTTATCTGAGATATATTCGTTTCTAACTGCATTAAATGTAGCTACTAAATCAAAAAAAGAACTTTCTAATTCAGTATTGTTAACCATCTTGTTTTCTGCTACAGTTTCTTCTATTTTAAATAAATATGCCACTAAGTATTTTTCTTCCTCAGGAATAAGACCATTTTTTAACATCTTTTCAAAATTAGATGCAACATATTCTAATTCACTTGATTTCCCTGAACTTTTAAACCATTCTACTGTGTAGCTGTCCCCTAAATAAAAAACATCTAATAGATTATATCCATTTTGCATAAATAGTTTTGCATAATCTTTTCTTAAATACTCTTTACCAACATTCCAAAGTCCCTTTTCTATCATATTAAATCTATACAATAGATAAGGTAACGATTTTGGATTAGGAACTATACAAAGATAAGGGCAATTAAATTTTGATGAAAACTCTTTTGCCATAACGCTCAAATCTTGTGATGTAAAATGCTCCATCACTCCACTATTCCATATTAAATCATAGCTATTTTCAAATTTTGGCAAGTTCATCATATCTGCTTGAAAAAAATTAGCCTCTAATTTATAAAATTTAAACGTTTTTTTTGCTTTTTCAATTGCTTTTTCACTAAAATCAAGCAAATCTACTTTATATCCGTTTAATGACAAAAAAGCGGATAGATGCCCACTACCGCACCCTAACTCTA
This sequence comes from Criibacterium bergeronii, assembly GCF_001693775.2. GTDB lineage: Bacteria > Bacillota > Clostridia > Peptostreptococcales > Filifactoraceae > Peptoanaerobacter > Peptoanaerobacter bergeronii. Next base: position 139,148 of record NZ_MBEW02000002.1, on the reverse strand, counting down.
AAATTCGAGCACCTTTTTCCAACCCCATTGTCTGTATTATATTCAATATTTCTAATGCTAACTTTTTTTCTCCTTCAGCTAGTTCTAAAGTATAATTTTCTGCTACCTTATCCCATGTTTCAGGTACTGGGTTTTTTAAACCTTCCATGTTAATAATTTCCATATTAATCTCCGAAATTATTTAAAAATATATTTTAAACTTTCAAGCACATTATCCCATGAAAACCTATTATTAAAATACTCAATTTTTTCTATATTTTGCGCATAATTATATTCTCTGTCTAATTCTTTCAACAGGCTCTGTTTAATATCAGCTTTGTCATAAGGTGAAATATATGATACTAAATCTGAAAAATACTCCCTTACTGGTGGTACATCAGACAATATGGTCTTACACCCTAAGCAAAACGCCTCCATACTTGCGATACCAGGAGTCTCTATATAACTAGGCTGAATATATATTTCTGCTTTTGTCAAGGTGTCAATAACCTCAGAATGTGGTTTCCAGCCCTCCATTATTACATTATTTTGGTGCTTAGCAATTTTATTATAATAACTCTTATCTTTCTTGTTATTTTTTCCTATCAAATGAATTTTTAAATCAGTGCTTTCTACTGCTTTTAAAAGTGTAAGTTGGTTTTTTCTTGGTCCTATGCCTCCTATACAGTAAATCCCACTTTTTAAAATGCTTGGAGAGCTTTTTAAATATAAGTTACTTTCTATTGCGTTGTATACAATTAGTATGGAATCATTTTTGAAATTGAAATGCTCTCTTAAATGCTCTTTTTCTGCATAACTGTCAGGGCAAATCATGTATGCGTTTTCTAATACAAACTCTATCAATGTTTTTGAGTTTTTTGTTATTTTAATATAATCATTAAAATAATTGTAAAAATCTTTTATTCTTATGATTTTTTTTAACTGAAACTTTACTTTTTCAATAAACTCCATAGACATATAATCAGTTGTATCATAGTGTTTCATACTAAGTGTATCTAGTCTCCAAAATATTGGAAAAATTACATATGGAATCTTATACTTTAAACACCATAAGACAGGTAAAATGCACTCAAATGGTATCGTAAGATTGAAAATAAAAGCTAAATCAAAATTTTGCAAATTTTCATTTGGTTCACTTACTAAAACAATGTCACAATCATTTTTTTCAAGCCACTGACAAATTTGTCTTATCTGCTCACTATCTCCTCCCGGATTTAATGTATTGTCTTTTCTTGCAAAAACTACAACCTTTTTCTTATTCAGCAAGCTTTTCCTCCAAAAAATCAAAAAAATCTTCTATTCGTTTTTCCCAAGAGTTATTTTTTGCTATATTTTTCATCTCTTTTATAAAATCAGAATCTTTACTTTTTATTTCAGCTTTACTCAAATTAGATATAAACTCTTCGTATGTACTAGAAATAAATACAGTTTTTATATCCGTTATTTCATATAATTGAGTAGTTACTGTTGGTTTGCCCGCTGCTAAATACTCAAATAATTTTACAGGGGATGTAGATTTTGTAATATCATTGATTTTAAAAGGTATAATTGCTATGTTAATTTTAGATAAAATAATTGGTAATAAATTATAATCAATAGCATCAAAGTGTACTATGTTTTTATAATCAAATATTTTATCAATAAATCCTATATTATCATACAACCTTCCTATTATGATAAACTCCCAGTCAGGATAACTTTTTGCACATTCAACCAGTAAATCTGTATCAAACCAATCAGCTATTGCACCATAATAACAAACTTTTACTTTATTACCTTTTATTTTTTCTTGCAAATTTTTGTCTAACAAATTTATATCATTATCATTTGGATTTGCAAAAAAATCATAATCACACGCATTTGGCATCAAAAAGATATCCTCTCTTTTTGATAGTTTTTTTAGCCTTTTAGAACTAGTAACAACTATTTCAGATTTTTTTTCTAGGTATGCGTGGTCACTGAGTTGCTTTTTATTGTAATCATAAACTGCTACATCATCGACAACATCATATACATTTATTACTTGCACATTTTTTTGTATATTTGATAAATATTCTTTTTGCGTTGCCCAATATCTCCAAATGACAATTTTATTAAAAGTTTCTAAAAGTTTTCCATTTGAATAATCATTATACAAGAATAGATTATCTTCTAAAAAGAAAGTACCTTTCACTGTTTTGTCCGGGGTAAATTTAAAGTTGTTTTGTACCCCATAATAAACTACAACATCTTTTGTTTTACCTGCTCTTGCAAAAAATTTTGCTAATTGCTGAGGTCTTTGAAACATATACGACCAAGGAACACTTGGAGATGGAAATAATATCAAAATCTTATTAGCATTTTTTTTATTATCTGAAATAATTTTTCTTTTATAACATATAAAACATAGTAAATTCAATAAAGATTTGATATTTTTTTTTATTATACTAATTATTTTTAAAGTATTCACAAACTGTCTTAGCATCTCCCAACTTTATAATTTTACCATGCTCTATCAAAAGTGCTCTATCACATATCTCTTCAATTTGCTCAATTGAATGCGATACTATTATAATTGTAGTTCCGTTTTCCATCATTTTATTTATTCTTTCATTACATTTTTCTTGAAATTTAAAATCCCCTACTGAAAGTATCTCATCAACTATCAAAATATTTGGTTCGACAATAGTGGCTATCGAAAACCCCAGCCTTGCTACCATTCCGGATGAAAAATTTTTAATCGGAACATCTATAAAATCGTATAACTCTGAAAAATCAATGATTTCATTTAGTTTTGATTTCATAAACTGCTTACTATATCCTAAAACTGCACCATTCAAAAAAATATTTTCATATGCAGTAAGCTCCATATCAAAACCTGCTCCTAATTCTATTAAAGGAGCAATACTTCCAAATGTTTTAACTGTACCCTTGTCAGGTTTCATAACCCCGGCTATGATTTTTAAAAGTGTGCTTTTTCCTGCCCCATTTAATCCAACAATCCCAAACACTTCCCCTTTTTTTATATCAAAGCTTATATCATCTAAAGCCTTAAACTCTTCAAAAAACAATTCTTTTTTTACTAATTTTATTATATATTCTTTTAAACTTAAAATTTTTTCTTTTCCAAGATTGAAACTTATAGATACATTTTTTACTTCTACAGCCTTATCCATTCATCGTCTCTCATTCATATATATAATATAAACTTATCCTGTACTTTTTTAAAAACTATTAACCCTAGTATAAATGTTAAAAGAGCAATAATTAAACAAACTAAAGTCAAATATAAATCAGGAAATTTTCCATCCATCACTATCAATCTGAAATACTTGATATAATAATATAAAGGATTTGCCATTATTACTATACTGTATTTTTCAGGGATAATGCTCTGCGGATACATAATAGGAGTAAAGTACATCCATATACTTATAAAAATCCCATACAAATAAATTATATCCCTAAAAAAAACAGTTACCGAAGATAAAAGTATTCCAATTCCCATTACAAATATCAAAAACATACAAAAAAGCGGAATAACCATTATTAAACTAACTGAAAACTCTACTTTGGTTATCATCATCATGATAAAAATAGCCAGCAATGAAAAAAGTAAGTTGACAAAGGAGGACATAACCTTAGAAATAGGAAATATGTACTTTGGTATATAGACTTTTTTTATCAATGACGCATTTGAAATAACAGACTGCATAGCAGAACTTGTAGCTTCAGATAAGAAAGCAAATAATATTTGTCCGGTTAATAAATACATTAGAAAATTATCAATCTCTATTTTGAATAAATCTGAAAAAACAATATTTAAAACCATCATCATCAAAAGTGGATTAATAAGGCTCCAAAATATCCCCAAAAATGACCTTCTATATTTTATTTTGACATCTCTAATAACCAACTCTATAATAAGTGCCTTATATTTTATAAAATTTTCAATATATTTATTCACTTTTTAAACTCCCTAATTTATAGATGCCATTTTAATAAAATCAAATATATTCTTTTTAAATCATACTCTCTTGTGCTATTTTTATTAAATACTTCCCATAATCAGACTTCATAAGTGGCTCTGCTAATTTTATAAGCTGCTGTTTATCTATAAATCCATTATTATAAGCAATCTCTTCTATACTTGATATATACAAGCCAGTTCTTTTTTGCATTGTTTGCACAAAATTAGCTGCTTCAAGCAGGCCTTCGTGTGTACCAGTATCTAGCCAAGCCATACCTCTACCAAACAGCTCTACTTTTAATTTCCCTCTTTTTAAATATTCTTCACTTACAGAAGTTATTTCTAATTCTCCTCTAGCTGATGGTTTTACGTTTTTTGCTATTTCTACAACGTTATTGTCATAAAAATAAAGTCCCGGTATTGCATAATTAGACTTGGGCTCTTTTGGTTTTTCTTCTAATGAGATTACATTACCATTTTTATCAAACTCTACTACTCCAAAATCAGATGGATTATTCACATAATAGCCAAATATTACTGCTCCATCTTTTAAAGATGTCGCTTGTTTAAGTGCTCCTGTAAATCCCTTCCCATAAAAGATATTATCTCCTAGGACTAAACACACATTGTCATTTTCTATAAATTTTTCGCCAATAATAAATGCTTGTGCCAAACCATCCGGACTTGGTTGTATTTCGTAGCTCAAATTCAATCCCAACTGAGAGCCATCACCAAACAAATCTTGATAAAACTTTATATCATTTGGCGTAGAAATTATTAATATTTCTCTAATATTTGCCAACATTAATGTAGATAATGGATAATATATCATCGGTTTATCATAAATTGGTATTATTTGCTTAGATATTACTTTTGTGGCTGGGTAAAGTCTTGTACCCGAACCGCCTGCAAGTATTATTCCTTTCATATAAAACTCCAGTTTAGAATTAAATTAATTTTATAAAGTAATTAAGGATTAGTTATACTTTTTACATTATTTTAATAATAACACATAGTTTGATTTAAGAAAAGTTTAAATACCAAAAAATTAAAGACAATTTGTCAAGAATTTACTATCGATGCCTAAATTAGTAGACATTTTTTCTAGAAATTATAAAAGTTTCATAAATTGTATCTGACCCACAAAATAAAAATACATTAAATATACAGAATATGCAGTAAATAAAAGCGATATATAATGACAAAAACTATAAAAGAATTGAAAAATAATAACTTGGTACGTTTTTTGTACGCTTTTCAAAAAAATAAAACCATGAACTCAGTATTTCAAACTGGTTCATGGTTTTTACATTTTATCCCCACCAAATAAATATTTTCACCTGCAATTAATCTAAAGCAAGGCAAGGTTGTCTTTAATAACTTGCTTCGGGTATCACTAAGGCACAAATTAGGTACAAAATTAGTCCGCCTCCGCCTATTAGAGCAAGCATTGCCCATATTATTCTAATTATTGTTGGGTCAACGTTTAAATATTCGCCTAAGCCACCGCATACTCCGGCAATTTTTCTGTCTATTAATGACCTTGTAAGTTTTTTTCCATTCATATCAATACACCTCGTAAATTCAAATAATTTTTAATTTAAAATATCAAAGTTCATTATATTAATATTAAATCTCAAAACTGAATTTCAGATTAATAAATACTTAACTATTTATTAATTTTTGCTAGACTAGCATTAACCTCTTCAAGCATTTTTACAAATTTTTCTTTTTTTGCTTTTTCTTCTTCAATTAATGCTGCCGGTGCTTTTTCTACAAACCCTTTGTTGGCAAGCTTTTTATCTACTCTGTCTATTTCACTGACTAGCTTTTCTTTTTCTTTTGTAAGTCTTTGTTTTTCTTTTTCGTAGTCTACTAATTCACCGGTTGGTATATAAAGGTTTGCGTATTGTGTAATGATTTTTATCACATCTTGTGGCATAGTTTCGCTGTCAAATAATACTTCGCTAGCTCCTCCCACTGATACAAAATATTCTGTAGTGTCTTTGAATATGTTAGCATTACTTTGGTCTAAAATTTCAACGAAAAGCTTTGCCTTTTTAGATGGTGGTATGTTCATACCCTGTCTAGCATTTCTTATCTTTGTAATGGCTGAAATTACTTCTTCCATGCTCTTATCAGAATTTTCAAACACAAATTTTTCGTCAAATTCAGGCCAGCTTGCCACTATTAGCATATCTTCTTCGCCAAGGTGTGACCAAATTTCTTCTGTAACAAATGGCATAAATGGGTGTAATAGTTTTAAGATATTTTTTAATACATATTTCAATACCGCAAGTGCAACTTTTTTGCTCTTTGCATCGCCATCAAGATAAATTCTTTTCTTTGTAAGCTCAATATACCAGTCGCAAAATTCGTCCCATGTAAAGTCGTATAATTTGGATACTGCCATACCCAGCTCGTATTTTTCAAGATTTGCTGTCATTTGCTCTATTACTTGGTTTAATCTGTGCAGTATCCATTCGTCTGCTATTTCAAGGTCTTTTAGTGCATCATCGATTGTGATTTCATTTGCTTCGTCAATGTTCATCAAGATAAATCTTGCACTGTTCCAAATTTTATTGGCGAAGTTACGAGAGGCTATTACTTTTTCATCATAGTATCTCATGTCGTTACCCGGACTATTTCCGGTAACTAGTGTAAGTCTTAATGCGTCTGCACCGTAATCGTCTATTACCTGAAGTGGGTCTATACCATTTCCAAGTGATTTGCTCATTTTTCTACCTTGGGAGTCTCTGACCAAGCCATGGATAAACACATCGTTAAACGGCACTTCTTTTTTTAGGTACATAGACGAAAATACCATTCTTATAACCCAAAAGAAAATTATATCATAGCCTGTAACTAAGCAGTTTGTTGGAAAATAATGCTCTAAGAAGCTTTCATCATCACTGTTCCAGCCAAGTGTAGATAATGGCCAAAGTGCTGATGAAAACCAAGTATCCAGTACGTCCTCATCTTGTTTCATAGCTGAGCCACATTTTGGGCAAGTGTGGACTTCTTCTCTTGATACCACCATTTCGCCACATTTTTGGCAGTAATATGCCGGTATTCTGTGTCCCCACCACAATTGTCTTGAAATATTCCAGTCTCTGATGTTTTCTAGCCAATTTAGATATATTTTATCAAAAGTATCAGGCACAAATTTTAATTCATTTTCTTTTAATACTTTTATAGCTGGTTTTGCAAGCTCTTGCATTTTTACAAACCACTGCTTGGAAGTCATCGGCTCTACTATGGAGTGACATCTGTAACAATGTCCTACGCTGTGGTCATGCGGCTCTATTTTAACTAAATTTCCTAATTCTTCTAATTCTTTTACTACATTTTTTCTAGCCTCGAACCTATCTTGTCCTTCGTATTTGCCGGCGTTTTTATTCATTTTGCCGTCTTCACCAATAACTAGCACCTGTGGCAAATCATGTCTCAATCCTACTTCAAAGTCGTTAGGGTCATGACATGGTGTAATTTTTACTACTCCTGTACCAAATTCCATGTCAACGTAGTCGTCTTCTATTATCGGGATTGGTTTGTTTACTATTGGCAGTATTACGTTTTTACCTACTAGTGATTTATACCTTTCATCGTTAGGATTTACCGCTATTGCAGTATCTCCAAACATTGTTTCAGGTCTTGTTGTGGCAAGCTCTACAAAGTCTTTTGTACCTTCGATTTGGTATTTTACATGATAAAAATTACCCGGTGTGTCCTCGTGGTCAACTTCTGCGTCAGAAAGAGAAGTTTTACAGCTTGGACACCAGTTGATTATTCTGTTGCCTTTATAAATATATCCATCTTCATAAAGTCTTACGAAAAATTCTACGACTGCCTTGTTACAGCCTTCGTCCATTGTAAAACGCTCTCTTCTCCAGTCGCAGGAGTCTCCAAGTTTTTTCATCTGAGATACTATTCTGCCGCCGTATTCTTCTTTCCATTCCCAAGCACGTTTTAAAAATTCTTCTCTACCTAGTTCTTCCTTGGTTTTACCTTCTTCTGCTCTTATTTTATCTACAACCTTTACTTCCGTAGCGATGGACGCATGGTCTGTGCCTGGTTGCCAAAGTGTGTCATAGCCTTGCATTCTCTTAAATCTTATAAGGATATCTTGCAATGTATGGTCAAGAGCGTGTCCCATGTGTAGCTGACCGGTTATATTTGGTGGAGGAAGAACTATTGAATAAGTTTTTTTGCCTTTGTTTATATGGGCTTTAAAATATTCTCCTTCTTCCCATTTTTTGTAAATTTTGTCTTCAAATTCTTTGGGACTGTAAGTCTTTTCTAAGTTTTCCATTAAATACTCCGTTTAATTTAAATTTTCATTTTTTTCTACTTTTAATTACATAATTTTTTGGGTCATACATATACTGTTTTGTTATTTTTTCATATTGCATTACCATTATTACCATACCAACGAAAAGGTTGATGATAAATAAAATTATTGAAAGCTTTGGATAAATGTATACTACTAATGAGCAAATTAAAAATGAAAGTGCATACTGTTTCCACATTCTTGCATTAGCTCTGTTATATTCATATATATCCTTTATATTGTTAGGGTCTATAGAATCCCCGCTCCAAAAGTGCATTGGTTTTTTTGTCTTTTTTGCATATTCTCCAATAAAATAAAAGATAACTGCACTAATTATATAAATTAAAATATCTCCAAATTTTTCCATTTTAATTCCTATCCCAATATTTACTATAAACCTTTCTAAAGTTTATAGCCTCTGCCACATGAGCCTGCGTGATTTTTTCTTTTTCGTCCATATCTGCGATGGTTCTAGCAACCTTTAATATTCTATGATAGCTCCTAGCAGTTAAATTTGCTGTCTTATAATATGTTTCCATGAGCTTTTTTGCTCCATCATCAAGTATGCAATATTTTTCAATCTGCTTAGGGTTCATCTGAGAATTATAATTAATTTTTAATTTTTTAAATCTCTCTTTTTGAATTGCTACAGCTTTTTCAACAGTTTCTTTCAAGTCCGCTGATGAAAGCTCAGACTTTTTGTTATCTGTCAGCTCTTCATATTTTATAGACATTGTGTCCACAAAGATGTCTATCCTGTCCAAGATTGGACCTGAGGCTTTTTGCAAATAATCATCGATTTTTTTCTCTGAACAAGTGCATTCACGGTCAGTTGAGTATAAAAATCCACAAGGGCACGGATTTGTCGCAGCTACCAGCATAAATCCGCTTGGATATGTATATTTTGCATTTACCCTTGAAATGGTAACCTCTCTATCTTCTATAGGTTGTCTAAGTCCTTGAATAAGCCTCCTGTCAAAGTTCAAAAATTCATCCATAAACAGTATGCCGCCATGTGCAAGTACCACTTCTCCCGGGTTTGCATTTGAGCCTCCACCTATTAATGACGCATAGCTGATGGTATGATGTGGTGCACGAAACGGTCTGTTTCTTAAAATAATCTCGTCCGGTATCTCTCCTAAAAATGAATAAATTTTGCTAACCTCAATATATTCGTTTTCACTTAAAGGTGGCATAATGGTATTCATTCTTGAGGCAATCATTGTCTTGCCACTGCCGGGAGGTCCTATCATCATAAGATTGTGAAAACCTGCCGCCGCTATTTGTGCCGCCCTTTTTACCTGATACGAACCTTTTATGTCAGAAAAATCTTTGTCAGGCTTAATCGGCTCATAAGTCAAAACTTCCTTTACCTTTGGTAGCTCAACCTTATCTTGCATATATTCTACTACTTGTTTTAAATCCTCTGCAAGAAAAATATCAATATCAGGCACCATGCTTGCCTCTTTTTCACTTGATGCAGGTATTATTACTGATTTTATTTCTTTTTCTTCTACCAGTCCAAGAATAAGTGCAGTAGTTGCCTTTACCGGTTTAAGCTTGCCGTCTAATGAAAGTTCTCCCAAAAATGCAGTTGTTTTTAATTTTTCTTCGCTAAATGGTATACTCTCACTCAAAATTGACAGTGCAATTGGTAAATCGTAGTGAGAACCATCTTTTTTAATGTCTGCCGGTGAAAGATTTATTACTATCTTTTTTGTGACCGGGTATTTTAAAAAGGAATTTGTAATCGCAGCCTTTATCCTGTCCTTTGACTCCTTTATTGCAGCATCAGGCATACCTACTATTGTTATCCCCGGCAGCCCTTTACTAATGTCCGCCTCTACCACTACCTTAAATCCATCTATGCCCATCACACCGGCAGTAAGCACATAGCTATACATTAGTTCTCCTTATTTTCCATAGATTTAAGATATTTTTCTAAGTACTCAGCTCCATATCTTTCTACTGAGCACCTTTGAGACCTTATAATTCTTCTTATCTGTTTTACTGAGTCTTTTACTGTATCATTGATTACAAAGAAGTCATAATCAGTCATTTTTTGTACTTCCTTTTTCATTCTGTCCAGTCTCTTTTTTATTTGGTCATCGCTATCTGAATTTCTGCCTCTTAGCCTCTGTTCAAGAATTTCTGAGGATGGTGGCATTATAAATATAAGTAACGCATCATCATAGACTTTTTTTACATTCATAGCACCGACAATTTCAATTTCCAAAATTACGTCATTTCCTTTATTTATTTGCTCATCAACCCATTTTTTAGGTGTGCCATAGTAATTGTCAAATACGTTTACATATTCAATTAGCTCATCATGCTCAATCATACTTTCAAATTCTTGCTTAGATATAAAATCGTACTCCACACCATTTGTTTCTCCAGTTCTAGGTTGCCTAGTAGTGGAAGAACGTGACAAGAACACATCGTCATACCTTTTTATGTATGCCTTGCATATAGTACCTTTTCCAACACCTGCCGGTCCGGAAACCACTATTAAAAGACCTTTTTTTCTCATATAAGCTCCAATATAAAATTAAATTATATGCTAAAATTACAAATTTTTTGTCAAAAACTTACTCATATCACTTAATCTTTGAACCCTAGACTTAGGTGAACCTGTTCTTGATAAATTGTGATTTTCATTTTTGTATATAATCAGCTTTACATCTTTATCGTTAAGCTTTAGCTGAGTATAAAACTCTGTAGCCTGCTCAAGTGGACAAGTAAAGTCCTTTTCACTGTGCATTATCAATAATTTTGTATTTATTTTGTCAACATTTTTTATCGGCGAAAATTCAAGCAACTTTTCAAAATCATATTCTGTATTTAACTGGTCTGAGGTAAATACCGCACCAATATCAGATGTGCCATAGAAACTGACAAAATTAGAAATACTTCTTTGAGCTATAGCCAGCTTAAATCTGTCAGTTTTTGTAATAATACTGTTTACAGCAAATCCTCCATATGACCCACCTATTACAGCCAGCCTATCCTTGTCTATTTGCTTAAAATTTTTTAAAACTACATCGGTAAAATTCATCAAGTCATCATAATCTATCTTTCCCCAGTTGCCCATTATATCTGCAAATTCGTCACCAAGACCATCAGAACCATGCGGGTTTGTATAAAATACAAAATAGCCAAGCTCACTTAATAATTGTAAATCATAATTAAAATTATGACTTGCCACCATCTTTGGTCCGCCATGGATATACAACACCCCGGGATAATTTAAATTTTTGTCATACCCTCTAGGATAAATTATGTATCCGTATATTATATCACAATTTAACTCACATTTAAATTTATCAATTTCATAAATTTTATTAGATTTTTCAAATTTTTTTGAAAGTTTTGTAATTTTTTTCAATTTTCCATGTGTTTTTTTACCATCAATACTAGTTTTTTTGGAATAAAGCTCCATTAAATTTGTATCCTTAAACCCGGTAACTACCAGCTCATCATCAGTAATCACAAAGTCAGACACACTTGTCAGCTCATCAAAATACAATTCAGCTTTTCCATTAATCAGTCTATAAATACTACATTTATCTCCTCTAGTAGATAGAAAATAAATGCTATCTTTTATAGTCAAAAACCTGTCTACTTGGTCATATTGCACATCAGAAGTAATAGTATTTTCAAATCCATAGTCATTTTCTAAATACAGGTTAAGAGCTCCATTTTCTATCTCATAAAATTTAGGATTTTCATTTAATCCATATCTTTTGAAATTCGTAGCGACTGCAACAACCTTGTTGTCTATATAATCCACGAAGGTAAATTCAAAATCTTTTTTGTCATATAAACATTTTGTAACACACTTGTCTAAATCATAAACGTATGGAGTGTTAAAATTATATAAATTGTTTTTATCCGAAATCAGATAAAATAACTTATTTTCTTTCTTATTAAGATTGAAAAAATCCACATTCTGACACTTTGGAGTTACCTTTTTAAGCTGCCCTAAAATAAGGTCATATATGAAAATTCTACCAGCGCTACCTGCAACGTAGCCACTTCCATTAAATCGATAATTCAAATCAGTGGTTTCAACCTTAGTTTCGTTATTTACCATAAGATCTTTTTCATTTACAAGAATTACTATTTTCTTGTCATCAGTAACTGCAAAATCCTGAACCTCATAATCTATATCAAAAAGCAACTTCTTGTCTTTTGTATCTAAATTTTTTATATAAAATCCTGTCACTTGCCTCTTTTTAGCCGAATATATAATTACCCTAGAAGAAAAAAGTCTTACAATGTCAAAATCCGTATCCATTGAAATTTTCTTAGTTTTCCCATTTTCGTAATAAAAAAGCTTATTTTCATAAGCATTTTTTTTAACATTCATTTTAATTTTTTCAAATACTAGAGTAGATTTAAAAAAATCATCAAGCTTTAAATATTTAATTTTTTTCAAATCAGATTTAATTTTATTTTTCATTCTTATTATTCCTACAAGAGTTGCAAATACCTATTAACTCAAATATATGTTCCTTTACATCAAAATCCTTAATATCCTTATTCTCCAAATTTGTAAAAGGACAAAAATGTAAAAGCTCCTTTTTGCCACAAATTTTACAAGTTATGTAGTGTTCATGAGCCTCATAATCTTCCTTTTTTCTGTACCACCGCTTATCATCCCTCATATATAGTTCCAAATATCCAATCTGTTCAAGATATTCAAGGTTTCTATAAATAGTAGTAACATCTGCAAAACTACCAATAAATTCACAAACAGTGTTCACGTCTACAAAGTCAGTATTATCCTCAAAATAATCTATTATTAATAACTTAGCCTTAGTAAGTCTTTTTTTATCTTTTTTTATTAAACCTATCACTTCTGATTTATCCATTTATAGCCTATCTTTAACTTTTGATTTAATATATCATTGTATATCATCAAAATTACCAATATTTTTCATTAACATTTTTTTAATTATACCATAACAAGAAACATTATTAAAGAATTTGATAAACGTTTAATACAAATTAAAATTTCTGATGTTATGTTTAGAAAAATATATGATGAACCATAGTCATTAAATGTGTTTGCACTATATAATAATGTTTCAAATTACAATTATCAAAATAAATGACTAGATATAATTCAAAGAATATATAAACCATTTCATATGTAGCAAGAATACAAATGCATAAAAAAAGGCTGCTTTATAAGCAACCTGTAAAAAATCTGTACTTGTAAATACCACTTGAGAGGTATCAGATAATATGCACTTCTATGGCTAAGTGCATACCATAAGTTCAACTTGTGATTTTGATTTACTTTTCCAATTCAGTTATTTCAGCATTTAGATTATTAATTAGATTAATAATACTGTATCTAAAGGCTTTTAGCTCAACTAGCTTGTCTTTAATTTCTCCTTGAACTCTAAGGTCTGTAAAAATGTTATCAAACCACATATCAAATACGTTATCTGCAAATGTATCGCTGATTTCAGCAGGCAGGTGCATATTTACATCTTCAAGTTCTTTATTTAGTGTATCTAGTGAGCTACTAATTTCATTTATATCAGCATTTGCTTGTTGAATTTTGCCTCTTTTTATCCAGCTACTAAAAAATTCTCCTCCAAATATATCCCATAGTCCCCAAGACTTCGCACTATCAAGAGATTTTGTGGCATTATCTATCCTAGCTATGACTTGCTCAGCTGCTGTTTTAGCTTCTTTTAGTTCTTTTAATCTATCCATTGTATTACTGCATCCCCTTTATAAAATCATTCACATTAGTATATCTTTCGACAATCAGATTATATTTGCTATTGCAGCTATTGTCAACTTTTTATTTTGCGATAGTATGCAACTTATTTGACATAATTTAAACTTTATATTTATTCTTCAATTAATTTATGGTATTATTGTATTTACTTTTTTCAAATGACTATTTATGTGATAATTTGATTAATGAAAAATAAGGAGACGTTATGGAGGTAAAATGGATCCATAGAAGTAGACAAATAAAAAAGTCTACATCTATGGTTCTTTTTATGTATAATAAAACAGAGGTGATCAAGTTGAGTAAAATAATATTTACACCGGAACAAATAGATTTGTTGTCAAGAAATAAATATGTAAAATCGGTATCTGAAAAAGCGATAACATATACAAATGAATTTAAAATACAGTTCATAGCAGATACAAATAACGGAAAAACTGCAATACAGATATTTAGTGAAGCTGGACTAGATCCACAAATACTTGGTAAAGAAAGAATACATAAATCATAGAAGTCAGTGGAATATGAAAAAGCTGACTCCTGCTCAATACACAAATCTGCTTTTAAGTGCATAGGTTTTTTTATTTCGTCCTTGACATTGGGTCCATTTTAAACTGTTCTATTTTAGTATCAGTTGTTTTGTATAAATAAACCTAACTCCCCTACCTTTACTTCGCCAAAAATATTTCGTAAATTATTCGTCTTTAAAAATTTCAAAAAATATAGTATAATCAACATCTATGTTAAAATAAAGAAATTTCTATAGGAGTATTATTTTGAGTATATTAAACGTTGAACATCTTAGCCATGGATTTGGTGATAGAGCTATATTTGATGACGTATCATTCAGACTATTAAAGGGCGAACATATAGGATTAATCGGAGCAAACGGAGAGGGTAAATCTACCTTTATGAATATTATTACCGGCAAGCTTGAGCCTGATGCCGGCAAAGTCGAATGGAACAAAAGAGTAACCACCGGCTACCTAGACCAGCACACCGTACTAGAGCCAAGCATGACAATAAGAGAAGTCCTACAAGGAGCATTTGCTCACTTATACGAACTTGAAACAGAAATGAACGACTACTATATGAAAATGAGTGAAGATGTATCCCCTGAAGAAATGGACAAAATGCTGGAAGAAGTCGGAGATATACAAGATATACTTGAACATCACGACTTTTATATAATTGACGCCAAAATAGACGAAACAGCTAGAGGCTTAGGACTTTTTGATATTGGACTGGATAAAAAAGTAGACCAGCTAAGTGGCGGACAAAGAACAAAAGTTTTACTTACAAAGCTCTTGCTGGAAAAGCCTGACATACTATTGCTGGACGAACCGACAAACTATTTAGACGTTGAGCATATAAATTGGCTTACAAGATATCTGCAAAATTATGAAAATGCCTTTATCCTTATTTCACACGATATCCCATTTTTGACAAGCGTTATAAATTTGATTTACAACATGGAAAACCTAAAGCTTGACCGTTACGCAACCACCTACGAAGAATTTTTGGAAATAAAAGAGGCTAGAAAACAACAAATTGAGGCAGCATATAAGAGACAGCAAAAAGAAATAGCTGACCTGCAAGATTTTGTAAATAGAAATAAAGCTAGAGTAGCTACAAGAAATATGGCAATGTCCCGTCAGAAAAAATTGGACAAAATGGAAATAATCGAACTTGAGCAAGAAAAACCAAAGCCGGAATTTACTTTTAAAATAGCTAGAACTCCAAGCAGAGATATATTTGTTACCAAAAATCTTGTCATTGGATACGACAAAAAACCTTTATCAAAACCGATTGATTTTTACCTAGAGAGAAATCAAAAAATAGCATTGACCGGTGCAAACGGACTTGGAAAAACTACTCTAATGAAATCCTTGATGGGAGAGCTTAAACCAATTTCCGGCTCTATATCCAAGGGAGAATTTTTAGAAATAGGCTATTTTGAGCAAGAAATAAAAAAAGCCAATGAAAATACTTGCTTGGAGGAAATATGGAATGAATTCCCCTCACTAAATCAAGCAGAGGTTAGAGGTATGCTTGCAAGATGTGGACTGACTAGAAATCATATAGAAAGTAAAATAATGGTGCTAAGCGGTGGAGAGCAAGCTAAAGTAAGATTATGCAAACTCCTTAACAGCAAAACCAACGTACTACTTCTTGACGAACCGACAAACCATTTGGACATTTATGCAAAGGATGAGCTTAAAAAGGCATTAAAGGAATACAAGGATACAATCTTGCTTATCTCCCATGAACCTGACTTTTACGAAGATTGGGTAGACAATGTTTTAGATGTAAAAAATTGGTCATTATTAGCGTAAGTATTAATATGTTTTTCTATTTACAATTTAAAAAAGGAAATATTTATGATAATAGATGAGCAGGAAAATGTACTTAGCTTGGCAAGCATAAAGGATGCAAATAACCAAATTCTATATGTAATTGAGCCTGATGAAAAAGAGCTTAGGGCAATTTCTGATGAATTTATGCTTGATATCGAAATCTTAGAAAAGTGTTTTGACAATTTTACCACACGTCAGGTATTCCGCCAAAGTGGAGCTGAGTTATTATATTTATATAGTCCTTACAAACTTAACTCCTATTTTATGATGCAGCCAATAGTAGTTATATTGACTTCAAAGAAAAAAATTGTTTTAGCCAATCATAAAGATACTTTCTTAAAATATGTAGCAAATATCTTAAACTTTCCATTAGAATTGACTTTTATAGAAAAAGTCTTAGATTTTTATATGGATGAGCTGGACGAAATTAAAGCCCAAATAAAATTTTTGGTAGAAAAAATTAAAATAAATACTTCTGAAAATGAAATGATTTTGGCTTATCAGCTACAGATTTCTATGAGCCAGCTTGATAACGCAGTTGGTAGCTTGAACCTTGTTGTAGATGGAATGTTACAAAAAGGCATTATAAAAAAAGATAAAGAATATGAAATGACTAAAACTCAAATAGCTCACTGTGACCACATGATTCAAACCTATATGGGTATGCTACAATCTGCCGGAGAGTTGATTGATGGTCTTACCAGTAAAAGGCTTAATGACATTATGCTGCTGTTGACTTCTATTACGATTATTTTGTCTGTACCAATGATAATAGGAGGTATTTGGGGAATGAATGTGCCAGTTCCCCTGCAAAGTTCTTCTTATGGATTTGTAGTATTAATTATTATAAATATTATAGCGTGTATAGCAACCTACACCCTGTTAAAAAAGAAACATTTTTTGTAAAAACTAAATATTTTTTATTGACAGTCATTATATATTTTTGTTATATTAAATTTCACATAATCTTAGCCAAGCTAAATTTTTTAAAAAAATATCACACATTTGAAAGGATTCATCAAATGGAAAACAATCAACGAAAACTCGGTCTAATCACCGCAATAAACATGGTAGTCGGCGTGTTAATTGGCTCAGGTATATTTTTTAAAGCTGACGATATTTTAAGAAGTGCTCAAGGTAATATTTTTAACAGCCTTATAGTATTTTTAATAGGTGCTTTCTGTGTTATTTTTTCTGCACTATCCATCAGCTACATTGCACGCCATACAAAATCTGATAATGGTGTAATAGATTATTATGACCGCTTTTTGTCTAAGGATATGGGCGGTGCTATGTCTTATTTTTATTTTTATGTATATTTTCCTACAGTAACAGCTGTTATCGCATGGGTATGCGGCGTGTTCTTGGTTGCATTACTTGGCATACCTTCTTCTTTTGAATTGGAAATGCTTGTAGGGCTTTGCACTTTGATATTACTATTTTTAGTAAATAGTAAGTCAATCTTGGTTGGTGGCTTTATACAAAATGTTACTACCTTTATTAAATTAATACCATTGGTTGTAATACCTCTATTTGCATTAAAAATAGGTTCATCAGCAATCGTGAGTATGTCTCAAACTGAAACAGCATCTACTGGTCAGTTTGCATTTTTAGCAGCACTTGCACCTATAGCCTTCTCCTTTGACGGATGGATTATTGCTACTACAATTACAGGAAAAATAAAAAATCCTAATAGAAATATTCCCCTTGCACTTACTATAGGTCCTCTATTTGTTCTATTAGTTTATGTTCTTTATTTCCTTGGAATGATAAAACTAGTCGGACCTGAGGCAATACTTACATCTTCAGACGGCGGAGCTGGACTAGCCGGTCAAGCAATATGGGGTAATGCAGGTGAATTTATCTTACAAGTATTTATATTTATTTCCGTACTTGGTGTATTAAATGGCTTAGTTTTAGGATATACACAACTTCCAGCCGCTTTAAATGAACGTAAGCTGCTCCCATTTGCGGATAAATTTAGCAAAAGACCGTCTCTTATTGTGTTTATTATCTCAATATTTTGGATGGCTATTCACTATATCACACACCACTATGGACTACTTGGTAATAGTGATATCAGTGAAATTTCCATAGTATTCGGATACACCGCATATATTTTGTTGCATTTAAAATCAATTTCTCTACGTTCTAAAAATGAAATCACCAGTAATTTCTATGGATATATCTTCCCTACTCTAGCTATTTTGGGTTCTGTTATAATATTAATTGGCGGAATTCTATCTAACCCTGTTTATGTACCAATTTTCATTGCCTTTTGTGCAGCAGTGAGCTATGCCGGATATGCTAAATCAAAAAGTTTAATATAAGGTATAAAAATTAAAGGTTCTATATATTTGTTGGCTAAACGTCTGACAAATATATAGAACCTTTAATTTTGTAACAGTATATTTAATTTTTAAAAAGTTATTCTACAACTCATTCCAAAGCTCTCCATTATTTTGCTTTATAAGTAATTCTTCTAATTTTTCTCCTGAGACAGGCTTAGAAAAATAGTAGCCTTGTATTTGGTCACATGAAAGTTTTTTCAAAAATTCATATTGCTCCTTGGTCTCTACTCCCTCAGCTATTACTTTATTATCCAGTTCTTTAGCCATCATAATTATTACTTTTATCATTTTCTCAGATTTTGTGCTAATTCCTATTCCATCTATAAAGCTTTTGTCTATTTTTATTATATCAGTTGGTATTGACGCTATACGTCCAAGAGAGGAATATTTTTTGCCGAAATCATCAAGAGCCATTAAAAATCCCAAAAACTTTAATTTATTTAATTTGTCTAATATATTTACGTCCTCTACTAATGCTGCACTTTCTGTAATCTCCAGCTCAATATATCTGATATCGACTTTACTTTCTGCCAAAATTTCTAATACTTGTAAAAAAATTTCTTCATTTAAAAGCTGCACCGGTGATACATTCACTGAAATGCGTAGAGGTGCTAGTCCATGCTCTATCAATTTTTTGTGCTGCTGAATTGCAGCTTTCAGTACCCATAGTCCAACTTCATTTATAACTCCAGTCTGCTCAAAAATCGGTATAAAAATTTCTGGACTTATTTTCTTTTCACCTTTAGGTATCCAGCGAAGTAATGTTTCAGCTCCTATAATTTTTTTCGTCACGCTGTCTACTTGTGGCTGATATTCAAGATATAACTCATTATATTCTAGTGCATGATATGCCATATTTTTAATTTTAATATTTTGCATGATTTTGTCTTGCATTTTATCTGAAAAAAACTCTATTGAGGATGGACTATTTCTAGACTCAAATAATGCTAAGCTTGCATTCTTTTTAAGTGCGTTATCATCTGTACCGTTTTCAGGGAATATACAGATGCCCACATTTACTGAAACAAACAGCTTTTCTTGTTTATCATTCACAGTTATAGGATTAAAAAAAGTATTCACTATAGTTTTAGCAAATAATTCCGCCTGCTGTTTGTTCTCATAGTCCAGCATTACAATGGCAAATTCTCCGTCTCCGGTTCTACCCAATAAATAACTGTCGTCTATAAGAGATGCCAAGGTATTAGATACAGATTGCAACACAAAATTACCTATAACATATCCAAAAGCATCATTAATCTCTTGAATATTGCCAATCCCTATCTTAAATACTGCAAATTGCTCATCATAAGAGCGTTGTTCTATGATTTCCTTTATTTTGTCCTTAATTGAATTTATATTCATCAGCTTGGTCACAGGGTCAAAATACGCAAAATTGTAAAGCTTTGCCTCTGATAAAGTGGTCTTTTTAATCTCTCCCAATTTATTTGCTATTATTTGGACTATATTTAACCTACTCTTGTTTAAAGGTACTTCTTGTTTTTGATAATACTCAAATACAACCATACCTACAACCGCGTCATACACTACTATTGGAGACGCAATAAAAGAATTAACTCCCCTGCTGGTAAAATACTCTCTTTGACTGCCCATAGAGTCATAGTCCATATTTATTATATTGTTGCAAGCAACAATTTGATTTTGCATAATATTTTCCTCTATAAGCGGGAAAAATGTAATCGGCAATTTCATACCATATTCATAAGAAAACGAAGGCGAAATATTATTTTTTAAACAAACATTCAATATAGTAGCTACTTTTCTATCATCGCTGAACTCACATAGATAGGCATGATTAAAGTCTAATATAACTGAACACATTTCAAACATTTCATCAATTTTTTGTCTTGCATTTTTAATATTTACAGATATAAAATTTGAAGAAATTTTTTCTATTACCTCTTGCTGCTGGAGTAATTTTTTATATCCCAAAAGCTTGAAAAGATACTCATTATTTACATATCTTAAAATCACATAAGAAATAATTATGACAAAAATCCTAACCAAATAATCAACATAGCCTATAGTAACATTGACACTGGGAACTTTTATCCATAAAAATACTTGTAAAAGCAAAGCAAATAGTATGAAAAAAAATGCTATAATCTGCTGCTCCAATAACACTGCAAACTCAAGGAAAAATAAGTATACCGCCCAAACAGTAAGAGCTCCTGAATTAAAAAACAGCTGAACAATATATGCCAACAAAGCAGAACAAACCATAAAAAACAATATATTTTGATTGGAATTTTTTCTTACAAGCATCGGAACAAGCTGTAATAATACACCACAAAGGAAAAAAATCACACCATTGTATACACTCTTTTGCACTGGTAGCCTAAACACAAAATAACCAAGAAAACTTGCTAAAAACGCTCCAATAATAATTACTATCCCTGCAACTCTAAATAAAAGTAAACGGTCTGTATCTGATAATAAAGTGTCTGAGACTTCCCCATCGATGCCATTATATCGATATTGCTTTAACTGTAAAAATAAACCATACTTTTTCATCGAAATAAAAAAGACAATTACAGGAATTATAAAGAAAATAACACCAATATCAGGAAATTTTACACCAATTAAACTAAAAAACGTATCTGTAATACTGCCAAATACAATAGGAACAATTATAGAAACAATCATTACCAATGCCATTTTTCTAACAAAAGCAGACATCTTTGCATTTTTGTACCATATGAATAACAAAACTATGCTAGCAAACGAAAAAATTACATAATATGCAATATAAAATATATCCCAAAAATTTAGTTTATGTGTGTTTATCCAACCAATATCCACTTTTTCCATTACAAAATGCTCTATGCCAGGAAAACCAAAAGGAGAAAAAAGAAGAACATTTATTAAAGCAGGAGCGTAAATGATTAAATAAGCAAGCCAAGTATATCTCTTAGGAATTTTTTGCTCAAATTTTGTAAAAACCAAAGTAAAATGTAAGAATAGACTATAAATAATCCCCCAACCAAAAGTCGCAATACTCCTCCAAAACCTACTAACTTCAGCAGTTTGTGCATAATTTGACACAGCAAATGAAAATGACCAAATAGAACTACACAGCAAAATACCTAAAAAAATAAGATTTATCTTACTCTTAAAATTTGTAATGACGATGTATGCTCCAATCAACACATATATGCAGCCTATAACATAAAACACTATAGATAAAAGCAAATCATACTTCATTTATTTCACATCCTCATTGCTTGCAATATTTATGTAAAATCACTAACAAAGTCCTAACAAAAAACAATTTTTGATAAAAAATCCATTCCATATAATACCACAAACCTTATATTTCCAATCATATTATAGCACTTTTAAAAGAATTATGCCTCTGTAAAATTATAACAATAATATAGACACTTATACTCACATAAAATAATTTATAAAAAATATTTCTATCAACACCTAACTGACATTGTAAAATCCTTGATAACTGCGAAATACTTATAACAATCAAGTTCACTTATTTTCAATAATGCCCAAAAATTTGTCTATATGCTCCTTATCCCTTTTGCTGTACTCAATATTTTCTTTTGATGAATACTTATTTATGCCCATATCTACAAGCTTTTTATCCAAATATACAACCTGTGAGTATGTATAAGGTTCAAAATATTTTTTATTTGTCGTTTTATTAGTTTCAGTTATTATAAATTTTTTGTTTGGCAAAGTAATTTCATACAAAAAACTTCCCTTATAAATATTATTTAATCGATTTTTTATTTCTCCATCAGAAAAATACGCACTTATCTTTTCAATTTGACTATAGTCATATTTTTCCCCAACAATGTTTTCTGATGTTCTATATATAATTTCACTATCAGTAAATACAGCAACATTTACAACAAATAAATATGTAAAAATACATAGCGGTATCATAGATATAATCAATATTAATTTTCTTAAGTTTCTTTTTAATTTATCTATTATGAGTATTCTATACAATAATTATATCACTAGTCTGTTTCAAATAAAATTGTAAAACTCACTATTTCGTCTATTGTTTTTTCTATTAGCGTCATTAGTTTATTATGATTTACTGAATCAAAGAATTTCTCTTTTGTCTATGTATACTATCAAATCCTAGACATCATTCATTATTTCTAACACTTTGTTTACTGCTTGTTGTGCTCACCTGTTTGGTCTAAATACATAGCTGTTTTTGACTTTCACCCGTTAGAGCAACTCCCATAGAGTACAAACTTAAAAAAGACGGAATTTCCTGCGTCTTAAATGTCGATATTGTATGGTTTTCAAATCCAAAAACTGGAATTGTTGTAACTAATTCACACTACCTCTTTTTTATCCTACTTTGCACCGGTCTTATTGTAGCCCCATAGTAAGGACTAATGTAGCCCCAGTGATTTCTGTATGGGTCGTACTCGTAGTATTCAAGATAAAAGCCACAGGGAAAAAAGGTTCCTGGAGATGTTTGCTGTAATTCTGCTGTCCAATATACAGCTTGACTTGTTGCAGATGTGTTTTCTTTCCCGATGATGATTCCTCCAAATGGTACGAACAGTGAATTACCTGTCTTTTTCCCTGTAACGCGGTATCCCTCAATACCATTGAGCGTTTCCAGCGTAAAAATACAATATTTCTTGCTTATGAAATCTCTTGCTTCTTTTAGTGTTGGGAGTCTCCAAGGCTCACCATACATCATAGTTGCTGCATCATAAGGTGTTGCGGAAATATTATCTCCAAGAGCCTGATATTTTGTATCTTTAAGATATTTGTAATTTTCTTTTGAATAGTTTTTCTGATGGGTCAAATCTCCCCACGTCAGATGCAGACCATAGTCCTCAGGTGAATTGGCACCAACATTTCTGTCTGCCCATAAAATACCGTTTGGAAGTCCAAGGTCAACCAAATTGATATCCATTGCCAGCTCCTTAAATTTTATTTTTTAAGTTCTTTATTTTCAAAACATCTCAACCTAAAAGTCGCCAAAATAAATTCTAATACTGACTTTCATAAGAAAATATAGTATTATTTTTCATTACAAAAATTTTTGCATAAGATAGTGGCATAAATTTCTTTTTAATATGTATTCTACAATTTTCAAAGTAATTTAGTATAAGCCTGTAATCTTTATAAATTTCTAATATATTTTTCTAAATTATACTATTACTCAATTACTTTGTAAACTTATGAATCTTTCGTGTTATCTACTCTTGTTCTTATTTTCCAACTCCTACGCATTGTAATGCATCTCTTATATCACAAATTTCTATCCCACAACAGTTGACAAAGAACCCAAAAAAATCTGCTGAGGGTTACCTCCCCCAACAGATATCATAGAACCAATCTCTTTCATATCAAAAAATCCCATGGATACTATCCATGGGATTGATTTTTAAAGTATTTTTAAAACTATTTAACTTCTGCTTTTGCTCCAGCTGCTTCAAGTTTACCTTTGATTTCTTCAGCTTCTTCTTTAGATGCACCTTCTTTAACTGGCTTTGGAGCTCCATCTACAAGATCTTTAGCGTCTTTAAGACCAAGACCTGTGATTTCTCTTACTACTTTGATAACGCCAACTTTAGAAGAGCCAGCATCAGTTAAGATAACATCAAATTCAGTTTTTTCTTCAGCTGCTCCGCCATCTCCAGCTGCTACTGCTCCACCCATTACTACTGGTGCAGATGCAGATACGCCAAATTTTTCTTCAGCAGCTTTAACTAATTCATTTAATTCAAGAACTTTCATGTTTTCAATTGCTTCTAATATTTGTTCTATATTCATTTTAACCCTCCGTATTTTTATATTTTATAATTATTCTTCTGTTACTGGAGCAGCTTCTGCTGCTGGTTCGTCAGCTTGCTTTTTGTCTGCTACTGCAGATAACAAGTACACGAAGTTTGACATAGGAGCTTTTAAGCTGCCAAGTAATTTTGCGATAAGTTCTTCTCTTGATGGTATATTTGCCAATGCCATAAGCTTATCAGCATCATAATATTCGCCTTCAACATATCCCATCTTCAGTTCCAATTTTGGGTGTGTTTTTGCAAAATCCTTAACGATTTTTGCTGGAGCAACTGGATCGTTTACACCAAATGCAAAGGCATTTGCACCAACTAGATTAACGTCATCAAACATTTCCATATTGCCTATTTGAGCTGCTGCACGTCTTACCATTGTATTTTTTAATACTTTGTACTCAACGCCTGCTTCTCTAAATTTACTTCTAAGCTCTGTATCTTCTGCTACTGTTAGTCCTTTATAGTTAACAACTATGCAAGATTGAGAGTTTTTGATGCTTTCAACTATATTGCTAACAATTTGCTCTTTTTCTTTTATTGCTTTTTCGCCCACGAATTGCACCTCCTTATTAATTTTTTTCAATAAAAAACCTATTCATCGCAAAAGACGGACAAATAGGTTAGAGATTTTCATCTAATTGCCTAAATAGGATTGTATTTTAAGCCTTAGCTCCTACCGTCTTTGGCGTATTAAATTTTTTATTAGTCGTTTATTCTAACTGGGTTAACCTTTACTCCAGGTCCCATTGTGCTAGCTGTAGTAACGCTCTTTAAGTATTGACCCTTAGCAGCAGATGGTTTAGCTTTAACTATTGCATCCATAAGTGTTTTAAAGTTTGCAAATAGTTTTTCCTGTCCAAAGGATACTTTTCCTATGATAACGTGAGCAATATTAGCTTTGTCTAGTCTGTATTCAACTTTACCTGCTTTAATTTCTTCTATTGCTTTCGCTACGTCCATAGTTACTGTTCCGGATTTTGGGTTAGGCATTAAACCTTTAGGTCCAAGCACTTTACCTAATCTACCTATAACACCCATCATATCAGGTGTAGCAACTATAACATCATAGTCAAACCAGTTTTCACTCTGGATTTTTTGTACCATATCTTCTGCACCTACAAAGTCTGCTCCTGCATCTTCAGCTTCTTTAGCCTTGTCACCTTTAGCAAAAACTAAAACTCTTTTAGTTTTTCCTGTACCGTGAGGTAGCACTACTGCTCCTCTAACTTGTTGGTCTGCGTGTCTTGAGTCAACACCTAATCTGATGTGTACTTCAACAGTTTCATCAAATTTAGCTGTACCCATTTCGCATACCTTTGCTAAGGCTTCTGAGGCATCGTAAAGATTATGAGGATCATACTTTTTAAGGTCTTCCTTATATCTCTTACCAACTTTTGCCATATTTCCTCCTCGTGGTAATAACGGTAAATAAAATTTCCTCCCACCAATCTATAAATAAAACTATTCTTCTACTGTAACTCCCATGCTTCTTGCTGTACCAGCTATCATACTCATAGCTGATTCAACTGATGCTGCGTTGAGGTCTTTAAGTTTTAATTCTGCTATTTCTTTTAACTGTGCTTTTGTTATCTTAGCTACTTTCTTTTTGTTTGGCTCACCTGAACCTGACTCAATCTTAACAGCTTTTTTAATTAAAACTGCAGCTGGTGGAGTTTTTGTGATAAAACTGAAAGACCTATCCTGATATACGGATATAACTACTGGTATTATCATTCCAGCCTGGTCTGCTGTTTTAGCATTGAATTCCTTTGTAAAAGCCATTATATTTACACCGTGTTGTCCTAGTGCAGGTCCAACTGGTGGAGCAGGTGTAGCTTTTCCTGCTGGTATTTGTAATTTAATTTGTCCTATGATTTTCTTTGCCATCTGTGCACCCCCTCATCCCTTAAGATAATTTTTTGATTTGAGAAACTCCAAGTTCAATTAGTGTTGGTTTTCTGAACATCAATATCTCGGCTTTTACCATATTTTTATCCGGCATAATAGCCTTGATAACGCCTTCGATGTCTGCAAACGGTCCACCTGTAATTAGCACTCTATCTTCTTCTTGGAAGTCTAGATTAGTTATTTGTACACTGTCTTCTAAGTGCATATCTTCAACTTCTTGCTCAGTAAGCGGTATCGGCTTAGATGTAGTACCTACAAATCCTGTAACTCCCTTAGTATTTCTTACGACATACCAAGATTTATCTGTTACATTCATTTTTACAAGTACATATCCGGGGAATAATTTCCTTTGTCTAGATTTTTCTTTGCCATTTCTTACTTCTACAACTGTTTCTTCTGGTATAACTACTTGCTCAATATCATCTTGCATTGATAAATTTTCAACCATTTTTTCAAGCGACGCTTTAACTTTGTTTTCGTAGCCTGAATATGTGTGAATAACATACCAAAGCATTTCACCTTTTTCCTGCATATATCCTCCTTATTTTACTAGTAAAGATATAGCATAACCTAAAGCAGAGTCGATAATATAAATTACCACGCTAAAAAATAACACTGTAGCTACAACAACTGCTGTGTATTTCTTTAATTCTTCAGGTTTAGGCCAATGAACTTTATTAAGCTCCATTCTAGTTTCCTTGAAAGAAGTCGCCAAAGATTTATGCTCTTTAGGTTCCTCGGGCGTTAGAGTTTTCACTTGTTGTTTTTTTACTTCATTACTAGTTTCAGCCAAGTCTTCACACCCTTTTTAACTATTTAGTTTCCTTGTGAACTGTGTGCTTTTTACAGAACTTGCAATACTTCTCTAGTTCAATTCTGTCGGGGTCATTTTTCTTGTTTTTTGTAGTGTTGTAATTTCTGTTTTTGCATTCCTGACAAGCCAGGGTAACTTTAACTCTCATTTCTACCTCCTAATAAACTAAATAATAGAAGGAATTGTTAATATAAAATAGATTGGTTGTGGTGTCAAACACCATCTACACACTTTACCATAAAAGGTGCTTTATGTCAAGAAATTTTACCTTCTAATTTGCATTTTTTTATTAGTTTTTTTTCTTTCAGCTAAATATTAAGTTAAAATTTAAAATTTATCAATATAATATTTTTAAAATTTTAATTTTTAGTAAACACTTTACATAAAATTTTCCTTCATTCATTTATATATTACACTTATTATTACTCAAATTTTTATAATTTTTTAATATTTTTTATGATTTCTATTGACTTTTGATATTAAAAATGATATCTTAATAATATAGTTATCACTCTATATTAAAGAGTGCTAACAAAACCCGTAATATTATAAACGGAGAATTATTATGAATAAACTATCAGAAAGGAAATTAAAAATACTTCAATTAATAATTGAAGAATATATAAGCTCCGGCGAGCCTGTAGGTTCAAGGACAATTTCAAAAAATACCGAGCTTAATTTAAGTGCAGCTACGATAAGAAATGAAATGTCCGACCTAGAGGAGCTTGGCTATTTGGTTCAACCTTATGTGTCAGCAGGAAGGGTGCCATCTCAAAATGCCTACTCCCTGTATGTGGATGAACTTATGCAGACAGAGCCAATTAAGCATGATGAAATAGATACTATCGAAGAAGTTTTAAACTCTAACATATGCAAGATAGATGACCTTTTAAATGAAACTGTAAAGTTGCTCAGCAATCTTACCAGTTACACTTCAATAGCTATTTTAAACAAAGAGACAAAACGAAAGAAAAATTTAATAAAACATTTTGAATTAGTCCCTATTTCTGAATATCTAGTTGTAATGATAATAGTAATGGAAGATGGAAAAGTTCACAACGATATCATTAATGTAGGAAACAGCATTTCTAAAGAAAAGCTTGATTTAATTTCAACTAGTATATCAGGTAATATTGTAGGAAAAAGCATATACGAGCTTGGAGACACATTAAGTTCCTATGTTAAAGAGGAGATACATTCCTACGATGTTTTCTTTGAAAATATTATGAAAACATTAGATAAAAATATAGACAATTCAGGCCCACTAAGCATAATGCTAAATGGAGCCAATAATATTTTTAACTATCCTGAATTTAATGATATTGGCATTGCAAAATCATTCTTCACATTGATTGAGGATAAAAATAGTTTAGTTGACATAGTTAAGACTAAGGGGATAGAAAAGGATAATGTAAACATAATTATAGGCGACAAGTCTATGGGAGATTTGTTTGACAATTACTCAATACTGACAGCTAATTTTGATGAAAATGACTCATCATTAGCAAAAATTGGCATAATCGGTCCTAGAAGGATGGATTATAAAAAAGTATTTACATTGATTAATTATATTACAAAATATCTTAATGATAAGTTGTGAAAAATTTAAGGAGGGAAAATGGCTGAAATTAATAATATTGATGATAAGGAACTTATAAATCCTGAAGATACAGCTGTAAATCCAAACGATACTGAACTAGACAGTGTTAGTCCAAATGACGAAACACCAAATACCGAAAATTCGCAAGAGCAAGTGTCTGAAATGGACATTGACCAAAAATCAGAGCAAAATAATGACGCACAAATTAGTTTGGAAGATGAAAAAAGTAAAAAAATCGATGAACTTACTAAACAGGCTGAGCAGATGAAAGACTTAGCTCAAAGAACTCAAGCAGAATTTATGAACTACAAAAAACGTACCGCAAAAGAAATGCAAGACATTACAGTCTTTGCCAATGAAAAAATAATGTCCGACTTAATCACTGTACTGGACAATTTCGAGCGTGCCATTAGCATAGAGGAAAACAAGGACGACCCATTATATAAAGGAGTTGAATTAATCCAAAAACAACTAATTGATACACTTAAAAAATATGGTCTGCAAGATATAGAGGCTAAAGACCAGCCGTTTGACCCAAATTTTCACCACGCAGTTATGCAAGAAGAAGCTGATACCCCAGGAATGGTATTAGAGGTATTGCAAAAAGGCTACAAGCTTAAAGACAAGGTGCTTAGAGCAGCGATGGTTAAGGTTTCAAACTAGAAATAAACACTTATCTTTAAAAGTATAAAACAATAATATAATTTTAATTAAAAAAACTTAAAAATCGGAGGAATTTACTAATGAGTAAAACAATAGGAATAGATTTAGGAACAACAAACTCTTGCGTCGCAGTAATGGAAGGCGGAGAGGCAGTAGTAATAACAAATAGAGAAGGTATGAGAACCACTCCATCAGTAGTAGCATTTACTAAAGACGGGGAAAGAATAGTCGGAGAACCAGCAAAAAGACAAGCAGTTACAAACCCTGATAGAACAATATCCTCTATAAAAAGAGAAATGGGTAGAGATTATAAAGTTGATATAGATGGTAAAAATTACACTCCTCAGGAAATATCAGCAATAATCTTACAAAAATTAAAAGCCGATGCTGAAAGCTACCTTGGCGAAAAAGTAACAGAAGCAGTTATAACAGTTCCTGCATACTTTACAGATGCTCAAAGACAAGCTACTAAAGATGCCGGTAAAATTGCAGGTCTTGAAGTTAAAAGAATAATCAACGAACCAACAGCAGCAGCCCTAGCCTACGGCGTAGACAAAGACACATCTGATGAAAAAGTCTTAGTATTTGACCTTGGTGGTGGTACATTCGATGTCAGCATACTTGAAATAGCAGATGGAACATTTGAAGTTTTAGCTACAAACGGTAACAACAGACTTGGCGGAGACGACTTCGATAAAGTTTTAGTTGACTATATAGCAGAAGAATTTATGAAAACTGATGGTGTTGACCTTAGAAAAGATAAAATGTCCGCTCAAAGACTTAAAGACGAAGCAGAAAAAGCTAAAAAAGAACTATCCTCTACTTTGACAACTAACATAAACCTACCATTTATCACAGCTACTGCCGAAGGTCCAAAGCACTTAAATATGGATATCACAAGAGCTGAATTCAACAAATTGACAGCTCACCTAGTAGAACAAACTATGGAGCCAACAAGAAAAGCACTTCAAGACTCAGGTCTTTCTGTAAATGACTTAGCTAAAATATTACTAGTTGGTGGTTCTACAAGAATACCGGCAGTTCAAGACGCTATAAAGAAATTCACAGGAAAAGAACCTTCTAAAAATATCAACCCTGATGAATGTGTAGCCTTAGGTGCAGCTATACAAGCAGGTGTCTTAGCAGGTGATGTTAAAGACGTATTGCTACTTGATGTTACCCCATTATCACTTGGTATCGAAACATTAGGTGGAGTATTTACTAAGATAATCGAAAGAAATACTACAATCCCTACTAAAAAATCTCAAGTATTCTCTACAGCAGAAGATAATCAGACAGCTGTTGATATACACGTATTACAAGGCGAAAGAGAATTTGCAGATGCCAACGTAACACTTGGTAGATTTAGATTAGACGAAATCCCACCAGCAAGAAGAGGCTTACCTCAAATAGAAGTTACATTTGATATAGACTCAAACGGTATAGTTCACGTTACTGCGAAAGACCTTGGTACTGGTAAAGAAAATAAAATCACAATCACTTCTTCAACTAACCTTTCCGAAGACGAAATCAACAAAAAAGTTAAAGAGGCTCAAATGCACGAAGAAGAAGATAAAAAGAGAAAAGAAAGAGTTGAGGCTGTAAACCACGCTGAAAACACAATCTATCAGATGGAAAAATCTCTTAACGATATAGCAGATAAAGCAACAGAAGGCGAAAAAACCGCCGTTGAAGGTGCTATAGAAGACCTTAAAAAGACAAAAGACGATGCAAACTCTACTACAGAACAAATAAGAGAAAAAATAGATGCCCTTATGAAATCATTTGAACCTATATCTCAAAAAATATATGAACAAGCTCAGCAGGCTGGGCAAGCAGCTCAAGGTCAGACACAGCAAGGAGCTGCTCCTAACCAAGGCACTCAAAATTCAGAAGATAACGTAGTAGACGCAGACTTCACAGATGTAACTGACGATAACAAAAATAATTAATAATCAGGCAGCATTTACTAATCTTATATAAAAAATTAACAAATATTTAAAAATAAATCATTGAATTAGCCGGATATATCTGTTATTATTTTAAATGCTTTATTTTACAAAGTGATTATAAATTTTACAGATATATCTCCCGCTTTTAATTTATAAGATTAGTATTTTGTATTAACACAAGGTGGTGAACTAAATTTGGCACAAAAAAAAGACTACTATGAGCTGCTTGGAGTAAATAAAGACGCAACGGAGCAAGACATAAAAAAAGCTTATCGTAAACTAGCTATGAAATATCATCCTGATAAAAATCAGGGTAACAAAGATGCAGAAGAAAAATTCAAAGAAATAAACGAGGCTTACGAAGTATTATCAAATAAAGATAAAAGAGCCAAGTATGATAGATTTGGACCTGACGCATTTACCAATGGTGGCAGTGCTGGTGCCGGAGGATTTGGTGGATTTTCTTCCTCTTCCTTTGACTTTGAAGATATATTCAGCGACTTTTTTGGCGGAGGATTTGGTGGAGGTGGCTTTTCTCAAAAAAGAAACAACAGCAAATCTCCAAGAAAAGGACAAACTGTTCGTATCAGATTGTCAATCTCCTTTGAAGAGGCAGCATTTGGTGTATCAAAGGATTTAGAAATCCCCGTAGAGGACAGTTGCCAATTCTGTAAGGGTACAGGTGCAAAAGACGGTACTTCTAAAAAAACTTGTGAAACCTGTCATGGTCAAGGTTATGTAAGCAATACTGTACGTACTCCGTTTGGCACAATGATGAACCAATCTCCTTGCCCTACTTGCGGAGGCACTGGTGAAGTAATACTGGAAAAATGTACTCACTGCGGTGGCACAGGCAGACTTAAAAATAAACGTAAAGTTAAACTTGATATACCAGCCGGTATAGACGACCAAAATGTATTAAGAGTACAAAATCAAGGTCAAGGTGGATATAACGGCGGTCCTAACGGTGACTTAGAAGTCATAGTTACTGTTAAACCTCACCCACTGTTCAAAAGAAATGGCAATGACATTCACATCGATATGCCAATCACATTTGTGCAGGCAGCTCTTGGTGATGAAGTAGAAGTACCTACTATTGACGGTAAAGTAAAATACAAAATACCTGAAGGAACTCAAAATGGTACAATATTTAGACTGAAGGGTAAAGGTATAAAATATTTAAGAGGTTCAAGTCGTGGTGATGAGCTAATCAAAATCACAGTAGAAGTACCAAAATCTTTATCCGATGAGCAAAAAGATGTACTTAGACAATTTGCTAAAATAACAGGCTCAGAAGTAAATGAACAAAGCAAAAACTTTCTAGATAAACTAAGAGACTTTTTTAAAGAATAAAACTTAATATAAAATAAAGGTATGCAAAAGTGAAATTTCACTTAGGCATACCTTTTTGTTTTATACTAGTTTACTTTGAAAATTGTAGCATACATATTGAAAAGAATTTTATGCTACTACCTTATGCAAAAATTTTTACAATGAAAACTAATACTGACATACCTTTAAATTTAATAGTATAATAATGAATTATGAGAAAAATATACGAAATAAGTGAACAAGAATATAAACAAGATGAAGAAATAAGAAAAGCTAACAATAATAAGACGCTAGATAAAAAATTACGAGTAATAACTCTGAGATTTCAAGGATATAAGAATGTTGAAATCGCAGAAATTATACAGTACACACCTAACTATGTAGCCACCTTGTTAAGAAGATTCAAAGAAAAAGGGTTGTAGGAATGAAGCTAGAAAACTATTACCCTAATAAAAGAGTAAGGCTAATGTTTCAAGACAAAGCAGGATTTGGACGAATAAACAAACCAAGGTATTGTTGGTGTAACGAGTAAATCCGACCAACAGTGCCATGCCATCACATAAGAGATTGCAGATATGTGTACGCAGCAGTAGAACCAAAGACAGGAGAAATTTTCTTTTTAGTAATGCCAAATTGCAACACAGATTGTATGAATGTATTTATAAACCGGTTATCATCAGAATATGAAGAAGATATGATTATATTGGTTTGTGACAAAGCACTGTGGCATAAATCAAAAGGATTAGATATACCTGATAATGTAGAGATACTACAATACCACCATATACACCAGAAATGAACCCCATAGAACAGATATTGAAATAAATCCGTCAGATGGGGTTCAATAATGAAGTATTTAAAACATTAAAATATGTAATTAACAGATTATGCAAAACAATAAATAAGCTAACGAATGAAATGATAAAAAATATAACATTAAGAAAATGGATAAGTGAGATATAAATTTATTATACTACGATTTTAAAGGTATATTAGTATAAGTAACATTTGTATAGAATATTAGTATTAAAAGATATAATTTGCAATTGATAAATACCTGTTTGTCCAAATTATACTCTGAATGTAACGCAAAAAAGACCGTAACAATTAAGCTACGGTCTAAATTTTTTTATTCTATTGTAAGCCATTTTTATGATTTTTCGCTCTATTCCCATTCTTCTTTTCCAAACGTACGATATATCCCAAACCATTCAAAATACTAGATTCTATTTTTTCTAGTATCACTAAATCCACCTAATTATAGGACGTTTTCAAATTTTTAGTCCCGTCCCAGTCCCAGTACCGGAGAAATATTGTTTTAATATAATATCTATTTTTGTCTTCTAAGCTCTTAAAAGTAAAAAAATAAGTAAAGAGTCAAGATAAAGATAAAAAGTCTATATTAGGGCAAATAAAAAACTTTAAGACAGATGATAAAGCCAAGTCAAATAAGAAAAAACATAGCAAAGGTGCAGAGAGGTAAATATCGGCAGTCTTCGGACTGCCTTTATTTTTTTTGATTATTTTTTTAATCAACTCTATACACACAAATACAAATATCTATACATATCCATTAAAACTAAAAATATGGGTCTATAAATAAAAAATTAGTTTAATCACTGCAATCACAATTTAAATTATGATGCTCGCAAGCTAAATTACGGACTTCACTAGGAAGTTTTCCCTTGTATCTTTTGTAATAAATGGAAAATTTGCTATGGGATGTGTATCCAACAGATTCAGCTATTTCCTTTATAGGTAGTTTGGTATTTAAGAGAAGAGTTTCAGCTACATTCATTCTTTTTCTTTGGGTGTATTCTGTAATGCTTTGACCATATTTTTCTTTGAATAAATTTTTTAATTTTGTTCCGCTCATTTTAGATATTTTTTCAAGGGTTTCTTGATTTACATTCATGGCAAAATGATCATCTAAAAACCTGGATACATCTTCAAGTGCTTTATTATCGTCAAACTCAATTTTATATTTTTTTCTATTTAAGTAGGTATCGATTACTATGCTTATCCACTCATTTGCCTTTGCTTTAAAGAAAAAATCAGCGGCTGGAGTGTCCATCTTACAATTTAATATTTCCATTGCCACTTTTTCTAAAGACTTTGTAAGTATTATTTGATTAGTTTGAAGTAAAGCCCTATAAAAGGATTCAAGATCGATATTAATGGATGACAGATGCTTTTCTAAAAGTTCTCTTTTAAATCCAACAGAAACAGTGAGATAGTAACTATTCTCGTGTAATAAAAATAGAAAGTCATCTTCTATATTGTCAAAATCAAGAGTATATAAGGAGTTTGGCGTCAAAGTTTGATAAGGGTTAAATTTTTCACCGTTTGCACTTACAATATAGCTAGAGCATATCGAAACATAGTTTTCCATACTATAAGTACTATTTTGAATAACTTCTTCTTTGATATAAAAATCATGGACATCAATAATAAATCCATCTCCTTCATAAAACCAATATAGGCCTTCTGCATAAATTGAATCATCTTTACTCCAACAAAATGTATGCCCTGCACTTGAATATTTCTTATTGTTTTTACATTCATCTACCTTCATGTATTCTTTTACAAAATCATAATAAGTCATAACAATCCTATCCCTTTTAGACAATATTCCAATTAGCCTTATTAATTCAAAACTATTGTATTAGTAATTATAACTGATGTATAATAAAAATGCAATGATAATTATTATCGTCTAGACGAATTTGAATCTAATAGGAATATTAAGGAGGGAATATGAAAATTTATAGAAGGCTTTTTTCCTATGTGCCTGAAGAAAAACATAATGGATATATAGCAGTTTTTTTATCAGCACTATCTGCATTTTTAATGGTGTACGGGTATTCGTTACTGTATAAACTTTTAAGAAGTTCAATTGTTGAGGGGGATTTATTAGTAGCTAGGACTTTGTCCATTCAAGCTGTCTTATATTTGACGATAGGGGCACTAGTTTACTTTTTGTCGGGCTTTTTTTCTCATAAACTTGGATTTCGCTTAGAAACTAATTTAAGAAAAAAAGGTATAGATGGACTTACAGGAGCAAGTTTTCGCTTTTATGATTTAAACCCATCTGGAATTATAAGGAAAACTATTGATGACAATGCAGCTAAAACTCATACGGCAGTAGCACATATGATACCAGATAACTCTCAAGCTTTTTTAATTCCAGTATTATCTTTAATACTTGCCTTTTCTATTAGTAGCAGAGTGGGATTAGTTATTCTTATACTAACAATAGTAGGGGCTCTTATTTTAAAGAACATGATGGGTGGAGGAGAGTTCATGGAATACTACCAAAAATCCTTAGAAATTTTAAGTGGTGAAACAGTTGAATATGTCAGAGGCATGCAAGTTGTTAAAATATTCGGAGCTACTGTAGAGTCTTTTAAAACTCTTTATAGGGCGATTAAGGATTATTCTAAGTATGCTCTTGATTACTCAATTAGTTCTAAAAAACCTTATGTACTATATCAATGGATATTTTTTGGAATTATTACAATTTTGTCTATCCCTTTAGTTTTTACCATAAATAAAGTTAATAATGCTAATTTGCTTATTGTTGAACTATTCATGATTTTGTTTTTAAGTGGAGTAATGATGGTTTCATTTATGAAAATTATGTGGGCTAGTATGAACATCTTTAATGCTAGGTATGCGGTAGATACTTTGGAAGATTTATATAAAAAGATGAATGAAGATAAATTGTCTTATGGAGAGAATATTAATTTCAAAAACTATAATATAGAGTTTGATAATGTAACATTCGGTTACAATGGAAATAAAGTATTAGAAAATTTATCTTTTAAATTAGAAGAAGGAAAAAAATATGCTTTGGTGGGTCATTCAGGATCAGGTAAATCGACTATTGTAAAGCTATTATCTGGTTTTTACAAAGTAGATAGTGGCAGCATAAAGATTGGAGAGAGACCCTTAGAATCTTATAGTAAGGATACTCTAATAAACACAATTTCTTTTGTTTTTCAGGATAGCAAACTTTTTAAGACATCTATTTACGAAAATGTTGCTCTTGCTAATAGAAAGGCAAGTAGAGAAGAAGTTATGAAGGCTATGGAACTTGCAGGTTGTAATGTTATTTTAAATAAGTTTCCTGAAAGGGAGAATACCATGATTGGCTCAAAAGGAGTCTATTTATCAGGAGGAGAAAAACAGAGAATTGCTATTGCGAGAGCCATGCTCAAGAAATCTAAAATTGTAATTATGGATGAAGCTAGTGCTTCTATTGATCCAGACAATGAGTATGAGCTTCAAAAGGCCTTTAAAAACCTTATGAAAGATAAAACAGTTATTATGATTGCCCATAGAATAAGTAGTATTCGTTCCGTTGATGAAATTTTAGTTTTGGATAATGGTGAAATAATTGAAAGAGGCAGTGATCAAGAACTTATTTCAAAAGGTGGAAAATATAAGGAATTATTAGAGCTTTACGATAGTGCAAATCAATGGAGGGTTAAAGATGAGGAAATTTTATAAAAAACGCTTTTGTCTGACTGATAAAGGGGCAAAAGATCTCACTAAATCTACTATATCGAGTTTCTTGGTTTACTGTATTAATATGGTTCCTGCCTTTATTTTAATGATGTTAACAGATGAGCTTCTTTTGAAAAATATTAAAAGCCCTTATTTATATTTTGGCGTTTCTGTTGTTACATTAGTAATAATGTATGTTTTGTTAGCCAAAGAATATGATGATCTTTATACTACAACTTATGAAGAGAGTGCTAATTTAAGAATAGATATTGCTGAAACTCTATCAAAACTTCCCCTATCCTACTTCTCAAAACATAATTTATCAGATATATCTCAAACGATTATGGCAGATGTGGAAAAAGTAGAACATGCTATGAGTCATTCAATACCTAAAGTAGGAGGAATGGTTTTATTTTTCCCACTAATTGGAATTATGTTAATGATAGGTAATTTTAAGATGGGGCTTGCAGTAATGATCCCAACTATTTTAAGTTTTATACTAATACCTATTGCTAAAAAGTCGCAGGTAAAAGGAAACAAGAAATATCACAAGGTACTTAGAGAAAACTCAGAAAAATTCCAAGAAACCATTGAACTTCAACAAGAAATAAATAGTTTTAACTTATCCGATGAAGTGAGGTCTTCGTTATATATGCAGATGGATGAAAGTGAAAAAATACATCTTAAAGTTGAACAAGGCTCTCTTTTTGTAATGGGTTTATCCTCTGCTCTTGGCTTTGTAAGTATTGCAGTAGTTAGTTTTGTTGGGATTAGCCTTATTCTATCTGGGGAGATTGACATTTTATATCTCTTAGGTTATTTAATGGCTGCCATAAAAATAAAAGATATTTTCGATTTATCAAAAGAAGGATTATTAGAAGTGTTCTCTATAGATCCAAGTGTTGAAAGGATTAGGGAGATTAAGGAAACAAAAATTCAAGAGGGTAAAGATGTAGAACTGAATATGTTTGATATAGTCTTTAAAAATGTAGCTTTTTCTTATGGTGATAATCAGGTTTTAAAGGACATTAGCTTTACTGCGAAACAGGGAGAGGTAACGGCTCTAGTTGGAGCTTCTGGCTCTGGAAAGACAAGTATATTAAGATTAATATCAAGATTATATGATTATGATAAAGGTCAAATTTTAATAGATGGAAAGGATATAAAAAACATTTCCACAGATTCTTTATTTAAGAAAATATCTATTGTTTTTCAAGATGTTACTTTATTTAACTCATCTATATTAGAAAATATTCGTATAGGTAAAAAAGATGCCAGCGATGAAGAAGTTATAAAGGCAGCTACCCTTGCAAATTGTATGGATTTTATTAATAAACTTCCTAATGGGTTAGATACAGTTATAGGAGAAAATGGGTCAGAGCTTTCTGGTGGTGAAAGACAAAGACTTTCTATAGCTAGAGCCTTTCTGAAGGACGCACCAATACTTATATTAGATGAAATATCAGCAAGTTTAGATGTGGACAATGAAAAGAAAATCCAAGAAAGTTTGAATAAATTAATAAAGGATAAAACCGTTATTATTATATCCCATAGATTAAAATCTATTGAAAATGTAGACAAAATTATAGTCATAGAAAATGGATATGTGGAAAGTCAAGGCAATCATAAAGAACTGATAGAAGAATCAAAATTGTATAACAATTTATTAGAAAAAACAAAACTAGCAGAAGAATTTATTTATTGAGGGGATTAAAAATGAAACAAAACATGAAAAAACAGTTGTTAACCAAGAAGCCATTGTCTTTAATGTTTCAATTATCTATACCAGCAGTAATTGGGATGGTAGTTATAGGCCTATATCCACTTATGGATGGAATATTTGCTGGACAAATAATTGGCGAGAATGCTATGGCGGCTTGCTCAATAGCTATGCCACTTACATTTTTTAATAATGGGATTGCAACGCTTATAGGGATAGGTTCGGCATCCATTTTATCAAGAGCCATGGGAAAGGGTGATAATGATACTATAGACAAACTTATGGGAAATCTTATCTATTGGGTTATCTTTTTTTCAACGATTATAACAATAGGAGGAATACTTCTAGGACCATATTTTTTAGATTTAATTGGAGCAACAGGAGAAATAAAGGCATTAGGCATAAGGTATTTAAGAATAATATTTCTAGGCTCAATTTTTGTAAACTTTGCTCAGTCAGCCAATATGGTTATGCGTGGTGAAGGGCTTATGAAAAGAGCAATGAGTATCATGGGGCTTGGTGCCTTTATCAATATAGCTCTTGATCCAATACTAATGAAATTAATGGGTGATTATGCCATTGAGGGAGCAGCTATAGCCACTGTAACAGCACAAATAATTCAAGCTGTCATTACTCTTTATTATTTTAAGAATAAAAGTGAAAATGTAAAAATAGGGAAAATAAAAAAAGAAAAAGATATATCAAAGGAAATGTTTGGAGTAGGAGTATCAGCTATGATCATGCAAGTATTTCTCATGGTTCAACAAACATTACTTTATAAACAAGCTTTTAAATATGGTGGAGATCCAAATGCAATATTGATGTCAGCAACTTTGAGATTTTATGGGTTTTCATTTATACCAATTTGGGGAATGAGTCAGGGGTTACAGCCGATTATTGGCACAAACTTTGGAGCAAAACAATACAACAGAGTAAAGGAAACTATGAAGATATTTTCTATAGGAGGAACAGTACTTGCAGCAATTTTTTGGTTACCAGCACAAGTATATTCAAAACAGTTACTTGGTTTATTTAAAGTAAGTCAGGATATAATTTTAAGCGGAGTTAATAATTTCAGAATATTCTATTCAGTATTTATTCTTTATGGAATTATGATTATGACAATAACTTTTTTTCAAGCGATTGGGGATGGGAAAAAAGCTGGAATGATCGTAATGCTAAGACAGTTAATACTACTTGTTCCAGCCTTACTTATATTGCCAAGAATATTTGGAGCAGGGGCTGTTTGGTGGGCAGAACCAGTTGTAGATTTTACTATGATAATGGTAGGTTTAGTAATGCAAGCCAAGGCTCTTTCAAATATGAATGTAAATAATTAAAAATAAAGAGAAAAAACAAAAATAGCAGAAGAGTGTATTTATTAGGAGGATTAGAATGAATAATAAAAAGTTAAAAGGAAAAGACGTTATTACGATAGGTATATTTACTGCAATATATTTTGCAATCAATTTTGGTTTTATGCTTTTAGGAGGTCTTCATCCATTAATGTGGGTGCTTATGCCTGGTTTTATAGCTTTAGTTGGTTCTATCCCATATATGATTATGGTTCAAAAAGTTAAAAAAACAGGAGCAGTCATAATAATGGGGGTTATTGTTGCTATAATATACTATTTAACTGGTCAATTTAGTTTAATAATAATTGCATCATTAGCAATTGCCAGTATATTGGCAGAGCTAATAAGATACCTATCAAAGTATGATAGTTATAAAGGGAATTCACTTTCATATGCTTTTTTTTCACTAGGTATGATAGGTTCTCCATCACAAGTATGGATTTTAAAAGATGAATTCATATCAAAAATGCTTGAAAATGGAATGCCAGTAGATTATGTTAATACATTAAAAAGCTTTATTAATACACCAATGTTAATTGTGTTAATTGTAACACCATTTGTTTTTGGATTATTATCTTGTGGGATTTTAAAATCATTTCTATATAAAAATTTTGAGGCGAGAAATTAAAATGTTCAGGCGATTAAAATTAGATCCTAGAACCTCAATAATACTGCTTTTATTGGTAAATATATTTTTCTTTAAAAGTAGAACGGTGGCAAGTGAATTAGTTTTAATGAGCTATTTGTTGATTATATTGACGGTTTGCGGAAATTTTAAATCGGGATTAAAAGTATATTTAACTTTTATTACTTTTTTAATAATAAATTATTTTGTTTTTCCCCATTCACCCAAGTGGATTGTAACGACATTTATTGTACCTGTTTCTTATGCAAGGAAGATTTTTCCTTGCATAATGGCAGGAACATTGTTATACAAAACGGTGACTGTAAGAGGAATTGCAGGAGTTTTTAGAAAATTTAAATTCTCAGAAAATTTTATTTTAGCATTTATGATAACTTATAGATATTTTCCCACATTAAGACAAGATATACATTGTGTTAGAGAATCAATGAAAATAAGGGGGATTAGTATGATTAAAAACATGGATATATTTGTTGTACCTATAATAAATTCTGCGATTGATATGTCTGAAGAGTTATCTAAGGCAGCTGTAACACGAGGAGTTGAGAATCCAGGTAGAAAAACAACAATAATTGATTTTAAATTTACTGTTTATGATGTATTAGTGATTTTATCTGTTGTTTTAATTATGGCTATATTTTAGGTGAGTTGTAATGGATTATATTAATATAAATGATGTAACTTGTACATCTAAAACGGGATATAAAATATTAAAAGACATCAATTTGAATGTTGAAAAAGGGGAATGTATACTACTTATGGGACTAAGTGGTTCAGGCAAAACCTCATTGACTAAATTAATAAATGGAATTATACCACATTTTGAAGAACAAACTGACTTTGTTGGAGAAGTTTTAATAGATGGAGAATCTACTAGAAATATATCACAATATAAAATTTCAGAAAAAGTTGGTTCAATATTTCAAAATCCAAAATCTCAATTTTTTAATTCTGATGTTGAGGGAGAAATTGTATTTGGCCCTGAAAACATGGGAGCTGATCCAGAGTTAATAAAAAAAAGCTTGAAAAAAACTATTAATAGATTAAACATAGATAGATTACTGGGGAAAAATGTCATCTCATTGTCAAGTGGAGAAAAACAAATTTTAGCTTTTGCATCTATTTTTGCATTAAACACAGATATTGTCGTATTGGATGAACCATCTTCAAATCTTGATATGGATACAATTGAAACGATAAAAAATAATATTGAAATATTTAAAAAAGAAGGCAAGACAATTATAGTTGCAGAACATCGATTATATTATTTAAAAGATATAATTGATAAAGCATATTATATAGACGAAGGTATAATTAAGGATTGTTTTACACAAGAAGAGATAAAATTATTTAACTCAAAAAAAGAAAATAATCTCAAAATTAGAACTTTATCTACTCCGAAGTTGGAAGTTCTTGAAAAAGAATTTAATAAAAATGATGAGTATTTATGTGAAGATTTATCGTATACAATAAATGGAAATCTCATATTTAAAGATATTAATATTTCTTTAAATAGAGGAGAAGTTTTAGGAATAATAGGAAAAAATGGTATAGGAAAAACTAGTCTGTTAAAGTGCATTTCAGGACTTATGAAGAAAAATACAGGAAGTGTTTTTTTTAACAATAAACTTTTAAATAATAAAGATC
Source organism: Criibacterium bergeronii (assembly GCF_001693775.2). Lineage (GTDB taxonomy): Bacteria > Bacillota > Clostridia > Peptostreptococcales > Filifactoraceae > Peptoanaerobacter > Peptoanaerobacter bergeronii. Next base: position 96,456 of record NZ_MBEW02000002.1, on the reverse strand, counting down.
GATTAAAAAATACATACCTTGTAACACAGGACATTAATTCACAATTATTCACTCGAAGCGTAAAAGAAGAATGTGAATTAAATTTACCTGAGGATAGATTAAATCAGGTAGATGTAGTTCTAAATAGGCTTGGATTAGATAAATATAAAGATAAGCACCCAATGTCGCTTTCAGGAGGACAAAAACAAAGGTTAACAATTGCCTTAGCTCTACTTTCAAATAAAGAAATCATAATCTTTGATGAGCCTACAAGTGGTTTAGATTTCAAAAATATGATAATTGTATCAGAAGCCATAAAAGATTTGGCGAAAAAATCCAATAAAGTTGTAATTGTTGTTTCGCATGATTATGAGTTTCTAAATACGGTAGCGGATGGAATATATGAAATGATGTAACATCAATAATTAAAATCTTAAGGGTCTGTAAATAATTTTGTGTATCAACCTAAATCCTGGTAAAAAGGTAAGGGTTGATACATTTTTTATTTATCAATGTTTATCCATTCCTCTAGAATTGGAGTTTTACTTAATTTTACACAACTTTGATAAACTATCAATTTTTCATGAAAATTTAGAGTTGATTTTATTGGATGTATTTTTGTAATTGCCATACTAATCACCAGAACTTTCTTTTGATTTATTTAGAAGTAGAGAATGGATCTGCCATATTTCTCTTGATAATTTTTCTATTTTTTCTCTCATATAGTCAATATCTTTTTTGTAAATAACACCAGTTGTATTAGTAGCTTTAGCAATCTGATTTATATTATTTGTTGCATTTGAAAGTAACCATTGAAGATCTCTAAATGGTTCTAGGTCTACAATATAAATTTCTTTTTCTAATACGCATTTTCTAAGAAAATTGGACATGGTTTTGCAATTTGCAAGTTTCATTTTCTTTTCAAAAATTTCTTTTTCTTCATCTGTTAAATATATTTTAAGTTGATTTTTTCTTTTTCTATTCTCCATATTTTTCTCCTTTGCACTTATCTTTTGGGGTCTTAGGGTTCTCCCTAACAAGGTAAAAATCATAAAATTATATAGCCTTATAAGCTATTGATTTTTTGATTTTTTCGTAAGTGGGTACTCACTTACTGTGCTTGCTATTATTAACAAGTCTAAAATTTATTTTTTAATATTTTTTCAAATAGGAATTAATAAGTGTAACTGTAACTTACAAAATAAAAACTTCCAAAATTAGGCGAGCTTATTTTAAGAGTCTATGACAACTCCTTATTATCAAGCCATTAATTTATGTAATCCTAATTTAAGAAGATTTATAACAATGGGTTACAGGTTACAAAGTTACATTTGTATCTTTACCTGATTTGCTGTATCTATTTCTAACTGTTTTTCTTTTTGCCATTCGTCTGGCAATAAATTCTTGTCAACTTCTATAAAGTCAGTTTCTTTTTCTAATTTCTTTTCATAATATAATTTTACTGGAATTGAGACTCCACTTGGTGATATTCTCTGGGTCTTTGATGACCTAACTGGAATCCATTCTTGGAAATAATTATCCATGATCTCTGAGAAAGATTTTGATTTTATTTGGTAGCCTTGCATGGTTAGTTCTTTGAAACAAGTTATATTTGGATCTGCACTTTTTGGCTTATATTCTTCTAAGAAATACATAATGTCTTCCACATCTGGGTTAAGATATTTGAACTTTTCTTGTTCCTTATACAAGTCTTTTAAAAGATTTTTTGGTATAGTCCATGCGTGAGTCTTGTTTTTAAATATTTCATATCCCAAGGCTAAAGCCTGATTAAAATCTTCTCTTATGCATGACATATATTCTTTATCTGAAAATTTTTCCTTGTTATTTTTATCTGGATATATAGTCCTTTCTCTTTTATTCGGGTTACATTCAACAGGTAAATATCTTCTTTCTCCAGTATGGTCATTAAGAAAAGTTCTTTCATTTAATGTCCCTATGAAGATACAAGTCCTAGGCACATCTGTTGCATATTTTTCGTAGGGTATCCTTATCCTATCGCTTAATTTTGATAAAAAAGATTTAGCTTCATTAGCCGATTTTGCATTTCTTAAAGCAACGAATTCTTCGATTTCAACAACAGTTTTACCCATAAGGTTCATGATAGCATCCTTGCCTTGAATGTTTTCTATTGTGCAAAACCAATCGTCTGTTATGGACAGGTATCTTGCAAAAGTCGATTTGCCTATACCTTGTCCACCAACTAAAACAATCATCTCATCAAACTTAGATCCTGGATTAAAAATTCTTTTTATCATGCCCAATATCATATGTTCCATTATCCAATTGTTAAGCTCTGTATCATTCGCTCCCAAATACCTTGGTAATAGTTTTCTAATGGCATTTTTATCTCCATTCCATTTTAAATTTTGAAGATATTGCTTTGGTGGACTAACTTCATATTGATGAGCTACAAAACGAATAGCTTCCCACATTTTATTGGCATTATAATTAATTCCAAAGTGTTTTTCTATCTCTAAGCCCAGTCTATTGTTTAAAGAATCATCCCAAAGTCGTATTTGATTTTCCTTTATATTTCTTTCTCCGATGATTTTTCCCTGGAATTTTATTTCATTGGTAAATTTATCAAAGAATATTTGTCCATCAATTATTTTTTGGTTTTGACAATATTTTGGATTTAAAATAGCTGTTACAATATTTCCAGTAATTTGTCTAACCGTCCCCTTATCTGTAGTTTGTAAGTCTAAAAAGGCGTAAGTCTGATCTATTTCCGGGAATTTTAATTTAATATCTGTCATAAGGCTTACTCCTTTTCTTTTTAAAACCATCTAATCTCTTTATAGTTTTATATGTGTTTTCCATTTTATCCTCCTGTCTGGTATAAATAAGACTCCTGTGGTAAAATGAACTTGTCTAGAGAACACTTCTCACAGGAGTGTATGCCTTTACTCTTTGTAGTAGGGGCTTTTTTCTTTTTTGATTTCTTCATATATTTCTAAAATATAGATTAAAATATTAGATTCATCGTCATCTAGTTTTCCAAACTTTTTAATAGCTTTTGCTAGTTGAAATATTTCCTTGGCTATATTATCAGAAAGTCTGTAATCACTTACTAACTTAACTTCATGATTTAATAACATTTGTAGAAAATAATCTTGTTTTTTAAGTCCACTTATTTCTATCTTTTTGTTTATTAGATCATATTCTTCCTCAGAGACTCTGAAATTTAAAATGCGATTTCTTTTTCTATTTTTCTCTTTATTTCTCGTTTTTTTAGAAATTTCATCTAATGAATGCCTTCTAAACATCTTTCTCGTCCTCTTCTAATAAATCTTTCCAATCATTTGCCGTATTATTTCTTACTTGCGTTAAAGACATTGCCATTTCTTTTTGCTTGCTAGGGAAAAGATGAGCATATCTATAGGTGATATCAATCGATTCATGTCCAACCCTATCAGCTATTGCAGTTGCAGAAAATCCAAGTTCAATCAAGAGAGAAACGTGAGAATGCCTTAAATCATGTATTCTAATTCTTTTTACTTGAGCTTTCTTTGATCCCCTATCCATTTCATGGTGTAGGTAGCTCTTAGAGAAATTAAATATTAAGTCTTTTGGTTTTAACTTATAAAAGCTATCTATATATTCTTTGATCTCATAAGTTAGAAATTCAGGCATAACTATTGTCCTTATGCTTTTTTTAGTCTTAGGGGCTGTTATTACATTTTTCCCACCAATTCTTTGTAAAGATTCATCAATTTTTAATGTATGCCTTTCAAAATCAAATTTCTCTTTTGTTAAGGCTAATAATTCTCCCATTCTAAGACCACACCAATACAAAAGTTCAAAAGCATAGAATGATTCAGGTTTATCTTTTATAGCTTCTATAAATCTTTCATATTCATCTTGAGTCCAAAAGAGCATTTCATCAGCTTCTTTTTCTCCCATGGAACCTACATCACGAGCAACATTAGTTTTTAAATTGTAGTACCTACAAGCATGATTTAAGATACTAGATAACTGGGCATGAATAGTTCTCAAATAAGTAGGAGAGTAGTTTTTCCCATTCTTATCCTTAATCTTCATAAGCTCATTTTGCCATTGAATGATAGTTACATTACTTATCTCATTAAGCATTAAATCACCAATATAGGGAAGTATTTTTTGATTTACAATTGCTTCTTTTGTCCTCCAAGTATTTTCTCTTATTCTTGGTTTTCTATCCCTCTTGTAAAGTTCAAAAAACTTCCTAAAGCTCATCTCAATTGATTCAGAATGTTGATTTAAAAATTCTTGTTCCCATTTTAATGCTTCTTTTTTTGTTGAAAATCCACGTTTTTTCTTAGTTAATTTTTCTCCTTTCCAGTTGGTATAATAAAACCTGCAATACCAAGTTTTATTTCCACTTTCATCTCTGTATGCTGGCACTTTAAACCTCCTTTGTATTTGTTGGTTTATAGCAATACTTTTCCATAAAGTATTCTCTATTTACCTTTCCTCTTTGTACACGATAGCCTAATTTAAGTAGATCTTGATTCATATCGTTTATTATCTGATATGCTGTTGTCCTACTTACATCAAGAAATTCTTGTACATCTTTTGCATTCATAAAAATACCTTTCATAATGTCCTCCTTTTATAGTTTGTAAGGTTCTACATCCTCAAAAAAGGTGAGCATTAATTTATATGTCTTACAATTTCCGTTCAATATCGAACGGTATGTATATATAATAACAGTTCATATTTGTTCTGCCAAGTTTTTTCTATTTATTTTTTTCTAAAATATTCAGATACTTGCAAATATTTGTAACAGAACAGTTTTGTTGAGCTTTTGTTCGTTTTGTGATAAAATATTTATAGTTATTGTGAAATAAGGAGGAGTTAGTTTGATTTCTGGAGAAAAATTAAAAAAGTTAAGACTTATGCGAAACTTAACTCAAAAAGAACTTGCCATTAAGTCTGGTTTGACAGATGCTGCTATAAGAAATTACGAACTTGGAAATAGATCTCCAAGTAAAGAACAATTACAAAAAATATCTGAAGCACTTGATTGTGATATATCAGCATTAATTAATCATGAACCTAATTCTATTTTTGAAATAATGCATATAATATTCGATTATGAAAAAGACATGAAGTTTAGACCCTCAGCAGGCGACGGAGAAATTACTGGACTTTTATCAAATGATGTAGACTTCAATAATTTTCTTATAGAATGGAATGAGATGAGAAAAAAGCATTACAACGATGAGATAACTGACGAAGAATTTGAAGATTGGAAGTTATCTTACCCTAAAAAATCAAGATTTTTAAAATAAAAATAATAAATCTAGAATATAAGATAAATAACATGAAAACCATACAATTTATAGGAAAGGTGATTTAAAGTAGTGAATAAAATAGAAAAGAATAAGCTTACAATACCAATCTATCTTAATACTAAAATAGTTTTTGATATGTTAGCTACAATTGAGGATGGCTTTGCAGATGTTAAAAATGTTCAAACTTCAAAAAATAAAAATCAAGTAAATGATATAGAATCAAATATAGGCACTAACAATCTATTTGCGTTTTTGAATATAGGAGTTCGTGGAAATCATAAAGGTACGTCAAATGATGGTGAAACTATTATTGAAGAAAGAACCCATACTCCAGTTTCTTTGTTCCAGCAACTAAAAGAACAATTGGAGAATGCAAAGTTTATTAATCGTGACATTAATAACTTAAATATTGGAGATTTTGTTGAAGTTCAAGGAACTCTGAAAAACAATCCAGTTATTGATATGTTATCTGGATTCAAAGAAATTATAACTTTAGCAAACTTATTTACTGATAACAATCCTAAAAATAATAAAAACAGAAAAGAAAATATGTTGACAGATAAAAGGCTAAACTCCCAAATAGATGGTTTAATTAAAGGGCTTCAAGCAGATGGAAAAAAAGATATAATTTGTGAAGCAGATAAAATTAATATAATCCTTCCAACAGATGAAAATTACTTTTTAAATAATAATATGAGTGAAGTTACCGATGGAAACTATAAAATATTAGGAAAGGTTATTAAAGTTTGTATGGATGATGGGGAGATAAGCCTACTTAGAAATACAGTTTTTTCTAAGCTCCAATTAGATAAAATGAAAGAATTTCAAGAATTTTTTTCTGATCCATCTTTAGATCAATTCGTTGGTGAGGGCGGAATTAAAACTGTAATAAGTGCACCAGTTATTATGGTAATACCTATTGCGATATACATTTAGCTTTAAAAATTTTAATTAAATTAAATTACGTTAATTTGACCCTTCTCTAGAGAAAAAGAATAATAAAATGAACGCAAAAAGACCGCAGTTTTTAAACTACGGTCTTATTTTGTCCAAATGTAAACCACTTGGAAGAATTATTCAATTTATTCTTTTTTGCTTCCAGTACCATATGAGTACCAGTATCCATTTTTCATTCTCTCTATAGCTTGTAATCAAGCCATTTTAGAAAATTTTGCGATTATTCCCATTCTATCGTAGCTGGGGGTTTACTTGTTATGTCGTAGATTACTCTATTTACTCCTTTTACTTCATTTACTATTCTTCTTGAAACGATGTCTAGGACTTCGTATGGTATTTTTGCCCAGTCGGTTGTCATGGCGTCTTTTGATGTTACGGCTCTTAGTGCTATGGCATCAAAGTAGGTTCTTTCGTCGCCCATTACGCCTACGGATTTTATTCCTGGTAGGGCTGCAAAATACTGCCAAATTTGTTTTGTTAGTCCTGCGTTAGCTATTTCTTCTCTAAATATCGCATCTGCATCTCTTACTTTTTCCAGCTTTTCGGGTGTGATTTCGCCTATTATTCTTATGGCAAGCCCCGGTCCTGGGAATGGCTGTCTCCATACCATGAAATGTGGTATACCTAGGCTTTCGCCTACTGCTCTTACTTCATCCTTGAACAATTCTCTAAGTGGCTCTATTAATCCGAATGTGATATCTTTTGGCAAGCCTCCTACGTTATGATGTGATTTTATCACCGCACTGGTTGCTGTACCTGACTCTACTACATCCGGATAAATTGTACCTTGGACTAGATAGTCTATGTCTCCTATTTTTTTTGCTTCTTCTTCAAATACTCGGATAAATTCTTCGCCTATTATTTTTCTTTTTCTTTCGGGGTCTGTTACTCCTGCTAATTTCGACAAAAATCTTTGTGAGGCATCTACTTTTATGATATTCATATCAAATGCTTCACCGTAATATTTCATTACTTCGTCTGCTTCATTTTTTCTAAGTAATCCATGGTCAACAAATATGCAGGTAAGATTTTTACCAATGGCTTTATTCACTAATACAGCAGCCACTGATGAGTCTACTCCGCCTGATAATGCACAAATTACTTTTTTGTCGCCTGCTTTTTCTTTTATTTCTGCTATTTTTTGTGCTGCAAAATCATCCATGTTCCAATTTTTTTCTAGTTTTGCTATTTTAAATAGGAAATTTTCAAGCATTTTCTGTCCAAAAAGTGTATGGTTTACTTCCGGGTGAAACTGTACGGCATAGATATTTTTGTTAATATTTTGCATCGCTGCGTTTGGGCATTGTGCACTTTTTGCGACATTTTCAAATCCATCAGGCATTTGCCCTACCATATATGTATGGCTCATGTAGCTTTGTTTTTCGTAACCTATATTTGAAAATAGCTCAGTATTTTTATCCAGCTCCACATCAATTTTTCCGTACTCTCTTTTTTCTCCTTCTACTACTTTGCCACCTAATTTTTTAGCAATCAGCTGCATTCCATAGCAAATTCCAAGTATTGGTACTCCCATGTCAAACACTCTTTGGTCTATATCCGGTGCACCTTCTGCGGTAACGCTATGAGGTCCACCTGTAAAAATTATTGCAGATGGATTTTTTTCTTTTATTTTTTCATATGTCGCTGTATAAGGAAGTAGCTGTGCATACACTCCTGCATCTCTTACTCTTCTTACTATTAGCTGATTGTATTGACCACCAAAGTCTATTACTAATACGCTTTGATTTTCCATTTGTTCTCCTAAACATTGATTAATTTTTACAAAAATTTTATAAACTTAAATAAATAATTCTGGTTCTTTTCTTATGTCTGCAAAATTTGCAATTAACATTTTTCTAATATTTTCTATATCTTCTGTCACAATATGTTTGGCTTTCACTGGGCATTTTTGAACACAACTTGAGCATTTTATACATTTTTCAGCATCTATTTTTGTAACATCCTCAAGGTCAATTGCCTCAGTCGGGCAGGTTTTTGCACATATTTTACAATCTACACATTTTTCGTCTGTAAGCGGTGTAGATGGTCTTGTGTTCCATATTTTATATGGAAAATTGCCTAGAACTTCCAATTTTGAAAATTCACTAAGATTATCTATCTTTTCAATCTTGGCTTTTATTTTCTAAGCAAAATCTTTGGCAATAGCTATGTCCTGAGTATCCGGTCTATTTGTGGCAACTTTTTCAGTATAAGAATGTTATCCCAAAAATGCTCCTGCAGCTATTGGCAAGAACCCATTATTTGAAAATATATCTTTTAGCTCTAATAATGCGTCCTCATAAGCTCTGCTACCATAAAACTACTAGTGCTGCAAGTGTGTTATCGCCATAAATTTTACTAAATGCGTCAAGTAACAGCTATGACAGTCTCCCTCCATACACCGGTACGCCACAAACTACTAAATCATCACTGCCAAACTGTATTTGATTTTGTCTATTGGGTTTTAATGTCAAATCGTATACTATTTTAATTTCTCCTAATTCTTTACCTATCGTTTCAACAACTTTTTTTGAATTACCAGTTGGACTAAAATATAATAAATTAATTTTATTATACATTTTATATTCCTATTTTTTAAAAACTTTTTTTTGCTATATATCTAATGAAATTCTTATTTTTCCATCTTTTATCATATTTGTAAGGGTATATTTATCATCAATTTTTTTGTATATACATAAATCCGCTATGTTTCCTGTTTTAATCTCTCCATAATGTCTTAAGTTTAGCATTTGGGCAGGATTTTTACTAATTGTGGACACTGCTTTTGGCAGTCCCATATATTTTTCCGCCATCTCAAGATATAGCAAATGGTCGCATGGATTGGAAAAAGACGCCACAATCACTTTGTCTTTTAATAAAAGCTCTTTTGTATAGCTTTCATCAAAGTTTTCTATTATTGCAGACGATGATACTAGTTTAAACCAGTCATCGTGTTTTAGTGAATAATCATAAGTATTTTTAATATTTAAAATATCTGGGGCGTCCTTGTACTGCTTTAACAATTGCTCCCCTGACCTAAGTCTTGATGTACCTATCTTTAATCCCTTATAGTGAGCGTACTTTACTAAATATGACAACTCATCTATATTTACATCTTCTCTTAGCTGTCTAAGCTTTTCAAACAATTTATCTGACATTTCCGATGATAAATTAAGCTTTTGCTCAAGGTTGTTAATTGTATAATAATCTCTATACATATTCACATTTTTATAATCCTTTAAAGCATCATATGACAAGAAATCTACCAATTTATCATCTATCAATTTCTTTATAGCATCAGTAGTTTGCTCAGTTTTTATTTGAAACTTCAAATGAACAAAATTATCGATAGGGGTAATGTGAGCCTGAGTTTTTATAAAACGCAAAACTTCGGCTAGCTTTTCATATTCTTGTTCATAATAATGATATTTAATTGTGTGATATAGCCTTGTGACGCCATTTATGGTGTAGCTGTATATAACCGGTCTAATGGCTCTTAACAATTCTTCCCTTGTGTTGCATTGCTTTGTTGCATCATTAAAAACACTGCTCCCTAGATTGATAAATCCCGGCATCACAAAGGACTCTCCAACATCCACAACAAAAGCCTCTTCATCCTCTGTTACATAGTCGGTAATGGAATCAATAGTATTTCCAATTATTTTAATATAGCCTGCTACTATCTTTTCTTTTAAAACTATATTTTTTGAATAAATTATAAGCATGATTTCTCCTGTTTTAATAGTACGTCACACTAACTATGAAATACATTCAACATTTATATAATCATTATTATTATCTTCTAACACTATTAATTTAGCATCATATTTTTCTTTAAAATACTTCACATTTGATTTTTTGTTTCCAATAATCTTGGAAATGTAGCTTTTAGGAGACCTGATTACCAGTTTCTTTTTGATAAAATCTTCACCTATAAGCACCCTTTCAATTTCTTGTCTCAGCAAATAATTTATTACCAGCTCACCAAATGCACTGTGAAAAGGTCCTGCAACTACATCCTTGTCGATATTTATATTATCAGTAGCTTGTAGACCTGTCCTAATAATATTTATACCTGAGTCTGTAAACTTTTTATATACATAAGCTGATAATCTAACAGCCTCAGCTACACTAAGTGCCTTATACTTATTTGACTTGCACATATTTTCCAGCTGAGTATCCTTAATAACCAGCACCGGATAAATTCTAGCAATATTGGGACGAATTTCCAATACCTTTTCAACAGTATCGTGAAGTTTTTGCTCAGTATCCTTTGGTAGCCCTACCATTATCTGATGCCCCAGCTCTATGCCTGCCTCTTTTATCATATATGATGCAGCATACACGTCCTGACTGTTATGACCCCTATTTGCTGCTAAAAGCACTTCGTCATCCATGCTCTGCACGCCAAGTTCTACAGTGTCAACCTTGTATCTTTTGAGCCTATCTATAACATTTTTATCAATTGCGTCAGGTCTAGTTGACATCTTGATAAGTAAATTCCCTCCAAATAAATCTCTGATTTCATTTGCCATTGAAAGGCAATTTTCTTGCACCTCTTCATCAATAGCTGTAAAGCTACCTCCAAAAAATGCTATCTCAGGAGTAACCCCCTCATCCATTGAACCAATGTCTCTTAAAATATCTTGTCTTGCCCTTTCGTAGTCAAACTTTTTGTCCATTCCTGATATTTTTACCTGATTACAAAATACACAATCATATCTGCAACCATAATGCGGTATAAAAACAGAGGCCGTTTTTTTTAATTTTTTTGAACCATTTTCTAAATATTTTATATATAAAATTTTTGTCATAGCTTTTACTTTAATTCTTTTTATCAAGATTTTCAAGAGCGTCTTTTGCAGAGTTTTGCTGAGCAAGCTTTTTATTTTTGCCCACACCAGTACCAATTAGCTCATCATTTAGATAAACTCCCATTTTAAATAATTTTTCGTGAGGTAACCCCTCTTCAGAAATTACACTATATTTTAATACAGAGCCGGCAACTTTTTGGACTTCCTCTTGTAGCTTGCTCTTATAGTCGTTAATATCTTTTACCTTACTGGTAGAAACAATTTCTTCTTCAAGCCATGAAATAATATATTTGCTCACATTATCTAAATCGGAATCAAGATAAATTGCAGCTATTATCGCCTCAACACAATCCGCTAGTATTGAATCTCTCCTTGTGCCCCCTGCTGCTTTTTCACCCTTTCCAAGCCTGATATATTTGCCAAGCTGGAGCTTATTGGCAACTACTGCAAGAGACTCCTCACACACTACCTTGGAACGTATTTTGCTAAGCTGACCTTCCCTTTTTGTTTTATATTTAAATATATAATCCGACACTACAAGGCTCAGCACTGAGTCTCCCAAAAATTCCAATCTCTCATTGTCGTGCACTCTCTTATTTTCGTTGGCATACGAGCTATGTGTTAGAGCTGTTGCTATTAGTTTTTGGTTCTTAAATTCATACCCTATTTTGTTTTGTAATTCTACTATAGAATCTTTAAATGAATACATTTTAATTTTACATTCCTTGTATAATAAATTATTTGCTTATTATACCATAAAATCAAAAATAATACATTAACCACCCTTGTAATTATTTACAAAAAATTGTAAAATTTAAGTAAATGAATGAAAGGATTAAAAATGAAAAATACAATAATTATTTTATGCGTTGCTGTTTTTACATTTATCTTCGCAAGCTACTTTGTATTTGGGGTTAAAGTGACACCTCAAATAACAAAAGAGCAAAAAAATATTACTGAGGCTAAGGTAAATACTTCTAATACAAACAGTGTTGAGGAAAAAACTCCATCTGTTGTGCCGCCGGTAACTATTAATTTTTATGCAATGGGCGATATTTCTCTAGGCTCATTTTTTGGTCAAAGAATACGTTTTGACTCAGTATATGAAAAAAATGGTCCTGAATTTTTTCTAAAAAATTTACAACCATATTTAAAAAGCACTGATTTTAATGTTGCCAATCTTGAAAGTGTGTTTACAGACTCTAAAAGCTATCTTCCGGGCAAAATTTACTCATACAAGGTTAGAAGTAAAGAGTATGCAAAAATACTTTCGACCAGCAACATAATGTATCTAAATGTTGTAAATAATCATATGCAGGACTATAAACAAGCGGGCTTTGACGAGTCTAATCAATTTTTAACTCAAAATAATTTCAAAATTTTCGGTACAAATTTAATGCCTACAAACGACCCAGAGCTTGGAGCAGTTACTGTAGACAAAACTCAAATTTTTGAAAAAGATGGCTTTAAAATAGGTATGCTTGGGTTTTATGCGTTCGTTAGCAGTTATGCCACTGATGATGTAATACAGCAAAGAGTTGCTAAACTTAAATCTCAAGGTGCAGACTTCATATTTGCCTATATGCACGGCGGAGGTCAAGAAACTTACGATGTATATCAGGCACAAGTCGTAAATGCCCATAGGATGATTGATAACGGAGTGGATTTAGTGCTAGGAATGCACCCTCATGCACTGCAAAAGACCGAATATTATAAGGATAAAAAAATATATTATTCTCTTGGAAATTTCTTTTTCCCAAATTATAATTCAAGCTCATTTCCTGAAACAATTATGGTAAAAATTTCTCTTACAAAAGACTCTGCCGGCAAAGTCACTGCAAAATATGAAAATGTGCCTGTCCTTTGGACTGGAATATATGGCGGAAATAATTTTCAGCCTGCTGTAATTGGTAGTGAAAAAATTAAAACTAAAATACGAAACATCCTGCATGATACAGACCCCGTCTTGTAAAAAAAGTCGAACTTATCTACAAAATAAGTTCGACTTTTAATTTTTGCTAATACTACTATCTTCAATCAAGCTTTCAATATTTTTATTTGCCAAATCCGATTTACCAAAATATCATTGATGTTTATAATAAGACCCTATATCAAATTTTTTATAAAAATCCCGATTTACTAGCGAACATAGTTCGCCCCTACTATATTTAAAAAATATTTCTTATAACTCTATATCTATTGATACTGGACAGTGGTCTGAGCCAAAAATATCGTCATGTATTGTTGCCTCTTTGAGATTATCTTTCAATCTGTCAGATATACAAAAATAATCTATACGCCAGCCTGCGTTATTTTTTCTAGCATTAAATCTGTATGACCACCAGCTATAGGCATCTGTCTTATCAGGATAAAGATATCTGAATGTATCCGTAAAGCCTGAAGCAAGTAATGCTGTAAATTTTTCTCTTTCTTGGTCTGAAAATCCCGGATTTTTGCGATTTGATTGAGGATTTTTTAAATCTATTTCCTGATGTGCCACGTTTAAATCTCCGCAAATTATAACGGGTTTTATCTTGTCTAAATTATTTAGATATTCTCTAAAATCGTCCTCCCATTCCTGTCTATAGTCAATCCTTGCAAGCTCCGGCTTGGAGTTTGGAGTGTAGCAGGTAATTAGATAATAATTTTCATATTCTAAAGTAATTAGCCTGCCCTCTGTATCATGCTTTTCCATACCCATACCATAGCTTACGTTTATTGGCTTATTTTTTGTGAAGATGGCTACACCTGAGTAGCCTTTTTTTTGAGCATAGTTCCAGTAGTCATAATATCCATCAAATTTGATATCTACCTGCCCCTCTTGCAATTTTATTTCTTGCAGGCAAAAGGCATCTGCGTCAAAACTTTTAAATATTCCTTCAAAATCCTTTTTCATAACGGCTCTTAGACCATTTACATTCCATGAAACAAATTTCATTATTCACCTCTATATTTTTGCTGTTTTACTTCTGATTTAAATCATAATAATTATCTGCAAGTCTAGCAAATTCGTCTAATGAAAGTGCCTCTCCTCTAATTTTAGGGTCTAGTTCAGATAATTCAAGTGCTTTTAAAATTTTTTCTTTATCGGTAAAATCTTCATACCCCAAAATAGAATTTATAATAGTCTTTCTTCTTTTAGCAAAACTTGCCCTTACAAGCTTAAAGTATAACTGTTCGTCTTTTACTATATATTTTTTTTCTTTTCTTTTTGTAAGTCTGATTACACTGGAGTCTACCTTGGGTGCCGGTATAAATGACTCCTTATAAATCGTATCGACTATATCTGTATCGCAGTAAAATTGTACCGCAATAGATAACGAACCGTAGTCTTTTGTAGATTTTTTGGCATTTAATCTGTCTGCCACTTCTTTTTGTAGCATAAGTACCATTAAATCAAGATTAATATTTTCTTCCAAAAGCTTTAAAATTATAGCTGTTGTAATGTAATAAGGTAGATTAGCCACAACCTTTATACTTTGCATAATATTTCTTTGCTCTAGTAATTTACTTATATCAGTTTTTAAAATGTCCTGATTGATTATTTCGTAGTTGTCATAGCCTTCAAGAGTTTCCTCTAAAATTGGGACAAGTGAGCTGTCTATTTCAACTGCTATGACTTTTTTTGCATTTTGGCAAAGTCTTTCAGTAAGTGTGCCTATTCCTGTACCTATTTCAAGCACCACGTCATCCTTGTTTACATCAGCCGCATCTATAATAGTATCAAGTGCCGCACTATCAACCAAAAAGTTTTGTCCAAGGGATTTTGAAAATCTAAATTTATATTTTTCAATTATTCTTTTTACATTATTTCTTGAACTAAGCTCAGCCATTTGATACCTCATTTTCATATTTATTTAGTGCATCATTAAATTCTTCTCTAGTGATGTCAAATGTATTTAACCTAGACAAAAATTGTTTTGCATTGCAATATCCAACGCCAAGCAATTTTCCCACAAAATCTCTTTTATTTGATGAATTATTGCCGCCTACTAAATCATTATACAGCATATCTTTTTGGGTAAAAATATCCTCTTTATCTTTTTTTGTAAAACGCACTTTTGAAAGTGACTCAGCTATAGACTCAGGAGAGGCATTTTCCACACCGATATCTCCATCTTTTGTACTAACCTCTCTAGATAAAAATGCGTGAGCAACATTTTCACTGCCCACAAGCTTTTCTACTCTTTTTCTGATGACCTCTCCGGCATAGTCTGAGTCAGTCAGTATTATCAATTTTTTCCTGAGTGAGGCAGCTTTTATCAAATCTCTTGCCCTTTTATCAAGGCTATACCCATTGGTCATTAGTATCTCAGCATCTACTGCCTTTTTCACAGCAGACACATCGTCTTTTCCCTCTACTACTATTATTTCATTTATTTTAAGCTTTTCCATTTACTTTATTTCTTCCAAATACATATTTATTATAGGATACAAAAAAAACAAGTGCACTTACCGAAAACAAAAAATAAAAATTTATCCCTCTAGTTAAGATAAGCCCCTCATTTAATAATTTGCCATAGGTTGGTAAAAATAAGAAGTTAAAGACCTTTTCACTGATACCTATAGCACCGGGCAGAGGCATTGCCGATACAGACACAAATGCCAAAGCCTGCAAGAAAAACACTGAGAAAAAACTTAACTCCTCATATCCAAGTGCTCTGTAAACAATATATGAAATTGAATATAAAATCGATACTTGTATGAAAGAAGTGACAAGTGTCTTAAATGCTATCAGCTTGTTTGATTTTACATATATTGAGCTATATCTGTAGTCATCAAGTCCGCTGTCAACCAGTTTTTTCTTTTTATCCTTATCCTTTATGAACTTTAATTTATCAATGAAAAAATAACATATTCCCTTTATATATTTTAAAAATCTTTTTGAAAAAATCGCAAAAAATATAAATAAAAAAATTAAGAAATTAATTATAATACCAAAAAATATCACATAAGTATAAATGTTGTCACCATTCACAATGTAATCAAAATTATAATAGAACCCTACCAGTGCCATAATTACAGTAGCTAGCTGAAAAGAGCATAGCTCCAGCATAAGCACTAAAGAGGAGTGAGAAATCTTTATCCCCTCTTTTTTCATTACAAATATTTCCACAGGTTGCCCACCCGTAGCAGATGGGGTTAACCCCGCAAAGAAAAAACCTGTAAAGGCATACCTTACTGTCTGAAATATTTTTGCATCATAACCAAAAGAATTTAACAGCCTTTTCGTATTTTTAGCCTCACAAAACATATATAAAATAGCAAATAACATTGCAACGACTAAATAACTCTTTTGTGAAATATTATATGCGTCTTTAATATCCTGACTACTAAATCCTGTTATAAGATATTTAAATGTTATAAATATTAATATGGCTATAATCGCTAAATTCATAGGCATATTTTTTAGATATTTATTCTTCATCAAAATTCCTTTGTATTATCTTTATTATTTTGACTAATTCTATCAAAATTTACTTGACTAATTCTTAATTTTTATTTTTTGCCTTTGATAATATAAGTACAACCGTAGACATAATAATTAATATAATTGCAATCAACTGCTTAATACTAAGATTTTCAGATAAAAATATAAATCCCAAAATTATGCTTACAACTATCTCTGATGTGCAAATAAGAGAAGAATAAGTCGCTCCTATTGCACAAATAGCTTGCTGAAATAATAATGTTCCACCCAAAGTTACAAAAAACGCATATATAATAACTAAAAGCCATGCGTTTAAATCTTTACTTGGCACATAAATTCCCTTTGGTTGAAAAAGCGAATAAACAAATATGATTACTGCACTAAACAAATTCACATAAAAAAGCTTAACTAATGCAGACTTATTTTCAAATTTAAACCTCTCAAGCAATAACCCGTATGCAGAAAATGCAAACGCTGAGGCTAATGACAAAACTACCCCAGCAACATTATTCATCTTTTTAAAATCCATTATAATGTATATTGCCAACATACTAGCTACAATACAAAAAATATCAACGTTACTTGGTTTCCTTTTATATAACAACCCGGCAGCTACAAAAGTGATTGCAGGATACACAAAGTGAATTGATGTAGCCACGCCTGACTCAATATAGTTGTATGACGCAAATAATGTCAACGCATTTAATGCAAAAAACAACGCCACAAAAAAATATCTTTTTGCATCTGAAAAGCTCAATTTTAAATTTTGTTTTGTCACAAAATAATTAAATGCCAGCATAACAACCAACATCAAGCTCATCCTATAAAATGCACAGCTTAGTGAGTCAAACCCCATGGTGTATAACACCCTTGTCATCAGTGGCATAGCTCCAAATAAAAAAGCAGCACTTGTAGCGTATAAATAACCCTTATTAAATATTTTATTCAGCCTCATTTCTAAAAATCTATGCTATAAAAATATGTAAAACACCAAACCGTACAAATCTATTGTACGGTTTAGCCTTATATTATTTCAATTTCATTATTAATTGTCCGGACTGCACTTGGTCTTTTTCTTTTACATATATTGCCTCAACTATACCATCTTGTTTAGCAACTATATCTGTTTCCATTTTCATAGCCTCAATTACAACTAGGCTTTGTCCTTCTGCTACTTGGTCGCCCTCTTTGACATTTATTTCTACAATCGTGCCGGGTATTGACGAACCTACATCACTACTATCATTTTCGTTTACAAATACAGTTGTCATTTCCTCATTTGTCTGCAACGCTAAGAAGTTTTTATCGTTTATCATTATGTCTCTTCTGTTGCCATTTATTTCAAATGATAATTTTACTTTTCCGCCATCTTGATGCTTGCCTATTTCAAGTAAAGTTATGATTAAAATTTTGCCATTTTCTATTTCAACTTCACAGGTTTCACCCTCTGCTAAGCCATGGAAAAATACATCGCTGGTCATGTGAGATAATCTTCCATATTCCTCTAAGGAGCTTAGGTAATCTTCGTATACCTTTGGATATAACACATAGCTTAGACATTGTTTCATAGTTGCATCTATGCCGTATTTTTCGTCAAGATATTTTTTCACCTTGTCAAAATCTTCATCAGGCATTAGTGCACCCGGTCTGCCTTGGATTGGTTTTTTATCCTTTAATACTAGCTTTTGAAGTCTTTCAGGAAATCCTCCCTCAGGTTGCCCCATCATTCCTGTAAAGTAGTTTACTACTGTATCCGGATATGTTAGATTAGCTCCTTTTTCGTAAATATTTTCATCTGTTAAATCATTTTGTACCATAAATATAGCCATATCACCAACCATCTTAGAAGATGGTGTAACTTTAACTATATCGCCCATCATTTTATTAACTGTACGATACATCTGCTTTACGCTATCAAATTTATCTGAAAGTCCAAAACTGTCTACCTGCGGTTTAAGATTGGAATATTGTCCGCCAGGGATTTCCAGTTTATAAATTTCTGTAGTGCCTGATTTTAAATCTGACTCAAAATGCTCGTATATAGGTCTTAGACTTGACCAATACTGAGAAACTTTTTCTAAATCGTCTAAATTAAAGCCTGTATCTCTATCATCACCTTCTAAGGCTGCAACTATAGAGTTTAATGATGGCTGAGAAGTCAAGCCTGACATTGAGCTTAGTGCTGCATCAGCAATGTCTACTCCTGCTTTAGTAGCTGCAAGTATTGTTGCTACACCATTACCTGATGTATCATGCGTGTGTAGATGTATTGGGATAGAGATTTCATTTTTTAGTGCTGTTATTAATTTTGTAGCCGCTCTTGGCTTTAGCAAGGATGACATATCTTTAATACCGACCATGTCTGCACCGGATTTTTCTATTTCCTTTGCCATTTTTACATAGTATTCTAGTGTATACTTATCTCTAGTTTCGTCTGTTATATCCCCTGTATAACACATTGTACCTTCTGCTACCTTGCCACATTCTTTTACTGCATAGATTGATGGCTTAATTGCCTCAAGCCAGTTCAAAGAGTCAAATACTCTAAATATATCTATGCCTTCATCCGCTGCCTCTTTTATAAAGGCTCTTATGACATTATCAGGATAATTTTTATATCCTACGGCGTTTGAGCCTCTAAATAACATTTGAAAAAGTATGTTTGGAATTCTTTTTCTCAGCTCCCTTAATCTTTCCCATGGAGACTCCTTTAAAAATCTATATTCAACGTCAAAGGTAGCTCCGCCCCACATTTCAAGGGAGAACATATCTTTTTCGTACATTGCTGTAGCTTTTGCACAATTTATCATGTCAACAGTTCTAACTCTTGTTGCAAGTAGTGACTGATGGGCATCTCTCATGGTTGTATCGGTCATCAGCAGTTTCTTTTGGGATTTTACCCAAGCCATAAGACCGTCTACGCCCTTTTCTTCTAGTATCTGTTTTGTACCATATAAGTCAGGCAGGTCTTTAATTTTCATTGGTTTAACTACGTCAAAGGTCTTTTTATCTCCGCCGGTTTCGTTTACTATTTTTTCACCAATAAAATTCAATACTCTTAATTCCTTGTCAGGTTCTGTCTCTATCTCAAAAAGCCATGGGTTATCACTGATAAATGATGTAGTACAAGTACCTTTTTGGAACTGCTCAGAATTTAACACATTTAGTAAAAATGACTTGTTTGTTTTTACTCCTGTGACTTTTATTTCACCTATTGCTCTTGCTGATTTTTTAATAGCATCTGTAAATGTTCTGCCATGTGAGGTTACTTTTACCAGCAAGCTGTCATAGTATGGGCTTATTACAGAACCTGCAAAAGCATTGCCACCGTCAAGCCTTATGCCCTTACCTGAGCCACTTCGGTAAACGTCTATCTTGCCGGTGTCCGGAGCAAAGTCATTTAATGGGTCTTCTGTTGTTATTCTGCATTGGATAGCATATCCTCTAGGAGATACATCTGCTTGGCTTTTTATGCCGATACCTTCATAGGATAATGGATAACCTTGTGCTATTAATATTTGACTTTCAACTATGTCATAGCCTGTAACTTCCTCTGTTACTGTATGCTCAACCTGTATTCTTGGGTTTACCTCGATAAAGTAATGGTTCATGTCTTTATCAAGTAAAAATTCGACAGTGCCAGCACTTACATAATTTACTTGCTTTGCTATTTTGATTGCATCTTCGCAAATTTGTTTTCTTTTTTCATCTGTAAGTATCAATGAAGGTGCAAACTCAACTACTTTTTGATGTCGTCTTTGGATTGAGCAGTCTCTTTCATATAAATGCACAATGTTGCCTTGGCTATCACCAAGTATTTGCACTTCTATATGCTTTGGCGAATGTATATATTTTTCTACAAAAATATCGTCTATGCCAAATGCTTTTTTTGCCTCTGATTTTGCCTGATGATATTTATCTAAAAGCTCTTGTTCATTTTTGACTATCCTCATACCCCTTCCGCCGCCACCGGCAGATGCCTTTAGCATGATTGGGTAGCCACATTCAGTAGCAAATTGTTTTACCTCTTCATCATTTCTTGCTGCCTTTTGTATGCCTGATAATGTAGGCACACCGGCTTTTTGTGCTACAATTTTGGATTTTATTTTATCTCCGACAGACTCTATGGAGTCTGCACTAGGTCCTATAAATGTAATTCCATTTTGTTCGCATTTTCTTGCAAATTCTGCATTTTCTGACAAAAATCCATAGCCGGGGTGTATTGCATCTACACCTTTTCTTTTTGCTAGAGAGATTATTTCGTCTATTACAAGATATGCTGCAACAGGTGTTTTATTAGCTCCTATAAGATATGACTCATCTGCCTTTGTCCTAAAAAGCGACTTTTTATCTTGGGCAGAATATATTGCTACACTTCTAATGCCAAGCTCTTTACACGCTCTAAAAATTCTGATTGCTATTTCTCCACGATTTGCAACCAGTATTTTTTTGAATTGCTTAATCTCCATCTATTTCTCCTCTTACTTTCTCTCTTCAAGAATTTTTTTGTTTTTTTGTGCGAAATACTCTTCTTGAGTTGTTGGTACTGGGTCATTATTCACATATCTGTCATTTCTATATCTATCTCTATACCTATAATATGGTATACTGTCAAGCTTGTCTAAAAATGAATGCTCTGTTGTGTATTTTGGCACTTTTTCATAATATTTACCTCTGCCATTATAGTAGTCATCATAGTATCTGTCATATCTACTGTCATAATACCTGTCATTATTAATTCTATATCTTAAATAATCGTAAAGATAATCGTCCAATTCGCTATCGGATAACTTTTTGTCTTTCACATCTACTAAGTATTTCCTGCTATTATTCTTATAATAATAGTCTTGGACAGTGTATACTTTTTTACCACTTTCATAATAATATTCTATGCTTACATAATGTCTGTAGTCATTTCTATCATAATAGCTGTCATCATATACATATGTGGTTTTATTGTTGATTGTATGCCTCCTATAGCTGTCCTCATAGAATATATCATTTCTATAATAATATCTGTCCCTGTAATAATTACGATATCTTTCATCGTCTTTAGTGTATTTTGATGCAGGTAGATAATTGTCTAGGTAATATTCCAAGTCGCTGTTTGAAAGCTTTCTTTGTGTCACATTGACATCGTAAATTTTTTTATCGTTGCTGTCATAGTAATAGTCATAAACACTATAAACCTTGTCATTATTTTGATAATAATATTCGACAGTCACATAATGTTTCCTGTCATTTTTTGTGTAGGTATCTTCAAATCTATAAATTGTTTTGCTATAATTATTTAATTTATCATAATTGGACTCTCTAAAAATCCCATAGTTATATCTGCCGTTGTAAAAAGTGCTGTCATTGTAAATATACCTGTAGTAATATTGCGAATCGTCCTTGTTGTAATATCTTTCGTAGTATCTATCCTCGTCCTCATCGTAATACTCT
Source organism: Criibacterium bergeronii (assembly GCF_001693775.2). Taxonomy (GTDB): domain Bacteria; phylum Bacillota; class Clostridia; order Peptostreptococcales; family Filifactoraceae; genus Peptoanaerobacter; species Peptoanaerobacter bergeronii. The sequence goes on along the minus strand of NZ_MBEW02000002.1, from coordinate 74,533 downwards.
CCATCATATACATAGCTGCTAGATGGAACGTAACCTATAAGGTGTTCTCTTTGGCTTGTTGTCAAGGCATGGGAATCCAAAGACGATAATGCTATAAAAGAAAATAAAATCGCAAAAATAACTTTTCTTTTCATTTTTCCTCCCATTTGATAATTATTTTATAAAATTGAGTTCGCAGTCCACAAAAATTTCGTATTCTATATATTTTATCATATAAAAATATTTTAAAAAACTAGTTTTTGTTATTTTTGATTAAATTACAAATTCCAATAGCTTTGTTTTGCATACAAAAACATATTTATAGTCATAATTGTTTTTATATCAAGGTTTTCACCGCTATTAATTAATTTTTCTAACTCTTCCTTTGAACAAAGCACTATTTCTATATCTTCATCCGGCTCTAGGTAGTCATAGCATATTTTGCCATCACATATTACTATAGCCAAGTCTGCACATTCATCAGTCATACCCGGAGATATAAAGGCATTTTTTTGTATTTTTACTATTTTTTTTATCTCCAGTCCTGTTTCTTCTTTTAGCTCTCTTTTTGCACAAACTGCCGTGTCCTCACCCATGTCAATAAGTCCTGCCGGTATCTCATAGATATAATCATTTATTGGTACTCTAAATTGCTTTACAAGCACCAGCTTGTCCTGTTTTTCGTGATAGGCGGCAATCAGCACTGCGTCCTTTTTGCTTTCTTTGTTGAACAGTCTTTTTTCATAATCTGCTTTTTTCTTCCTAGATACAGCAGACCATGATTTTTTTTGTCCTAGACGATTTGTGTATTTTAAATCATAAAGGGTTAAGTAGTCCGTTTCTTTAAGAGTTATTACTTCTTCTATTTTACTCACAATTTCTCCTTAATACCAGTAATTTATTTTATTATCAATCGTCCTGCTGGTCTACATCTGCCTCAAAATAGTCTATAAACTTTTGGAGTGTATCATTCATTTTTTCATCAATTTGTTTTTTGTTTAGTCCTGTCAATATTTCTAATCCTTCATCGACTGTTGATATCGCATATATATGAAAAGCTCCGCTTTCACATGATGCTATTACCTCATCATTTAATACAAGATTTTGCACATTTAATTTCGGTATAATGACACCTTGGTTTCCTGTAAGACCTTTAAGCTTGCAAATATTGTAAAAACCTTCAATTTTTTCATTAACTCCTCCTATTGGCTGGATTTCACCAAGCTGACTAACTGAGCCTGTCACCGCAATATATTGTTTTAGTGGTATATCTGCGATGGAAGAAAATATTGCGTAAAGCTCTGTAGACGATGCACTGTCACCATCTATATAGCCATAATTTTGCTCAAATGTTATGGATGATGTGAATGAAAGATTTTTTTCTTTGCCGTATCTTCTGCCGATATAGCCTGCAAGTGTCATTATGCCTTTATCATGCGATGAACCTGAGGTTTTTATTTCCCTTTCGATATTTATGATGCCCTCTTTGCCTATATAGCTGGACGCAGTTATTTTTGAAACTGAGCCAAAGGTATAATCCCCCTCTGTAATTACTACCAAGCCATTTATTTGACCTATTTCCTCTCCATCAATCTTGATTAACAGTGAGCCATCCTTATACATATCGTACAAATGTTCTTGATACATATTGTTTCTGTATATCTTTTGTTTTAGAGCATTTTTAATATCGTCTTTTGTGATGAATTCATTTTGGCTTTCTGATAAAAAGTTTGCTTCATATATTACATCCATTATCTTGTTGAACATTGATGAAAGCTTGTTTTTATCTTCTGCTAGCCTGTTACTATATCTTATCAGCTCAAATAGTGCCTCTTTATCAAGTTGTTTTATGTGTTTTTCTTCACACTTTAGTTTTATTATGCTTGCAAAATTTTTCTGATTTGTGGCTGTGTTATCCATCTGCGTGTCAAATTCTGCCAAAACTCTGAACAATTTGCTGAAATTTTCATCATAATCATATAGCAAATCATAGGTTTCGTAATCACCTATAAGTATTATTTTCACATTTAAATCTATTTTTTCAGGTTTTAATGATGTGGTGATTATATAGGCACTGTGTTGTGAAAGTGAGTCTATTTTCACACTCTGAGTATTTAGTGCTCTTTTTATGCAATCCCAAGAATAAGGATTTGCAAGCAAATCATGCACATTTATTATCAAAATCCCGCCATTTGCTCTATGAAGTGCTCCGGATTTTATATCTAAAAAGCTTGCGTAAAATGAACCTTGCTTATTCCTATATTCCAAATATCCATTTAAATTATAATAGGTCGGATTGATTTCTGTAACTACCGGCAGTCTATCTGCCTTGGAATTATCTATAAACAGGTTAACCTTGTATCTGTCGAAAAAATCTCTACTTTTTGCAATAGAAGATATGATTACCCTGCCCTTTGCCTCCGACATTTTAAACTTGTCAAGGTTATCAATGATGTCCTGCTCAACATCATTTAGGTATTCCATTATCTTTTTGTTATAGGAATATTCAACATACAAATTTTCAAACCAATTGTCCAATATTTTTTGGACAATCTCCTTGTCAAAGGTTTCAATGGCTTTCTCATAATTTTCTTGAGCATTTTTTATTTCATCCAGTGCTTTATTTAAGTCTGTACTCAGCCTGCTGATATTATTTTTGTATCTTATAAAATCATCATGTGTAAGATTTTCCATATCGTCATCCGAAAGTATACTTCCGTCACTGTTTATAGGTACGCTTACCAAGCCATCGTCTACAGCATGATACATTATTTTTTTGGTCTTTGCCTTTTTGTTTAGTTTTTCCAGTGATTTGTCTACTGCCTCATCATATACACTTTCAAATTTTGAGTAGCTATTAATATATTTTGTGGATGAAAAGCTTTTTGTCAGCTCATTTTTTATTTTAGAAAATGTTTTTTGAATTGTCGTCTGAAATAATTTTCCTTCACCAGCCGGTAGCTCTATACATATAGGTTCATACTGGTTTTTAAAGTTATACACATAAATGTAATCTTTTATAGTTTTTTTGTCAAAATTTTGTTTTGCAAATTCATCGCTAAGTCTATGCACATAGGTACTTCTTCCTGTACCCGTTAGTCCACTTACAAATATATTGTATCCCTTTATACGCATTTTCATTCCGTAGTCCAAGGCATCACAAGCTCTTTTTTGTCCTAAATTTCCTTTTACTTTTCCAAAGTCCAAGGTTGTATTAAATTTATGATTTTTTATCTTTATATCCGATGTTAAATCCTTACTGTTTACTTCATATTTTTTTATCATAAATAACCCCTTTTTTTAGTTTGACTGGATGTTAATTACATTATACAACATCAACAAAATAAAGTACACAAAAGGAAATAAGTTAAGATATAAATTTATATTTTAATTTTTAAAGATTGATTATATAATTAACTTGAAATAAATAAAACAGAATTAAATTTGGAGGTTTCAATGTTATTAGAAGAACAAAGAAAAGATGTAATCACTTATTGTCAAAAAATGATTAAATCAGGTCTTACAAAGGGTACAGGTGGAAATATATCTATTATTGACAGAGAAAAAAGTCTTATGGTAATCAGCACAAGCGGTCAAGATTATTTTGAAATGAAACCTGATGATATACCAGTGCTTGATTTTGACGGTAATATTGTAGAGGGAAAAAGAAAGCCATCTACCGAATTACAAATGCACACTATGATTTACAAAAATTACCCTGAGGCAAATGCTATAGTGCATTGTCACTCTGTTTATGCGACCTCTTTATCTATTTTGAGAGAAGAATTACCGGCATCTAATTATCTTGTTGCCTCCGGCGGTGGAAATAATGTACGATGTGCTGAATATCAGTCATTTGGCACAAAAGAAATCGGCATGGCAGCTGTAGCCGCATTAGTAGATAGAAAAGCTTGCCTACTTGCCAATCATGGTCAAATCGCTTATGGAGAAAATATAGAAAAGGCATTTAGCTTAGCCAGCACAGTAGAAGAATGCTCTATGACCTATATGATTGCTAGGTCTGTAGGTAAGCCATTCATATTAGACGACAATGAAATGAAATTTATGAAAGAAAAATTTAAATCCTATGGTAGATAAGAAAACTTTTTACTTGCAAAATAAATTTTATCAGCAAAAAATATTAACACTACTATTTTCTAATAAAAGGCGGGGTAAATTCATCTTGGAGTGCTTTCGCCTACAGCGTTAGCCTAAAAGCTCCTTCGATGAACATACCCCGCCTTTATTGATGATTTAATTATTTGTATCAGCAATACCTATTAAAACGACATGACATTTTAAATTGACGTTTACTACAAATTGCAAAAACAAATTAACATTTGTAACAAATTATTGAAAATTTGAAATATTTGTATCGTGAACAACTATTGTGTAATTCCAATATATCCGGTCTATTGCATTTTATTTAAAATTAGTGTATAATATCTTACAGATTGTAATATTTGAAATCTATGTAAAAGAATTGTTTAAAAACTTTAACTTTATATAGAAAATAGAGTATTTACCAAGAAAGGATATATTTTATGTTAAAATTAAATAAAAAGATTTTGCTAGCACTGGCAATATCAATTTGTCCATTAACGGTATCATTTGCAGACTCCCCTGATTTCGTGTATATAGACAGCACCGAAAAAGTTGCTAACCTTAATTCAGCAATCACAGTAGTCGGTGACACAGAAAAATTGGTAGCCGAAAAAGAAAGACTGGCAGCTGAAAAAAAAGCTGAAGAAGAAAGACTAAAAAAAGAAACAGAGGCAAAATCCCAATATTCAACTCAAGTAAATACATCCTCTGAGCTTTCACAAGAAGACAACAACATATTCAATTACATCATGAGGACCAATCCAGCTTTAAGTACAGACCAAGCATTAAGAATTATCAACGCAGTAAATAAAAACACAGCAGACTACGGAATAAACAAATATATAGTTTATGCAATCATGGAACAAGAAAGCAGATTTAACCCAAACGCAGTAGGTAATGGTGCATATGGACTAATGCAACTATACTACAGTGCAATGCCATATATGGGAATAACAGTAGACAGAGCCTTAATAATTGAAGACAACATTCGTGCAGGTGTAAGTGCCCTATCAACAGGATATAAAATGTTTGGAGACGAAATAAGAGCGCTCTCCTCTTACAACTGGGGCAGCGGAAACGTATCAAAAGGAAACTATAATACAAAATATGCTAATTCAATCCTTACACGCAAAACAAAAATAGCAAATGCAGTAAAATAATAAAGGTTCTTTGTCAATAGTAGGGTGAAAAATAATTAAAAAAATTTTTTGTTTAATATTTTCCTTGTGTTTTATTTTCAATAATTGTCTTTACTTCTATTGATTTATAAATGTTTTATTTTTTTGTATAGCAAACAAACCTATTTTAGAGATATTTTCATTTTTATCTAAATAGGTTGTTGAAATTTGTCAAAATGTCTGTTGAGATTTATATTATCTTGACAGATTTTTTTACTTATACTGTCTAAAACACATATCTTTCAATTAAGAGTTAATAATATCTTATTTCTAAATTTTCTAAAGTTTTTCATACCAGAGGAAAACTTAATATTAAAAAAAGCGATTGCCATATTCACGCCACACTCAGGCAGAGACTAACTGATGTCTACAAACTTAGAAAAGAACATAATATCAATACTCTTTGCAGAGTTTTGAATGTGAATAGAAGCACATATTACAAACATTTTTTTCAAAGCCTTCGAATAGAGAGCTTGTAAATGCAGAACTTATAAGAACATAAAAGAGTTATATTTTTCTTGTTTCGAATACATCCAAAGGTACAACAATAAAAGACCTCACGGTTCACTTGGTTACTTAACTCCAAATGAGTACGAGAAAAAATATCAAGAAATGAGTGTGTAATTTTTTATATTTATTAGAAAAAATATTCCAAAAATGTGTCCAAAGTATTGACTGCTACGCACTACATAGTTAGGTGTGTACTATATAATTTCTGCAATTTCAACATTCTTATATCCTTGAAATCTTAGAGTTATTACTCGTAATTTTTTATCTAGCGTCTTATTATTGTTAGCTTTTCTTATTTCTTCAACTTGTTTATATTCTTGTTCACTTATTTCGTATACTTTTCTCATAATTCATTATTTTACTATAAATTTAAAGGTATGTCAGTATAAGTTAGTATAACATTTGCTTTTCTACCTCATTTTATGTATCATGATAGAAAAAATAAATATAAACAAAAAAAGCTCTATAATCTCTCTTTGGGTTTGCCCAATTAAGATTATAGAGCTTTTTAAAATGATTTATTATAAATACTCTGAACTAAAACTCGAAAAATTGATTTATCCTAAAACCTGATTGAAAATCCAATTGTATTTTCTTTCCTCGGGGCACTTTTGTTCGCTACGCTCATAGCGTTAGCAATCTTGCTCGTCAAACACTACTACACTTTTTCAAGCATAGTGATTTTTTAAATAGATACTAGTATAATTAATAATTATTGATAGTCTTACACTTTCATGTGAACGAAGTTTTCCCCTACAATTAAATTTTAAATTGTTATATTAGGTATTTAATTACATTTCATCAACATTTTTGATTAAAAGCTCTTTTTCATCAATATATTTCTTGCACTGTTTAGATAACTTCACACCTTCTTCATACAATTTAGATGCTTCGTCTAAGGTGATGTCTTGAGATTTTAATTTTGTCGCTACTTCCTGCAACCTATTCATTTTATTTTCAAAATCATTTTTTGTACTCAATTTTTATCTTCCTTTTGTTATATTGTTTACAGTAGCACTCGCACTGCCTGTCATAAACTCAATTAATAAATCATCGCCAACTAAAAGCTCATCGGCTGACTGAATTATCTTGCCATCTTTTTTTACCATGGCAAAGCCTTTTTCCAAGACTTTAGAATAATCTGATGAAGATAATATTTTTTCAATATTTTGAAGTCTTTGCTTATAACTATAAATAAGTGTTGTAAACTGACTATTAAGCATTGATTGTAAATCCTTCATCATCATCTTTTTTTCATAAATTTTTTGAGCTGGTGAGCCTAGCTTTATTTCTTTTTCAAGAAAACTAAGCTTGAGTTTATAATTTTGTAATACCTGATTAAACGACTGAGTGATGTCGTCTTTTAAATCATCAATTTTTTTTATCACTTCACTAATCTCAGGTACAGATATCTCAGCAGCAATAGAGGGTGTAGCTGCTCTTTTGTCTGCTACAAAATCGCTTATACTAAAATCTATTTCATGACCTATGGCAGAAATTATTGGTACATCGCTGTTATATATTGTGTCCGCTATTAATTTGGAATTAAATGCTGCTAAGTCATCAGCATCTCCACCACCTCTTGATAAGATTATTGTGTCAACTCCAAGTTTTTCTAGTCTATGGATTGCGTCTGCTACTTCAACATCTACATTATCTCCCTGCATTTTTGCATGGCAAACCAGCATAGTGATTTTCGGATATCTCCTTATTATTACAGCTCGTATGTCTTGTAATGCAGCTCCAGTGGTTGAAGTCACCACTCCTATAACATTTGGATATTTTGGCAGTGGTTTTTTTCTACTTTCTTCAAAATAGCCTAAGGCAGCAAGCTCTTTATATAATTTTGCAAATTGCTCAAAATTATAACCAATTCCTTGAACCTCCAGTTTATTTACTAAAAAGGTGTAAGTCCCATATCTTGAGTAAAAGCTAATTTTGCCAACAGCTGTAATCACATCTCCGTCTTTTAGCTTTATGTCTCCCAAGGTTTTTGTAAAAACCATAGCTCTAATTCTAGATTGTTCGTCTTTTAATGACAAGAAATTGTATCCATAGTTTGTTTCCTTGTAGTCTATGACCTCTCCTGTAATTGACAAGACATTAAATATAGGATTTTCTGAAACGTAGTTTGACAGTAACTGATTAACTTTTGTGACAGTAAATGTCTTAAGCTTCATCAGATTGCTCTCCCTGATATTTTTGCAAATATGTCTTTAATACTCCATTTACAAATCCATATGACTCTTCATCAGAATATTCTTTTGCAAGCTCTACTGCCTCATTTATTACTACTTTATAAGGTGCTTTTAAAAATTGCATTTCTATAATTGCTACCCTTAATATTGCCAAATCAATTTTCGAAAGTCTTTTTATGTTCCAATTTTCATGCAAAGAATTTTCCAGTATATCGTCAACCTCAGACTTATTTTGTTTAAATATATCCAAGATTTCATTCAAATAAGTAGCCGAAAGTCTATCAATTTCATTTTCCTCAAAGTATATAGGCACTACTTCTTCAAAATCATCATTAAAAATCAGTTGATATATTATTTTCATTGCATTGGTACGCTGTTTATGTCTACCTGATTTTGTATTTGTCTTTTGGTTATTTAAATCTTGCATATTTTATTAGTGCTCCTGGTTAATAATTAAATCGTACACATAAACATTTACTCTATCTACCTCCATGCCCAACATGGTTTCAATAGAATTTTTTATATTATCTTGCAGTTTTTCTATTTCTTCTTTTAGATTGTATCCATAATAAAATGCTGCAAATACGTTTACACTTACCACGTTTTCGCTTATTTTCAGATTGTATAATTTCTCATTTCTATTAATACTTTTTGAAAAGTTTGCAACGCTTTTTACTTCTTCAATCGCAAGTCTTACTATTGTTTGTATTGCTGATTTAGATATTACAACCTTCTCATTTTCATATTCAAACATATTTATCCTCCAAGATTTTTAACCTACACCTGATGTTGACATTTCAAACATAGGTAGGTAAATGGATAATAGCACTACAGCTACTACAACGCCAAAGAAAATTATCATAACAGGCTCCATAAGTGATGTCATTTTTTTGACTGCTGCCTCTAATTCTTCTTCGTAAAATTCTGAGGTCTTGAGTAGCATACTATCTATAGCACCTGATTCTTCTCCTACTTTTATCATAGATATCATCATAGGAGGAAATACATTTAGTTTTTCAAATTCCGTTGACATAGGTATACCTTTTTTGATGTTCTCTACTGCGTCTTGCATCTTTAGCTCTACTACTTTATTATTTGTAACCGCAGCTGCAGAGCCTATCGCTTGAAGTATTGGTATACCACTGGAGATTAGCACCGCTAATGTAGATGCAAATCTTGATGTGATTATAATTTTTATATATTTACCTAAACCTGGCATATTTATTTTAAGCTTGTCCAAACTCAATCTGCCCTGAGGTGATGCCTTATAGGCTGAAAATGCTACACCTATACCTATTACTACTAGTATTATTAGCCACCATTTTGTAATTAATAAATTGCTTAAATCAAGCATAAACTGTGTAATTGCTGGTAATTCTTTACCTTCAAATAGTGATTTAAACATAGGTATCAGCTTAACTACCAGTAAGACTACTACTCCTATGGCAAAAATAGATATTACTATAGGGTACATCATTGCACCTTTAATCTGACTACTTAGTGCCGCATCTTTTTGGTAGTGAGTTGATAAATTGTCAAGCACTCCATCAATATTACCGCTCATTTCCCCCGACTTTACCATTGACCTAAACAATTGAGGAAAAACATTTGGATGCTTATCCAATGCAGCTGAAAATATTGCACCCTTTTGTAACTGAACATTGATATCAGCTAAGGCGTCTTTTAGCATTTTGTTTTCAGTCTGTTTTTCCAATGCCTCAATGCTGTTTAATAATGGCATACCTGCGTTTAACAGTACATAAAGCTGCTTTGAAAATATGGAAAGCACTTTTGACTTTGGCTTTCCTTGACCAAAGCTTATATTAATATTTTTTGAGCCTTCTTCAATTGCATTTACTTGTATTGGGCTTGAGCCTCTACTTCTGATAGCTGCAATCACTTCATCCTTTGTAGCTGCCTCTTGCTTACCTTCTACTACAGTACCTTGCTTTGTAATTTCTTTATAAGTAAACTCTGCCAATAACTACACCCCCAACTCTTTCATAATGTATTCTTGGTCTACTGCAAATTTAATAGCTGTATCCATAGAAATTTTTCTTTCTCTATAAAGGTTAATTATACTCTTATCCATTGTAATCATACCATATTTTGAGCCTGTCTGCAAAATTGTTTGTAATTGATGTGTCTTTCCCTCTCTAATTAAATTCCTAATCGCAGGAGTGGCTGTCATAACTTCTAATGCAATTACTCTTGATTTTCCATCAATTGTAGGCAGTAACTGCTGTGAAATAACCGCCTCTATCATACCCGCAAGCTGTATTTTTATTTGCTGTTGTTGATGTGGAGGAAAACTATCAACAATTCTGTCTATAGTCTTTGTTGCACCTATTGTATGTAGGGTTGTTAGCACCAAGTGTCCGGTTTCGGCAGCAGTGATTGCTGTTGCAATAGTTTCTTGGTCTCTCATTTCTCCTACCAATATAATATCGGGGTCCTCACGCAAAGACGATTTTAAGGCGTTTGCAAAGGATTTTGTATCTATTCCAACTTCTCTTTGATTTACTATACAGCTCCCATGCTTATGCAAAAACTCTATCGGGTCTTCTATAGTTACAATATGGTCATTTCTCGTCTTGTTCATATAAGACACCATTGATGCAAGTGTAGTTGATTTTCCCGACCCCGTTGGTCCGGTAACTAATATCAAGCCTCTTCTTAATGCACAAAGATTTTTAAAGTTTTCCGGTAATCCAAGGCTTTGCATAGTAGGAGCTTGAAAGCTTATAAGTCTTAAAACCATACAATAGCTGCCTCTTTGTTTAAAGGCATTTACTCTAAATCTTCCAACGTCAGGCACTGAATATGATAGGTCTATTTCTCCATTTTCTCTTAAATATTCAAACTGAGACTCATTTAATACTTGCTTTACTAAGTCATAGGAGTCCTCAAGTCTTAAGGTATCCTTTATCATTGGTACAAGTTTCCCATTTATCCTTACATATGGCGGAGCTGCTACAGTGATATGCACATCTGATGCTTTTAAATCCACTGCCATTTTTAATATGCCGTTTATATTGTACTTGGATTGTATATTTTGTTGTTTTATAATTTGGTCAATTTGGTTGTCACTATTTAATTTTAGCATTTGCCAATCCTTTTTAAATCCTTTTAAATTTCATCAACACTATAAGTTACCTTTAGCATTTGCTCTAAGGACGTAATACCTTGCACAACTAATTCTCCAGCTGTCATATTAAGTGTTTTCATGCCCTTTTGTATACATTTTTGTTTTATTTCTTCCACGCTGGCTCTGTTATTTATAAGACTTTTTACTTCTCTATCTAATACCATGATTTCGTGAATAGCTATTCTGCCGGAATACCCTGTATTTGAGCAATAATTGCACCCAACCGGCTCATAAATCTGAATTGGCTCAGTAATCTTAAGCATTTTCATTTCATCAGGAGTAGTTAAATGTTCTTTTTTGCATTTCGGACACAATCTTTTTACCAGTCTTTGAGCAATAATACCAACTACTGAGGTTGATACCATAAAAGGTTCTACTCCCATATCCTCAAGTCTTGAGACTGTAGATGCTGTATCATTTGTATGGAGAGTGGATAATACTAAGTGTCCTGTAATAGATGCACGTATTGCTATTTCTACTGTTTCATTATCTCTTATTTCCCCAACCATTACTATATCCGGGTCCTGTCTCAGTATTGACCTAAGTCCGCTAGCAAAGGTAAGTCCTGCTTTTGCATTTACCTGTACCTGATTTACCCCGCTAAGTCTGTATTCTACCGGGTCTTCTACAGTGATTATATTCTTTTTGATATCGTTTAATTCTCTTAAAACTGTATAAAGCGTAGTAGACTTACCTGAACCGGTTGGTCCTGTAACTAATATAATACCCTCCGGTGCTTTTATTATTTTGTCGAATAGTTGCAAGTTATAGTCTGTAAAGCCTAAGTCTGCCTTGCTTACGTTTATGCTGTCTCTATATAATAGCCTTATTACGACCTTTTCACCATAAACAGTAGGTAGTATTGATATACGCAGGTCAACCAGCCTACCATCAACGGTCGTCTCTATTCTGCCGTCTTGTGGTATACGTCTTTCTGCTATATCCATTTTCCCCATGATTTTAATCCTAGTAACTATCGCAAGATGCGTATTTTTATCAGGAGTCATAACCTCTTGCAAATCTCCGTCAATTCTATAACGAATTCTTACAAGGTTTTCAAATGGTTCTATATGTATATCGCTGGCATTTAATGTTGCGGCTTGAGCTATTATAGAATTGACCAGTCTAACCATAGGAGCATTGGTTACTCCGGCATCTTCTTCATCAGCTTGTTGTTGAGCTACAGTGTTTTGTTTCATTTCTTCGCTAAATTCCTTTGCAGCCTTTGACGCAACCTCTGATGTGCTGTAATTAGCATTTATTGCTTTTTGTATATCCGCTTTTGATGCAATGGCAACATCTACATCCATCCCTGAAATTAGCCTTACGTCATCTATCGCCAATATATCCAACGGGTCTGACATGGCTAAAATCAGTTTGCCCTTTTGCATTTTAACCGGTATTACATTGTATTTTTTAGCAATAGTCCTGTTTATCAGGTTTACTGCCTTTTTATCTACCTGCATTTCATTTAAATTAAGATATGGTATGCCTAGCTGATACTCCAAAACTTTAAGCAGTTTTTCTTCAGTCAGTATTTTTTCTTCTACAAGAGTTTCCCCCAATTTCATTCTAGTCTTTTTTTGAACTGCAAGTGCCTTTTCCAGTTGACTTTGGGTTATTGCTCCCGACTCTACAAGTATATCTCCTAAACGCCTTTTTCTTTGCATAATATTCTCCCTAAGGTTTACATATTAATTAAGATATTATATCATACTTCGTAGTTTTTTTAAATTGATTTTTGAGCCTAAACTCCATATAAAATCAAAAAAATTAAAAATTTTGACTAATTATACTAAATTACTTTGAAAATTGTAGCATACATATTAAAAAAAATTTATGCTACTACCTCATGCAAAAATTTTTATAATTAAAACTAATACTACATTTTCTTATGTAAGTTAGTATTAAAGAAACAAACTATTTAGTTTTATTGGGATTTTTCAGAGAAAATTAGCATATAAAAATCGGCATAAAGGTCAATACCTTAATGCCGATTGCGTTTTAAGAAAATAGTTCCCTAATTAAGAGCTTCTAAGACTATGTTTTATTTTATCTTTTTTTAATTTTCTCCAGGTTTTAGTTCTGTAAATTCAGCTTCTTTTTCTCCATTAGGACCTAAATAAGAGATTAAGTCTACCACTTTAAATCTAATATCTTCCCAACCGGGCACTTTAAGTGTGATTATATCATCCTTGCTCAGTTTCCTGAATTTTATTCTAACTGCTTTATCTGGTGGATTTAGATAGTAACCCTTTTCCGTTCCAAATTCTTCAATCTTTTCCATGGTAGTTCCATTTAATAAAACTTCGCCTTCGTCATAAAGCTTTTTATACCATTTCATAGTATTTTCATCTGGAGACTCATTGCTTAAAATATTTAGCTGTCTATTTAAAGGGGGCCCTATTTTAGGTTTTTGATTTGGTTTAGGTTCCTGTGAAGGGGTGTCTTCTTCGTTTCCACTTGCTTGTGGATTTTTAACCTGCTTTAATTTATAACTACTTCCGTATTGTTCCGCTTGTAAGTAAACATCTTCAAAGCCTTCGACAGATATCTTTACTATATCCCCAATCTTCAAATTGTATATAGTCAAGGATTTTTTTGAATTCTTGTTGTAAAATTTAAGATTTTCTTTAGGAAAATCTACATAAGTGTTTCCTTCCAATTTTTCAACCTTGCCCTTAGTATCAAGAGTGTCTAGCCAAATCCCGCTGTTTTCGTGGTCTTTTTTTAACACTATTTTTAGATTTTCTGAGTTTTCAAAAACCACTGTTTTTAATTGGAGCTTGGGTGGATCTTCTTTTTGTGCTTGTGGATTATCTATTTGAACCAAGTGGTAGCTTGAACCAAATTCTTCTGCCTTCAAAAAGATGTCCTTATAGCCTTCTACCTCTACCTTAAATATATCGCCTACTTTTGCATTCGCTATTCCTAATGATCGTCCAGAATATACATAATATCCCAATGCATATGAGCTTGAGCTAACCTTATCCAGTTTTTCTCCACTAGGATACTTGCTGATACTGCCATTTTGTTTCTTCAACTTTGAAAGCCAAGCAATAGTATCAGCGTCAGTTCCATCTACGCCTATTGCCTTAGGCTTTTTCTCTTCTGTTAATTTAACATTCTTTTTTTCTACTGCTGGTAGAGTTACGTTTTCAAATTGAGCAACTAATCTTATCTTGCCTTCCTTTACCATTTCTTTTTTAATAGTCTGGTTCTTTAGATTTTCGCTTGTAAAAGTTTCTCCTTCTCCATTTATTTTCCAGCCTAGGAATTTTTTGCCACTTATGCTTGGTTCTTCAAACTCATAAAGTCCAGTAGAAGTTGTAGCGTCTTTAAAAGTTTTTCCTATAACTGCCTTTGCATGATCGACTGTTCCATTTGTCTTGTCTATTTCAAGTGCAACTTCTTCCACCACTGGTTTTTTTACAAGCTTTCCAACTTCATCAGCGATTGCTTTTAATTCTTTTTCGACAATTTCTTCAGTTGCATTGTCAAAATCGTAGTCTGCAAATTTTCCTAAGAAGCTTTTTAACTTTTCTCTACTTTCTTGTGTATAGGACTCGTCTTCTATCTTTTTCCATGCGGCATTTAATTTTTTCTGTAAATCGTCTATATCGCCAAGTTTTTGCAAGCCCTTTATTGCTCTTTCAAGGCTTGCTATTTCTTGCTTGATAGCTTCTTTATCTTTAGAATCTTTAAGAGTTTTAGCTTTTTTAATTTCCTTTTCAAGGATGTCGAAGGACTTTTTAGTAAACTTGAGCTTATCTTTTTTCGATGCAGCATCAAGTTTCTCATTTAGGCTGTGTTTCAAATCAAGCATTCCTTGGTTTATCTTATCTTTTTCAATTATGACAACGAATGGCGATAGTCCATCTACTTCGACTTCAACCTTGCCTTCTTTTACTACATCTGTATAGCTCTTTAGTCCGTCTTTTGATAGGTGTTTTATAAGGGCATTTTTGCCATTATATTCATCGCCCACAGCTAGACTAACTTGAAGTTTTCCTTGATAATCTCCTATTAGTTTCACATCATAGGACTTTATGATTTCATAGGTCTTCCCTTCTTTTGCCTTTAAATTCCTGTAGTCTTTTAAAATGCTTTCTGGCACTGTGATTTGCACCTTGCCAGCCTTCAATTCACTCTTATCTTTTATTTCAAGCTTGGCGTCCTTGGATAGCTTGCCTTTTAAAGTAATCTTAGAATTTTTATCTGTCAAATTTTTGGCTATAAATTCCTTCTTGATTTCCGGTTTCTTTTCTTTTTTTACAGAATCTTCTACCCATACCCTATCCCATACTTCTTCATGTCTCATTTCGTATGTGTAGCTATCATCTCCGGCAGATTTTACAAACTCATAGTTCATGGCAGACATAATTTCTTTATATGCCCAATGAGATTTTTTTACATCTTCAAAAGTCTTTAGCTTGAACATATTCTTTTCGATTTCATCTGCTGTCAAAGTCTTCTTGTAAAGGCGATTTAGCATAGCAACAGCTTCTGCTCTTGTAACCTTGCCATCCGGTCTAAAGGTCTTGTCAGGATAGCCCTTTACAATTCCATTTGCAGTGGCTCTTAATATGGCTTCTTCAAACTCGTGACCTCTTATATCTGTGAATGCTTCCTCTGTCGATTTTTGTGGAAGAAGTGGGAAAATCATCCTGACAAATTCTGCTCTTGTCATCTTATCATCCGGTCTTAGTTTGCCATCTTTTGCAAGAATCATACTCTTTGAATAGGTATAGTTAAGAGCCTCATTATACCAAGCGTCTTTTACATCATCAAAATCTAGCTTGTTCTTAGACGCTGTTGCTTTTTGCAATTTTAAAATCATCTGAGCAGCTTCTGCTCTTGTAACTGCAAGATTAGGTCTAAAAAGTCCGTCTGCATATCCTTCAATGTAAGGTTTGACAACAGATTTTTCGGAACTTTTTACCTTTACCGGCACATGCCTTCTTGTACTTATATATTCATAGTGACCTTTGTTTTGATCATTCTTGTCTTTAGGGCCTTCGTTTTTGTTATTTTCTTTTGTTGGGTCCTGTTCACTTACGATATTTTTGTTATTTTCTTTTGTTGGGTCTTGTTCACTTACGATGTTGTCATTATCATCTTCTTTTTCAACAGCTTTTGTATCACTCAAAAATACATAATCTGTACTTTTTACGAAAATATCATCTGCAAGTTTTACCGAAAATACAATTTTTAGCAAATGAGCATTTGGAAAGTCTTTTTTTATTTCTGCTTCGTTGAAGCTTATTTCATACTTGCTACTTTGAGCACTTCTTACTTGATTTTCTGGCAAGACCCTTTTGATGTCATAGTATTTGCCATCCAACTCATTATTTTCAAATTTAGGAGTCGCTCCTGTTACTACATCTGTTTCATATTCAGTCTTGTCAATTCTATAAACTGTGAGTTTTGGATAGGTCTGCTTTGATATAGATGCTAGTTCAGATGAATAAGTCACCTTGCCATTTTTTATTTTGGCATGTAGCCTCTTGTTGTCGTGTCTATTGGCAACAACTTTATCATCTTCCAAATCCATATCTATTAGGATATTTTTAGTCTTGTTTTCAAATTTATTTTTATGAATCAAAACTAATTCTTTCTTTTCATCTGGACTGAGATTCTCTTTAGATGCTAGTTCTTTTGCCCTTTCAATGCTTTTTGTCAAGTCCTTTATGGTTGAGGAATTTCTTCCTGTATTAACTCCGTCTTGCTTTAAGGCATCTTTATCAAACTTTAGATTTTTTATATATTCTTTTGCACGTGCAACATTTTCATTAGATATGTCTAATTCTTCTTCTGGGATGTAAGGCTTTTCTTCCGGTTCTTTAGAAAATATTTCAAGCCTATACATATTTTCTACATCTTCTCTTGCAACTGCCTTTAGGCTCACTGGCACATAGCCATCAACCTTTATATCAACCTTATCACCTACATTTAGACCATAGATGTATAAAAAGCTTCCTTCAACCTTGTAGCCTTTTCGTCCTTCCACCTCTTTATCTAGCATTTCAATTTTTTCAGAACCCAAGGATACAATGCCCTGTTTATTTTCAAGCTTCTTTATCCAAGCCTTAGAATCGTCACTTTTTTGTGCTACTTGAATTGATTTTTGGTGGAATGTATTTGTTGTAAACTCAACTCTTTTTATTTTTTGACCCGGTTTTGCATCTTCAAAAATAGGTGCTTGTTCACCATTAATACCTTCTTCACCAGATGGGTTTATGAGAGCTTCTCCAATCGTATTCTCATCTAACTTCTTAGGCACTGAACTATGGCCCCAGTACTCAGGGTATTCTTCAGCAATTTTTCCACTGCCTTTTTTGCCAGCCTCAACCTTTCCTATGACATTCTTGGTTATCTTTACACCATTTTCTGTTGCCGGACTAACATCACTTCCATTTCCAGCTCTTAAATATGCAATCTTGCTAGAAATTGTTCCTTCTCCACAAACTGCATATCCACCTTCTCCACTATGGCCTGTGCCTCCCAAGGCAACAAGTCCTCCGTCGCCGAGAATCTTACCGCCATTTTTTAAGACTAGGGCATTTCCTCCTCTTGATGTTGTGGCAGATGTTCCTCCTCCATAGGTATAGAGATTTGAATTTTCTAAAATTGTAAGAGATCCTCCGTCAACCTCTACCCCAGTTTGTCCTCTATAAGGCCTACCATTGGATTCGCTTCCTGTTGGAGATTCATCTCCTTTTACAAAGACATTTCCTCTTATAAAGGCCTTGCCCTTTACAAGTACAACAGGTCTTGTGTTCTTGACAGCCTTATTGACATCTGTCAAGTTGTTTGTATTAGAATAGATGTAGGAGCTTTCCAATACGGCTCCATCATTTAATATGATTTGACCTTGAATTGATGAACCCGAGACCACTTTTGTATCAGACGGTTTTCCAAATTCTCCTTGGAATTTTCCATCAGGATCATAATTTACCCTGAGCCTTCCGCCATTAACTGTAATCTTTCCGTAAATTGAAGAATCATGTATATTTAAAATCGCACCCTTGTTGACGATTATATTCACTCCAGAAAAAACTTTCATATTAACAAGAGTCAAGTCGCTTCCCTCTTGCAAAACAAAATTTTGGATAGGAATCCTATCCTCATCCGGTTTGTACTCAAACTTTTCTCTTCTAGGATTATCGCTCAAATTAAAAATCAGACCCAATTGTCCATAAGTTCCACTTTCATGTGAGCCTTGCCATAGATTTATATTTTTGGGTACTATATATTCTTGACCCTCTCCCTTATTATTTTCATTGAAATAAGCAATATACCAAGGTTCTTGATTAAAGAGGACCTTGCCATTTGCAGTTGTTTTAAGTCTTGTATTTACATCTTTCATTACCTTGTCAAGATAAGTTGTTTCTATATCCGAAACAGAAAACCAGGCTTCATTGCTGCTGGCCGTTCTGCCATAGATGTCTACAAGCTCTACCTTTACTGGATAGTCTCCAACATTTTTGGGTTCTCCGGCAAGAGTTATAGAAGAATCTCCCGCATTATAGCTAGGCTTCATACCAGATTTTTCATCTAGTATAATCTTTGTGCGTCCCTTGTCCACTTCTATATCCGACTTGGAAAGCTCCTTCCAAGCTCCCGGGATAGGTCCTTTATTCTCGTCTGTAATTTGTCCATAGACCTTGATGTTCGAGTTTTTGTTATCACTTGTCGTTCCAGTAGCAGCGCTTACCGCATCATACTTTCTTTGACCTACAAGAGCCCCTTCAAAATATCCCTCAAGCTTGATATGTAGTTTGCCCTTGGGCGGATGAGCCAAGTCAATCCTTTCAAAATTTTTATCCTTCCGAATAAAATGTAGCTCTTCCCCTGAATTTAATTTCAAAGTCAAAGTGTGTTTATTTCTAATCGGATCAATGTAGAGTTTGCCATCTGAAACGCAGTAGCTTTTACCTTGTGTCCATCCAATACCACCTTTATAAGTTATCTTTTTATGCTCAAAAACTGTATCAGTTTTTACCCCAGATATATCTTTTGCTATGGTTTCCGGTTCTATTGATATCTCCATGCTGCTTTTGTCCTCAGCTGTCAAAGTTAATTTTATATCTTTACTGGCTGCATCAACCTCGCCATTTGCAAATGCAGTAGTCAGATTAAAAATCATCATAATACATAAAATCAGAGCCAACGCTCTTTTCTTCATCTCTTAATACCTCCTCGATTATATTGATAATCATTTTCAATAATATTATATCAAAATTTTCCCGCAATTACAATATAAAAAATCGACATTATTCAGCCGTATCTTTAAAGCTTTGTTATATAAATACACTTTTTATACGCATAGTGTAAAATATTATGTGTAAACTGAAAATTTGTTCCTTAGTATAGAAAAAGAGGACCATAATTTGTAAAATTAAGTTACCAAATAAAAATTTTCAAGAAGATGGAGGTCCTCATGACTAATTTTAATACAGAATTAATAACTGCGCTATCACAAGCAATAAATATTGATGAAATTTTTCGTAAACAGCTTGAAGATTCTATGAATATGCTTTTAGAAACACAAACAACTGCTTTTCTTGGTTACGAACCTTATGATGTTTCAGCCTACAATAACGCTAATTCTAGAAATGGTTACTATCACAGGACTTTTAAAATCGAGTTTGGCGAACTTATCCTTAAAATTCCAAGGGATAGACAAGGTACATTTTCTCAAAAGACCATTTATTTTTACAAGAAATTTAAAAGAGTTTACACAAAAAACTTGACACTACCCTAAACTCCCTATAAAATCAAAAAAATTAACAAATTTGACTAATTATATTATATAGTATTAAAATAAATTAACAAATTTGACTAATTATATTATATAGTATTAAAATAAATTAACAAATATATTTAAATATCTAAGCAAATTGGAGAATTATATGCAAAAAAATCCTACCTATGAAGAAACTCTTAAGGGCAAAAAATCTAAAATATATATAGATTGCAGAACGCCAAGTGAATATAAAAAATCTACAATCAGCGGAGCTATAAACATACCTACTTTGTTAGACAATGAAAGAGCTCAAATCGGCACTTTATATGTAAATGGTGATGTCGAAAAAGCAAAAATGCTTGGAGTAGATGCTGTAAGCAAAAGACTTCCCGAAATGTTTAAACAAATTCAAGAGTTAAAAAAACAATATGAAAATTTGTACTTTTTTTGCTCTAGAGGTGGTTATAGGAGTAACTCTATAGTATCTGTATTAAATGCCCTTGACGAAAGAGTTTATAAATTGCAAGGAGGATACAAATACTATAGAAATTATATTATCAATAATCTCCCAAGGCTTATTGACTCTGTTAAGCCTATAACCTTATACGGCTTTACCGGTACTGGAAAAACTTCCATACTCAAAGAATTATCCTCACTTGGATTTAAAATCCTAGACCTAGAGGGATATGCTAACCATAGAGGCTCTTTACTTGGTAATATAGGCAAAAATGAACAGTTTTCTCAGAAAAAATTTGACTCTCTTTTATTTGATGACTTAAAAAAATATGAAAACTCCTATGTTTTTGTAGAGGGAGAGTCTTCAAAAATAGGAAAAGTCACTGTACCAAAACGATTACTCGATAAAATGAATGACGGCATAAAAATATATATTGACGCTGATATTGATTTTAGAATTAATGAAATAAAAAATATATATCTCCCCGACTTTGGAAATGATAACTCTCTTATGAAAGAATTTATCAAAAAGCTGGAAAAATATATATCAAGTGAAAGAATGCAAAAATATTATAATTATATTGATAATGGCGATTTCGATAGTTTGTTAAAAGACCTCTGCTTAAAATATTATGATATCAATTACAACATACCAAAGGTAAAATTTGAAAAAAACTATATGAATGTAAATTCAAAAGCTACTGCTAAAAAAATTGCTGAGGATTTTAAAAATATATTAAATTAAAACATCTCATTAAAGCGTTAAAAACTTATTTCATTAGAACTTTTATAAGCTCATCTTGGTCATTTATACCGGAGATTTTACACATATCTTCAAGTATAGAGTCCTTTAATATCTTAAACTGCTCGATATTTTTATGCTCATAGGTATAATCAAGTGCTTGAATGATTGCTAATAAATCTGTTTTTGAAAGTCTATCTATAGTAACTTTATCAAAATTAAACATTAGTCCCCCTAAAAAATATTTTTTAAATTCAAAATTTAACGCTTAATTATAAACTAAATATTTGTTTCATGAAATCAAGATTTTCTTGTGATTTTTGTTTTATTAGCCTTGTATTTTCAATTAAATCTTCTTTTATGCCCGATAAATTATTTTCAACTTTATCTATCGTATCTAAAATGTCTTGTAACGTGCTTTTTTCTAAGCTACAGTTATAAGGCATTTTTATTTGGTTCATAAGGTTGTCGACCTTTGAGTCATAGCTGTAAGAAATCATCGGCGTCCCCATATTTGCAGCAAATATCAATGCGTGCAGTCTCATAGCAAATACATAGTCAGCCTTTTTAATAATAGACATCATTTGCATTGGAGAAATATCTTGTATGATTACGGACTTACTTTGCATTTTTGACTGGATTTCTTTTATCACGCTGACGTCATGCGGAAACTGCAACGGAAGAAAAATTACCTTTTGCTTATATTTCGTATTTATGTAGTCAGCAGTTTTTGCAAAAATATCAATAAATTTCCCCTTATTCTCCCAATTTCTGACAGATAATACCACAAACCTGTCACCTATTGAAATCCCCGATTTTTCTAAAATTTCATTTACTGAGCCACTTTCATCCTCTTGCAAGCAAAATACCGGGTCTGTTGTAAGATATATATTTTTGCGGTCAACTCCAAGAGACTTTACTGTATCTAAAGCCTCTTGGTCTCTTAATGTAATTATGTCCGCATTTTCTATGGCTTTTTTTACTCTTTTCCTATTTTTAGGTTTATTTAAAGGGCCAATACCATTTGCATAAATCATAACTTTTTTGCCAAAGAATTTTGCAAAATTAATTATACTTGTGTAATACACTAGCGACCTAGTGCTGGTCTTATCTTGAAATAGTGTGCCGCCTCCACTTATTAAAATATCACAGCTTAATAGTGAGGCTAGTATGCTAAACGGATTAAATCTTTTTGTAGCATTTATGGAATATTTTTTCTTTGTAAATTCCACATTGTCAGACAAAACTGTAATAACAGCATCTTTATCTATTTGTTTTATATTATTTATTATAGATTTTAGGATGGCTTCGTCTCCGGCATTATTGTAACCATAATATCCGGATAACAAAATATTGCTCATTATTTTAAATTCCTTTTTCTGTAAAAAGTATATATCAAGTGGACAATTAATACTACAACAAATGTTAATAATACAGCAAACACATACTCTATTGCAACTCTTTTTAGTGACAATATATAAGGAGTTCTAATGTGAGAAAATGTATTTAAAATATCAGTTTGCCCAATTGTTGCAGCTAATGCAAGAATTGGATATATAACTTTATATTTATTTTTATATGCAAACATCATCATTGCAAGCAGCGCCGGATAGCCAACATAGATTGCCTTGTTTCTTGGTCTTGCAGGGAATACAAACTCAAAGACATTACGCATAAGAATTTCTGTAGACGATGGCTCTACATTCGTATTGCTATGTCCACTTCTTAAAAGCATCATAGCTAATGCAGCAAGCATTATAAATACAATAGCTGCCTGCCATACCTTTATATATGAACCTGAAAAGAGCTTTACCTGCTCCATCATAGATTTATTTTTATCGTAATACTTCGAAAAACCAATTATGCTTAAATATGATAATACGATGATAATAAGCGGAGTAAGCTGAGATATTTTTACACCTGAAAACTTAGAAAATTCAAGCATATACTCACTATTGCCGTATAGTGTAGCTAAAAATAACGTGCCGCAAAGACTTATACACATAACATAAAATAAAACCTTAGATGCGTGTAAAAACTGGATAAATGTACCATCTTCAAAATGTCTTTTTATTATCTCTGCCTTTTTAACTTCATTTAACAGCACTGTAACAGCCAATGATGAGAATGTAATAGTGCTTATAAGACCAAATAAAACATTTAAGGTTCTAAACTGAGATGTCCTAGAAACAGCCACTACTCCCAATATTCCCAATATTAAAATAGAATATTGAAATTTAGTAGTGTTCTTAAAAATATTATCGAATACTATCAAGCCACTTGCTATTACACCTATCATAGCAAGCATCTGCATAAGCTTACCAGTTTCCATATAAGGCATAGTATTTACAGATAACCCCTTACCTACCGGATAAATACCATGGTAACCGGCTAATCTAGCATTTAACTCATCAAATCTTACCTTATATAAATTCATATCAGTAATTACTGCACCATTTTTTGGTCGAAATACTTTAAAATAAATCACCCTTATATTTCTTTCTGTAATAGCTCTATAATAAGAGTTCATTATTTCTTGACCATTGTGATGACCCGGTATTTTGTAATCGTATCTATCTTGTATATAAGTAAAGGTGGAAAAAAGTCTTGTAAATTTATAATTTATCAATTTTGCCAGCTTTTTAATGCCTGGCAAATCTGTATTGCCATCTTGCTCGCTGGTTTCAATGGTCACCGGAATAATATCCGTTTCCTTGATTTTTTGAGCTAAATAATCTACACCCTTTTCGCCACCAAGTAATTCTCTACCACTAAATATAAGTAAACTTGGATTTTTGACAAACTCTCTTACATAGGCAAAATATCTGTCTATTGTTTTTTTTGAGTCCTGCACTAATTCAGTATAAACAGGTCTTAAATTAAAAGGAATGTCATTTGCCTTTAATTTTTCCAATTCACTATCAGTGAAACCTAAACCGACATTTTCAAATATGGATTGTACTTTACGGTCTTGACCTATCCTTTTTGCAGAATAGTCCCTTAAAATATCATAGCTACCATAAGAAAAATCTGATAACCTTCCCTCTATAACTAGCGTATTGTCGTCTTTAAAGTACAAATTTCTTTGCCTACTAGCAACGTCAGCTATGCCGTTTTTGATATAATTTAATATACTTTTGTCACCGGTTATATACATATCCAATCCATGATAATTGACTGATATGTCATAATTCTGATTGATTTTAAGCGAACTGATAGTGTTTTCATTTATTGCAAATGAATTAACACCCACATCCATAAAATCCTTAGCGACATCTATAGGGTCACTTTCGGTGGCATCTGCAAAGTTTTTTACATCTTCGTAGTCCATCACTGTTTCATAGGTTTTGTATGGTGACTCGACCACTGTCCTTTTATATACTACAAACATTGAGCTTACAATAGTAAGTAGCAGTATCACAACATAAATCTTATTTAATTTCATTTAGAACCTCTATTTTTGTTTAGTTTTGAGTTTAATAAGTCTTTTATGAATTTTGTCTGTTTAGTCTTTAAAATAAAGACAATTATAAAATAAGTTATAACCCCAACTACAAATTGAATACCAATTTTAACAAGCATCATTAATCTGCTTGAAGAGCTAATCCCAAAAATCAAGCCGACCAGCTTAATCATAATATACATAACAGCAGACGCAAGCACCATCTTAATAATTTCTGACAAAAAATCCTTGTCAAGCAATTTTATGCTATCTCTTTGCATAAACATCAATAATATCAATGCGTTTACTGTTACAGAAATAGAAGAGGCAAGTGCAACTCCACCTATTGCAAATGGCTCGACCAAAATTATACATAATACATAGTTTACCGCTATAGCAACAATAGCTGCAATCATTGGCACTTTTCCATTTTCCTTAGCAAAATATACCTTGGAAAAAATAGCTTGCAGACAATAACCCGGCATACCTAAGGAAAAATAATACAGTGCAGTTGAAGTTATATTTACAGAATTTGAATCAAATTTATTTCCGCCATAAATAAGCGATATAAGCGAAGCGCTCAGACTCATAACCCCAAACATCAAAGGTATCACTAAAAAAAGTGTACTAAGCGATGTATCACTAACCGCATCTTTAAACTTTTGCTCCTCATTTTTTTGAACCATCATAGAAATCTTTGGAAACATAAAGTTCATTACAGATATTGCGATAACGCCAACCAACATTGTATATAGATTGTTTGCAAACTCAATTGCTGAAACCCCAGCTCCAAAATAAAGCCTAGATGCGTACTTTGCATTTATCATTATATTAAATGGCTGTACCCATGTACTCACCATTACCGGTATCATTAAAAATAGAGTTTCCCTAAAATATGGATGATCAAACTGCGGTTTAAAATTATATTTGTATCCTATCCGCTTTAGAGATGGCACTTGTATTAAAACCTGCATTATCCAGCCAATCAGATAAAATACAGCTAAACCGAAAATGCCAAAGAAACGGTTTAAAGTGAAATAATATGAAATGATTACTAAATTGAAAACCACACTAATTGATGCAGGAATTAAAAATTCATCCATGGACTGTAGTATCCCTGTGAATGAAAAAGCAAGTCCTGTGCATATCATCGTAGGAAGTAATATATATAACAATTTAATACTTAGATTTAAGGTTTGTTCGTCAAAACCGTCCGCAAAAAATGACGTAATTTGTCTTGCAAAAATAAAACAAAGTATCATAATAGCTGTCATAAAAATTGATATACAGCTGATAAAAACATCTGAGAACTCGAATGCCTTTTGCTCTCCCTCTTTATTCATACTTTTATTAAATATCGGTATAAAGCTAGACGTGATAGCAGATGCAAATATTGCATCAAAAAGCACCCTTGGTATCCTACTGGCAGTCAAAAAAGCATTGGAATACATACTCGTGCCATACTGATTTGCCAAAAATATATCTCTTACCAAGGCTAAAATCTTACCCAAAAATGTTATTATAAATATGTAGCTTACAGTCTTTACAGCTTTGTTGTTACTTTCAGACAAAGTTTTTCCTACCTTTATAAACTCAAAAATAATTGCATTTAAGATTATACACCCACGATAATATCTATTATCACATAAATCAATCTTTAATATTTTACACTATATAAAAGATAATATCAAGTTATATGAAAAATTTCATACATTTGCTACTATACAATAATATGAAATATCTTAAAAACTATACAAAAAGTAAAGACATCCACCTACCATAGTGATATGCACCTTGTCAAGTAGACAGGTTAAATATCTAAAAAAATTTATTGAACTACCACACGACAATAAACTGTGTGCTAGTTTTTTTATGCTGTCCATTTTTCTTTGTATTTTAATATTCTATTATTTTCTGGTATTGGATATCCAATTGGTTTACTTGTATATAGAGCCTCTGTTCTAACTTCTAATGGTGTCTTGCAGTTGAATCTATCTTGAAGCCTTTCTTGTGCATAAAATCTAATATAGTCTTTAATCTCATATCTTAAAGATTTTTCATCTGTTATTTCGTACATTTGATACATTTGTGACTTTATTATTCCCAATAATCCTTCTACTGGTCCGTTATCAATGCAATGTCCTACTCTTGACATTGATTACTGCATTTCTTGGTCTTTGAGTTTTCTTTGAAATTCTCTACTTGTATATTGGAATCCTCTATCACTATGAAATATTGGTTTTGCATCTTGATTGTCTTTTATTGCTTTATCAAACGTTCTAAACACTAAGTTGTTATCATTTCTACAACTTATTACGTAGGCTACTGGATACCTATCATACAAATCAATTATTGCACTTAAATACAATTTCTTCTTTTCTCCTGGTATCTTGAATTCTGTTACATCTGTTGCCCATTTTTGATTAGGGGCTGGAGCATAGAAATTTCTTTGTAGTATATTTTCTGACACTGCTTGTGCTGTAGTATTTTTATACTTTTTTCTTTTCTTTGCTGATTAAGGAATGTATTCCTAATTTTTTCATTATTCTATGGACTCTATTTTTGCTGTAATTTGTGTGATTGAAATGGTTTATCCAAGAGGCCATCCTTCTATATCCTAATATGTGATTAAATCTTTCATCATATTCTTTGATTAATCCTGCTAATTTAATATTTTCTTGTTCTTGAGCAGGTATTTGTCTATGGAGCCATTTGTAGTATGAAGCTCTTGCAATGTTCAAATTATTGCACATCCATTTTATACTCCATGATTTGTTATCGTTGAAGTATTTTATCGCCATATACTTGTTTTCATATCTTTGTTTGCCCAGCCTCACATCCCTTCTAATTCTTTCACTTTTTTTTTAACAGTTCTACCAACATGTCCTTTTCTTCAAGTTGCTTCTTTAGTCTTGAATTTTCACGACGAAGTTTTTCAATTTCATCTACTTGTTCATCTGTTTTATGATGTCCTCTTTTATCTATTAATGCTTCTTCTGCATCTACATCATACTTCTTAACCTATGTATAAACTTGGCTATATTAAACATCGTACAAGCTTGCTGTTTGCTTGTAGTTCTTATTATTTTCTATGCAATATTTAACTATTTCTTTGCGTTCTTCGATTGTTGTTTTTCTTCTTGAATTTGCCATATATACCTCTGCTTTAGGATCATAATCATTGAGCTTTATATTAGCATTATACTTCAAAATCCAACTTCTTAAAACAGAACGTGAAGAGATATTATATTTTGCTGTTATATCATCAACGCTTCCATCTCAAGATAAAACTGCTTCAACGCACATTGTTTTAAATTCGCAAGTATATTTTTTATTACCTGTAGCTTTTTGAAAAGCTAATATACCATAAAGTTTATACTTTGCGACCCAAGACTGTAATGTTTTAAGTCCAATATTATATTTACTTGATAAAAAAGGATATGAACCTAAACCATAAAGATATTCTTGTGAAACCTTTGCTCTAAATTCTGGAGTATGTGGTGATTTTGCCATAAAAAAACCTCCATAAGTACTTTTGGTTATTTACCGTGTCTACTTATGGAGTATCATATCATTTTGTTCTTAGTCGCTTTAAAAATAATCTGTACGTTCTTGAAAAAGCTATTAATTACCAAACCCAACAATTGGTTATGGTTTGCAGGAAAAATTTATCATTTTTATAATTTCCAGTTGGCTGCTCGTTCTCTTGCCTTGATGAACATTGAGTAAATACCTTCCATGTTTATCAGATCGCTATGTTTACCCTCTTGCACTAATTTGCCGTCATCAATCACTAAGATTTGATCGGCTTTTCTCACAGTAGAAAGTCTGTGAGCTATGGAAATTACTGTATGCCCTTTTGACAATTCTTCGATAGCCGCCAGAATCTCATATTCATTTTCAGGATCGACCGAGCTGGTCGCTTCATCCAAAAGGATGATCGGTGCATTTTTAAGTAATGCTCTGGCAATGGAAACCCGCTGCTTTTCTCCGCCGGAAAGGGAGCTTCCCCCCTCGCCGACCATGGTGTTATAGCCATCAGGAAGTTCCATAATAAAATTATGACAACGCGCCTTTTTAGCAGCTTCCACCACTTCTTCATGGCTTGCTTTTGGATTTGCAAAGCGGATATTGTTCTCAATGGTATCTTGGAAAAGATATACATCCTGAAAAACAAGGGAGAGATTTTTAAGCAGACTTTCGACTTTATAATCCCGTACATTCCTGTTTCCCAATCTGATTTCACCGCTGTCAACGTCATAAAAACGGGATATCAAATTGATAATGGTGGTTTTCCCAGAGCCGGAGGGTCCTACTATTGCTGTCTTTGAGCCTTGAGGAATAGTGAATGATATATCTTTTAGAATCGGATTTCTCTTATCGTAACTAAAGCTTACCTTGTTAAATACAATGTCTTGATTTCTTACGGCTTCCAAAGTACCGTCGCTTATTTCAGGGATATCTAAAACCTCGTCCAAATACTGCATGTTGGCAGGGTTTTTTACCATCAGTATTGCCGCATTTTCAAGCTGCTTTAGACCTCCGAAAATCATAAAGCCTGCCGCCGAAACGGTGAGTGCTTGTGGCAATAAAACCTCTCCCTTAGTGTAAAGATAACAGGAAAAGAGTGTGACAAGCAGGCTCGAAAGATTGATGACGGTCGTAAAAATTCTTGAACAAATAACAAAAACTATCTCAAAATGTACCTGAGAAAGTCTGAGCTCCTCAGAAGCATTCTTCAATTTAGAATGTATTTCTTCTACAACACCCGTATCCGCAAATGGAAAACTGCGAAGCACGGGAATACCGCTAATGCTGTCAACAAGGGCGTCACCCACCTTGGTAATTGCAGCGTGTTCCCGGACAATCTCTTTCTTTGCTTGATTTATCATAGTAAACACACAGAGCCAAATCAGAGTTAAACAAATTAAGGTTAAAATTCCGATTTTAGTATTTACGCCAAACATACCAATCAAGAGGAAAAAGGATATTGAAATGCCGGAAACGGCAAAGTCAATACTCATTGACGAGTAGTTTTCAAGACTTTTCATGACATTAGTAAAAGCCGCCATAATTCTTGAAAGACTCTGTTCGGCAAAATATCCCATAGGAGCTTTTTTAAGCTTTTCGCCGACTGCAAGTCGGTAATCCTTGAAAATACCAAAGAAAACACCATCGCTAAGACCGCTTTTCGCCCAACCTGTCAGAAAATTGAAAAGGAAAGAAGCAAACAGCACGCCGAAAATCGTCCAAATATGGCTGTCGGTAGTCTCATTCATCCAACCAAATGCAAGAAAGAGAGCGAAAAAGCCAAATAACATGGAAGCGTTTTGCAGAAAAATAAGGAATATTCCCGCTTTCAGGCGGTTTTTATACTGTCCCGCTAATTTAAACGACAATCTGATAAACTTCATCTCTTATTCCTCCCCTAAATATTGTTTCCACAGACTTGCATAGAGTGGTTCTTTCATCAGATCATCATGTCTGCCCTTGGCTATAATTTGACCTTTATCAATTAAAATGATTTGATGTGCCTGCTTGATGGTATTCAACCTATGCGCGACGATCACAAGATTTTTTCCCTTTACAAGATGAGATATTGCTTCTTGAATAAGCGCTTCATTCTCCGGATCGGCATAAGCGGTTGCCTCATCTAAAATAATGGTTGAAGCGGGCTTCAAGATAGCTCTGGCAAGCGTTATTCGTTGGCGTTCACCGCCCGACATTGCACCGCCAGCTTCGCCTGCTTTGGTATCGTACCCGTCAGGCAGCTCCATGATGAACTCATGACAATGCGCAGCCTTTGCCGCCGTAATAATCTCCTCTTCCGTCGCGCTCGGCTTGCCGAGACGAATATTATCCCTGATACTTACATCGAACAGGAAGTTATCTTGAGAAACGAAAGAAACCTCTTCAGCAAGCTGATTAAACGAGATATTCCTCGTATCCACGCCGCCAAGAGAAATTTCACCTGACGACTGATCCCAAAAACCCGCCAAAAGTTTTGCAATCGTAGATTTCCCTCCGCCGGAAGGACCTACAAGTGCGGTTACTTCGCCAGGCTTGGTTTCAAAGGAGATATGGTGCAATACTTCAGTTCCATCGTGATAAGAAAAGCTTATATCGTCTAATTTAATTCCTTTATTTTTGTCGATAGCCACTCTATTGCCAGCATCAGGGCGTTTTTGGGCAGGCATATCAAGCAGTTCTTGTATAGACACCCAGGTATTGGATGCCATCTGAAAGAGTTCAAAACTCATCATGATCGCATAAGCCTGCGGAAGAATGGCAATCGGCAGGATAAGTGATAAAAGTAGGGTTTCGATGCCTATTTGTCCGTTCCCATATAAATAAAAAGCTAATGGCATACTCACTATCTGCGGCGTCATCATTGCTGCAGTCATTAAGGCTTTGCCAAACCAGCTTTGCTTCCACCACTTCATTGTGGAGAAATGATAGAATTTCACTGCATCTGCAAATTTTCCGTAAGAAACCTTATCTTGTGCAAAAGCTTTGATGACAGGGATTCCACGAACATATTCAGCACTTCTATCCGCAACATTGGCATAGCTTGATAGCCAGACAGCCATCCTGCTGCGGTATTTGTACATCATCGTCGCCATCCCTATAAAAACAACAGGCAGTGGAGCGAAAATTGATAAGCCTATACGCCAATCCAAGAAAAACAAAATAATCACACAAAGTATTGGATGTAAAAGACGGCTTGGCAGCTCCGGCATGAGATGGGCTACCCAATCTTCCATATCCGCAACTCGATCCATAATAATCACCTTGATCTTACCGACCGGATTATCCACCAGGTATCCCATTGGAATCACCTTCAGTTTTTCAAATAGAGTCTGTCTAAGTTTTTCAAGTATGGAAAAGGATGTTTTATGTGAAATGATTGTGCTGAATCCGGTAAGTGTAAAGTAAAGCAATAATGAACCCATGGCGAGCAAAGCATATTTCAAAAGTTCATCAAA
Organism: Criibacterium bergeronii; assembly: GCF_001693775.2. Taxonomy (GTDB): domain Bacteria; phylum Bacillota; class Clostridia; order Peptostreptococcales; family Filifactoraceae; genus Peptoanaerobacter; species Peptoanaerobacter bergeronii. The sequence continues at coordinate 43,041 of NZ_MBEW02000002.1, read as the reverse complement.
ACCGGTCGGATTGCCGCCGGCACTTTTTATAAGCCAACCGGCAGCGTAAGCACTAAAGAAATAGGAGGCGAAACTAAAAATCTCCCCAAGGCAGGCAAAAATAACAGAAAGCCGCATTCTGCCCTTGTACTCTGGAGCAACGCTCATAAGTGCTTTGTTTAGGCCATTCACACTGATTTTAGGCTGGTTTTCACTTTGCTCAATATCACTCTCTATCCGCTGCATAACCTCATGAGGAACGTCAAGGTTTAAACTCCCTATCTCTTTTAGTAAATCTTTATTGTGCATAAGCTCCTTGCTGTTCGAAGCGCGGTCAAACACTTCATCAAAATCACATTTTTTGCTTTTCATATAAATCACTCCTTCATGTTGGTTTCTGCCGAATTGTGACAAAGATTACTTTATGCTTCAACTTTTACTTGCTGCATTCGTAATTAGCCGAACAATCGGCATAGAAGTTCAGAATCTGCCGCATCAAATCAGAATCCGCACCGTACCACATTTCCCGATCCGCTTCAGCGTAGCCAGATAAATCCATCCCTTTTTCAAAAGAAGCCCTGTACTTCGCTGTTTTATCATCGCAATAAATGTTCATATGTTGTCTGTTTTGCAGGCATGTGAGCGTAAAGCGTTCATCCTCTTTGAAAGCTTTGTAAAAATCATTATAGCCAATATTCGCGCTAATCATCTTATCCTTTGTGCCATGGGCAATGAATACTTTTGCCCGAGACATCTTTAGACTCTCTATGGCGGTCACATTCGCTATTCTACCTGAGATTAGACGATTAAACAGTGTGATATAGGGGTAAAAGATTTTCCCTGATACACCGTTACAGGCAATGGGCTGTGTCATCTTGTTATATCCTGAAAGAGCCGCGATTCCGATGACTTCAGTATGGTTTTGAGCAACTGCGCAGGAATTATACGCACCCCAGCTATGACCCCAAAGCAGTATCGGAATCCCTCTAAATTCGTCTTGCATCTTTACAAAGGTCAGAACCGTGTCCAGATCTTTCAGCCCCTGCGCATAGCTATAAATACCTTTCCCTTCTGAGTTGTCACAGCCCGTAGCATCATAAGTAAAAACACGGTAACCGTTGTTGACCAGAATATCAATAACATCAATATAGAGGATGTGTCCGCCTAAACCGAGTCCATGCGAAAGAACCACAAGAGGTTTTGACCCATCTTTTACTTCATCCGTGTTTTGATATAGGTAGGCAGCAAGATTCAAACCTTTATCCGAAGGGACAAAGTATTCGGTACGTTTCAGATGCTCGTATTTAGAGATATCCGGATTCATGTTAGCGGGCGTTTACGTATGCTGCAATAGTGATAATATGCAGCAGACCCTATGATGAAAAAGCCTACAGTAAAAACTAAAAGAACAACGATGATTACGTTCCGAAAAATAACATTTTTGCGTCCTTTACCTGTCGTTTTCGCGTGAAACGACGTTTCTGACGTTTGTGACATAGCGACCTCCGCGTCCAAATTCCATTTGATGATTACCGTTGTTTGTATTGTCAGCGTATCCGATAGGCAAAAGGAAGCTGAATTTATAACAAAAATAATCAGCTCACGGTAAACACATTTTATATTTTTGAATCCGGCTGTATCCTATGTGTTGTCATCCTATGAGAAACATCAAGGGGTTCTCTCCATTTTTTTACAGTTGCATAATACCTGTAAAGACCTAACAGCACGATGGCTCCGTCAACAATCGGCAAAACGTACCAAAGGCCCTGCCCTCCAGACAGAAGCGGAAGAAGAATAACAACTGGGATATAGAATATAATCTGCCTCAGCATGACCAGAATGCCGGCTGTTTTTCCGTCTCCAACCGCTTGGAAAAACGTCATGAGCATGATCATCACACCATAGATGATGAAGATGCTGTACATAATGCGAAAACTTGGGACAGCCAAAACCAGCGTTTGATCAGATAAACCAAACAAGTGGAGAATGGGTTTCGCGAAAGCTTCTCCCGGGAGCCAAAAGAAAGCCGCTAAAACAATGGAGCTAACCGTGAAAACGTTAAAAATTTCTTTCACTCTGGCAAATTGCTTCGCGCCGAAATTAGCGCCTATAGCGGGTTGAAGCCCTTGGCTCATCCCCCAAAGCGGAATGAAAGAGAAGGCCTGTATCCTTAAAGAGGCTGCCATAATAGCCGCCGCCGTATCCCCACCGTAATGAAACGCTTGGCTGTAAAGAAAGCGCTGCTGGATGATCGTTAAAACCTGCATGAGCATTGCGGATACGCCGACGGAAAACATTTCACCGGATATTTCCGGTTCCTGTTTGAGCTTACCGATTTTTACAACTTCACTTTTTGCTTTGAAATACCAAAGGGTAAATATTGCCTGAATGAATTGCGCTGTAATGGTGGCAATCGCTGCACCTTCTATGCCGCGCTCTCCCATAAGCGTCATCAGAATCGGATCCAGAATGATGTTGATACCTGCTCCAATTGCCATAATCAGCATAGCTCGTTTCATCAATCCTTCGCCACGCATTACCATATTGGCAGCTTGAGCAAAATTTACAAAAATGGAACCGATAAAAATGATGCGCAGATACCGGGCGGACAAATCCAAAAGCTCTCCGCCTGCACCGAAGAGCATGAGAAGTTGTCTGCAAAAAACAAAACCCAAAACTGTAACAAAAGACGACAGCAATAAAATCCAGAAACAAAGATTTCCCATGATCTTGTCAATCTTTTCCTGATTGTGCGCTCCAAGCGCTCTGGACAACAGAGACGCCGATCCTACCCCGATCAGCGTTGCGACCCCCGTGTTAATATAGGTAAACGGCATTGCGATTCCCACGGCGGTCATCGCCTTCTCCCCCAAAATTTGACCGGCAAAAATTCCGTCCATTAATGGGTAAAGCCCGATGACGATCATGCCCAGGATGGCTGGCAGCGAGAGCTTTAACATGATGTTAAACGGTTTTTCCGTTAGAAGTTCCTGACTGTTTTTGTTCATCTTAATCAATCTCTTTTCTATTTTCTTTTAAAACATCAACCATAATATTTTCCAGAAGAAGGCGTTTAGAAACAAAATCTTGCCGGACGCCTAATGTTTCGCAGCCTAGAATCAGCGTATTGATAAAATCATTGATAAACGTCCACGTTTCCTCAGAAAAATCTTTATATCCATGATTCGTCAGCATTTGTGTAAGATGGCCGATACTGCGTTCTCTAAGCTTTTGATAAAGGCACAGCAGTTGTTCATTCTCCTGCATGGACTGTAAAAACATCACATACACAGGAATAAATGGATTGCTATCCAAAGCCTTATCAACGATGATTTTTGCTAAAGCCCTTGCGCTCAACGGCTCCGTCAGTTCCCTAAGGCTTTGCGTGATTTTGTTTTCACGATAAACGCAACCCTGCAACATTAAATCATATAGGATTTCTACCGTGCTTTTGTAATGGTGATACAAACCTCCTGCAGAAAGCCCGGTTGCATTCACCAAGTCTCTCATGCTGGTGTTTTTGTATCCTTTTTCTGAAAAAACCCGGAGTGAAATGTTTAGGATTTCTTCTTTTCTTTCAGCAGGCGTCAAACGCTTTCTTATCATATTGCCCTCCTCTTTGTCGACACTCATGTCGATAAGTATGTTAGCATAAGCTAACCTACTTGTCAATACTTTTTTTCACTGACCATTTCCAAATGTAAATTGCAATAGTAAATGTCACAAAATTTAAAACTTTTTAAGCAGCTTTAATTCTTTCTTCTAAATAAATTTCATTTGCACTTTTTCTATTAAACATCTTTCTTGGGTATGAATTGATCCAATCTTCTATTTCTTGTACCTTTCTTTTTGATATTATGCTTATGTCAGTTCCTTTTGGTATAAATCTTCTTATAAATTTATTGTTGTTTTCGTTACTTCCCCTTTCTCCTGAACAATATGCATGTGCATAAAAATAAAGCACATTTAAATCTTGTATGGACTTTGAGTCCATAAACTCACTTCCATTATCTGTTGTGATACTTTTAAATCTATCATTAAATGTTTTATATTTTCTTTTTAATTTAAGTATTTCAGCTACTACAAATTCAGCTTTTTTAGCCGGTATTTTTCTTATGATTTCTTTTCTGCTTACTCTTTCGGTTAATACTAATAAGCAGGCACTTTTTCCTTCTCTTGTGCCTACTACTGTGTCCATCTCCCAATGTCCAAGTTCTAATCTATTATTTATTATATCGCTTCTTTGCTCTATACTCATTGCTCCATTTTTTCTAATTCTTTTGTGTCCTTTGTATTTTTTCTTATATTTCTTTTTATACACAAGATTACTAGCTGTCAATTCTACAAATATCTCTTTATGTATATAGTTATACAAAGTTTTTTCACAAATATTAACTTCAATATCTTCTTGTTTTGCTTTTTGTAAAGCAGCATAAGGTGAACACTTTTCATTAATGATCACTTTTTCTAAAAACATTGATAACTCAATATTTTTACCAATTTTTAAATTTCCTTGCTTATTTTTGATATTATCTTCATATTTTTGTTGTGCGTACTCAGCAACATATTCATTTTTAAGAGTCAAATCTGAATTTTTTAAACCATAAACCATACCTCTTTTTATTTCTCTTTGAAGAGTTCTAAGAGCTACACCAATTTCATCAGCTAAATCTTGGTTAGTAATATTAAGAGATTTTTTATTTTTTAAGAGAAACTCAATTTTGCATCTTTGGGCAAAAGTAATATGTTGACCTTTTTTGTGATTTTTAATATAATTAGTATGCTCCATTACATCATCTCCTTGATTATTTTGTGACGAAACAATCATAACACAAGATGATGTTTATGGGGCATTTTTTTGATATTTAAGTGCTAAAAATTTCCGAGCCAAAAACATAAATAAAATTGCCTTCTCTTGCAAAAAAATTTGACAAGTTACACATAATAAAGAATTAAAAAAATGGACTCTTCATGAGTCCATTCTTGATTTTTATTTTATTTTCTCATCAAATATTGATAACTGCCAAGGGCAGCTATTGCCCCGCTTCCTTGTGCAATTACTATTTGTTTAAAGGCGCTGTTAGTGCAATCTCCTGCAGCAAAAACTCCAGGCATACTTGTAGCTCCAACTTGATCTACAATTATCTCGCCTCTTTTATTCTTTTCTATTCCGTTAATCCATTCAGTAACAGGTACCAATCCAACTTGAATAAAGCATCCATCAGTCGCTTCTTTATGAGTTTGTCCACCTATTCGGTCTTCATAAACAATGCTTTCAAGTTTTTCTTTACCTTCTAGGGCTTTTGTTTGTGCATTAGTAACTACACGAACATTTTTCAAAGTTTTTAATTTTTCTTGAAGGACTGAATCCGCTTTTAATTCTGGTAAAAATTCCAAAACTAAAACTTCTTTTGCTAGTCCTGCAAGATCAATTGCAGCCTCTATTCCTGAATTACCTCCACCAATAACGGTAACTTTTTTGTTTTTGAAAAGTGGACCATCGCAGTGAGTACAGTAGGCAACTCCCTTATTTCTAAATTCAATTTCTCCAGGAATTCCTATCAAACGCCACTTAGCACCTGTAGCTATAACTATAGATTTAGCTTGAAGCTCCCCTGAATCTGTTTTAATTTTTATAAGGTCAGCTTCTTGGATAGATTCAACTTCAACTTCATCTATTATATCAACCTTATATTTTAAAACATGTTCTTTTACAGCTTCCATAAATTTTGGACCTTCTGTATAGGTAAAACCTGTAATATTTTCAATGGCTAAAGTTTCTTTTACTTGACCTCCAAAATCTTTTGCTATAAGTCCAGTTTTTATTCCCTTTCTTGCTCCATAAATTGCTGCAGTAGCACCAGCTGGGCCACCGCCAATTACAAGAAGGTCATAAACTGGCTTATCTTTTAGTGAAGGTCCTTCTTTTTGTCCAGTAACCAAATCAAGAATTTTGTTTAGATTAATTTTTCCATTATAAAAACTTTTACCGTTCAAAAAACTTGCTGGAACTGCCATAACTCCAAGCCCATCAACATATTCTTGGAAGCTTGCTCCATCAATCATACGATGGCTTATTTTTGGATTTAAAACAGCCATAATATTTAAAGCTTGAACTACTTCTGGACAGTTGTGACAGCTTAAGCTGACTACTGTTTCAAAAGATAATTCTTTATCTATTGATTTAATCCTTCTCACTTGATTGTCATCAATTTTAGGTGGACGACCGCTTATTTGTAAAAGTGCCAACACAAAAGATTCAAATTCATGACCAAGTGGAACTCCAGCAAAGCTTATTCCAGATCTTCCATTTGATGAAAGGCTAAAACATGGGCTTAGGTCCAATTTTTTTTCTTCAATTTTTAAAAGATCTGATAGTGAAACAATTTCTTCTACAAAGCTTTTAACTTCTTTTGACTTATCAGAATCATCCAAGCTTAGAGCAAATACAACTTCTCCTTCAAGAAGCTTCAAATACTCTTTTAGCTGATTTTTTAAATTTTGGTCTAACATTATATCTTACCAACTAAGTCAAGACTTGGAGTCAAAGTTTTGCCTGATTCTTTCCATTTTGCAGGGCAAACTTGTCCAGGATTTTCACGAACAAATTGAGCAGCACGAACTTTGTCATAAACTTGGCTTGCATCTCTTCCGATTCCGTCTGCATTAACCTCTACAGCTTGAATGACTCCGTCTGGATCTATAATAAAAGTTGCACGTTGAGCAAGTCCTGCTTCTTCATCTAAAACATAAAAATCTCTAGCAATTGATTTGTGAGGATCAGCTAACATTGTAAATTCCAATTTGCTGATAGCTTCTGAATGGTCGTGCCATGCCTTATGCACGAAATGTGTATCGCAAGACATAGAATAAACTTCTACTCCAAGTGATTGTAATTTTGCATATTGATCTTGCATATCTTCAAGTTCTGTTGGGCAAACAAATGTGAAGTCTGCTGGGTAGAACATAAGAACATTCCACTTACCTTCAAAATCCTTATTTGATATTGTTACAAATTCTTCTTTTTTTGGGTTATAGCCATTAGTAACAAACTCTGGCATTTTCTTTCCTACTTGTGACATTTATGTCCTCCTTTTAATTTATATAAAGTTTTTTGATACTTTTTATCTCTATATTTATACCCAAGATAAACTTTTTTACCCACTTAAAAAATTTATATAAGCTTTTTTAAATGAATCCTTATAAGACTATATATTTTAATATTAGAAATATATTAAGATGCCATAAATATATAAATAAATCACTCACATTAATTTATTTCTATATTAAGATATAAATCTTATTTTTTTAACCTATTATTATATATCCTTATAATATAATTCTAAACATAATAAAATTTAAAATCTGAATAACTCAACTTTCCCACCTAAAAATTAGATAATACTCATTAAATTTTCAAACTAAATTAGTTAAAAAATATTAATCTTGACATTAAAATAGCACCAACTTTTTGATATAATTAAATTACCACAAATAAACAAACAAAAAGAGGTGCTAATTTAATGATATATCAAAATAATGAATTTGAAAATACCCAAAATGCTTTTTTTAGAGCTATCAAAGATTTAAAATTGTCTGTTCTTCTTCGTAATTCCAATATCTCTAAATCATGCGGTGTTCCTGTTTCAGTTCTTTTTAACTTTCTTCTCTTGCTTGCTTTTCAAGGTAAAAATCTTTTTAGATTTTTGAACTCAAATCGTAAGGAAAAAGCCAATTCTAAAAACACTTACTACCGATTTCTTTCAAATAATTCATATAACTGGATTAAGTTTTTATCACTTCTAAGCTGTAAGGTAATATCTTATTTTTCACATTTGACTAAACCTGATAGAGTTAAAGCTTTTGTAATAGATGATTCTGTTTTTAAGAGGAATTGCAGTAAAAACGTAGAACTACTTGCTAAAGTTTTTGACCATGCTGGACATTCATTTGTAAAAGGATTCACAATGCTTACCCTTGGCTGGACTGATGGATACAGCTTTGTCCCTGTTGGCTTTAATTTACTTTCTTCTGCTAAAGAATCCAACCGTTATCAAGAAGCAAATGACAAATTAGACAAAAGAAGCAACGGTTACAAAATCAGAAAACAAAGTATGTTGTCAAAACCGAAAGCGACAATTAAACTCCTAAAAAATGCTTTGGATAGTGGTATAATCGCCGAATACGTTTTGATGGACACATGATTTACAAACGAGCCTATGTTTAAGTCCATTTCAGAATTAGGTCTTGAAGTAATATGAATGGTAAAACAGCTAAAGCAAAGATATATCTACAATGAAAAATCTTACACGCTTGTTCAGCTTCAAAGACTCGTGAAATTTAGCAAAGTATCAGACATTTTAGGTTCTTTAAAAGTAACAACTAAAGATGCAATACAAGTAAAGATTGTATTTGTAAAAAACAGGAACAAGAAAAGTGAATGCTTGTATATACTTTGCACTGACATGACACTATCTGACGAAGAAATAGTAAGGATATATGGCAATAGATGGTCTATCGAATGTTTTTTTAAAGCCATTAAGTCGCTTATGAAGCTTGAAACAGAATTTCAAGTAAGAGACTACATGTCAATATATGCACATACAACCATAGTATTTACGAGGTACGTCATAATTGAGTATATTAGAAGAAATACAAATGACCTAAAAAGTCAAGGAGAAATATTTTACGTTTGTTGTGAAGATATCCAAGACATGGATTTTTCAATAGCATTAAGAAGTTTGATGATTATATTAACTGATATATTCAAAGAATTACCGAAGAAAATCACAAGGATGATAGAAAGTCAATTAAGTAATTGGATTGCTTCGCAATCGAGTTATATCAATAATTTATTTAGGAATTTATGCTGGGAAAGTTGAGTTATTTACAGAACCTAAAGAAAAATACGGATTAATATATTGAAAATGAGAGAGATATTATATATTAAATTCTAAAGATTTTTTGTTTATTTTCCGATATACCAAATAATTGGATGATAAAAGAGGAGGTTAAGTCATGACAATAAACGATATGGTAAACAATATTCAAAATTCAGGTTCTTATAGGCGTTTGACATCTGAGGAAGTAGATGAATATTATTTAAAACAAAATCCGGAAGCAAGAGGACGTTTAAATGTTGACCCGACAAGTTTAAAAATTGTTCCTGTTAAACAAGAATACGTTAATAAACTTTTAGAACAAAACAAAAAAGAATGGATCGACGGCTATGGGCTTGTAAGAGGTGATAAAACAAAAGTAAATGAAATGATAAAGAAGTTCAGCTCAACAGAGCCAATAAAAGACAAAGCAAATGTTGCTCATACATTAACTAAAATAGTTAGTAATCAAGACGAAAAATTTTTTAGCATAATAAAACAGCATAATCCAAATTGGGTATGGGGAGAGCCTTTTGATCCTAAAATTTTAGATGAAACACATATTGATATTACTATTTAATCTCTGAAATTTTCATTTAATAAAAGGAGAAATGTTATGAAAAAATTTACATCTTTATTTTTGAGTACATTGCTATTTACAGGTGCATTTTTTGCTCTCCCTGTTGCAAACATAAATACAAGTTTTAATAGTGCTTCTTATTCTTATGCCATTACGAAAACGAATTACTTTTCAGGTCAAACTGGAACTATGAATTCTTTATATAATCCATACTCCGGTGCAGTTGAATCAAAAAAATACAATATTCCTTCTCCAACTTTACCAAAAGATTCTAAAGTTTCAACTGTTGTTGCAAATGTAACTTTCAGTTCAAAAGGTTCTCCATTCAAACTATATGTTGAAAGTCCTAATGGTAGTATATATTCAAAACTTATACAAAAAAGTGGTGAAGTAAATTTCACTGAATTTAAAGACGAAAAACCTAATGGAACATGGAAAGTATCTATAATTACAGCTGATACAAATCCGTATAAACCTTCTACCGGAAGTGCAAGATTAAAAATAAATTATACTTATGAGCAATAAAAATAAAGGTGTATAGCAATTTTTTCCATACACCTCTTTTTTATTGCCTTTTAAATATTAAGTATTAAATTTCTTTGTCGATTAGTTTTTTTACAGGTTCAGATTTTATTTTTTCTGATCTTTGTTTGTACTGATTTAATTTATCCATCACAGAGATTTCATCTTTAGCCTTTGTTTCCTGCTTTTCCTGATGTTTAACTTTTAATGGTTTTACCTCATTTACTTTAAGGCTTATATATTCTTTGCCGTCTTTAGATATAAGGCTTTTTACCCCCACATCTTTTACTATACTTCCTGTTACATTTATAGTATCAGCTTTTTCTGATCTATCCGATTTTTGTTCAGTTACTTTTTCTTTTCCGGTTTGCTTATTTTCTAAATCTTCTTTTGAGTTATCTACCGTTTTTTTCTTTTTCGACAATCGCCCTTTCCAATCCACTCTTATCAACATAATCATAGAACTGATTATCAATCAAAGTCATTGCGTCATTTTCCATATATTCATCATAAGCTTTGTCGAGGAGATCTTCATTTTCAATTCCAGTTTCAATAGAAATTAAAGCTTTTGTAAAATCCTTATGATTGTATTCTGTTAAAAACGATATTGTTTCTTTCATTGCTTCAAAGCTGTTATTTTGCATTTCAGCAATGGTTTTGATTTCATTAGCATATCTGCCATTGTCCCATTCAAATTTTCCACTCTCCTTGTTTTCTCTTATGCCTGATGCTAATACAAATTGAGTACCTGTAAATAGGACTGCTTGTTTTTCTTTATTTTTAACATCTAAAATCATTGTGTTATCAGATAAATTCGTCTTTATAACATTTCCTTTTTCTAAACTCATAGTTTATTCCTCCGTTTAATTTATTTTTGAATATAAAAGAAAGAGCATTTTAAGATAACTACATCATTAAAATACTCTTTCTTATGGTTAAATCACTTCTTTTTGTTTTGTGTTTCTATCAATGCTTTCACTTGGCTGTCTATCTTCTTGCTGTACTTTTTCTTTGTACTCGCTTAGTTTTTCTAAGACTGATGATTTTTCTTTTTTGTCCATATCTCCCATATTTTGTACTTTACTGTCCCTAAAGTCAGCATCATATCTGTCGGGGACATTATCCAAGTCAATATCTTTTGATAGTGGATCGTAAAAGTTACCATCATCATCTATTTCAAGTCCGAGTACATTTTTTAGCTTTTCTTCATCTACAGATACAAGTTCATTAAAGCTCCAAAAGCCGATGTCTGTTTTAATCTGTAATAACTCTTTTTGACTTGCTGCATCGTCTTTATCATAGGTGTATGGATAACTTTCAATCAAAGTGTTACATCTAAGTCAGTTTTTCTTTATTCAAAGGTTCTTTTGCAAGCTCTTTTTAAAGTTTCAGTGTCTACTTCCTTATCTTTTAGTTTATAAATGATATAAAGGTCGTAATAGTCCTTGCTTCTGCTGTTTAAAAATCCTCTTGTATAAATCGTCTGTATCTTCTCAGCAAGCATTGTTTCTAACGGATATGCTTTAATCGAAATATCCTCTTTACCAAAAGAACTAATATAACTATAATCTATCGGGTGTGGAGTGATTACATCTCCTGTGGCAATATCAAGTGGCACTACTTGCCTTATATTTTCCATTTTACAAAGGACATTTACGCTAAATCCACCATACTCATCATCTTCCTTGATTTTCTTAAAATCTTGGACTTCATAGAGTATTTCATCATCATCTTTTTCTTTTAATGCTTCTGTTAGCATTTTTAAGATATTTTCTTCAGAAAGCTGTGTATCTTTCAGTAAAAAGTCAATATCTACTGTACTTCTTGAGTCAATTCCTACAACATTAGAAAGTAGAAATCCACCTTTGAAAATAAAGTTATCATTGTACTCGCTATCAGCCAACTTTTTTAATATACTTTCCAAAAAATAATACAGCATTACAAAATTAAAAGAGAGATGAACTTCTTTACTTATTTTATGGCAAAGAGCTGTTAATTTTGCTTTATTCATAGGCTACCTCCATAATTTCACGCACTTTATCTTCAATCCCCATTTTTTTCGAGATTTCTTGAAGTGAATGTATGTCTTTTTCTTTGTAATCAGAGTATGAACGAATTAGCTTAACATACACTTCAATATCCATTTTATCTTTGTTGGCTATAAAGTCGCAAAGTATCCTCTCGTATGAATAGGTCCTAAGAGGCTACCCATTATTTGAGTATCCGACATCCAACATCCCACATTTGCATCCAATTATAGGCAAACTTGAAAGTTTTAAAAGTAAATAATATACTACTTTCAAAAGTCAAAAAAATTTTAAGTTTTGAAAGTGAGATTGTTTATTCGTACTGGTTGATGGGGTTATAATACGAAAAAATACCACACAATTCCAAAGTTGTGTGGTATTTTTTCGTATTTGCTTGATATCTTAATATTTTAAGCTTTTAAAAAGCCATAATAAAGTCATACTAGAGAAAATACATTCCAGTCTAATACTAAAACTTGAATTTCATTTCTCTAGTTGACTTGATTTGTTTTATTTAATTAAGATTTATTTATTAAAAGCATTTTTCCAGTCGTTATTAAATTTTTCGATGCCGTTATCTGTAAGTGGATGAGCTGCCATTTGTTTTAATACTTTCATTGGTATAGTAGCTATATGAGAGCCTGCTAGAGCTGCATCTATAACGTGCATAGGGTGTCTTATGCTTGCAGCTATTACCTGTGTATCGTAGCCGTAGATGTCAAATATTTCTACTATTGTTCTAACCAATTCCATTCCTTCTATGCCAATATCATCAAGTCTGCCTAAAAACGGTGATACATAAGTAGCTCCTGCTTTTGCTGCAAGTAAGGCTTGGTTTGCTGAGAATATCAATGTTACATTTGTGTGTATACCTTCGGCTGACAATACTTTTACAGCTTTTAGTCCTTCGATTGTCATTGGTATTTTTACTACGATATTTTTGTGTATTTTTGCTAATTCTCTTGCCTCTTTTATCATATCTTCATGGTTTTCAGATAATACTTCTGAAGATATTGGTCCGTCAACTATTTCGCATATTGCTTTTATAGTTTCCTTTAAGTCTTTACCTTCTTTTGCTATTAGTGATGGGTTTGTAGTAACTCCATCAACTATTCCCCAGCTTGCCCCCTCTTTAATTTCATCAAGATTGGCAGTGTCTAAAAATATTTTCATTTTTTCCTCCACATTTTATCAGAATTGTATATTAAATTTTTATCCAAAAATTTTAAAAACTATTTTATGTCGGCAATAATCATTGTGGCTTGAAGATTTCCACCATTCATTACACCAATTACGGAAATTTTATCTCCTTTAAATAAATTTCTTGGGTCCATACTTGTGCTGTTTGATAATTTTTCTGTCTTTGTGTCATTGTTATAATTTATTCTCAATTTTTCGCCTTTACTTGTGGTTATATCAATATATTTATCTATTGTATCAATAAATATAATTTCTCCTGAAATGGTTGCTTGTTTAAATTCTCCCTTGGAAATTAACTCTTCCACAAGTCCACCATCGGTGTATAAATCTACTTCGTAGCCTAGTTTTAGGTCATATACGGAGGATTTTTTGTCATTTATTCTGATTGAGCTGTCACTATTGATAGTAAATGAATGTTCATTTCCATCTCTGTCGCCAACCAATATCTTGTTATATCCGGTATTTAGCTCTATAGATTTTATTACCACTCCATAGTATTTTTCCCTACTTGTTTCAATAGATACTTCTTCTGCTGTATCGTTGTTGTACTTGATGTTTGCCTTATCTCCTATTGCTATTTGATAAATGTTTGTAAGAGTTCTTCCATTTCTTATAATCTTTGTATTTGAATTTATTTTATAAGATTTTTTACCATCAGCAGTTTGCACTGTGATTAGGTTGTCTATGAAGTCCAAAACCTCACCTTGTGCATTGCCTATAGTTTGAGTTTCTGCTGCTTTAACAATCACGTTGTTTATAGCATAAACTTCTATCGGATTGTTAAGTGGTAAGCTCTCCGGTTTTACTTCTTTATCGTTTAAATATAACTTAGATGTGTCATTGAATAAAAACGCTTTTATTTGCTTATTGTCTGCCAGCTCTAATGTCATAGTTTTGTTAGCTGAGTCTAATGTAAGCAATTTACCTGAAAATCTCTCTTGAACGCTAGTCATATCAACTTTAGATAGCACTCCGTTTGTTAAGGTGAATTTTGCAGTTTGCCCTACTTTTAGGTTGTTTATATTTACCTGTGCTCCGTCAAGATTTACCACAAGATTATTTTTATTAACTGTGTAATTATTAGTATTTCCTTTAGAGTCCTTAGCTGAGATTGTAATATTACTATCTGCTAATGTTATAAGCTGTATTGTACCTTCTACTACTTGTGTATTTACTTGAGGTGCTGTCGGTGTAGTTGGTGATACAGTTGATGTGCCTTTTGCTTTTGGCGAATATTTATAGGCATTGGATATCATTACGGCTGTTTCAGCTCTAGTTATTCCTTTGTTAGGATTGAAATACCCTTTGCCATCACCTTTTTTAGACAGCACGCCCTTTCTTTGTAATAACTCTATGAAAGGCACTGCCTGAGTAAGTATGTCTTTAGTATCTTTATAATCTAATTTTGCAGAATTGTTTAATTCATTTAAAAGTCCCAATGTGCGGACTAAAAAGACGCTTACTTCATACCTCATAGCAATTATTGGTTTTTTGGTTTTAACATCTACCAAAGCTCTAATCATTTCAGGGGTATTTGGTATTATTCCTTTTTCCAGTGCAAATATTACATATGGTCTTGCCCATTTATCAATATCATTTTTAATCATTGACTCTCTATAAACGGGTTCTTTTTCGGCATAAATTTTATCTATATCCGCTTTTGGAAATAAGTTCGCCATCATAACTAGAGATTCTATCCTAGTTACTGAGTTGCCGGGTTTAAAAGTCTTGTCCGGATAACCTGCAATTATTTGCTTGTTAGTAACATCATAAATATAATTTGATGCCCAGCCATATCCTTGTAAATCGGAATATATTATCGCTCCTGCCTGAGTTGTTGCCATTAATAAAGCGGCACTTAAACTTAATAATTTATGTCTTAGTTTCATAGTTTTCCTTTCCAAAATAATAAGATAACCCTCAAATACTGAGTTTGTTATTATTTATAAATTTTTTGCAATGTCTTTTAAATAAGCCGCAAATCTGTCATGAAGATTTTCATTTTTTAATGCAAATTCTACAGTTGCTTGTAAAAATCCGAATTTATCACCCACATCATACCTTTTGCCCTCAAATTCATAGGCGTACATAGCTTGACTGGTGCTAAGCGTCTTTAGTGCATCTGTAAGCTGTATTTCGTTATTTTTACCGGGCTTTTGTTTGCTCAAAATATCAAAAATATCACTGGTAAGTATATATCTTCCCAAAATAGCTATATTGGACGGTGCGTTGTCAATGTCAGGTTTTTCAACCATATCATTTATCAGATATACTCTATCTTGGATATACTTTGCGTCTATAATCCCATATCTATTAACCTGAGCCTTTGGCACCTCCTGCACACCTATGATTGTCGTATTGTACTCATCATATACATCAATTAGCTGTTTTAAGCAAGGCGTCTTTGAGTCGACTATGTCATCTCCAAGTATGACTGCAAAGGGTTCATCATTTATAAAGTTTTTTGCACAAAGTATTGCATGACCAAGTCCGTTTGGAGATTTTTGTCTAACATACTGGATATTAATCATATCGCTAATATCTCTAACCATCTTTAAAAGTTCTGTCTTACCTGATTTTTCTAATTCTAATTCAAGCTCAATTGACCTGTCAAAATGGTCTTCTATACTTTTTTTATTTCTTCCGGTAATTATAAGTATGTCTTCTATACCGGAGTTAATCGCCTCTTCTATTATATACTGAAGAGTTGGCTTATCAACTATGGGTAACATTTCCTTTGGTTGAGCCTTAGTAGCCGGCAAAAATCTTGTACCAAGTCCTGCCGCCGGTATAACCGCTTTTTTTACTTTTTTCATAATTATCCTCAAAAATTTATTTTTACAATATCAAGTAGACGGTTGCTCATGTATAATTATACCACTTTAAAATTCATTTATAATTAAATCTGTGTAACAACGTTTGTTTACAGGTTTTATATTAGAAAAGTGAAGTTACTGAGCCTAATACAGTTGTAACGACCATTGCAAGCATAGCAACTAAAGCAATTATTGCAAATTGTTTTTTCCTCTTATCTCTTTTTTGTTTGCTGTAGCTTTCTGATTGGACAGGTCTTACTTTTGCTCCATTTATATTGACTTTATTTTGGACTGATGCAGTCTTTTTTTCGCCTGATGTTTGCTTTTTTGCACTTGTATCTTTTATCTTTACTTTATTTGACATTTTTTCTCCTTAAACAATATTTTATTTAATCTAATATATCTTTTGAGCCTCATCTTTTGTCACATTATATATCCCTTTTATCCCAATTTCATTTTTTTCAAGCATAGAAATTACATCTTCCAGTTGCTCTGATATTATTCTAATCGAAATGCCACAACTTTGACTAATGGCTCTTGGAGTTGGTACAACCATTTTATCTATATCTGTACTATCAAAAAATTTGTCTGCTTTCATTGCCTGACTTGTGGAATTAAAACTAATAACTAACATTTTCCCTCTATATTACAAATTTATTTGTAGCTTGGTTTAAGCTATCTACTATATCATACATATTTCCTATTGTGCCAACTTTTACTTGGTCTTTTAGATTGTAAAAGTCTAGGCAAGTACCGCAAGATACTATCTGAGTGCCATTTTCTTGCATAATTTTTAGATTTTCTATAGCCTCTTTGTTTGTAGTTGTAAGATTTACTCCCGAATTTAAGAATATAAGCTTTTGCGGGATTGGCTTGCTCTCTTTTAATGAAAAAATGAAAGATTTCATCAATATTGCACCAAGCTCATCATTGCCTTTGCCCAATTTATCTGTGGTAATTAATAATGTCTGTGCTCCGTTAGAACTGCTTTGTAAAGCTTTTAGTTCTGATTTGTCATTTTGTTTTGAAATCTGATATTCACCATTTTCATTGGAATTGTCCCTGTTAATTATCAGTTTAAAGTCATCACCTATTTTTTCGCTGGTCACTTCAAGATTTTGTGATTTTGCAAATTTTGTGACGTTTTGCACTGCAACATCATTATCCACTATAACCTCTAGTGACAAACTGCCGTCATTTTCTTCAAGCATATTTTTTGTCTTTATGACAGGCATTGGGCAAGCAAAGCCACGCACATCCAAATTTAATTTTTTCATAATTACCTCTTTTTTTAATTAAGCTCCAAAAATATTCATAAATATGTTATATGTGAAATACGGTGTAATAAGTTTAGAATTTGCAATAAACTGATGTATGTTTGATTTAAATACTGTACTTGGAACTTTATCCAATACATAAATTATAAACATTATAAATATGGTAGCTTTAATAAAGCCTAACACTGCTCCAAAGAATTTATCACCAAGGTTCATATCATCTTTTGACAATACGACACCTCTAAAAATCGGATATATTATCCAAAAAATGATTGTCAAGATTATATAAATTAAAACTACAACGATTGCTCCATCCAAGCTGTCCTTGGCAAGGTTTAGTGCCGGAAATTGCTTAAATAAAAGCTCTTTTATCCAGTTTATAAAGCTTATTACGCTATCATTTTTTGAAATCTGCTCAAATAAGCCACTTGTATATATAAAATATGTTATCAGTATCTTTAAAGCAAACCCAACACTTACTATCGCCGATTTTAGCAGACCTCTTTTGCCAAATATTAAAATGTTATATAAATTGTAAATTATTATAAAAATATCTATGTTTTCTATTTTTATATGCCCCCTATATAGTATTTATTGTAATTTTATAGTTTGATATGAATTTCTAAAAAATAAAATCAAAGTTTTGTTATTCACAAAAACAGATTTTAGCACATCTTGAGTAACATCTGTTTTTTCATTTTGATAAGTGAAGAAATTTTTCCCGATTAAAATCGGGTTTGAGTCCTTAAAATATATATTAAAAATCGGCTCATCTGATGCCATTTCTTTCAAAAGCTTTGCATCCTTGTCAAAGATTTTTACTAATTTAGGTCCGTCCTGTAAGTAAATTTTATCGTTTACAACTCTTACATTTGAAAATGAGTCATCTGCCTCAATCTTGTTAGTAGCTGTCAGCTCTTTATCCATTATATACACACTTTGAGGGTCACAAAGGAAAATTTTATTGTTTGTAACCTCCATAGCTGTCGTCACAAGATTTTTAAATTGATTTATTTCTTGCACCTCATATTTGTCATTATAAGAGTAAATTGCGTTCAATATCTGAGTGTAGTCTAAGGTTTGTGCACTGAGTAAAATTTTTTTTGTATAGCTATCATAAATTATATCGTTGATAAGTGCATTTGGATAGCTGATGTTATTTATCGCCTGTAGGTCTTTGTCATAGATTATAACCCCGTCCGTTTTAACGCTAGTGGAGTAATGCAGTACGACTTGTTTATTTTCAAGAGGATATACATCTATTCCCGTCTCTACAAACTTAGCCTGAGAAGAAATGTCGCCACTGCTATCTATTTTGTATAGTATCCTATTAGATTTGTCCAGCACATATATGAAATCATCCTTAGAAGTCTTTAAAACAAAATTGTCAGACTTTAATCTGACATCAAATTTGTCCTTAAATTTATCGTCCTTAAACGCTAAGTCATTACCATCATAAATTATAAATCCATCTTTATAAGGTAGCACCTGCATTTTATTTTTATAGTTGAAACTGTTTTTTCCCACTTCAATTTTCGGAATGCTTGAGTCATCTTTGTTTGCAATTTTTTCCTTGCTAAAAAATACCACCAGTGATATAATTGCACCCAGCAAAGTAATATAAAGCAATATTTTTTTCATGTATCCACCATATTTTTAAAATTAAACTATACTATAGTTTATATGAAAATAAACTTATTTTCAATAGAAAAATCTTGTTTGACACTTTAGATAGATAAATTAGAAAAATTTAAATATAGCAAGTAGATTATAGTCTACAATATTAAGGAGAATATGTATGTGCGGAATTATCGGTTATTTAGGCGAAAAAGAGGCAAGTGAAGTTATAATAGATGGCTTAGAAAAATTAGAGTATAGAGGATATGACTCATCAGGTATAGCAATAAATGATGGAGACTCTCTTCAAATAAAAAAATTTAAGGGCAGACTTTCCGTACTTGAAGATGAACTAAAAAAAGACCCTATCAAAGGTCATCTAGGCATTGGTCACACTAGATGGGCTACCCATGGTGCACCATCTAATGAAAATGCTCACCCTCATTTTAATGACGACAAGACTTTTGCAATAGTCCATAACGGTATAATAGAAAACTACATGACACTAAAAAATGAGCTGGAAAAAGACGGAATTAAATTCAAATCTCAAACAGACACAGAGGTTGTTGTGTATTTGATAGAAAAATATTACTCAGGCGACCTTTTAGATGCAGTATTTAAAGCTGTATCAAGATTGAAAGGAGCATATGCTCTTGCAGTAATCAGTTCTAAACACAACCATGAACTAATCGCTGTAAGAAAAGACTCCCCACTTGTAGCCGGTGTTACTGGCACCGATGTCATCGTTGCCTCTGATGTACCTGCCCTGTTAAAATATACCAAAGACGTTTATTATCTTGATAATGGCGAAATCTTATACGCAAACGCAAATAAACTGACCATATATGATGAATATAAAAATGTAGTCGACAAGAAAAAAGAACATATACTTTGGGATATGGAGGCTGCCGAAAAAGGCGGATATGATTATTTCATGGAAAAAGAAATAAACGAACAGCCTGAGGCTATAAGACTTACTATTGAGCATAGATTAGACGAAAACGGGGATATAGATTTAGGTTTTAAAAATATTACCCCTGAATTTATAGTAAATATTAATAAAATTTGCATAGTCGGCTGCGGTACAGCATACAACGCAGGCGTGGTTGGCAAAGCAGCTATGCAAAAATTATTCGGTAAATATGTAGTATGTGATATAGCATCAGAATTTAGATACAACGACAATCATATAGACGATAAGACTTTGGTAATATTAATGTCTCAATCCGGCGAAACAGCAGACACTCTTGCAGTTTTAAGAAATTGCAAAGAACAAAAAGCAAAAATATTGGCTATCACCAATGTTGTCGGCTCTTCTATTGCAAGAGAAGCAGACGATGTAATATACACTTGGGCAGGTCCTGAAGTAGCTGTTGCATCTACAAAAGCCTACACCACGCAAATAGTTGCCCTTTATCTTGTCGCCCTTGACTTTGCATTAAAGCTTTACACTATAAATAAAGAATACTATCACAAAATTATATCAAAAATGCTTGCCCTACCTGAAAAAATCCAATATATATTAGACCATAAAGAAAATATACATGACGTTGCAGCATTTATATCAAAAAAGCAACACGCCTTTTATCTAGGCAGAACTATCGACTACTCACTAGCTCAAGAGGGTTCATTAAAACTAAAAGAAATCTCATATATCCACGCTGAGGCTTTCGCTGCCGGAGAGCTAAAACACGGTACAATAGCCTTAATCGAAAAAGACACCCCCGTAATTGCTATAATGACACAAGATGTGATGCTCACAAAAATGATTTCTAATATAGAAGAGGTTAGAGCAAGAGGTGCTAAAGTATTCTCAGTAACCCAAGCGTCAAATAAACAAGTAGAAAAAGTATCAGAAAAAGTTTTATACATTCCTGATAGCGACAACCTACTAGCACCTATACTATCAATAATACCTCTACAAATATTGGCACTGGAAGTAGCAAAAGATAAAGGACTAAACGTTGACAAACCAAGAAATCTAGCTAAATCTGTTACAGTTGAATAACATTTTTTATACCTTAAAACATATTCAATAATATTATAAATTTATAAAAGAGCCTATGGAATACTGTTTCTAAGGCTCTTTTTTTCTAATTATTGCTCTATTTATTTGTTGAAAAAATTTTCTCCAATTTTAAACATTTCATCAGACTCTACATCGTCAAATAATAGTATACTATAAACCATTTCACTATCTTCAAATACTATATCAGTTGATACGACAGTCTCCCTTTCTCCATCGCCTGCATAACCATAGCCTACGTTAAAAAATGGGTCTTCCTTTTGCCTTTTTTCTTCTTCCGCACTCAGCTTGGCATTTGGTTTGACATAAAGATTTTCAATTCTTGAAAAATAGAAATTTCTGCCGTCAAATTGCTTAGTTTCCTTGTAAAGCCCCTTAGAAATATCATAGCTGTCAACTTTTTTATCTATAGACAGATAAATTTTTTCATTTTCTTTATTTTTATATGTTATATCCAAGCTTTTTCTCATATTTTGCTCATTACCTGAGTCATCTACATCAGCAACATCAACTATATTTATACCATCAAATTCATATCCTGAATATAATGACTTAGGTACAAAAGCATTTTCTAAACCGCTTGTTTGTTTAGCTTTTTCAATATCATCATAATTTTTATAAGTATAAAATGACGTTGTAGAGCTTAGCACACCGGTAATCTTACCTATTGCATACCCGCCAACACCTAAAAATACAAGACATAAACACATAACTATAGCTAATCTGAATTTATTTTTCATAACAAGCTCCCCTCTATTTTCCACTTGATTTTGTATCTCAAAATCTATTTTATATTTAACATAATCTGAGGGAAATAGCGTTTCAGTAGACTCAGTTAATTTTTTATTAATAAATTCATTTAATCCTTGTTCATTACTATCCCTCATTTATTCCCTCACTTTCAAATAAGTTAAAATCATTTTCTATAATCTTTTTTAATTGCTTTTTAGCTAAGTGTAGCCTAGATTTGACAGTACCCTGAAAATTTCCTGTAATTTTAGCAATCTCTTTTATTGAAAATCCACTATAATAATATAATACCAAGACCTCCCTTTGCTTGGGATTTATTTTCATAAGTGCATCTTCAATTTTGACATCACAAGAATAATCAATTTCTTCATTTTTCATTGAATAACTATCAACTTTTAAAAGTATATTTTCATCAGGCACTTCCCTATCTCTTTTTTTTATTTTTTTATAAGCAAAATTTTTCATTATAGTAAATAGCCAAGCTTTTAGTTTCTCTTCATCTCTTAAACTTTTAATATTTATATATGCACATATAAAAGTTTCCTGTAGGACATCTTGCGCATCTTGTGAATTGCCAAGTATTAAAAAAGCTGTCCTAAATAATTCAAGATTGTACTGCTGATAAAGAATATCAAAGGCATTTTTATCGCCGGCTTTTATGCCTTTAACAATATTATTATTATCCAACTTTTCCTCCCTTCTTTTGATGCATCTACATATAAGAGTCAAAATTTACTAAAAAGGTTCATTTTTTATAGAAATTAAAAATAAATATTAAATTATGTTAAAGCTATAAACTTATTTAATGCTATATCTAACTAGAAAACAAAAATTATTGACTTAAAACCATGGTATTTGTATAATTAGTAGATAATTAAGACGACTATAGCACACAAAAAATATAAAAATAAAATTTTTAAAAATAATACCATATATTTGTCAAAAAACTATAAAATCGGAGAAAGCGTTATGTATAACGTACTAATAGTTCTAATAATAATTTTGAAAAAAGTATAACTAAAGGTAGTATAAAATAGATTATGAAAAACTATCACACAAAAAAGCAATAAAAAAAGACCACATAATGTCTTTAAAAAGTAAAAATAGTTTAAAAAAACGCCGAAATTATGACTCAGAGCACCACAAAAAGCCGTGATGAAATCACAGCTTTTGCATTTACTTAAAAGTTCGCTGACAAAAAATGTCGCTTGCGGTGAAAAAGATGCTTTAAAAGTATAAACAAATATATCAAAAAATACAAAAAAGTGCTGACTTATTTAAACAATAACAATTAACAAAAAATTACCTTATAATATTTTTGAACTTCTCCTAAAGGAACAGCTTCAAATATTTAGGTGATTTTATTTTTAAAAAATTTCACTAATATTTTCAAGCTATATGATATTTTTTTGTAGACTTTTTATTTTTTTGAATATATAATTATTCTTTAAGGAAAAATTAATATTTCAGCAATTATTTTCATCATTTTTTATTTTTGCTCTTTATTATGAAAGGAGTTTCAATGAATTTAGAGAGTATTTTTAAACTAAAAGAAAATGGTACAAATCTGCGAACAGAAATAACAGCCGGTATCACCACATTTATGACAATGGCGTATATTCTAGCTGTTAATCCGTCTGTATTATCTGCATCAGGCATGGACTCAGGTGCGGTATTTACTGCCACTGCAATTGCATCTATGATAGGCACGTTGTTGATGTCATTTTTGGCAAATTATCCTTTTGCACTTGCTCCCGGTATGGGTTTAAACGCATATTTTTCTTACACTGTTGTATTAGCTATGGGATATAGCTGGCAAACTGCGTTAACTGCTGTATTTATTGAGGGTATAGTCTTTATTGCCTTGTCTGTTACAGATGTCAGAGAGGCAATATTTAATGCTATTCCATACAATTTAAAATCTGCTGTAAGTGTAGGTATAGGACTTTTTATAGCTTTTATAGGGCTACAAAATGCAAAGATTGTTATTGCAGGTCCAACCTTAGTTACATTATTTTCCGTTGATGGATATAATTTAGCTCACAACGTTACTACTGCAACATTTAACAATGTGGGTATTACTGTATTATTAGCTATAATTGGTGTAATAATCACTGGCATTTTAGTAGTTAAAAATGTAAAGGGGAATATTCTTTTAGGTATACTTATCACTTGGCTTCTTGGTGTAATTTGTCAAATATCAGGTCTTTATGTGCCAAACCCTGAGCTTGGATTTTATAATCTTTTACCTGATTTTTCTAATGGTCTTTCTATACCTGATATTTCTCCAATAATGTTTAAATTGGATTTTAGCAATATTTTTTCTATTGATTTCGTGGTTGTAATGGCGGCTTTCTTATTTGTAGATATGTTTGATACAATCGGTACTCTTATTGGGGTTTCTTCAAAAGCCAAAATGTTAGATAGCGAAGGAAAATTGCCAAGAATAAAGGGTGCTCTACTTTCTGATGCTATAGGTACTTGTCTTGGTGCTTTGCTGGGCACTTCCACTGTTACTACTTTCGTAGAGTCTGCCTCAGGTGTAACTGAGGGTGGTCGTACCGGTCTAACTTCTCTTACTACGGCTATTTTATTTGGACTTTCATTATTCTTGTCTCCAATATTTTTAGCTATACCTGCTTTTGCAACTGCACCTGCACTTATTGTAGTTGGTTTTTATATGTTTACCAACATTATTAATATAAAATTTGATGATGCAGCTGATGCTATTCCTTCTTATATATGTATAATTGCTATGCCATTTTTTTACAGTATATCTGAAGGTATATCAATGGGTGTTATAACTTATGTTATAATGAATGTCGTTAAGGGTAAATACAAAAAAATTACTCCTTTGATGTATATTTTAGCTTTATTATTTATATTGAAATATCTATTCTTATAAGCATTTGCCAATTAACATTGTATACTGGTTAGTAATTATCAATAAATTATAGTGCTTGGTAATAATCTTACCAAGCACTTTTTTTAATTCACATAATTGATGTATTAAGTTCAAGCTTTTTATGTTATAATTAAGCTATATTCCAATCTTATGTTTTTTTCGACGGTGGTCTAATGCTAATAAATGACTATTTGAGTGTCTTAGCAATATTTTTTTACATATTTTTCATAATTACTATAGCAAATACGTGTACTAGAAATAAGCTTACCTTTGCTTTTTGTGTTGCAAGCTTTTTATATGGATTGCTAAACATCTTTTGTGTTTTAGATGTTGCATTTATAATCGACAGCTATCATTTGCATTTTTATTATTCACTTACATATAGGGTGATAGCTCCATTTCTTGCATTCACTTTTTTTACAATCGCAAAAGAAATTTCTATCAAAAAAAATTATAAATCAATTATATTCAGTCCCTATGTAACTGTAGTTTTATTTATTACAGCAGTCTTGCTTAGCTTACCCAATTTATATCTAAGACTTCACTTTATTTTTGATGATGAACATGATTTTGTTCAAATATTAAATGATATTTACGGTAGTTATAGGTTTTACATAGATGGCACATTTTATTTTTTAATTTTGTCATCGTGTATTATCATATTTTTCAATTTAGCCTATAATGCAAAAACAAGAGCTGATAATGAGTCTGCAATCATTTTGATGTATGCTTACTTTATAAGCGGTATTTTGCTAATTTTTTGCGATTTTATCTTGCCTAAGCTGACTTATGTGACAATCCCGTCTTATAGTTGCAAAATAGGTTTAATTCCTCTTAGTGCCCTTTTTTATGTATTCAAGAAATACAATTATTTGTTGGTATTTAAACAGGACTATATTTCTCAAACTCTTGACACTATCCCAATAGCCATAGGTATTTTAGAGGACTCTAAGGTTTTATATTTAAATAAGGCTTTCATTTCATTTTTTAATTTCGATGACAAAAAGACTCTGACTTATAAGGATGTCTATCAGCTATTTCCAAAGCAATTAATAGAGTCTGAGGTCGATGAGGATAAAATATTTGAGTTAAAATTAGATGACCGTATTTATATCAGTAAAAAGAATTTCCTAAAAAACGGTTTAGTTATGGTTTCACTGTACGATGTAACCTTCATTGTAAATGACCAAAAAAAGCTTGCAGCTATAAATGAATACCTAAACAAAATTTTTGAGGAAAGCACAAATAAACTCAACGAAATTAACTGTCTTATCGAAAAGCAGGTTAAAAAAAGGGTTGCCTCAGAGCAAGAAATGCTCAAGATTTCTACTAAAGATTACCTAACCGGTCTATACTCCAAGGAATACTTTTTACAGCAGTGCTATGAAATACTGAAAACCTCATACAAATATATAACAAAGCATATAGTAATTTTCATTGACCTAGATGAATTTAAAAATATAAATGACACTTTAGGATACCATTTAGGTGACCAGTTGTTAAACGAAATTGCAATCAGACTCAAAAAAAATGTGCCACAAGATAGTATAATTTCAAGGTTTGGCGGAGACGAATTCGTCATTTTTATAAAAAATTATTATACCAATCAAGACGACATGATAGACGCACTGGGTATAAGGTTTATAAAAGTATTTAAAGAGCCATATCAAATAAATGGTCGTGCTATCTCAATATCAGCCTCTATCGGATTTAGCTCATACCCTAGTGGCGGTACAGACATAGACGCTTTAGTAAAACATGCAAGCGCTGCAATGTATAAAGCAAAAGCTCAAGGTAAAAGTCAATATGCCAAATACGAGCCTAAGCATGACATTGCAGGTGTAAAAATAGATTTTACCCTAGCCAAAGATTTGCATCAGTCTATAGAAAATAACGAGTTAGTTATGTATTATCAGCCGGTTGTGCATTTTTCCGATAGTCAGCATTGTAAAACCTATGGATATGACTCATTGCTTAGATGGAAACATCCGAAAAGAGGTCTTTTATCTTCACAAAATTTTATCGCTCTTGCTGAAAAAACAGATTTTATAAACAATCTAACTCATTGGACAATTGACTCCATATTAAGGCAATTACATGACTTGGAAAAAGTCAACGGACATTCATTAGCAATTTCATTAACTATGTGCTTTGATAAATTTGACACTCAAAAAATAATTGCCATGATTTGTGAGAAAATTCAAGCCTATAACCTTGACCCACAAAAAATATATATAGATATACCTGAAACATACATGGTGAAACCATTGGAGGTACTAAAAAAAGATTTTGACAGTCTAAAACGCCTTGGAGTAAATATAGCCATAGACGATTTTGGCACACACTACTCTTCTTTAAATTACCTCAAATACCTACCGGTAGATGTTATTAAAATAGACAAGGCTTTTATAAACGGTATAGGAGTAAACAAAAAAGATGAGGTTATAATATCTTCTCTTGCTGAATTTTCAAAATTATCAGGTATAGTATTAATAGCAAAATCAGTAGAAACCAAAATACAATGTGATTTTTTACTAAAAAATGGTATCAAAAATATGCAAGGCTCATATTTTAGCAAGCCACTTAATATAGACGATGTAATTAAGCTGTAATGTCTACAATAATTTTTAAGGAGCAGACAATGATAACTTACACAAAATTTTTAACCCTCAAGGGTAGCTACTATATAAAAGAATATGACGGCGGAAAAAAAGATAAAAAGCAAACACGACCTGTACTAGAGTCAACTGTAATTAAAAATTTTAAATCAGAAGATGTTACAATAATTATCGACAATATAGAAACAGGCAACAAGGTTACCGTCACAAGTGATGATGACTCAGAAAAGATTAAACAGTATTTGGGAAGTAAATTTGTATAATATTTTACTTTAGGTAGTGTAAAATAGATTATGAAAAACTATCACACAAAAAAGCAATAAAAAAAGACCACATAGTGTCTTTAAAAAGTAAAAATAGTTTAAAAAAATGCCGAAATTATGACTCAAAGCACCACAAAAAGCCGTGATGAAATCACAACAAAATGGTCTTTAAAGTATTGTAATCACTTAAATGCGTAGTTAGATTTACCCTTGACACCATTTAAAACATACTGCCAACCAAGAAAAATCAACATCTGCCACTTAAAAGGCTATTAGGAGCATCATCAAGCAAGTTAATAATGAAATCCCTTGTTTGTTTTGTAAATTTGATTGGTGATGTAATCAAATTATACTTCAAAAAATGGGAGTCATTGCTATTTTTATTTAAAAAATATTGAAAATGTTTGAAATACTAAGTTATTAATATATATCAGTGGTGTTATTTTTGACACTACCTTACTTTAAATAAAGGTGAAATAATTGGAAATTAAAAAATCAAACGAAATTGCAGGTAAGTACCTAGTATTAGATAATGCTAATGAAGTCGCATCATTTATATTTCAAAAACAAGAGCTAGAGCCATACAGTAACATAAAAAACGGCAAATGGCTTAGTAATTTTGACTATGTCTCAATTTACAATATACAAACAGACATCAATTCATCATACTTAGTAGATAAAATAATCACTTTGGCTATAAATACCTGCAAAAAAAAGCAAATAAGGTCACTTAGGTCTCACATTATCAAAAATAATGACGAGTACAAGACCATATTAAAGTCACATGGATTTAAACATTGCGGATTTGTAAATATTGAAGAGATTGAATATGCAGCCTATGAATTATTAGTCATTCCCTATGTTCTTGGTGACAGAGTAATGCTGAAAAAAGAACATCCCTGCGGAGGAAATACCTTCAAGATATCTAGGCTGGGTATGGATATCAAGCTGGAATGTGAAAAATGCGGCTCAATAGTATGGCTAAAAAGAAGTGATTTAAATAAACGAGTTAAAAAGAGATTGTAGAGATTTTTTTAATCTACAATCAAATTAAAATTTGTGAGGATATAAAGTGATTTATATACCATTGGTTGTTATAGTAATTACAATAGTGGATATAGTGATTTATTTGGTAGTAAATATAATATTTAAAGAATATAGCTTTTTGAAAAAAAGGTTTATTTCATTAACAATCTCTTCTTTTGTTAGCATTATAATGCTTATAATATTACTGCGTAAACTAACCCACTTATAAATTTAGTATTTAATAAAACTTCAAAAGAGCTGAGTCTATATATTTTATAAACTCAGCTCTTTTTTATCTATTAATTTGATTGCAAAAACTCTAACGCATTTATAATCACAATACCGTCATATGTCGTTTGTGGGTCATCATCTAACGTCAATATATACTTTGGATAGTTGTCTTTTATCATCAAAAGTGGTCTAAGCTCCCTTTGCAAAGTATTTTCGTCTCTTACACTTAGAGCTACCTGAAAATAATTGATTTCATTTTCTTTTTTTGCCACAAAATCAACTTCAAAGCTACCAACCTTGCCTATGAATAATTCATAGTTTCTTCTTTTTAATTCTAAAAATACAACATTTTCTAATATATGCCCAAGGTCTGCCCCATTTATTTTGCCAAGCATAGTATTTCTAAGTCCTACATCGACTATATAATACTTTTCAAGTGTTTTTAGGTATTCCTTGCCCTTTACATCAAACCTGTCCACTTTATATATAAGATAGCTTTCCATAAATGAATTCAGATATGACTCCACTGTTTTTGTGCTAATTGACCTGCCATTGGAAGTCATGGAGTTGCTTATACTCTTTGTGGAAAGTATAGAACCTATATTATCAGATACAAATCTTAGCACACTTTCGAGCATCATGACATCGGTGATATTTTTTCTTTGTACTATGTCCTTTAAGACTATGGAATTATAAATTCCTTTTAGGTACTCATTTTTTTGATTTTTTTCAGTTAGGTTAATTGCATAGGGAAATGATGTATTTTCAATATAACTGCGATACCCTTTTGAATTATCACTTATATTTAATATTTTTTCATACTCTGCAAGTGAAAATGGTAGCATCTCAATTTGAATATATCTACCTGTCAAAAAAGTTGCTAATTCACCTGAAAGCATATAAGAATTAGAGCCTGTTATATATATATCTACATTTTCACGCAAAAATACACTATTTATAACCTTTTCAAACTCAGAAACATTTTGAACTTCGTCTAAAAAAATATAATTCATTTTATCCTTTGACATATTTTCAGTCAGATATTCATATAAACTAGACTTGTCCAAAATATTTTCATATTTTAAATCTTCAAAATTTATAAATATAATTTGCTCTGTATCCACTCCATTGTCTAATAAATACTGCCTATACATACTAAGTAAAGTGGATTTTCCGCATCTTCTTACACCTGTTACAACCTTAATTATTTTTTTATCCTTATATCCTAAAATTTTTGAAAAGTATGGCTCTCTTTTTATTAACATAAAAACCTCCTGATATATAAATATTATATCAAGAGGTTATATTTTTGTAAAGTTTTGGGAGCATAGTCCAAAAACTTTTTATTTTTTTAACTTTTGGGAGCATGATTTAAAAACTTTTTTGTTTTTTTGACTTTTAAGATTATACTACAAAAACTTTAAAGCATATTTCTATGCTTGGACTGTTTCCATATCTTCTACTTTTGCATCTACCCACAATCTTTCAAGATTGTAGGTCTGTCTTACGTCCGGTTCAAATATATTTACTACTATGTCGCCATAATCCATCAATATCCAAGTCGCTGATACTTTACCTTCAACACTTCTTGGATTTTCTCCATATTTTGCTAATTCGTCATTAACTGCATCTTCTAAAGCTGTTACCTGTCGTAAGCTACTGCCTGATGCTATAACGAAGTAATCAGCTACGCTTGATATTTTCTCAATGTTAAGCACTTTAATATCTTTTGCCAGCTTTTCGTCTAAAACCTTGTATATTGCTTTTAATTTTTCTCTTGTTTGCATTATTTTCCTTTCAAAAATTATTTTGTAAAATCACTACCAAGTACAACTAATATATCCGTTGGCTTATCGTAATAGGCTTTATTTTCCTGAACAATTTTGCCAGTGCCAAGTATTGTTCTTGCCTCTTGAGCTAGGGTGATATTATTTTTGTAATAAATCATAGTCTCATTGTAGTCAAAATTGTCTGCATTAGATGTGGCATCAACTGCAATGTTATTTATATATAAAAGGTCTTTCGCCCTTTGGGCAAGTCCTTGCCCTCCGCTACCGTTTAGGACAACCACATAAGGGTCATATACATTTTGCTGAGGTTTGTTTTGTTTAGTATCAGGTTGCTTTGCTTTATCATCACCATTAGCTGTATTTTCATTGTCACTAGCATTTTGTGTATTTTGTGGTTGGACTTCAGGTATAGGCTTATCTATATAATATTTTTCTCCATCATAAAGCTCTTTAATTTGAGTCTTTATTTGCTCTTCATCAGCTATAAAATATGATATTCCATACAAATAATCTGCCTTACCCGGTACAACAGCCTTTTTAATATTATATGGTTTAATTTCTATTGCTTTTGATGCAATTTTTAGCATATCAGAAAATTCCAAATCTGTCTGCACATATTGTGAAAATGTATCTATATAATCTGTAATATGCACTATGGATTCAGGTGAAAGTAGCTTGTCCATCAATGCCTGTATAAATTTTTGTTGAGACTCAATCCTGCCTAGGTCTTGGTTTGCATAGCCATGTCTAAATCTCAAAAACTGCATTGCCTTATCTCCATCTAGTATTTGTGGTCCTTGCTTTATGTCTATATGAAGAGGAGGCTTTGCATAAGGGTCATCGTATGACATATCCATAGGCACATTTACTTCAACCCCGCCAATGTCATTTACTGTCTTATTAACTGCTTGATAATCCACTTTTACAAAATGGTTTATCTCTATACCTAAAAGTTCTTTAACACTTTTAATGGTATATGAAACGCCTCCTATTGCGTGTGCCTCATTTATTTTATTGAATTTTTTTGCCGAGCCTTCCACGTGTACTCTTGTATCTCTAGGTATTGACAGTATAAAGCCTGTTTTTGTCTTAGGGTCTATTGACAATAGCATCATGGTATCTGTACGCATGGTTTTGTCCTTATTTTTTCCATCAAGGGAGTCAACTCCTAGCATTAGTACGTTTATTCTTTCATCGCCCACCGACTTTGATAGCTCTTGCAAATCTTTTAGCTCTAATTCATCTTGCCCTTTATTTTTTACACAGTTAAATAACATTGCCAAGGCAAAATATAACACTCCGGTCAATACAACAATTGTGAGAAATACAATTACTAAATTTTTAATAATTTTTTTTGCCATTTAACTTCCTTATATTACTTATTTATTTAAATAAAGTACAATTCTCTAAAAAGTAGTTTCTAGCTTTTAGAGAGTCCTTATGCACCAGTACATTTTTTTCACATAGATGTATTATTGTGTTATTTGTCGCATAATAAAGTGCATCCTCTAAGCTAAGTTTGGAAAGTCTCCTTATTTCATCGACTCCTGGGAAATCTCTGTTTTCTTCAATATAATCTGCAAGACATACAACCATTTCCAATTTGCTCATTTTATTTCTGCCGGTGGTGTGAAATCTTATGGCATTTAAAACATCTTCGTCTTTTATGTTGTATTTGTATTTTGCTATTACCTCAGAAAATATAGCGTGTTGTAGCTGTTTAGATACCTCTTCTACCTTGTCATACCTGACATTATACTTTTCTTTAAGCTCCTGTTTTTTTTCAGAATCAAAATTTTTTGCATAATCGTGAAGTAATGCAGCAAGCTCTGATTTTTGCTCATCTACTCCATACTTTTTAGATAACTCTATAGCTGATTTTACTACTCCAAGGGTATGAATATATCTTTTTTCGTCCAAAACCTCTTGTAAATCTTTTTTTATAATCTCTGAGAGAGTTTCCAATTTTTCCTCCAATAATTAATATTATTTACCTTTATAAATTATAGCTTATAAAGTGAGTTGTCCTCAATATATTTATTAACTTCATCCTTTACAAAATATTTTACACTTCTATTTTCTTTTACCCTTCGCCTGATTTGGGTAGAGGAGATTTCTATGCTTGGTGTGTCTATAAAGGTTATATGCTCAGAATTACCATATTTTTCCTCTATTTGTGACTTTACGTCTTGTCCTCTAGTCACTACCAAAAATTTTACTATTTTCATTAGAGCTTTGTATTTGTACCATTTATCTAGTAATAGTATAGCATCTTGCCCTATTATATAATAAAATTCACATTCCGGATTATTTTCCATAAAATAAGTAACTGTATCAAAAGTATACGACTTGCCCACTTTTGATATTTCATAATCGCTCATTTCAAATTTATCGTTGCCCTCTATGGAAAGCTCTACCATCTTTGCCCTATGCGACTTATCTACAAAATTCTCCTTATGCGGAGGTATCCCAGATGGTATGAAGATTACCTTATCCAAATTCATATAATCTGCCATATATTCAGCAATAAAAATATGTCCAAAATGTATCGGATTGAAAGTACCGCCAAAAATTCCTATTTTCATTATAATCCTTAATTATAAAAATCAGCTTTTATATTCTATCTTTAAAAAAATATTGAAAAATTGATTGCATTAACTGAAATTATATCATAAATGCTTGTTATTTTCTATCATGATTAGTAAAAGTAGAAAAAAAACTCATTTTATGCTATAATTAAGAAAAATCATGCTGACTTTTTAACAAATTTACAATCAGCATCTAAATATAAAGGAGTTAGAATATGCAAAACGCTTTTGACGTGCTTAAAGAAAGAGGCTTTATAGCACAAGTTACTGATGAAAACGAACTGAGAGATTTATTTGATAACGAAAAAATTTCATTTTATACAGGCTATGACCCAACAGCAGACTCACTACATGTAGGACATTTAATGCAGCTAATCGCCATGAGACATATGCAACTAGCAGGACATAGACCTGTTGTTTTAATAGGTGATGGTACTACTATGATAGGTGACCCATCCGGCAGAACTGACATGAGAAAAATGCTAAGCATTGAAGATATCAGAGCCAATGCGGAAAAATTTAAAGAGCAGATGTCAAGATTTATTGACTTTTCTGATGATAAGGCAATATTAGCTTACAATGCAGACTGGCTGATGAAACTTGAATATATTCCATTTTTAAGAGAAATTGGTGCAGATTTTTCTGTAAACAGAATGCTCACCGCTGAATGTTACAAAAGCAGAATGGAAAAAGGCTTAACCTTCTTAGAATTCAACTACATGATTATGCAGGCGTACGACTTTTATACATTAAACAAAAAATATAACTGCAAGCTGGAATGTGGCGGCGATGACCAATGGTCAAACATCCTCGCAGGAACAGATTTAATCAGAAGAAAAACTCAAAGCAGAGCCTACGGACTGACATTTACCCTACTTACTACTTCAGATGGTAAAAAAATGGGTAAGACTATGGGCGGTGCAGTATGGCTAGATAGAAATAAAACTACCCCTTACGAATTTTTCCAATACTGGAGAAATATCGAAGACAGCTCCGTAGAAAAGTGCCTAGGACTACTGACATTCTTACCAATGGAAGAAGTAAAAAGACTTGGTGCATTAGAGGGTAGCGAAATCAATAAAGCAAAAGAAACTCTTGCCTACGAAGTAACAAAAATAGTCCACGGAAAAGAAGATGCTGACAAAGCACTTGAGGCGTCAAAGGCAATATTTGCATCAAACAGCTCCTCAGAAAATGCCCCTACTACTTTTATAGATAAAACAGACTTAGACACAGGTATTGACATCGTATCCTTACTAAAACAAACCGGACTTGCCCCTACCTCATCAGAGGCAAAAAGATTAGTCGACCAAGGCGGAATACTTGTCAATGATGAAAAAATATCAGATAAGACATTCAAAGTAGACTCATCAATGCTAAAAGATGGACTAATAATGATTAAAAAAGGCAAAAAAACTTTCCATCAGGTAAAAGTAAAATAATTTAAATAGATGTTAAAAAAATGACCAAAATAATTGTTTTGGTCATTTTTCATATATAATTTATACTAATACCTAATTAAATAATCAATAAAGGCGAGCTATGTTCATCTAAGGAGATTGTGAGCCATCGCCGTAGGCGAAAAGCACTCCGAGATGATATACCCCGCCTTTTATTAGAGAATAGTATTAATTTTTGCTATAAGTAAATCCTTCACCCTCTATTTCTGATACATTTGAAACAAATAAAAAAGCAACCGGGTCAATATTTTTTACAAATTTATGTATCTTAATATATTCTCTCCTGTCAACAATTGTAGTGATTATCTTTTTTGTATTATTCGAAAATCCACCTGTAGCCTCATAAACCGTTGAACCTCTATGAACACTTACAAGAATAAAATTATTTATAGCCTCATGCTCCTTGGATATGATTGTAACATTGTATTTACTATTAAATCCTGCTATAAATCTATCTATAAAATGAGAATTTATCATTACACCCAATAAACCATACATACCTAGTCTAGGTCCAAAAATGACACAAGCACCTATAGTTATCAGACCATCACAAATTATAAGACCATTGCCAAATGATAATGAAGTATATTTTTCAATAATTTTACCAATTATATCTGAGCCACCGGTAGATGCCCCGGCGTTTAAAACCATAGCTATGCCCAAAGATTGAATTAGTATGCCAAAAATAAGTATTATCAACAAATCATCAATAAACGCAGCATTCATAGGAAATACTTTTTCCAGCACACCCAAAAACAGTGCACCAATTATTGATGAATATATAGTAAGTGCCCCAAAGCTCATCCCAATCGTCACAATACCCAACACAACTAAAATTAAATTCACAATTAAATATATAAGCGACATAGGTATCCCAGTAACTGTTGATAATAACAATGAAAAACCCGATGCACCCCCAACCGACAAATGTGCAGGCGCAGTAAAAAAATGTAAACTGACAGCTACCAAAATAGTACCTATATTTACCCTTAAAAATTTCATAAGATTGTTTTTTGAAAAAATATTAGCTCTCACAAGTTTGTTATCCATTACTCCTCCTTGATTAATCCGCAATTTCTATTATAATAAGAAAATGATAGTATTTCAATCTAAATAAAAATTTTAATAAATTATTTGCTTGCTATGGAAATTTATCATTCGTTTAAATTAATAAATGCATAATACTAAAGCCTGATTGAAAGTGCAGTGATTTTTTTAATATATAGTAGTATAAAATGAAATTTTTGATGCTATAAAAGTAAAAAAACTCCTATGAAATTTCTTGCATAGGAGTCAAAAAATGTATAAATTTTTAAAGTTTTTCTTTCCAATCCTGCCTTATACCATAATATTTTAAATCTACAAATTTATATTGCTCTGATAAATTAATTATTATACCAAAAATATCAAAAATTACAACTTTTTTATAAAATTTCATATTCTATACCACTATGCGGTGAAAAAAATCAAAAAAATTTTACAAAACACTTTACAAAATATAAATCTTGTCGTATAATGTCATAGTTGTTTGATACGGGCCATTAGCTCAGTTGGCTAGAGCACCTGACTCTTAATCAGGGTGTCCCGGGTTCGAGTCCCGGATGGCCCACCATTTACCACTTTTAGTAGTGGTTTTTTTGTGCCAATTTTCTTGAATAAAGCATTTCTTTGTGGTACAATCTATGGAAATGTTATAAAATATTTTTAAACAGCAGTATTCATTAAAAACCATGTATCGTATTTTAATAATTTATGATTTCACTAGGAGGTAGTATGCAGGATTGCCTTTTTTGTAAAATAATAGCAGGAGAGTTGCCAAGCACTAAGATATATGAAGATGATTACGTCTATGCCTTTGAAGATATAGACAAGCAAGCTCCCGTACACGTTGTTGTAGTACCAAAAAATCATTATAAAAATATTACTGAGGTTAAGGATTCATCACAGGTCGGAAAAATTTTTGACGCTATCAACAAAATAGTTGAACAACTGGATGTTAAAAATGGTTTCAGAGTAGTGTGCAATACTGGAGAAGATGGCGGACAAACTGTTGAACACTTACATTTTCATTTAATGGCAGGCAGAAAATTTGGCTGGCCGGCAGGTTAATTTATCTAAATATTAAAAAATACTTGAAATTTTCTTAAAAACGTTATATAATACTGAAATATCAAGTTTAGTATGTATACTAATTTTTGATAACATTGTTTATTTTGAGGGGAGGGATATGTAATGGCAACAGAAGTCAAAGTTAAAGAAAACGAGTCGCTTGATAGTGCTCTAAAAAGATTCAAAAGACAATGTGCCCTTTCCGGTGTTATGTCAGAAGTTAGAAAAAGAGAACACTATGATAAGCCTAGTGTAAAAAGAAAGAAAAAAATGGAAGCTGCTAGAAAAAAGAAAAGATAGGCAGAGCTTTTCAGGAGAGAGAAATCTCTCCTTTTTTATTACATTTTCTACACTTTTAATTGATATTTAACTCAGTTACCTATATAATAGTTAATGGTTTAATAAATATATTTTATGCAATTTTTTAAATAAGAAAATATTGTATTGTTAGGAGTCATGACCATGTCATATAATGCTAAATACGAGACATATATTTTTGATTTAGACGGCACGCTATGTGATACATCTGTTGACCTAGCAAATGCAGTAAATTTTGCTCTTATCAAAAATTATTTTGAAAAAAAAGATGTCCTTGAGATAAAAAGCTATCTTGGAAATGGTATAAAAAATTTAATTAAATTATCCTCCGGCTTGGAGGTTGACGACCCTAGATTTGAAAAGACATTTTCAGACTTTAAAACATATTATTCCGACCACTTGCTAGATAACACAAGACCTTATGAAAATATAGTAGATGTTATAGATTTTATAAAAGCTAAGGGAGCAAAGGTGTGTGTAGCGTCAAATAAAGCTGACTCCTATGCAAAAATTATCTGTAATAAATTTTTTGATGGCAAGCTGGATTATGTAAGAGGAGAAATCTTGGGCGAAGAAAAAAAACCATCTCCAAAAATGATTGATGACGTATTGTCTCATGTAGGCTCTTCTTGTGATAAAACCATATATATCGGAGATTCTGAGGTAGATATACTTACAGCAAATAATAGTAATCTTGATTTGTTGGTCGTATCTTGGGGATTTAGAGACTATGAATTTTTAAAAAGCCAAGGTAACAATATCATATTAAATGATGTAAATCAGCTATATGATTTTATATAGAAATTTAAAACCTTAGTATGCACATATTATTATAATTTAACAATAGTGAGGAAATTAAATGGAAGAAAAGGTATTAGCAACTGCTGGTGGTCAAAATATCACTCAAAAAGAATTAGATTTTATGAAAAAAAGTCTAGCTCCAAATGTGCTTGCACAGTTTCAAGGTGAAGAAGGAGAGCATTATCTAATTCAGGAATTAGTCAACCAAAAGCTGATGGCTATTGAATATGAAAAAGAGCTTGAAAATGATGCTGATTTTAATTTTGAATTAGAGCAAATGAAAGAAAATTTCATAAATCAATATGCAATAAATAAGATTATGCAGGAGGCTACAGTAACGGACGAAGAAGTCGAAAAATTTTATAAAGATAATGAAGAAGAATTTGGAGAGTCTAACATGGTAAAAGCTAGCCACATCTTAGTGGAGGACTTAGAAGAGGCAAAGAAAATAAAAAGTGAATTAGATGATGGAGCAGACTTTGCAGACCTTGCACAGGAATATTCTTCATGCCCATCAAAGGACAAAGGAGGAGATTTAGGCTTCTTTGGTAAGGGTGCTATGGTTAAAGAGTTTGAAGATGCAGCCTTTGCAATGGAAGTTGGAGAAATAAGTGAACCTGTAAAAACCCAGTTTGGCTATCATATAATCAAAGTAACAGATAAAAAAGTAGAACCTAAACAAGAGCTTAAAGCAATAATGGAAAGATTAAAACAAAGTCTTACAAAGAGAAAACAGCAAGAGGTTTATGTTAAGAAAATCAATGATTTAAGAACAAAATATGATGTAAAGTAATTTGTTTACTTAACTAATTAATGGTGTATAATTAAAATAGATAATAATTGTTATTTAATCGCAAAGGGGATAATTATGGAACAAAGTATAAAGATAAGCCAAAAAGCATCTGATGAATTGAAAAGTCTTTTAGAAGGGCTTGATATGAAAGATACAGATACTTTAAGAATATTTATATCAGGAATGGCTTGCAACGGACCTATGTTTAATGTGGCAAAGGACTCATTACAAGAAAATGACTATGAATATGATTTTGATGGTATAAAATATGTCGCTGACAAGGCTTTAATAGACGAATTTGGTGGATTTGAAATCCAATATATTGAGCAAGATGGTTTCCATGGACTTTTTGTAAAGCCTGACATAGAACCAATGGCTGGTGGTTGTGCCACTTGTGCAGGAGGTTGCCACTAATTCATGGTATCTATTATAGTAGCCTATGATAAAAATAGAGTTATTGGAAAAGATGGAGTTATGCCTTGGGATATCCCAGAAGATATGGCTCATTTTAAAAAATTAACCTCTAACAACATAGTCATCATGGGAAGAAACACCTACAATAGCATTGGCAAGCTTTTACCAAACCGCATAAACATAATCTTGTCTAGAGATAAAAATTTTACAGTAGACGGTGCATATGTAGCAGAAAATATAGAAGATGCTTTTTCGATAGCCAATAATATTTCTAAAAAAGAAAATAAAGAAATATTTATAATAGGTGGCGGTAAAGTATACGAAATGACAATTGCTCTTGCTGATAGATTATATGTGACCCTAATAGATAAAGCCTTTGATGGAGATGTGTATTTCCCTCAAATTAATGAACAGCTGTATGACAAACAAATAACCGGCATGGGAGCAGACCCTGTTCCTTACCAGTTTATAACGTATACCAAAAAAAATTATTAAAACAAAAAATGTGTGGATACTAAATCAAATATCCACACATTTTTTATTTTACAATTTTACCCTTAAAACTAATTATTCCGCCAATATTTTTAACATTGGTATAACCCATTTTCTTTAACTCTCTAAGCGCACTGCCTGCTCTAGCACCACTGTGGCAATAAATAAATAATGGAGTATCAAAATTTTTGTAAGTAGAAGTTGCCTTTTGTATAGCTGATAGTGGCAAATTTTTTGCGCCCTCTATATGCCCTGCTCTAAACTCATCCTTTTCACGCACATCAAGCAAAATAGCCCCATCCGTTTGATTATATTCTTCAAACCCTTGGTTTATATCACTACCCATTAAAAAATCAAAAAGTCCCAAAATATCCCCCATTTATATAATAAATTTGCTAACATTTTTAGATTTAATACCCCAAATAACATAAAATAACTTAAAAAATTTGATAAATTAGCAAAGGTAATTACATTGTTTTATTTGGTAGGAAATTTTTACAAAATAAAAAAGGCGTGCCTAAGCACACCTTTAAGAATTTTATTATTTTTTTCTGTTGAATTTTTTGTTGAATTTTTCAACTCTACCGCCCTTTTCAACATTCTTACTAAGACCTGTAAAGAATGGATGGCAAGCAGAACAAATTTCTACGTTTAGTTCGTCTTTTGTAGATGCTGTAGTGAATGAATTACCACACGCACAATGAACTGTCACTTCTTTAAAATTTGGATGTATTCCTGGTTTCATTATTTCACCTCATAGAATAATGGGCAATAGTTACTTTGTTATTGCCTTGAATATTATTAACTTTGCTATTATAACACATACAATTCAATAAATCAATACTAGAATTAATCGAACTGATGGGCTGTATCAAAATAGGTTTACACACTCTTATTTATTTTTAAAACAAAAATTTATTTAAGGCTATAGAAAAAATCTATTTTCATCAAAATGCTGTTCATTTTTCCAAATTAAAAACTTTAGGTTGTCCAATTTTTGAACTAATTCTTTTTTTCTATTTTCTAAATCTAAGTCATCCGGATAAAAAAATGAATTCCATTCATAAATATTTTTAGAAATATCATCATGCAACATTTTAAATTCAAATTTTTTTCTATTAAATCAGTGGCTAGTTATTACCAGTCCTATATTTTCTGACCAATTATAATTCCATCCAAATTGCTCTGTGCAAAATCTCCATGTCAACGGAAAATATGTTACGTCTCTAAAGTTCAGCAGTGGATACTGCTCTTTAGTGTTATCTACTTTAAGAGCTTGTACTGTTATGTCGTATTCAGGTATAGTCGCAGTACCTATTAGCGGATTTGTCTTTTGGGCTAAATCAGGAATGTAAGCTCCATATTTATCAATTGTAGTCACTGATAATTTTCTAGTTTTGTAATTCCAGTCAATTTTTGCTCCCATAAAGCTCATATCGCTAGTAGTCATAGGCACATATGTGATGTCCTTGTATTTTATAAACGGATATTTCCTAGTCTTGTTATCTATTGCTTGCCCATTGACTGTTATTTTATCCTTGTTAGGTATTTTTACACTTACTTCTTTTCTGTTAGCATATTCCGGTCCATATTTATAATCAGGATTGTTCTTGTCCATTACTACCGGTTTATAAGTTTTTTTGTCTACTATTCCATAAATATTTTTTTTATCTACCGGTATAAGTGAGAAACCTCCAATATTTTTTGCATATACCTTGTTGTTATCAATTAATATCACAACGTCACTATGATAAATGTCTCCATCATTAAATTTTCTTGCGGGATTTCCTTTTTTAGGCTCTGCACCTACAAAAGCAGATATGCGATAGTTTTCATCCCATATATGCTCAAATCCTATATATACAAGGTCCTCTGCCACTATATACGGTTTATTATCCACTTTATATATCGGAAATGGCTTAAATCCATTTGTCTCAGGATTAGTAGACAGTTCTATAACCTCTTTTGTACTCTCAAATTTACCAATCGGCTCTGATAGCTTGTAATTATTTGGATTAAAATCTATATTTCCGGCTTTATTTGCGGTTAAATCTATTATTTTTTCGCTATAATTGTCAAAGGTATAAATGTGATTTTGACTACTTAAATAGTTAAAAATATCGCCTTTAAATAAATACATAGTATAGTCTTTTTTCCCAACAATCCTTTTTTCCGTACGTTTAGTAACTTTTAAATTATTGTCAACCTGATAAAATTCGTATTTGTAATTTGGCGCAGCTATACCAGTGTACTTTTGATTTACATAAAATACTAACTTGTCATTTTGCCAGCCCATATAGCCTGCATTGATGCCCTGTTTGCTGACTAGGCTGTTTATATTAGTCAATTTGCCGTCAGCAGACAAGTGGTATATCATCTCCTGTCTGTCATATCTACCTTTTTCATTTGTTCCGGCTAAGAAAAATGAACCGTCGGAATTTTTATAAACCTTATCTAAGTCAAATTCTTTGGATACGTTCAACTTTGACACTTTTCCATTTTTTACCGCAATCACGTCATAAAAGCTGGGTGTATATGGTGGTGGTATTGATAGGCTATATCTTGTATTTATTCCATAGATATAATACTCCTTATCAATTTCAAAACGTGTAGCTGATACATAAATATCCGTTTTTTGGTAATTTTTATTTTCTGCATAAAATTTATCGTTATCAGAAATATAATCTTTTAAGTCAATTAGAAAAAGTCCTTTTGACTTATCTATTAATGTGTTATTTTGCCTACCAAGCACACATTCCTCATCAACACCTTTATATCCATCTCTATTTTCACATATTCTAACCTTTTTTAGGTTTAGTTTTTCATATTGACTTAATATTTTAGTTTTTTCGTCATCAGATAGCAAAACTGCATTTGATTTTAAATTTAAGTCTATCTTAGCTACTTTAAGGTCTTTATCTTCTATTGGAATAGATGAATCAGCTTTTTGTATCGAAAAATAAAGAAACTTCCCATCATCATATAAAAATTTATCAAAATAATAATGATTAGCCTCTTGAGGTACGCTGTCCTCTCCATCGATATTTATAGCAAAGCTGCTTGAAATCCCTGCTATAAATAGCAATAAAGCAAAAATTATTGATACTGACAAATTAAACTTTTTCATATCCTATCCTTTCTTAGTTATAAAAATCATAAGGTTAAAAGTTCGTCAGGTACATTGTGTGTCAAATTTAAATTATATAATGCCCACTTCTAAGAGAATTAAGTGTTATGCTTAAAATTTCATATACTTTGCTTATTTGATGTATACGCATCATTAACCAATAATAAAAAGAACGCATTAGCTACGATTAACCCACTTACAAGCCAGTTGAATTTAAAAAAATGCTTATTTATATATCTACAAAATAAAATCCCACTTAAAATACAAAAAATATATAAACCAATAAATGCCTTTAATTGATATTTAGAAATTTTACTCATAATACTAACTTACATAAAAAAATGTAGTATTAGTTTTAATTATAAAAATTTTTGCATGAGGTAGTAGCATAAATTTCTTTTTAATATGTATGCTACAATTTTCAAAGTAATTT
>NZ_MBEW02000029.1 GCF_001693775.2 Criibacterium bergeronii | reverse complement strand
ATGTAAGACAAAATGGTACACAAAAAATGGTAGGCGACCAGCTACAGTATACAGTAGGCACTACAGAAAAAGTCATAGACCTTTCTAAATACACTGCTAATAAAAAACAAGTCAGAATACCTGTATCACAAATCAAGCTTGCACCAAATACTACAATCCAAGTAATAGACAAAGGTATGAGCATGAGCGTGCCATTTAATGCGTTTACACTTAATCAGGTAACCTCTGCTACAGACCATGCAGTAGTTGCAATAGATTTTGTAACAGGCGACAATAAACAAAATACCACAGTAACAAGAGCAATACCAAAGAATAAGCAAAGAGCATCAGAGGTTTACAAGATAAACTTTGCAGTGGTAGAGCCTAAGAAGAAGTATCCAATAAGCTTTACAAATGCACCTTTGGCATTAGCACTGACAGCTAATCAGTCAGGATACACTGTATTTGCACAATACGATGAAAAGACAGGTAAGATAGTGCAAAATGCAAACAAGAACATAAAAAACGGAGGCTACTATGTACTTCTTAAAAACAAATAAATTTAATTCATTGCTAAGCTTAATTTTAAGCTTAGCAATGGTTTTGAGTATGAGTATTGCATCTGTTGCTGAGCAACCACTCCAATATGGAAATTATCCGGTACTCAGAGGTACTACAAACCCTCAGGAGCTAGCAACAGATTATACTATTAAAGATGCCGGTGCAAAATTAAGAGAAATGACATTTGCCTCTATTATAGGAGTTATCAAACCTGTAAAGGGTATAACTAAACCAAACGAAACCCTAAACAACCAAAAACTGATTGACGCCTTTGCAAAAATCCAAGGACAGACAGAGCCTATAGAAGATTACAATGCAAAAGCAGTAGAGCTAGGTATGATTACAGAAGAAGAACTTGCAAAACCGGAAAATGCAAATTTTTTGACAAGACCTGTAACCATGAGAGAGCTTAATAAAAATTTTGGCAAGGTAATTGGTGTAGAAACAAAATATAATACATCAGTTAATCAACAGGCAAGAAGAGTTGACCTTGCAAATTTGATTTATGCAAATAAAGATTATTTTTTAAACAAATCCGGCATAAAAGAGTATGCAGGTGAAGTGCTAAATAAATCTAAAATAGTAGAAAATGGTTTAAATAAAATACTTGCTACTATAAAGCTGGATAAAAATATGGTTATAGACAAAGAAACCATGAAAAATTTGCAGGGTAACGGTGGAAATAACCAAAATGCAAATGAGCAAACACCGGGTATTACTCAAGTAGATAAAATTGTGCCTGATAACCTAAATTCATCTACAGTGATATCATATTTAAATATTATAAGTAATAAAGATGTAGCTATACTAACTCCACAGGGCTTTACCACAGATATGAATAGAATAGTATCAGGCAGTGGAATTAATATTTATACTAAAAATAACAGTATACTTTACGCTGAGCAATATACTAAATCTACCGGTCAAATTGCAGGCGTACTTGAAAGCATAACATTAAATAATAAAGATTACTTAACTCAAAGCCAAGGTACAGCAGAAAATTACACAAACGTAGTCAAAATCACAGATTATGATAACGTAGCCCATATTTATAAAATGCACCCTGATGTAAACATATTACAGGTAAGCAGTGAAATAGGTGATACAACCGGTATTTCAAAACCGGTTACACAAGACCAGTTAAGCTTTG
Organism: Criibacterium bergeronii; assembly: GCF_001693775.2. Taxonomy (GTDB): domain Bacteria; phylum Bacillota; class Clostridia; order Peptostreptococcales; family Filifactoraceae; genus Peptoanaerobacter; species Peptoanaerobacter bergeronii. The sequence goes on along the minus strand of NZ_MBEW02000029.1, from coordinate 13,321 downwards.
GGCAAGATGTCTTACTAGAATTAAGAGACGACATAGTAACTGCTATTAAAGCCTATGTGCCGGTTGAACCTGAGCTAAATTCCTATGTACCACCTGAGTCTGAGCTATCAGCAGGCACAGTATTAGACGTTTCAGCAGACCATATAACTTTAACTAATAACGTAACTTATCCAATTAGCTCCTCTACACCAATATTAAAAGGCGGAGAATTAGCAACTTACGATAAAATAAAAGATGGAGACAGAATAAAATTATATTTTGATGATATCTATTCAGGTGTGCCATCAAAAATAGAGGTTGAAGGTAGCCAAAGACAAGCAGGAGCAATATTAAAGGCTAAGGTAGGACCATATTCCATAATCAAAAAAGGACTTACACTTAAAAACGTAAAGGAATTTGTTGATGGAGTTTGGATTGATGCTACAGGTGACACCTTAAAACAATATGAAAATATAAAAATAAATGGCAGTATTTATGCAAATGCAAAAAAAATACAGCCAAATAATTTAAAAACATACAACAATCAGGAAATTTATGCTGTAGTTGCAAAAAATCAAGGCATACCTACCATTCAGCAGGCAAAAATAAGACAGGGAAACTCACTTATATTTAATAATTCCATCAAAAATGTAGACCATTCACAAAACACACTTCAAATTGATAATAATCTAGTAAAGTTTGACGACTCTACAATATTTATAAAAGATGGTAACATAGTGCAAAGTGCAAACCTACAGACAGGCATTAACACCAGCATTGAGACAAATATGTTAAAAGACGCTCAAATAGTAATACAAAATGGTAGCGGAATTAACTTTGAAAATATCAAAGCTTATCCGTACAAGATTTACAGAGCTACTCTTAGAGATGTATTTGATTATTCAATACTTCTTGGAAATGATATAGAAAATAATAGAAAAGTAAATCATTTCTTCTTGTGGCAAGGCGGCAAGTGGTCAAGATATTCAGAAGATGCAACTACTCCAAGACTTAACTTCACTGAGCAAACCAAGATTTATGACCATGATAACGATATGGCAATCACGATAGACCAAATGAGAGAAAAGAAATATGCACTCAACACATTTGGCATCAGACCTGAATACTTTAACAGACAAGTATACGTTGTAACCAAGGACGATGTAGTGGTATCAATCGATTTAATAAAAGCACAGGGTTATGTAGATGTAAACTCACAAAATACAATAGTTGCTAAGGGTGTAGGCACATATGAGCAAGCTACCACAGACACTAATAAAGCAAATCAAGCTGGAAATAAAGCGGGCAATCAAACAGCTACAACTTCAAGTATAAAACCGGTGCTAGTAAAAGATATCAATGAGTACAACGCAAGTAAAAATATGCTGCAATACGTCAAACCGGTTACTACAACAGATACAAAAACTCAACAAATCAAACAGACACCTGTTAGAAAACTAATTGACATAACAAAGGCAAGCGTAATCTATAACGGAAAAGTAATTGACAAGACAGCAACCGACACACTTAAAGATAAGAATTTGACAATAGTATTCAGGCAAAACAGAGACAGAAAAACAAAAGACGGTATGGAAATACTTGAGGCTATAACAGTGATTGCAGAATAAAATTAAATAAAAAATATTGCAATGTCCATATAATTTTGGACATTGCAAGTTTATTAAAAGGAAACAAATCTATGAAAAAAACAAAATTCCTGACAGTTTTAGGTGCTTTAGTAGTTTTTTCTAGCCTTAATTTATCTGCCAATGCCTTGGGAGGCTATGACCCGGGCATTTATAAAAAGACAAATAATGACTCAAAGACAATGCAATACAATGAAATCACCTTTGTAACCGGAAAGCCTGTACTATTAACCGGTACACTTACAAGGACAGTAATAGATAAAGAAAAAGAAGATAGCATACTACAAAGAGAATTGGACAAAGTATTAAAACAACTGAGCAAAAATGCAAAAACAGCTACAAAAAATAATAAAGGTGCTCAAAGTACAGTAGCACCAGTGCCCAATGCACAGCTAGACCCCGAAGTCAATTATAATGGCACAACAATTTCAGAAAAATATTCTCTCAGCGGTGAAGGAGTAAAAATCACAAGAGACCTGAGTATAACACCGGTGAATAAATATTATGCAGGGCAAATAATACAAACAGCAAACATAAAAAAAGCTAAGGAAACTATAAACGTAAATGGCAAAACCTATAACCTAGACAGCAATCTGTCAGAAATGTCAGAGTCAGTGGTAATAGACACAAAGCCTGCCATAGATTATTATGGTGGCAATGCAAGCTTTTATAAAGTATTTACTGAGGGCACAGGAAATAAAGAGGGAGCTGCAAAATTAATCATACAAATGGATGGAAAATCCACAGGATATGATGAATTTTGGGGCAAAACTGATACAAAGACCTTAAATTACACAATAAATCTAATACCGGCAACAGGTGGCACAGACACTAAAACTACAACAACAAAAACTGCCAACGGCACAACTACAACAAATACGACTACTACGACAAGTCAAGCAAGTGGAACACTTAACGGGACATATACAGTCAAGGTTTCTCAAAATAGCATAAAGGATTTGATTTACTCAGAAAATGACCCAAAAAAGATTTCATTTAGAGGCGGATATGGAGTAACATCTCAAAATAACGCTGCAATGGAATATACCTATGATATAAACGGAGTGCAAGGAAGTGGCAACAGTCAAGTGGAAAATATGCCTGAAGTAACTAGACTTTTTGCACCGGTGCTTACAGATGTGCAGGGACATTATGCACAGGAGGCTATAAAAATAGTCACTTCAATGAATGGGTTTGACTCAAATAAAAAAATGTTTTTACCTAACGCTTATATTTCAAGAGACGAATTTGCAAGAGCAGTAGTTGTAACTTCAGGACTTTACAACAACAAAACTGATGGTTCTAAAAATAAAAAGACAACTTACAGACTAAAAGAAGAATTATTTTCTGATATGAAGGTATTGGATGAAAATTATAACTATGTAAAAACTGCCGTAGAAAAGAAAATTATGATAGGAAGGGACGACAACAAGTTTGAGCCAAAAAATCCTATCACAAAGGTTGAGGCGATAGCTATACTTACAAATTCACTTGGACTGGATGTTTTGATACCAAATGGAAAGTTTTCTACAGGCTTTGAGGATGAGTCACAAATACCGCCTTGGGCGTATGACAGTGTGTATATAGCTCAAAATATCGGGTTGATAGAAAAAGGTGGCACTCTACTTCCAAATTCATATCTTACAAAGGCTGATGCCAGCGAAATGTTATTACGCTATGTAGAATACATGACAGGAGATTTGAAAGAAGACTATATGCAAAGAATTTTAAATTACTAAGCATTATGCTCTGACATACGCAAATAATTTTGTGTATGTCGGAGCAATTTTTATAAAAAATTCGCTGATTTTGTATAGACTTTCGATGGACAGATGTGTTATTATATAGAATAGTTTTAATTTAGAACCAAAATTTTACAAGAGGTTTATAGATATGATAGATATACAGCATTTGAGCAAAACCTATAAAGGCTCAAATACAAAAGCACTGGACGATATAAATCTACATATAGACGATGCTGATATTTTTGGGATTGTCGGACTTTCAGGAGCTGGGAAATCTTCTCTAGTCAGATGTATCAATAGATTAGAAGAGCCTGATGAGGGAACGGTCGGTGTAAACGGAGTAGATTTATTAAAATTAGATAAGAAATCATTAAGACAGCAAAGAAAAAACATAGGTATGATTTTTCAACAATTCAACCTTTTTTCTTCAAAAACCGTATTTGAAAATATAGCTTTTCCGCTCAATTTAGATAAAAAGGATAACACTTATATAAAAAACAGAGTAGAAGAGCTTTTAGAGATTGTTGAATTGAGTGACAAGATAAATGCTTATCCTTCAGAGCTTTCAGGAGGGCAAAAGCAAAGAGTTGGCATTGCAAGAGCAATTGCCAATCATCCGCAGGTTCTACTTTGTGATGAGGCTACATCAGCACTTGACCCAAAAACTACATCACAAATTTTGGACTTGCTACAAAGGATAAATAGGGAAACCGGACTTACTCTAATAGTGATTACTCACGAAATGGAAGTAATAAAGCAAATTTGCAACAAGGTAGCTATTATAGAAAATGGTAAGATAATAGACCAAGCATCTACAATAGATATATTTTCACAAAAGCCAAATGAAAAAACTGAGCATTTTATCAAATATGATTTCAATTTACCAAAGGGAATGTATGACCTTAAAAAATATGCGCTAACATTCACTCAGGGTGAGGCACAAAATGCTGTAATATCTAGGGTGTCAAGAGAACTTAATATAGATATAAATATTTTATCAGGTAATATTGAATATATCCAAGAGCAACCTCTTGGCAGATTGTTAATTGGAATAGATGATAATTCCAAAGAACCACAGATGATAGATTTTCTTACTAAACACAATATAAGGGTAGAGGAGGTAAAAAATGCTTGAGTTATTGATTAAGCCTTTGACCGAAACTATCTATATGGTGGGAGTATCGACTATTCTCACTGTACTGATTGGACTGCCACTTGGAGCAATATTGGTAATTACCTCACAAGACCACATCATGCCAAATAAAGTGGTAAATACAATTTTATCTTATATAGTAAATATTACTAGGTCATTTCCGTATATAATATTTATGATTGTGCTGTTTCCACTTACAAAATTAATTGTAGGTACAAGAATAGGCACTACGGCTGCGATTGTGCCTCTTACCTTAGCGGCTATACCATTTTTTGCAAGAATAGTTGAAAGTGCGTTGATGCAAGTTCCTTGGGGACTTATAGAGGCGGCACTGTCCATGGGGGCAACTGAGTTTGAAGTGATTAAGGAGGTCATGATTAAAGAGGCACTTAGTCCGATAATCATGGGAGTTACCACTACTATTATAAATATCTTGGGTTATTCTGCTATGGCAGGCTCTGTTGGTGGTGGAGGTCTTGGAGATTTAGCCATTACCTATGGATATCTCAGATGGCAGGCAGATGTAATGATTGTGACGGTAATAGTCCTTATCGTATTGGTACAGCTTATACAATCTATAGGAAATTTTGTTGCTGCAAAAGTGAATAAGAATTAAAAATTTTGTAGATATTAAAAATCTAATTTGGGTATAACTCAAAATATATAAATTTTTATTGTTTCATGATATTATATAAAGTAAATTATTTTACTTAAATTTTATTGCTAGTTAAAAATCGGAGGATAATGATGAAAAAAAATCTAATCAAAGTGTTCACCTTAGCATTAGTAAGTGCGTTGACATTAGCAGCGTGCTCAGGTGGAGCAGATAACAAGCCGGCACAAGGTGATGCGGCTAAGACTACAGAAAAATCAAATAAGGTTTTAAAAATTGGAGCATCTCCGCAGCCTCATGCAGCTATACTTGAAAATATTAAACAAGACCTTGCTGACAAGGGTATTGAGCTTGAAATTCAACAGTTTAGCGATTACGTTGTACCAAATACAGCTGTTGAAGATGGTGATTTAGATGCGAACTTCTTCCAGCACGTTCCATATATGGATGAATTTAATAAACAACAAGGTACTCATTTAGTATCTGTTGGCAGTGTTCACCTTGAACCAATGGGTCTTTACTCTAAAAAGATTAAGGATTTAAAGGAATTAAAAGAAGGAGCTACAATTTCCATACCAAATGACCCTACAAATGGTGGTAGAGCATTACTATTACTTGAAAAAAATGGAATTATTAAGTTAAAAGACGGTGCGGGACTTGCAGCTACAGATAAGGATATAGTTGAAAATCCTATGAATTTAAAAATAACTCTACTAGATGCTGCTCAGTTGCCAAGAACCTTAGAGGACGTTGATGCGTCTGTAATAAATACAAACTTTGCCTTAGAAGCTGACCTTAATCCATTAAATGACGCTCTTGTAATTGAAGGTAAAGACTCCCCATATGCTAATATAGTAGCTGTAAAAGAAGGTAATGAAAAGGATGAAAGAGTTGTTGCTTTAATGGAGGCTTTAAATAGCGAAAAGACTAAAAAATTCATCGAAGATGAATACAAGGGCGCTATAGTACCTGCATTTTAAGCTTTGAAATAATATAAAAATAAAATTTTAAATCCCGATAATCATCAAATGATTTATTGGGATTTTTTTATAAAATAATTTTTTTCGGTAATTTTACCTTATTTGACAAATACATAAAAAGACTATAAAATAGAAAATTATATTATTTTGAAAATGGTAATTAAAATAGTATTATAATGAATTTAATTTTATTATAATAAAAAAAGGAATTTAATGAAATCACAAAATTTTATTACCGGTACTTTGATACTTATGGTGTCAAACCTTATTATTAAGGTATTAGGTGCGGTATTTCGTATACCTCTTGGCAACATTATTTTTTCAGATGGTTTGGGATATTATCAGAAAGCCTATTCGCTTTTTGTGGCAATTCTTGCGATATCTACCTCAGGTATACCGACAGCCATATCAAAAATGGTGGCTGAGAGAAATAAGCTAGGCAGGTATAAAACCTCAAAAAAAATATTTATGATAAGTATTAAGCTTTTCTTAGTGCTTGGAGTTATATCGTCTGCTCTTTTTTACTTTGGAGCAGAAAAGCTTTCGTTGATGCTACTGCATGATAAAAATGCTTACTATCCTATAAAGGCATTGGCACTTGCACTGTTAGTAGTGCCTGTAGTAAATGCGTTTAAAGGGTATTTCCAAGGCAGGAGTAATATGCTACCTACTTCACTTTGTCAGATAAGTGAGCAGTTTGTAAGAGTATTTTCAGGGCTGTTTTTAGCATATATACTTTTACCACATGGACTGCAATTAGCTGCTGGTGGTGCTGCCTTTGGTGCATCGCTTGGTGGAGTGATAGCATTTATAGTAATTTTCCTGATTTATCTGAAAGAAAAAAGACAAATTGACAAGGAAATACAACTATCAGAGGAAGAAAAAGAAGAAAAAACTAGTGAGCTTGTCAAGGAAATGCTTGCTATCGCGATACCTATTATTATTGGCTCTTTGGTAATACCTATAATGAATTTGATTGACTCAGTGTTGGTAAACCAAAGGCTAATGGATGGGGGCATTTCTTATAAAGATGCAAATTCGTTATTTGGTCAATTTACAGGTATGGCGGCGACAGTAGTCAATTTACCTCAAGCATTAACAGTTTCTATAGTAACTAGTGTAGTGCCGGCGGTGTCTCAAAGTTTTATAATAAATGATTTAAAAACTGTCAGAAAAAATATAAATATGGGTCTTAGAATGGGCAATCTTATTGCAATGCCATGTTTTTTTGGTGTAATGATAATGGCTGGACCTATTATGAAGCTATTATATCCAAAGGAAGGTGCATCTGCTGGCTCAATACTATTTACAATGTCTTTTATGATTGTATTGATAGCAGGACTTCAGACGGCGACAGCTGTACTTCAGGCTCTAGGCAAACCTATGGTGCCGGTTATAAATCTATTATTGGCAACTGTTGTAAAATTAATATTGACCTATTTTTTGACACCTATTCCATCTATAAATGTTAGAGGAGCAATAATAGGCACACTTGCAGCCTATGTAATAGCGTTTGTATTAGATTTATTCTATATCAAGAATATGCTTAGAATGAATTTTAAACTCAAGGCAACATTTATAATACCTTTGATAATGTCATTTATAATGGGAATTTTCGTTTTACTTTCCTATATTGTGCTAAACTCTTTGACTGGTTCAAGCAAGCTAAGCGTAGTATTTGCTATGTTTGTGGGTATGTGTGTTTATTTGTTTGAATTATTTTTCATGGGAGGTATTTCCAAAAAGGAACTGGAAAATATTCCCGGTGGAAGAAAACTGATGAACAAGTTATATAAAAATAAAGCAATATCAAAAAATGAAGATGAACATGTTGAACAGGAATAATTGTTAAAAACAATTTTGAGTTTTATTTGGAGGTAAAAATGCAGTGCAAATTAGCTAACGACACGCTTGTAGTAAGAGGCTTCAAGGGTGAGGACATTATTGAGATAATAAAGGCTGCTTGTGACAAATACGATGTAAAGGTAGGCTTTGTAACAGGTATTGGAGCTGTAGACCAGTGTAGCTTAGGTGTATTTGACGTATCTTCTAAGGTTTATCACAAAAATGTTTTTGAAGGCACATATGAAGTTGCCAGCTTGGTAGGCAACATTACACAAATGGACGGCAAGCCATACACTCACTTCCACATAGTGCTAGCGGACAAGCATGGAAATGCTTTTGGCGGACACCTTAATGACTCAAGAATAAGTGTAACTATGGAATTATTCATAAAAGTAATAGATATGAAAATAGACAGAGAGCTTGACGAAGAAATTGGTATAAATATGATGAAATTTGAATAAAGGTGATGAAATGAATAAATATATTGAAAGAGCAAATGAATTAAAAGAAGAATTAATTTTAAATAGAAGACACCTACACCAAAAACCCTGAGCTAGGGTTTGACCTTACGAATACAGTGAAATTTGTGACAGAAAAACTACAAAGCTATGGATTAGAACCTAAAAAAGTAGGAAAAGCCGGTATAACAGCTCTGATAGGCAAAGGAGAGCCTTGCATACTTTTAAGAGCGGATATGGACTCACTACCTATGCAGGAAACCTCAGGCTTGGATTTTGCAGCAACCAATGGACATTGCCATTCTTGCGGACATGATACACATACATCAATGCTACTTTTGGCAGCTAAAATGCTAAAAGAAAACGAGGCGAATTTAAAAGGAACAGTAAAACTAATGTTTCAGCCGGCAGAAGAAATTTTGCAAGGCTCATTAGATATGATAGAAAATGGTATTTTAGAAAATCCGAAGGTAGATGTAGCAGTGGCAATGCACGTCTTTATGGGAGAAAAAGATACAGCCTCAGGCTCTATCAGGACAACAAAAGGTATGGCAATGTCAAGTGCAGACGCCTATACAATTACAGTAAAGGGCAAAAGCTCTCATGGCTCAATGCCTGAACTTGGCGTAGACGCAGTAATTACAGCCTGCCATATTGCTATAGCACTGCAAAATATTACGTCAAGAGAAATATCAATGTTCAACCAAAACGTAGTGTTAGTAGGCAAAATAAGCGGAGGAGATACACCAAATACAACACCGGGTCATGCAAAGCTAGAGGTTACAACAAGGGCAAATTCAGAAGAATCTAGGGCATTCTTAGAAAAAAGAATTAATGAAATCTCAAAGGGAATAGCTGAAACCTTCAGAGCAACAGTAGAAATAACCCACAACATGGGTTCACCAACACTTTATAACAATCCTGAGCTGGTAGAAGATTTGCTTGAATCTGCAAAAAATATAGTACCGGAGGATAAAATCAATTTGGTTAGAATGAGCTCAGGTACAGAAGACTTCGCCTTTGTAGCACTCAAAGTGCCATCAGCACTGATACAGTTTGGAGTAGGCTCAATAGACGAAGGCTACAAATACGGCGTCCATAACTCAAGCATGACATTAAACGAAGACTCACTACCAACAGGAGCAGCACTTTACGCCCAGTTTGCTACTGAGTATTTGAATAAACATGGCAATTAATGGTTTTTAAATAAATCAATATAGAAATCTAACAAAAAAAATGAATTAATTAAAATTTATAAAAAAGCTTATCTATATTTTATGGATGAGCTTTTTTGTATATATTTTGAGAAAGCATTTACAAGCATTATGTAATTGTTTTTAATAAATTGTAAGCCGGTAGTGTCAAGTTTTTTGTGTAAACTCTTTTAAATTTCTTGTAAAAATAAGTAGTAAATAAATTTAAATAGAATCTTCAAGCTGTTTACGAAAAAATTTCATCAATATTTATTCCTTGTGATAGCGTAGTTATTAATTCTGTGTCAAAATTAGTCATGAGGATCTCCATCTTCTTGAAAATTTTTGTTTGGTAACTTAATTTTACAAGATATGGTCCTCTTTTTCTATACTTAGGAACAAATTTTTAGTTTACACATAATATTTTATACTATGGTATTGTTAGGTAAAGCCTAATAAGGCTTAAAATAATAAAAAATAAAATCCATTTTAAATTTTTTAAAATGGATTTTTACTTACTTAAATATAATTTATAATTAGTTTTTAAAGCTATGCACTGGGGCGGGAACAAAGCCGCCTCTGTCTATTAATCTTTTTGCTGAGGTTTCATTTATTTTTATTATTGGAGCGTAGCCAAGTAAGTCGCCAAATACTGCACTGTCACCGGCTTTTTTGCCGTAGACAGGGATTACTCTGACTGCTGTAGTTTTGCCGTTTATCATGCCGATTGCAGCCTCATCGCCGATTATTGCTGAGATTACATCTGCTGTGGTGTTTCCGGGGATTGCTATCATATCCAGTCCTACTGAGCAAACTGCTGTCATTGCCTCCAATTTTTCCATATTAAGGATGCCTTTTTCAGCACTTTTTATCATGCCCTCATCTTCTGATAGTGGGATAAATGCTCCACTTAGTCCGCCTACATTGGAGCTTGCCATTAGTCCGCCTTTTTTAACGGCATCATTTAGCATTGCTAGGGCAAGTGTTGTACCGTAGCCGCCTACAGTTTCTACTCCTATTTCTTCTAATATTCTTGCGACTGAGTCTCCAACTGATGGAGTAGGGGCAAGAGATAAATCTACTATGCCAAAATCTTTGCCTAGTCTTGAGGCTACTTCTTTGCCAACTAGTTCTCCCATTCTTGTAATTTTAAATGAGGTTTTCTTTATTTCTTCGGCAATAACTTCCATTTTTTCGCCTTTTTTGTTTTCAAGTGCAGATTTTACTACACCCGGACCGCTTATGCCGACATTGATAGAAGAGTCTCCTCTGTTTACTCCATGAAAAGCTCCTGCCATAAATGGGTTGTCATTAACTGCGTTGCAAAATACTACTAGTTTTGCACAACCTATTGAGTCGTTGTTTCTAGTTAGGTAGGCTAATTCTTTTATTTTTTCTCCCATAAGTTTTGTGGCATCCATGTTTATGCCGTGCTTTGTTGAGCCAAGGTTTACTGAGCCACAAAGTATGTCTGTATTTGCCAAGGTTTCAGGGATTGAGTTTATCAGATTAATATCGCTTTTTGTCATTTTCGCATCGCAAAGTGCTGAAAAGCCTCCTATAAAATTTACTCCTACTGCTTTTGCAGCTTTGTCCAGAGCGTAGCCTATTTTTAGGTAGGAGGTTTCTTTTACTGCACTTGCGATTATGCTAATTGGTGTGATAGATATTCTTTTATTTATGATAGGTATTTGATATTTTTTAGAGACTTTTTCTGCTGTGGATACCAGCTCCTCAGACTCATGGGTGATTTTATCGTAGATTTTTGTGCATAGCTTGTCCATGTCGCTGTCTATGCAGTCCATAAGGTTTATACCTATTGTTACGGTTCTGATATCGAGCTTGTGCTTTTCTATCATATTTATGGTTTCTATTATGTTTTTATCTATTATCATGACGCCTCCTAAATGTTGTGCATTACATTAAAGATGTCTTCATGCTGTAGGTTTATTTTTACGCCGATTTTTTCTTCTATTTGTTGGAATTCACTGGAAAGCTGTTCAAAATTGTCTTCAATGTCAGTCACATCTATGCTCATTATCATTGTGAAATTACCATCTAATATTGTCTGTGAAATTTCAAGGATATTTATTTTATTTTCCATCAGTGTCTTAGTGACATGGTAAATTATGCCGACTTTATCTGAACCGATTACTGTTATAAACGCTTTTTTCATGTTTCCTCCGAGGTAAAAATCTAAGTATTTAGTTTCGTAAATTTTCAAATCGATGTTAGTATATCATAAATTAAAGCAAATTTCCACGATTAATGTTGATGTGATAATTTTTATAAATTAAAAAGCTTACCAATAAATGGATAAGCTTTAAATGTTTTAATTATTTTTTGGCTACTACTTCTAAGATTTTCATGTCAGGTAGCTTAACTATGTTTACTCCGTCTTTTTTTCTCAAGAACAAGAATACGTCAAGGGTGCTTTTATTTTGAGCAACTTCAAAGTTTGAGTCCTTGCCGTCTGATTTTTTAGTAGCTTTATAGAAGTAATATTCGCCTTTTGGTAGGTGATTTGTGTAATCTACGGTCAATTTGTCTATGCCGACATAAGAAAAGTCAGAAAGACTTGAGTCGGAAAGTGAAATCATATCTAACATTCTAGCTGTAGCTACTAGGAATACAGTATTTTTGCCGCCGTTTTTGTGGAAGTCTTCGTATTTTATACCGTTATTATATTTTTTAGCAAGCTCCTCGTGTTCAGAAGATGCAGGGTAGAAGTATACGTCATTTGTATAAATATTTAGATAGAAGAAACCATTTAACTTGTTTGGTTCGTAGCCTTTTTCATGGGCAGTGAAAATAGCGTATTTTCCGTTGGTCAAATACTTTTCTCCCTTTGGTTCATCGGTTGTTACGAAGGTATATTTGAATTGATTGTAGGTTTCTTTTCCCATAGACTTTTCTAATACTGGTAATAAAGATATTTTGGAAAAATCCGGTTTGTCCATCAGGCTTGTGGCAGTTGAGTTAATCAATAAATTGTTTTTTGATTTGTCAAAGGATAAGCTGTATCCCATATATTTTGACAGGATATTTGCTGGGACAAATAATTTGTTATTAATTAGCTTGGTTGGGTTGTTTGTGCTTATCTTTATACCGTTGACCAATATTCCGTAAGTGTCGGAAAATGAAAGGCTATTGTTGTTGAAGGCTGATAGTTTTTCTTCATAAGTTATAGTTGCAGTTTTTGTAGCTGCCTCCCATGAAGTGACAGCACCTGTAATATTTGCAAAATCAGACAGAGCCACATAGGAAACGCCATTAATAATCTTGACAGGCTGTTCGCTTGTATACTTATAATTGTTTACATACACATTTATGTTTTCGGCAAAGGCAAGGTTAAATGAAAATGTAAAAATTGCCATAGCTAAAAACAAGTATTTAGTTAAAAATTTCATTAATAGTTCACCTCAAAATTGTTGCAAAAATAAATTTGCATGAAAATAAAAAATCCTCTTTATTGAAAGAGGATTTTTTTATAGAATTTATTCTTGTTTAAAATCTTCTTTACTAGCTCCACAAAGTGGGCAAACCCAATCATCTGGAAGGTCTACAAATTCTGTTCCAGGTGCTACGCCATTGTCTTCGTCACCTAGTGCTGGGTCATAAACATATCCACATACATCACATACATATTTCATAATTATCAATTCTCCTTAAAATTTTATTCGAGGTGATTAATCTCATGGTCTATTAT
>NZ_MBEW02000028.1 GCF_001693775.2 Criibacterium bergeronii | reverse complement strand
TTATACTCCCCTAATATGTGTCGGGAGTGTCAAAAATAACACCACTGATATATATTAATAACTTAGTATTTCAAACATTTTCAATATTTTTTAAATAAAAATAGCAATGACCCCCTTTTTTGAAGTATAATTTGATTACATCACCAATCAAATTTACAAAACAAACAAAGGATTTCATTGCTATGCAAATTATACGCCATTTACTATAGATGGTACTAGCGAAACTTGGAGCTATGGTATAGCAGATAAATACGAGAATTTTGTAAAAAATGCAAAAGCTATGGTGCTTTCAAACATAATTTCAACTGTAGTGGCACTAATAGTTCTTCTAGTCTTGATATATCTACTTGTGCAAAAAGTCGTAGCAAAACCGCTTATATTGCTTTCAGGAGCATTTGAAAAATTGTCTAACTATGACTTTAGAGATGCAGATGACAGACAAAAACTAGTTCATTACATCAGATTTGGTGACTAAATAGCAGACATCATAAAAGCCGGCGAAAAAATGAGCGACAACGTAAAGAATTTGCTAGTAGAAATATTACAAAATGCACAAAACTTGTCAGCTATAGGTAAAGAAAATGCAGCGACTACACAGGAGGCAAATGCGTCTGTAGAAACACAGACACAATCTATACACAATATCATAGATACGTCAGAAACTTGGCTCAAAATTTGCAAGAGCAAGTGTCAAAATTCAAAATGTAAATTTGAAAAATAAGTTTTGAAATTAAAAAAAATATTAAATTATGTAAAAAACCTGATTTAAGTAATTTTAATAAGGCAGGTTTTTAATTTTACAAGTTAGAAAAAAATTTATAGGGTGTAAATTTAAAATATTATAAGACATTAAGAAAAATTGTTTGTGAAATGAAATAAAAACTGCAAAAAGGGGGTTGACAATTTAATAATTATTTCATATAATGTTTCTTGCAGCGGTTGGGATGGCTTGCTTAATAGAAAGTGGGCTATGGTCAGTCGAAAGGTGCTAGTGTGGCTCAGTTGGTAGAGCGGCTGATTCGTAATCAGCAGGCCGGCGGTTCAATCCCGCCCATTAGCTCCAAAGAGTTACATAAGGGATTGAAATAGAAACACATTTAAAAAGGCTTACCTAACTTTATGAGTTAGGTAAGCCTTTTTTTACTTCATTTCTAATAAGCTTTTATACTGTTATTTATTTAAAAAATCACTATGTTTGAAAAGGTGCAGTTGTGTTTGACAAGCGGGATTGCTAATGCTTTGAGTGTAGCGAAAAAACTGCCAAAAGGAAAATACAATTGCATTTAAATCAGGGTTACTATGAAAGTTAAATATATTTCATTTATCGTGGTGGCTCAAGGTATGGGGGTTAGTCTTTAAAAATCTTACATATATTAAAGCACGTTCATTTTTAGTCTGTACGGCTTTTTTATCTCATTAAAAATGTGTTCTTTAAAATCAAATATTATTTTAAAACTGTACCGATTTCGATTTTATTTCCTCTAAGAAAATCACTGGTATTCATTCTATTTTTGCCTGCTAATTGTAGTTCGTTTATTATTATGTCATTTGTGCCGGTAGATACAATTAATGCTTTATCTGATGACACAACTGTACCTGGAGCTTGTTTAGATTTAATGCCGGTGCTAACGGCACTGTAAATTTTTAGGCTTTTATCATTTAAAAAGCTATATGCACAAGGCCATGGCTGATAACCTCTGATATGGTTTATAATTTCATCGGCTGATTTGGTATAATCTATGTGCCCCATTTCTTTAGTTATTAGGGTTGTGTTTGTAGCTAGGCTGTCGTCTTGGGGTTTTGCATTTAAAGGTATACCTAGATGTAGCATATTTATGGTGTTGCCTAGAGTTTTTTCACTAAGGACTGCTAGTTTTTCACTTAGGGTTTGTGCGGTATCGGTAGCGTCAATTTCTATTTCATCAGATAGGATTATGTCGCCGGTATCCATACCTTCATCAACTTGCATTGTTGTGACACCGGTTACTGTATCTCCATTTAATATTGCCTGATTTATAGGGGTAGCTCCTCTATATTTTGGTAGTAAGGATGGGTGGACGTTGATTATGCCGTATTTTGGAATGTCAATTATTTCCTTTGGTATATACTGTCCGTAGGCGGTTTCCACTATCAAATCCGGTGCTAAGGCTTTTATTTTTTGAACTGATTCTTCACTTCTCACTCTGTGAGGCTGGTAAACTTCTAAGTTAAGCTCTAAGGCTCTTTTTTTGACATCACTCATTTCCAGTTTCATTTTTCTACCTTGTTTTTTATCTTCCTGAGTGATAACAAGGACTACTTCAACACCTTTGTTTATAAGGGTGTCTAAGGAATGGACTGCAAAAGCTGGTGTACCCATAAAAATAGCTCTCATATACGATTTAATCTCCTAGTGACTCTAAATTACCAATGACTCTATCTTTGTAAAGTATCCCGTCTAGATGGTCTATCTCATGACAGATTGCTCTTGCGAATAAGTCTTTGGCATCAAACTCGACTTCTTCAAAATTTTCGTTGTTAGCTCTTACTTTTATATGTTGTGGACGTTTAACCTTACCGGTAAAGTTTGGCACTGACAGACAACCCTCACTGCCTATTTGTTCACCGTCAGCTTCGATGATTTGAGGATTTATTAGTACGATTGGACCTTTTGGTATGGATTCGTCAACATTTTCAAGGTCAGGTTGGGTAACGTCTACTACAATTATTCTTTTTAGCATACCGACTTGAGGTGCGGCAAGTCCTATGCCTTCGCTTTTATACATGGTATCCTTCATATCTTGTATTAGGTCACGAATTTTATCGTTGATTTCCTCTACTATTCTTGATTTTTTTCTTAATATGGGGTCTCCGTCAATTCGAATAGTTCTTAAAGCCATTTATATTCCTTTCTGAAAAATTATGTTATATTAGTATTAATCAAATTGTACTAAAAAAAGAACTGGAAAAATTATTAAAAATATCATAATAACAAAAGCTAATATACCTTTTGGATTGCCAAAATTAAAGGTGTAAGAGTAACCGCTGAAACGTGAACGCTTTTTTGGCACAATTATATTTGTGTCGTCAGGATTATAGTATAAGTTCCTTAAAAAGCAGCTACGATGTTCATACCATTGCTGTACTTCCCGGTCGCTATATTTTCTTGACATATTGTCACCTATAAATGATATTTACAAAGCAAATAAAATGTAAATTTAATTTTTATACCTCTAACGCAATTTCCATCATTGAGCCAAAGCCTAGTTGTCTTTGCTCTGCGTCTATAGCTTCGTCTAGGTAAATGTGGTCTGAGATAGTAAGTAGGCAAAGGGCTTTTTTGTTTGCTCTTGCAGCTATCATGTATAGGGCGGCTGCCTCCATCTCTACTGCTATTACGCCCATTTTTTTCCAAGCGTCATTTACAGCATTATCATCATTGTAGAAAACATCTGATGATAGTATGTTTCCAACGATTAATTTTTTGCCTTGGGATTTTGCTACTTGGCTGGCTTTTTGAAGTAATTCAAAGTCTGCTGTAGGAGCAAATGTGCCGGGTAAATTATAGTTTGCTGCGAAGTTGGAATTTGTGCAAGCTCCAACGCCTGCAACTATATCCATAACGTGTACGTCATCTCTAAGTGCTCCGGCTGAGCCGACTCTTATGATTTGGTCTACGTCATAAAAATTGTATAACTCATAGGAGTAAATGCCAATAGACGGCATACCCATTCCTCCGCCCATTACGGAGATTTTTTGTCCTTTGTATGTGCCGGTATAGCCAAACATATTTCTAACTGTATTAAAGCATACCGGATTTTCTAAGTATGTTTCGGCGATAAATTTTGCTCTGAGCGGGTCTCCTGGCATAAGCACTTTTTTGGCGATATCTCCAGGTTTTGCAGCGTTGTGAGGTGTAGGTGTATTGTTCATAATATTCTCCATCTTGTATAATTATTTTATTTAATAATATTTTTTATAAATAACTTTTTTTGCTCATCAAAGAAGGTAAAGTGAGCTGGGTTGAGCTGAATGTGATAGTTAAATCTCTTATTTGAGATATAAAAAAGCCTTTAAATATTTTTCTTAATTTTCAAAAAAAGTTTTTAGCTTTTGTATATGCCAGCCTATTGTAAGTTAAGATTTGACTTGTCAAAGCCAAGTGGCAAAAGTTCTTTTAGTGAATATATTTTGTAATCCTCTGAGTTTTTGGCTAAAATTATTTTAAAGTCATCATAGTCGCAAAACTCACTCATGACTTGTCTGCATACACCACAAGGAGGGGTATAGTCAAAGTCACCGTCCTTGATATCTTCAAAACCGCCTACAATTGCAATTGCGTCAAATTCTTTTACTCCTTCAGAAACCGCTTTAAAAAACGCAGTTCTTTCAGCACAATTTGATGGGGTATAGGCAGAATTTTCGATGTTACAGCCTTTGTATACAGTTCCATTTTTGGCAAGAAGTGCAGCACCTACGCAAAAATGTGAGTAGGGAGTGTAGGCAAATTTTCTAGCTGCAAATGCTGCCTCAATTAAATTTTTTATATCCATATTGACCTCTTTGATGAATATCAATTTGAAGAGAAATTGATAAATTATTCTATTACTATATTTTACCTAATTAATCCAATATTGTAAATAGATAATGTGCGGTGACTCCAATCTTTAAAATGCTTATAATTATTCCAAGGGAACAATTTAGCTAAGGTTAAGCTGGATAAGTTATACTAAATAGAAAAAATTTCCACATCATAATCATCATTCAAAAAATCTTTAAGAAGCTCCCTAATATTCTTTTCATCATCTGCTATATATATGATTTTTTTTCATACATCCTGCTCCTTAAATTATTCTAACCGTAATAATTTAGATATTAATGTTTAAAAAGCTTTAGTTCTATTTTTGTACCATTGTTATTACTATTAACTACACAAACATCTCCTGCGTGTCTAAGGGCAATTTCTTTCACAAGAGCCAAACCAAGACCTGCTCCACCCATAGACCTACTTCTTGATTTATCTACTCTAAAAAAAGGTTCAAATATTTGTTTCCAATTATTTTTATCTATACCTTTTCCTGTGTCAATAACAATTACTTTGGCATATTTCTCATCTTCTTCAATTTCAACAGAAACATTTCCACCTTCTATATTATATTTAATTGCATTTTCTATTAAATTATATATAGCTCTGTATATTAGCATTTCATTGCCTAATAGTTTCGTATCACCTGATTTTTGTATAATTTCTACATTTTTTTGTTCTGCAACCGCTGATAAATCGCAAATAACCTCCTCTATTAGCTCGTAAAGTGATATAATATCCCTTTTTTCTGCCGTTTGGAGTTGTGTCATTTCTAAAAGAATATCTATTACTTGAGATAAGCGTTCAGTTTGTGTTGCAACCATATTTGTTACATCTTTATAATCAGAAATATCTGAATTGTCATTTTTTTTCAAAACTTCAATTTGTGTTTGCATTACAGCGATTGGTGTGCGAAGTTCATGAGCTGCATTAGCCGAAAATTGTTTTTGTACAGAAAATGCATCGTTTATTCTTTTAAGCATCTCATTAAATGTATCAGTTATTTTTACAATTTCAACAGAGTTACTTGTTAAGGGAATTGGCTCTTGCAAGTTTTTTACTTGAATATTTTGTAGTTGTTTATTAAATTTTTTTAGAGGTTTTAGAAAATATCCAACTAAAAAATATACAATTATACTACTTATGCATGTGATAATAGCAGTTATTAATAAACTTTTGCCCCAAAAACCGCTTTGTGTATCTTTAATTTTTTCGGAAATATTTTCAGAAGGATCAATATTTAGCTCTATATTTTCTGAAGAAGGGTTTTTAAATATTTCTTTTGGAAACACTGCAATTACAGAGTTTTCTATTTCATCCATATACAAAATAGCTGTTTTACTTATTGAATAACTCAAAGTAAGACACACTATTATTACTAAGAGGGCAGTAGTAAGTGTAAGCTTCCACTGAAGAGAAAGAGTTTTTTTCATTCCGATGCACCTCCTATTTTGTATCCTTGTCCAACTTTATTTGTAATAGGATCGTAACCGAGACTTGCTCTTAATTTTTTACGTAATGCAGAAATATGTACACGGATAGAATTGCTAAAACTATCTACACTTGCATCCCATACATGCTCAATAAGTTCTTCTTGGCTGACAGGTCTATCCTGATGCAACATAAGATATTCTAATAATCCAAGCTCCTTACGTGTAAGAGCAAGTTCCTCTTGCCCTATAAATGCTTTACGCGTTTTTGTATCAAGAGAAATTTCATTATATTTAATAATTATGTCATTTTGTATGAATTTTCTTCTAGTAAGACTTCTAACTCTTGCTTCAAGCTCTTTAAAATGAAACGGTTTACAGAGATAGTCGTTTGCTCCTTTGTCTAGACCTTCAACTCTATCTTGTACTGAACCTCTTGCTGATAGTATAAGTACTGTAGTTTCATTATCTTCTTTTCTAATATTTTCAAGAACTTCCATACCATCCATATTTGGAAGATTTAAGTCTAAAACAACAAGATCGTAGCTTTCAGACATCACCATATCTAATGCTTCTTCACCGTCATAACTGACATCAACTTCATACCCATCTAATCTGAGTCCTTTTGCTATTGCTAAACAAAGTGTTTTTTCATCTTCTACAACTAATATTCGCAAATTATTCGCTCCTTTATATTTGTTAAATCCTTTGTTTTATAAATGAATAAAAGTATTATAACATATCTAAATATGAAATTTGGTAAAGACATATATAATATTTATTTTTTTAATGATTATAAAGTTATTATTTTTCTTAACAAAAATTTTATACCCAATTTGATATACTCATCACATCAGCAAAATTAAAAACAAGGAGGTATAAAAAGTGTTAGGTATTTTTCAAGACAAATTAAAATCTAAATCACTCTTACAACTACTGTTTATTATTGTATCAGTTGCCTTTATAGCTTTTGGTGCATATAGAGGAGAAGTAGAAACTGTATTAGAAAAAGCTATTCGTTTGTGTTTGGAGTGTGTTGGAATTGGATAGAGCAAAAATAAATAATAAAAAGAATTTTTCGTTTAAAAATTTTTTAAAAAAAAGAAATTCAATACAGATGT
Organism: Criibacterium bergeronii; assembly: GCF_001693775.2. GTDB lineage: Bacteria > Bacillota > Clostridia > Peptostreptococcales > Filifactoraceae > Peptoanaerobacter > Peptoanaerobacter bergeronii. Next base: position 12,143 of record NZ_MBEW02000028.1, on the reverse strand, counting down.
TTGCTACGCTACTTACAAATATCCATCTTCCAAATTTCTTAAAAGGAGTTTTATACAACGGAAAAGTTAAGCAAGTATGTGTACCCGGACTTAATTGTTATTCATGCCCGGGAGCGACCGGAGCTTGCCCAATAGGCTCTTTTCAAGCTGTGGTAGGCTCTTCAAAATTCAGCTTTTCATACTATATCACTGGCATACTAATTTTTTTCGGGATGATGCTTGGTAGATTTATTTGCGGTTTCCTTTGCCCATTTGGCTGGTTTCAGGATATGCTTCACAAAATTCCCGGCAAAAAATTTAGAACTAAGAAGCTCAAGTTTCTAACATATACGAAGTATATAATTTTAGTAGTTGCAGTTATTATCTTACCGACATTTATGAATAATAAAGCGGGACTTGCCTCGCCTTATTTCTGTAAATATATTTGTCCACAGGGAATACTGGAGGGCGGCATACCGTTGTCAATTGCCAATCCGGCTATCAGGGCAGCACTTGGCAAGTTATTTACTTGGAAACTGATGATTCTTATAAGCATTATAGTGCTTAGTATAATGGTTTATCGTCCGTTTTGTAAATGGATATGTCCTTTAGGAGCCATATATGCTTTGTTTAATAAGGTTTCCTTCCTTCATTATAAGGTTGATGAAAATACCTGTATCTCTTGTGGAAAATGTGCGAGAACCTGTAAGATGGATGTAGACATTACTAAAAATACTGCACATATGGAATGTATCCGCTGTGGAGAGTGTGTGAAGGTCTGTCCTACCAAGGCAATCAGTGTAAACTGGGGACCTGAAAAAATGAAATTGCTTGAAAAGGCTCGTGAGCTTAACAAGAATAAAATAATAAAATAATAAAATAATAAAAAGTGTAAATTAAGGAGAAAAAAACAATGAAAACAAAGATGAAAATTAAGAAAATTTTACCTGTATTTATGGTAACAGCAATGCTTGCAACAACAATGACAGCTTGTGGCAGCAAAGATAACTCAGGAAGTATGACGACTGGAAGCAAGACTGTGGCAAGCAGCAATAAAGCTGCCGCAGAGAAGTTTCCTAGCTTTAAGGGTAAGGATTTTGATGGAAATGATGTTGATGAAAGCTTATTTAGCAAAAATGAGGCAACACTTGTTAATTTTTGGTTTAATGGTTGTTCAGCCTGCGTAAACGAGATGCCTGCACTTGAAGAGTTTAGTAAAAAGCTTAAAGAGCAGGGTGCAGAGTTTATAGGTATAAATGCAGGTACAGCAAGTGATGAAAAGGGACTTGCAGAGGCAAAGGATATACTTTCAAAGCAGGGTGTAACCTATAGAAATCTTATCCTTCCAAATGACCACGAGTATGTTAGAAAGATATTCAGCTTCCCTACAAGTGTTATAGTTGATAAGAATGGTAATATAATTGGAGATCCAATAGTAGGAGCTATTGAAGATGTAAAGAAGCAGGCAGAAATCCTTAAGGTAATCGAGGAGATAAAGGCTGGAAACGGTGTAACTTCTTCAGTAACTTCAGAACAGTCAGCTGCTAATGATGACCCTACAGCACCACTTTATGAAGAAGAAAACAAAATTTTTGCGGCAAATCAGGATACTTGGAATAAGTTATTCTCAAAAATAAAGAAGGATCAGGCGGAAGAAAATGTTGAAAAGCCTTATGTTGAGTTTTTAAAAGAGCAGTTAGAGGCATCAAAGGCTGATTTTACAGAGGATGAGATTAAGACTATTAACGAAGATCTTGAAAAGATTGATGAAATTGAAAAGAAAATCGCAGAGTTAAAGAAAAAATAATTTAGAGGCAAACCATGACTAAAAATAATGAAAATTTGTGGTGTAAAATTGGATTTATAGCATTACCTATACTTTCGATTATAGCATACTATTATCTAACAAAGTATCTAAATGTGCTTGCATTCGAACTGTTTTTAGGAATTTTGAAGATACCTATGCAGCAGTTCATCGAATTTATGTATCTTTCAGATATTCTTATAGCTTTAATACAGTTAATTATATTCTTTGTCATATATAAGCTGTTAGTAAAAAGAAATGGCGATGAGTTAATAACCAAGCTTAATCTAAAGGATATAGGATTCAGCTTTGCAGTAGGTGTCGGAGCCTCAGGTCTATCCTTTATATGGATTACGATTGCAGGAAAGATACCTATGTTTCAGGCACAGCTTGCTGCTATGAAAGAAGGAAATGCGATGATTGGTGGAGGAAGCCTACATGGAGTGTTCTTAAGTGCAGTAATTGCTGCCCCTATTGTTGAGGAAGTTATATTTAGGGGAGTTGTACTTGGCTCATTTAGAAAGGTATTTCCTGCTTGGGTATCAATAATAGTTTCAGCATTAATCTTTGGTATCTATCATATGAATCCTGTTGCAATTGTATATGCATCTATTATGGGAATTATAGCCGGTATAGTTTATGAGAAGAAGCAAAATTTATTATTCACAATTATTCTGCATATGGCAAATAACCTTATGGGACTATTGCAGGATTTTGTTCCGGCAGGCATAGGGGCAACTGTAGTAAATGTAGTTTCTATAGCTATGATTATCCCTATGTGTTATATAGTGTACAAAATACTTAATGGTGATTTTTGTAAAAAGGCATATATTTAATAACCTTTTTATATTTGAAATAATGTGGGTATCAAAAATATTTGATATCCACATTATTTATTTTAAATTTTAGTCTTAGTTTAAAAGTTATGGCAAGTCGGTCACTGGATGGGTGATAATGAGTAAATCGTGCCGTATGTCATTGAAATATAGTTATTAAAACTGCTATAATCAAAAATATAGGATATAAAAAGGACATTTGGCTTATTTTGTTTTGAGGTAGTGTAAAATAGATTATGCAAAACAATAAATAAGCTAACGAATGAAATGGTAAAAAGTATAACATTAAGAAAATGGATAAGTGAGATATAAATTTATTATACTACGATTTTAAAGGTATATTAGTATAAAATTATAAGGTTCTATAATGTCTGCTGAGGTTTACCCCTCAACAGATATTATAGAACCTAAAGAAACGGCAGTATTTAGAGAAACACTCCAAATACTGCCGTTTTGTTTTTTTATAGTTGGAATTTTGATACTTCATTTTGTAAATTTGTAGCAATCTCTGCTAAGCTTTCGCTTGCTTTTGATATATCTGATATTGATTGCACTTGTGTCTCTACTGATGCACTTGCTTGCTGGGTTGTTGCTGCATTTTCTTCTGCTATTGCTGATAGATTCTGTATTACGGATACAATCCCTTGGTTATTTCCTTCCACCGCTCTTGATTTTTCATTTACATCTACTATTTTGGCTTTTCCTTCATCTACTGCATTTGATATTGCTACAAATGAGTCTTTTGTTTCATCCATTTTTTCTTCTTCTTTTTTTACTATTTCTGCTGCTATTTGCATTGAACTTACAGCTTCTTTTGTTTTATCTATTAATTCTGTTATTACTAGTCTTATTTCATCTGTAAAGCCTGCTGATTGTTCTGCTAACTTTCTTATTTCTTCTGCTACTACTGCAAACCCTTTGCCCGCTTCTCCGGCTCTGGCTGCTTCTATTGCCGCATTTAGTGCAAGCAGATTTGTCTGGTCTGATATTGACTGTATCATTTCGCTTGCTTTTGATATTTTTTCGGCTGACTCATTTGTTTGTCCTATTGTTTCAGAAACAGATGCAGAGGATTTTCCGACTGCATCACTATATTTTAGTAATTCTTTTAGATTTTCTAGTCCTACTTCTTTTTTATCTTCTATTGATTTTATAGTTTCGTTAAGTTCATCTAATGATTTTTGCATTTTTGATAACAGAATTGATGAGTTATCTATATCCTGTGCTGCTGATTGTGTATCTTGTGCTTGGCTTGTTGCTCCTTCTGCTATGTTATTTACCGCACTTGCTACTTCATGTGCAGACGATGTTGTACTTTGTGCTGTTGCTGTTAATTCTTCTGCTGTTGCCGCTGTATTTTGAGCATGGGATGTAATATTTGTAACTATATCTCTTAAATTACCATGTAGTCTACTCATATTTCTGACTAAATTTCCTATTTCATCATTGTTATTAATAAAGTAAGCTGCTTTCGACTTTTCTTCTTCTAAATTCAAATCATAATTTGACAACTTAGTAATTGCAGAATCAATGATTGTAAGTGGTTTTGTAAGGTGTTTTTTCATAAATATAATTATTAAAGCGCCAATGAATATAATCACTGCTATATTTAAAACAATATTTGTAATCATATTATTTTTTGCACCTTTTGTAAAATAATTATATGCTATAGATGATTCAATTGCCCAAACCTTATTTGTATTTGTATTCACTGGTACATAAATTGTTTTAACTTTATCTCCAGTTGAAGCTGATTTTCCATCTCTAATTACTTCTTTACCAGAATGTACTTCATCAAAAACAGATTTTCTATTACCGTCTATTTCCAAAATATTCTTGCCAATCATATCCGGTTTAGCTGAATGTGCTAAAATAATGCCTCCGTTTGAAAAAAGGACTTTATAATCTCTTGGATCTTTATTGGTCTCAGTTTCTAACTGTGTCTGTATTGAATCTATATTAATATCTGCTATTGCAACACCAACTGCTTGTCCATTTGAAATTATTGGCATTGAATAAGTTACTGCGTATTTATTGTTATCTTTATATGGTTTACTCAAAACTGGCATCTTTTTTTCTAATGCCTCTTCATACCAATCTTTTCCCTCATGGTCAGCAAATTGAACTACGTTTTTATCATCGGTAGCCAATCCTATACATAAACCTTTTGGATTATCTTTGCTAACAAAATTTACATCTTTTCCGTCAAAAGCATTTGGCTTAAAATATACACCTATTGAATCTATATTTTTATTTCCAGCAACAATTGTTGGTAATAAATCAAGTATTTCTTGTCTGTTTCTTTCATTTATTGGAGTTTTATTCATATTATTTTCTACAAAAAGTGCTAAATCCTTTGTCGCTGCATAAGCTACCGTTGTCTTAGTATTTATTTCTTCAGCATATTTTCTTGTCTCTTGTAATTTATTACTTTCAGCGTTTTTTATTGCAATATTATAATTATGAGCTGAATCATAAATTGTTTTTGCTCCTAAAACCACAAGAAGTATAATTGAAAGTAATATTGTCAACTTTCCGCCTACACTACCTTTACGATTATTTGCATTTGTTGCTAAATGATTGTTCTCATATTTTTGTCTCTTAAGTATAGATTTCATTTTTGTTGCCTTCTTTCTTAATTTTAATATATTTTTTAAAAAGCTATTTTATATTCGACTTTTTAATGATATTTTTTTCACATAACTACATATTTTTACGTTTTAATTTATATTAATTTTTTGTAAAAAATCATTATGTTTGAATATATTATACCCACCCCCTGAAATATTTGTCAACCCTTTAAATTTAAAAACTTTGAGTATATTTTAAATTAAAATCGAATAATTTAGCAATTGGAAATTTAAAACAAGCAATTAAATTTGTAATACTATTCATCAATAAATCAATAACTATATTGGTTGCTAAAAATAGTAACCATTTCTTGAATAACAGCTATTGTAAGCAAATGCATAATAATTTTCATGACATTATCAAGTTGCCAACGAAAAATTTCATCAATATTTATTCCAAGTGATATCACAGTTATTAATTCTGTGTTAAAATTAGTAATAATAATTTGCATATGAAGTAAATCGCTCAAGGTGTCACAAAGAGCATAAATTAACTGAAGATAGTCCATTTGTAAATTGGGTGTGTGAAAAAGTCAAAAAACATAAATGGTCATTTGATGCTTGCACAGGATATGCAAAACGCCACAAATTATTCAACGAAAATGATATGGCATGCACTAAAACACTATATAATGAACTATGGAATGCAAACCTATCGCTAAGCCCATTTTGATATTCCAGAAGTACTAAGGCGTAAAAGCAAGAAACATAATAATACAGCAAAGAATAAAAGAACTTACAGCACAAGCATAGAAGATAGACCTGACTTAATAAAAATTTGTTCAATTTGAACTTGCAAATTTCGTAAACTAAAATTTGTTGGGTATAAATAAATAAAATTAAAACAAAATAGGAAAGGAGAGCTAATGTATCAAACGATGATTAGATACATGGGAGACAATAAAAAGTACGCTATATTGTCTCCCTTGCTAGTTATTATAGAGGTTATAGTGGACGTAGCTATTCCGTACGTCATGAGCCTTATAATAGACCAAGGAATAATAAAGGGAAATATTGATGCGATATTTAAATACGGACTGATGTTGATAGCTATGGTAATAATTTCATTTTTAACCGCAGTAGGCTCAGGTTATTATGCAACCAAGGCATCAGCCGGTTTTTCGGGGAATTTGAGGCAGGCACTTTTTGAAAATATACAGAGCTTTTCGTTTAAAAATATTGATGAGTTTAAAGTAGGCTCACTAGTTACAAGGCTAACCTCAGATGTTCAATATGTGCAGCAAGCCTTTCAAATGAGCATAAGGATAGCCATAAGAGCACCGCTAATGTTTCTTTTTGCATTTATAATGGCATTTAGGCAGTCTACTGAGCTTGCAAAATATTTTATGTTTGTAATACCTTTTTTGATAATTGCAATAGTTTATATTACAAGACGTGCGTATAAAATTTTTGATAAAGCATTTGCAAAAATAGACGACTTGAATTTATTTGTATCAGAAAACCTAAATGGCATAAGAGTAGTAAAATCCTTTGTAAAAGAGGACTCACAAATCGATGAATTTACAAAAGTATCAAACGGATTAAGAGACGACTTTGTAGCTGCTACAAAATTAGTTTCACTTACCAACCCTGCTATGATGCTGACAACATATGTGATAGTCATTATCCTAGCTTGGGTAGGGGCAAGAATGATTATAGACGGCTTACTTACAACAGGAGTATTGATGAGCCTTATAACATACGCTATCCAAATACAAATTTCTTTGATGATGCTGTCTATGATAATGGTAATGCTTACAATCGCCGGCAATTCTCATAGGAGGATAAAAGAAGTCCTAGATGTTCAAACAGATATAAAATCCAAGGACAACGCACTAGCTACAATAAAAGACGGTAGCATCAGATTTGAAGATGTGGATTTTTCATATTTAGGAGATAAAAATAAACCGGTACTAAGAGATATAAACCTAGACATAAAGTCAGGCGATTATGTAGGTATAATAGGACCGACAGGTTCATCAAAATCAACACTTGTAAATATGATTGCAAGGCTTTATGACGTTACTTCAGGAGCGGTAAAGGTTGGCACAGTAGATGTCAGAGATTACGACTTATACTCACTAAGAGAAGATGTAGCAGTAGTTTTACAAAAAAATGTACTATTTTCAGGTACAGTAAGAAGTAACATGAAATGGGCAAACAAAGACCTAGACGACGAAACAATAAATAGAGCGTTAGAAATTGCACAGGCAAAGGACTTTGTAGATGCGGCAGGAGGACTGGACGCCAAAGTAGAAAGAGGAGGCTCAAACTTTTCCGGAGGACAAAAACAAAGACTTTGCATAGCAAGGGCAATATTAAAAAACCCTAAAATATTAATTTTGGACGACTCCACATCAGCACTGGATAATAATACAGAAAAAAATATAATAAATGCTCTTAATAAAATAATGCCTGACATGACCAAAATTATAATCTCCCAAAGAATTACCTCCCTTAAATCTTGCGATTATATAGCCGTCATGAACCTAGGAAAAATAGAGGCATTAGGCACACACGATGAGCTGCTTGTCACAAGTAAAATCTACAAAGATATAGCAGAGCTTTCTGGAAAAGGAGGCGACTTTGATGAAAGAAAATAACGAAAAACAAAAATATAAATATACAAATAAAGTTGCCACAAAAAAACTGTTAGCTATCCTTTGGAAATTATACAGCAAGCAGTTAATAATAGTAGCGTTTTGCGTAACAATTTCAACCCTTGTAAACGTAATAATGTCAGTGTTTTTAAGAAAACTAATAGATAATTATGTCATATCGATGAGTAAGCTTACCAATCCTGATTATACAGCTCTTTATGCCTTTATTACCAAAGTAGGCATAATATTTTTAATAGGTGTGCTAGCATCATTTTTATACTCAAGAATAATGGTGTATGTAGCTGAGGGCACAATAAATCATATAAGACTTGCCATGTTTAAACACATGGAGTCCTTGCCGATATCATATTTTGACACGCATAGCCATGGTAGCATAATGAGCTTTTACACAAATGACATACAGACAATGAACCAAATGATATCAAATACACTGCCCGCAGCTATTTCATCAGCAATGACGATAACCTTTGTAATAGTAACCATGCTTATACAGTCAATACCACTTACAATGGTTGTGATTTTAACAGTCGGCTTGATGTTTTTAGTGCTAAAAAAGGTGGGTTCAAAATCCTCAGGGCATTTCATGCAGCAACAGGGAATACTGGCGGAGCAAAATGGCTTTGACGAAGAAATGATGGCAGGTATGAAGGTTGTAAAAGTATTTAACCATGAAGATAAGGCAATAGAGGATTTTAGACAAATAAACACAAGACTGATTTCTCACACAAGCAAAGCAAACTTTTTGTCCTTGTCATTAATGCCGACACTTATGTCTATAGGCAACTTGCAGTATGCCTTGTTAGCCATAGTAGGCGGATATTTGTCAATTACTAAGATAATCCCGGTGAGCGTGGGAATTATAGCAGCCTTTTTACAATTGTCAAAATCCCTATCAGGACCTATGAACCAAGTAGCACAACAGATAAACCAAGTGGTGCTTGCCCTTGCAGGAGCAAGAAGAATATTTGAATTTATGGACGAAATTCCTGATACAGACTCAGGCACAGTAGAGCTTGTAAATGCACAAGTAGACGAAAACGGTAAAATAAATAAATGTGAAAATAGATGTAAACTTTGGGCTTGGTACGACAAGGGAAATACAGAAAATCCGTATACCTTGTTAAAGGGCGATATAAGATTTAAAGACGTGGACTTTTCCTACGATGGAAAAAAATATGTATTAGAAAACATAAGTTTGTTTGCAAAACCGGGACAAAAGCTAGCCTTTGTAGGGCCGACAGGAGCAGGTAAAACAACCATAACAAACCTTATAAACAGATTTTATGAATTAGACAGTGGCGTGATAACCTATGACGGCATAGACATATCACGAATAAAGAAAGACGATTTAAGAAAGTCACTGGGAATGGTGCTACAAGACGCCAACCTATTTACAGGTACTATCAAGTACAACCTTAAATTTGGTGCACCGCACGCAACGGATGAAGAAATAATCGAAGGTGCAAAAAGAGCAAAGGCACATGAGTTTATTATGAATTTAAAAGATGGTTATGACACAGTTATTTCAGGCACAGAGTCCGACCTTTCCTCAGGGCAGTCACAGCTATTATCCATAGCTAGAGCAGAAATCAGTGACCCTCCTGTAATGATACTCGATGAGGCGACCTCAAGCATAGACTCTTATACAGAAAAAATAGTGCAAGAGGGCATGGATGAGATAATGAAGGGCAGAACAACCTTTGTAATAGCTCACAGACTATCAACTATAATGAATTCAGATGCAATAATAGTGCTGCAAAATGGCAAAATAGTCGAAAGAGGAGACCACGAGGAGCTGCTAAAGCAAGGCGGCATATACAGTTCATTGTATAATAGCGGGTTTGAAGAAGAGGGCTAAAAATTATTTTTAAAAATTGAATAAAATATGAAATACTGGAAATATAGTAAATAAATGAGCAGGTAAATGTTTTTTGAACGTTTTTATTATAATAAAAGGATGATGAGCTATGTTGTCCAATTTATATAAAACCAAAACAAGAAGAAAAAACCATTTATTTTCAGATATAATAATGCTTGTACTGTTTACAGTGCTGTTTTTAGTTTTTGTGCTAAAAATTCACAATTCATTCAATGAACAAGACGTACTGTCATATAGAATAGTCCAAGGTAATGTGCAAGTTCTCAAAGAGCAAAAAGTAGAATAAATAAGGTAAAAATAATCATGTATATAAAAATAGAACCAATCAAGGTTCTATTTTTAGTTTAGGCATATTTTTAGCACTAAATCAGTATACCGCAGTTTGGAGAGATTATCTGTCCTGTTATTGTACTAGAGCTGTCCTCACACAAAAAAGCTACTACCTTAGCGATATCTTCAGGCTGACATACAGAATTTAGTGCAGACCTGTCCTTTAGATTTTGTATATCATTATAGTCAAAATCCTTCATCATATCAGTCATAACCACACCGGGAGCTACCGCATTGACATTTATATTTGATGGACCTAGCTCCTTGGCGAGCGACTTTGTAAAGGCGTTTACAGCACCCTTTGCAGCAGAATACAAGCTCTCACATGAGCTGCCGGTGATACCCCAAATTGATGAAATAGTCACTATTTTGCCGTATTTTTGAGACACCATATACTTTGCCGCCTCCTTGCAGGCAAAAATTACAGAGTATACGTCTGAGGAAAAAATTTCCTCAACACATTCTTTTGTCACATCGTTTATTTGACCGTACATATCTATCCCAGCGTTGGCAACTAGACAGTCAAGCCTACCTGTAATTTTTGTAAAAGCCTGCAAGGTATCGGCGCTTTGCTGTAAATCTCTTGCGTCACATTTATATCCTATACAATTGTGTGTAGAGCCATCTTTGGCAGGATTTAATTCGCACTCTATATTTTTGGCGGCAGCATCGGAGTTAAGGTAGCTAAAACCTACAAGATATCCCCTTTTGACAAATTCGTAGACCATGGCTTTACCTATACCTCTAGTGCCACCTGTAATAAAAACTGTTTTTTTCATAAATTTTCCTTTTATTAAGATAATGTTAAAAGTGATTTGATAATATTGAAAAAGTAATCTTTACGATATAGAATATAAAAAATATCAATAAAAAACAAGTCTTATATTTTTAAAAAATTATAATTAATTTTAGAAAGGCATTATACATGAAGAAATTTAGAAAAATTTTGACCATTGCTTTGAGTTTGACCATGATGCTGGGTGTACCGGCTTGTACTGATGCACAAAAAAGTACAACAGCTACTAATACACAAAAAGCGGTTGTAATGGTAGATGATAAAGCGGGAGTGAGCATTACAAACTTAAACGACAAAGAAAAAAAACTAGTCCAAGCAAATAGCAAAAAAGACTATATAACTGTCACAACAAACATTCAAAAAGCTCTTGATACAGTTAAAAACATCAGCTCCACCTATGATGTAGAGGTGAGCAGGATTGACTCTAAGGGTGTATTATACGGAGATAAAAATATAGTAAAAATCACCAATGAAATTATTTATCAAGCAAAAAAAGGTGAAAAAGGCAATCTTTTAATAGACAAGATGTATGACAGCTCCAATATAGATGGAGTTAAATCAGAAGATTACCTTGATATGTCAAAAAATAAATTCTTCATCAAGCAGGAAAATGACAAAGAATTTAAACAATACGTTGAGCCTAAAAAGACAGATAAAAATGCTAAAGAGGACGAAAATGCACTACAAGTTAATACTGAAAGCAGTTATATTGAGGCAGTGAGAGCATTTTTATTTGCGGCAGAAAAAGCAATACCAAATAAAAATCAGCCTTACTTTACATTCAAAGAAACACCTACAACCTATGATTTTACCTTTCAAGGACAAAGCAATCAGCTTGTATTTATGATAGATGGACTGTTTGGACTTGGTATGAATGGACTTGCATTAGGGCAGACACTTGATGGAGAAAAAGAGGCAATCGCCGATATCACATACAGCTTTAGCAAGGTTGACTACTCTATGATTTATGTCAGACATAGCCTAATACAGACCGCTGAGGGAGATAACTATAAGTCTACAGGAAAGTTTATCTTAAACAGCAAGGATGATGAGACAAAATTAGTGAACTTAAAAAAATTATCAGCTTTAAGTAAGTAAAATTTAATAATAAAAGGCATTATAGCTTTTGAAAAGCTTAGTGCCTAAAAAAATGCTACCGGTGGGTAGCATTTTTTTAGGTGCAAATTTAGAATATTTTTAAGACTAAAGGACTAAAAAAAAAAAAAAAAAAAAAAAAAAAAAAAAAAAAAAAAAAAAAAAAAAAAAAA
>NZ_MBEW02000027.1 GCF_001693775.2 Criibacterium bergeronii | reverse complement strand
CGGAACTGACAAAACTAATAGAAGCAGAAAAAGAAAAAGCTGAAAGTAAATAACAATAAAATAAATATAGGTTATAAAATAAAAATCTACTCATATCAATGTGAGTAGATTTTTTATTTTATATTAAACTCTCATACCTTGAGGCAACACGATAAATGAAGATATTTAACTTTGTAAAATATAATAGGAAGTGCAGTTGTATTTTTCTTTTGGAATTTTTGTTTTCTATACTCATAGCGTTAGCAATCCCGCAAGTTAAACACAACTGCAGATTTTAAAACATAGTGATTTTTCAAATAGATAATAGAATTACTATATATTTAGTATATTTATATTATTTTAAATCTAATTAAATTATTAACAAAGGCTCAATATGTTCAGCAAATTGCTTTACTTGTGTTTGCCTAAGGTAAAAAGCAACCCGAGATAAATATGTTGAGCTTTTTATTAGACAATAGTATTAAATGTTTATAATTAGTAAAACAATAAGTAGCTGACAAGTTAAAACTATGCTAACTAGCTAATTTAATAAATTCATCTTTAGCATCTTGATAATTTTTTGTTGTTCTAGCTAAATCATTTTGAAATTTTTGCAGTATTTCATTGGAGTAACCTAAACAAACTTTATTCATGTCGTACATACTAGTATCGAATGAGTTTTCTACTAGATTTCTCATGACGCGACACTCATCTGAAGCAAAATAATTAGTAAAATTTTTCTTTATACCACCTTTAAATTGTTCGGTACTACTAATCAATGTAGCATGAAATTTGCTCTTAGTTGCCTCATTGCTACTAGAAAAGTAATTTGCATATTCTTGTGTAGTTTTGCACTCAATTAGACATTCCATGCAATGAATATAAGCTTTATCGATTTCGATATTTTTCCCTAATAATAATTTATAATCATCAAAGTAAATTTTTTCTTCTTCAATATTTAAAGACATGATATTTTCTCCAAAAAGTTAATATGAGATGTTGGTAGTCCAAATTGACTATCAAGTAAAAATAAGATAATTAATATTTATTTATATAACAATATACTTCTGCTTATTGTCAAGCATATTAGTTGTTTTTATATATATATTTATCATAAAATATATGAGATGATACCAAAATTTTTCAAAAATATCATTAGTTTGGTGGACGAAAAAAATTTTAGATAATATTATAATTTGACTTAATCATACAATATTAAAAGATTGATATAAAATAAAAAGTAGGAGGGAAAACTATGGGACTAATAAAAGCAGCACTTGGTGCAGTAGAAGGAAACTTAGCTGACCAGTGGAAAGAGTTTTTTTACTGCGACTCCATAGATAAAGAAATCTTGGTGGTAAAAGGACAAAAACAAACATCCGGCAGGTCATCAAATACGAAAGGAAACGACAACATAATCACCAATGGCTCAGGCATAGCTGTAGCAGATGGGCAGTGTATGATAATAGTAGAAGATGGAAAAGTAGTTGAACTTTGTGCAGAGCCGGGGAATTTTACCTATGACATAAATGGTGAACCGTCAATATTTTCCGGTGATTTAGGCGATAGCATAATGGAAACCTTTAAAAACATAGGAAAAAGATTTACATACGGAGGTGACACAGGCAGAGACCAAAGAATATACTACTTCAACACAAAAGAAATATTAGATAACAAATTCGGCACTGCAAATCCAGTACCATTTAGAGTGGTGGACAAAAATATCGGCTTAGATGTTGACGTATCCATTAGATGTAATGGAGTATATTCATATAAAATAACAGACCCTATACTATTTTATACAAATGTATGCGGCAATATCACTAATTACTACGACAGAGAAGAAATAGACGGACAGTTAAAAACAGAATTTATAAGTGCCCTGCAACCGGCACTTGCAAAAATATCAGATATGGAAATAAGACCAAATGCAATACCATCACATACAGAGGATTTATCCAAAGCAATGAATGAAACACTCACTGCAAAATGGTCAAGCCTGCGTGGACTTTCCATAGTGTCGATAGCGTTAAATTCGGTTACCTTGCCGGAAGAAGACGCACAAATGATAAAAGAGGCACAAAGAGTAGCTATAATGAGAGACCCTACAATGGCAGCAGCTACACTAGTAGGAGCACAATCTCAGGCTATGAAAGATGCGGCAAACAATCCTAACGGAGCGATGATGGGCTTTATGGGAATGGGAATGGCAACGCAAGCAGGAGGCATGAACGCACAAAATCTATTTGCAATGGGACAACAGCAACAGCAAATGCAAAATAATCAGCAGGTAAATATGCAAAATCAAAATCAACAACAAAAAGCAAACCAAGCTCAGCAAGGCACAACATGGACTTGCTCTTGCGGAGCGACAGCTACAGGAAGATTTTGCCCTGAATGTGGAAGTCAAAGACCAAAGGAAAATGGCTGGACTTGCTCTTGTGGTACAGTTAATAAAGGCAAGTTTTGCCAAAATTGTGGCTCTGCCAAACCGGCAGGAGCACCACTATACAAATGTGATAAATGCGGCTGGGAACCTGAAGACCCACACAACCCACCAAAGTTTTGTCCTGAATGTGGTGACACATTTAATGATAATGACAAGATAGGATAAATGCAAATATTGTGCAAGGAGCAATAGTGAAAAACTAAGAACATGATGAAATCTCTAACAAATATATTTCGACAATTCTTGATTTTGTTGGATTTTGATAGATGTCAAAGGAGTAATACAAAAACCTAATTGAAAGTGCAGTTGTATTTTCCTTTTGCCACTTTTGTTAGCTACTCTCACAGCGTTAGCAATCCGGCTTGTAAAACACAACTGCATCTTTTCAAACATAGATTTTTTAAATAGATAATAGTATAAGAGTAAAATCAAAATCAGCATTAAAATTAAAAGTATTTTATATGTTCTAAGATATATTAAACTTTTATAGGAGATGGTAACGATGAAGTGTAAAAAGATATTAGCATTATTGGTAAGCGGTGCGTTGATGGTGAGCCTAGCAGCTTGCTCAGGAAAGACTGATGAAAAGACATCATCAACGGATAAAAGCAAGACTGAGGCAACTCAAGAAAAAGACAAAAAAGAAGTAAACGGAGAAATCACAAAATCAAAGCTATGGCAAGCCGCACTCCCAAAAGGTTGGACAGAAGATACCAAAAATGCGGACGAGCCTACCGATGACTACGATGCAAAAAAATATGTGGATTCATCAGGAAAAATGATTGCTTACATTTGTGTGAAAATAGACAAAGACCCGACATCATTTAGGAAAGAAATAGTGGATAACGGACATTCTTTAAAGGATTTTGCAGATGGCAAACTGGACAATATGACAAAGGTTGACGACAATGACGCAATCGTAATCAAAGCATCAGGAGAAGTAGAAGTGCTATCAAGAGATGCCAAGGCTAATGCTGATATAATCATAGATTTTACAGGCGATGACTACAGTGAAGAAATGAAAGGAGTAGTAGATTCTTTCTCTCTACTTACAGAAGATGTAGACCAAACAGATGCACCTTATCCATGGGATGGAGAAAAATTGAGCTTTTCAGACAAGACTGTAAAGGTTGGCAGTGTTGATTTAGCAGCTCACATGATGA
Source organism: Criibacterium bergeronii (assembly GCF_001693775.2). Classification (GTDB taxonomy): domain Bacteria; phylum Bacillota; class Clostridia; order Peptostreptococcales; family Filifactoraceae; genus Peptoanaerobacter; species Peptoanaerobacter bergeronii. The sequence goes on along the minus strand of NZ_MBEW02000027.1, from coordinate 18,328 downwards.
ATATTGACGAGTCTGTTACGACATACGAAACCTTTTTAGGCGGAGGAGTACAAGCTGGAGATTATATTTATTTGCTCAATAAGAACAATCTCTTAATTTATAAGAATGCTGAGCCATTAAAATTGGAAAAAACAGTTGATTTGGGAGACGATTACGAATTTATTTCAGTAGCAAACGATGGTAAAGTCTATGTGAGCGATTTTATGAAGTCAACCAAGATTTTTACAGGTACAGAGGAAACAGGCAAGCTGGAAACCAAAGATAATTTCATTATAAGTCCAAAAGGTACATGGGGACTAGAGTATTTTACAGATATAACTAAGATACAAAAAGTTGACCTAGGTGCAAATTCGTCACTGACTAAGACACCGATTACATTTGATATGATTGACGGAAAAGCATTTGAGTTAGTATCAAATGCGTGCTTGTCTGATGACAAAATATTTATTTGTGGCACTATAAGCTCTAACCATGTCGTAGGAGTATATGATGTAAACGGCAAACTGCTTGCAGCACTAAAAGGAGAAAACGCAGACTCCCTAGGCTCTATTACAGGAATGGTAGAGGGAAAAAGCTACTATCTAGGCTCTGACGGCAATATGAGGTCATTTGTTTTGTGGTCAAAGGACGGAGCATATATCGGTGAAGTAGAAGACGGAGATTTATTTGGCACAAGCTATCCTTGGATATGCAATATGGCTAAAGGAAATGACGGCAATATATATGCAGCATTGACACAAAAAAGAGAAGACGACTCCTCAAATGAGCTTATTCTATTTAAAATCACTGCAAACCTATAAGATATATTCATATTAGGATTTAGATAAAGTAATTAAAAATTCTAATCATATTAAACAAATTTTTGGAGGTGTATTATGCCAGGAAAAAATTTTATTAAGATACCAAGTATTATAATGATAATAGGTGGAGTATTGACACTAATTGTATCAGTTTTGGGCTTTTTAGGTATGGGTGCACTTGCAGCAGCGGGTGTAAATGTAGGTATGTATACAGTTGCAGTAGTGATAGCACTAATATCATCAGTGATAAATCTAGTGGCTGGCATATCCGGAGTAGCAAATTGTGAAAATGTAGAAAAAGCACAAAAGCTGTTTACTTATGGTATTATCATCATAGCTTTGACAGTGATATCAAACGTGATTGCAGTGATAGCAGGAGGAAAGTTTAATTTACTATCTGCACTTACCGGTTTCATACTGCCAGGACTATATGTGTATGGAGCTAATCTAAACAAAAACGCTTAAATTTATTTTGTAGGAGGGTAATATGGGATTTTTTGATAAGAAATATTGCGATATATGTGGTGAAAAAATCGGGATGTTAGGCAATAGAAAACTTGAAGATGGCAATATGTGCAAAAATTGTGCAAAAAAATTGTCTCCATTTTTTGACGATAGAAGACATTCTACAATTGAAGAAATAAAAGAACAGTTAGCATATAGAGAAGAAAATGAAAGACAACTAAATGATTTTCACCCTACTATGACATTTGGAGATGGTACAAAAGTTATGGTAGATATGAACGCCCAAAAGTTTATAATCACTGATGATACCGACTGGAGAGAGGCAAATCCTGATATAATAGATATAGGTAGAGTAGTGTACTGCGATGGAGAAGTAAAAGAGGACAGAAACGAAATGTACTTTACAGATGACAATAATGAGAGAAGGAGTTTCGTGCCACCAAGATATGAATACAAGTACAGCTTTATAGTTGATATTGAAGTAGACAGTCCATGGTTTAAAGAGATAAAAATAGATTTAACAGGATACAGAAAACCAGATAGCGTAAATACCCTAGACTATCAAAAATTGCAAACAGAAATGAATAATCTAGTAGCAGTGCTAAATCATCAGCAGATGCCAAATATGATGCAGGGCGGTTTCCAGCAGCAGGGTATGATGGGAACAATGCAAGGCGGTTTCCAACAGCAGGGTATGATGGGAACAATGCAAGGAGGTTTCCCACAACAAGGAATGATGGGAACAATGCAAGGAGGATTTCCACAACAAGGAATGATGAATGGAATGCAAGGAGGATTTCCACAACAAGGAATGATCAATGGAATGCAAGGAGGTTATCCTCAGCAAGGTGGATACCAAGGTCAGCCGATAAATCAAGGCGGTTTTGCTCAAGAACAAAATCAAGCGCAAAATGGGAGCTGGACTTGCCAAAAATGTGGTAGCGTAAATTCAAGCGGAAGTTTTTGTCAAAGTTGCGGCTCAAAAAGATAAAAATAATTATTTTTCTTAAAATTTATACTAATATTATTAACTTATTGAACAGTGGAAAAGTTTCTATATGTCTATCTAGCAGTGCGTTTGCTTTTTTACGCTCACATGGCTTTTAGATATACTCATATGGCTTTTAGATATATAGGAGGCTTTTCCAAAATTCAGGTGATGTTTAGTATAAATTTTAGTAGAAATATACAAAAGTAATGATACGTTTTGCAAAATGCAAATCAAGCTTGTTTTACTTTTGTATATTTTGCTACTATTTTGTAAATCTTCAATACAACTGTCAGAGGAGATGAGTAAATTGGCAGATATAAACGAATTTAAATGCCCAGCTTGCGGTGGTACGTTAGTCTTTGACAGCAAAAGTCAAAAGATGAAATGTGAATACTGCGGTACGGAGGTAGATGCAGAGGCTTTTAAGAGCTACGATGACGCCGGAAAAAATAAGCCGGCAGACGAAATGAAATGGGATACTACAGCAGGACAGCAGTGGGAAGAAAATGAGACAAAGGGCTTAAAAACATACACCTGCAAATCATGTGGAGGTGAAATAGTAGGTGATGATACAATGGGCTCTACAGCTTGTCCGTATTGTGGTAACTCAGTGGTTATGCCTAGCACATTTAGCGGTATGCTAAAGCCTGACCTAGTGATACCTTTTAAGCTGGATAAAAAAGCTGCCAAGGCAGCCTTGGAAAGACACTTATCAGGTAAAAAGCTGTTGCCGAAAATATTTAAAGACCAAAATCACATCGACAAGGTGATGGGAGTATATGTGCCATTTTGGCTGTTTGATGCAGATGTATATGCCGACATCACATACAAAGCGACACAAGTACGCAAGTGGAGTGACAGTAGCTATGAATATACAGACACCAGCTTTTTTACTCTAAGGAGAAGTGGCACTATAGGCTTTGACAATGTGCCGGTCGATGGCTCACAAAAGATGGAGGATGAGCTTATGGAGTCCATAGAGCCGTTTGATATAAAGGATGCAGTAGATTTTAAGACTGCATATCTAGCAGGCTATGTAGCGGATAAGTACGACATTGACGCAGAGGGTAGCATACTTAGAGCAAATGAGAGAGTAAAGCAGTCGGCAGAGGACTCTTTTTTGAAAACGGTTAAAGGATACACGACAGTATTCCCTGATTATTCAGGTATACAGCTCAAAAATGGAATAGCAAAATATGCTCTTTATCCGGTGTGGGTGTTAAACACCACATGGAATAACCAAAAATACACCTTTGCTATGAATGGACAGACGGGCAAGTTTGTCGGAGATTTACCGGTGGATAGCAGTGCAGCTATGCGTATGACAGCTATTAGCGGAGCGATTTTTTCAGTCATTGCTATGTTGATTTTGACGGCTTATTGGTTTTTATTTATGTAAAGGGAGGGCAAAACATGAAAAAGAAAATTACACTATTTTTATCTTCACTTATGCTTTGTCTATTCTTTATAACAGGCCGTTCATTTGCTCAAGGCTTGCTTAACGATGAGGCTAATCTACTAGATGACAGCGAAAAAACAGAGCTGTCAGCAAAATTAGAAGAAATATCTGACAGGCAGGGAGTAAATGTGGCAATAGTGACTATGGACAGCATAGACGAATGTACACCTGAGGAATTTGCCGATGATTATTATGATGAATATTGGCTTGGTCAAGACGGGATATTGTTACTTGTCAATATGGAATACAGTGAATGGTATATATCTACAGCAGGCTACGGCATTACTGCTATCACTGACGCAGGCAGAGGATACATTGCAGATGAGTTTGTGCCATATTTGAGTGACAGTGATTACATAACCGCATTCACAAAATATGCTCAGCTTTGCGATATGTTTATTACAGAGGCAAAAAACGGCAAGCCATTCGATACAGGACATATGCCTAAAAAACCATTCCCACTTTTTTTCATACCTATAGGACTTGTAGCGGGATTGGGCGGAGGATTTGCTAGAACACAAATGGCAAAGTCGGATTTAAAAACAGTCAGAAAACAAAAATCTGCTGCATCTTACGAAAGAGCAGGTAGTATGAACCTGATGAATTCGCAAGACATTTTCTTGTACCACACTGTTCAATCGGTGAGAAAGGAAAAAAATTCCGGTAGCGACACGCACACTTCTTCGTCAGGAGAAACTCACGGCGGAGGCGGAGGCAATTTTTAGGCTAAATTACTTTGAAAATTATAACATATATATTAAAAAGAAATTTATGCTACTACCTCATGCAAAAATTTTTATAATTAAAACTAATACTATATTTTCTTATGTAAGTTAGTATTAGGAAAGGAGATACCATGAAAAAAATATCCAAGGGGTTATTGTTGATATTAACACTTGTATTGACTATAGGACTTTTTTCTACAAGCTCTGATGCAATAGATATCATTTACAACGGAGCGAACTTATCGTCAGACCAGATGCCAGTTATAAGAAACTCACGCGTATTTGTGCCACTTCGTGTGATAGCGGAGGCTTGTGGTGCTAAGGTTAATTACAACGAAGCAATAAAACAAATATGGGTGTTTGATGATGAGTTAGAAATATTTTTGTATATAGGCGACAAAAATATGTGGGTAAATGATGATGACCATCCGGTAGTGTTAGACACCGCTCCATTTATATTAAACGGCAGGACTATGGTTCCGCTCAGAGCCTTGTCAGAGATGTTTGGTATGGACGTAGAATGGGATAATGCAAGCAAGACAGTAACACTTTATGACAACTTTGACGGATACTTGGGTGCATATATCAACAAAAACAATGCAGGAGAAGAGGTAATCGAAAGGTTAAAAATATTAGGTATAGTAGGCGAAAATGACGTGCTATATGTATTTGACGTGATGGAGGCTAAACAGCCTTATGGTGACGGATATGTGGCAGATGGATATACGCTCACTGTCAGAAAAGACAACCCAAAAAATCCTGATGTAGCAGAGCTGGTAGGACATTATTTTATAGCTAGTGGCGGTATGCTGATGATGGAATACGACGTAGCAACTGACACATATAAGGAGATATTCGCCGTCAATTAGAAATAGGTTAAACATATCTTCGATTTTAATATTGGAGAAACTTTTTTTAAAAGTAAATTAGTAAAAGATTGAAAGCTGCAAATGTGTTTAACTTAAAATTTTTGTTTTTGCTATTTTGTCTATGGAGGTGATGTATTTGAAAAAAATTGCAGTGACTATTTTAAGTGCTATGCTATTTTTAGCTATTTGTCCTATGACAAGCTCCTTGGCAGTGGGAGAAGATTTTACAGACCTACCTTTTTTAGACATAGGAAATGGCTCTTGGTATCTAGCAGATGTATATCAAGCCTACAAGGACGGCATAATGAATGGCAAATCGGACACAAAATTTGCCCCTGAGGACAATGTCACCCTAGCAGAAATAGCGGTGATAGCTGCCAAGGTAAATGCAAATCTGTCAGGTAACAATCCGGAAATGTCAGCTAGAAATGGCGAAAAGTGGTATATGACGTACGTCAAATATTGCTATGAAAAAGGGATATATCAAAATGAAGACATAGATAATGGCAATATGAAACTTGAGGACGCAGAAAACTGGCTAGGAGCGTACGGCAGATATGCAGAAAGGCACGAGGTGGCGGCTATGCTATCTAGGTGCGACCAAAGGCAAAATAAATTCATTCCAAATCCGAATGTACCACTGACAAACATATCAGACGTAGCAAACGGCAACTCAGCTCACGCTGATGAAATACTCACCCTCTATCGTATGGGTGTAGCAGTGGGCGATGATAATATGGACTTTCACCCTTATGACTACATCAAAAGAGCAGAAGTCGCAGCTATGGTAAATAGACTAATGCACGATGAAAACAAGATAGAACTACCAAAAGGCAACTTGTAAAGACAAAAATATTTAAAAGAAATAATCTTATGTTAGAGGTTTTATATTTGTAATACAAGTGCAATACTAAATAAAAAGTGCAAGGATTTATGACTTTTAATTTATTCTTGTCGGTAATTTGTATATTATTCTTATAGTGAATTAATTAAATTAGTGTTTAGGATTGCCAAAGTTAGGAGGATTATAAATGAGAAAAATTAAGATACTAGCAACCTTAGCTGTTGCTATGCTTATCTGCACCAACATATCCTATGGATATAGTGTATATGAAGAAAACAATCCGGACTATCCATACAATCAAATGCAAAGCATTACTCCCGAAGAGGCAATGAGAAGTAGAGAAGAAGAGCAAAGGCAGAGGGGAAATGATAAACAATCTGCTAATGACAAAGAGCAAAATAATTATCAAGCCGATAAGCAGCAGGGCGGATGCTACATCTATATAAACTATTTGTCTGAGAGTGGACATAAGATATTGGCTCAAAAGCTGATAGAAGGTAGCGAAGGGGAAAGCCTTAATTTGTCAGCTTACAAAGAAGATATAACTACTATGGAATTTGTAAGATATGAGCCGTCTCAAACTATGACCTTTGATAAAAATAGACGTGGAAATGCGAAACTAATCTATAAAAAGGCATATCGCAACAATTTACCTAGCGGTGGCAGCAACCAAGACGCAGCAAGTAGCTCAAGTCAAAAAACTAGGACAATAGATAAGCCATCGAGCACACAAAATAGTAATTACAACAATCAAGGACAAAATACGTCAAACAAAACAAAAAACGAAAACTATGACAAACAACCTCAAAATAGCAAAAGTGATGAAAACCAGCAAGGCTACGCAAACGACAACGATGATAATGGAAAGGAAGTAACCATAGTTACATTCCACATCGGTGAGGACAGAGTGTATATAGACAATGATGAAAAGTATATTGACCAAGCACCGTTTATATTACAAAATCGTACTATGGTACCAATGAGAGCGGCAGCAGAGGCACTAGGCATGACTGTAGAATATGACTCCAGCATCAAGCAGGCTAGATTTGTGGATAAAAGTGACAACAATCCGTACATTTTGAATATACAAAAAAGTGCATACTATGATGCGTCTACAGGCTACACACGCTACATGGTAAAAAACGGTAGAATATTTATATCTGTAGCTTATCTAGCAGACTTGCTTGGCTATACAAGACAAGAACCAGACAGCGGTAGAGATGTGAGCTGGTATGGCGAAGAAGGAGCAGTAGTAATAACAAGAGCTAAGTCTATGACATTAAAAAAAATGTATTCATCAAAAAAAATGCAGACCAATTGGTTTGAGACTGAGGATTATCCCAAAAATATTGATATGGCAATAGTAAAAACCTCCGACTTCGGAGTATATGAAACACTTTTTGCAGGTTGTGAAAATATGCCAAGTGTCGCTATCAAAATGCCCAGTGCAGATACAGAGTTTGTTTTGATACCTAGATATATCGGCGATGAGGTGAATGTATACAAGGTAGAGTTTGATGAGAATACAAGTAATCTCAAAAGAGAAAAGAGGCTTGCAAGCATGGTAGCAAAAGATGGTTGCTCAGCTATGGTATTGCAGGTAATGATTGGAGAAATTGTACCTACCTTTGAAATAGAGGTAAAATCAGGCGACAAGGTGAGCACTACAACAGTAGAGCTTAGTGGTGAAGATGGCTCTTATATAGTGCAGGATGATTTTGCAATAGGTTATTTTGGAGATAACAACACCATCTAAGTAGCTACAAATTTTATTTACAACGCATAAAAACTATAGATATATCTTTGTTTAAGGAGTATAATTGTAGTGAAAAATAAAAAAAGGAGTGATAGAGCTTTATGTATAATGTCTTGATAGTAGATGACGAAAGGAACATACAAAGTGCATATATACACGATATAAAAGAAAACCTAAGTGGTTATGAAGTACTTGGCACATTAAGCTCCGCTGAAGACGCCTTTGTGTTTTGTGATGTTAAAAAAGTCGATTTAATCTTGATGGATATAAATACAAAAGGTGATAAAAATGGTATAGAGGCAACGTTAAAGCTCAAGGAAAAATTTCCAAATACAAAGATAATCATCACTACATCGTATATAGATATAAGAATGTTTGCACTGGCAGAAAGTGCTGGAGCTGAGAGTTTTTGGCTAAAGGATTTTAGTAAAATATCTCTATCTGAGGTTATACAAAGGACTATGAACGGAGAGCATATTTATCCGGAAAAAATACCGGATATACAAATCGGAAATGCAAATTTATCAGAATTTACACCTACTGAGCTAAGAGTTTTATATTTGCTTTTGCAATATGTAAGCGTGAAAAAGATTGCAAGTCACATGAATGTGCAGGAATCCACTATAAAAAGCCATATCCTGCATATGTGTCAAAAGGTGGGTTGTGATAACAAAGCAGAACTTGCAATATGGGCAGTATCAGCTAAGGTGTATATTCCTAATAAGAACAGATATGATGAAAATTTGTAGACAAAAATAAATAATACTAAAATCTGATTTAAAATGCAGTTGTATTTTTCTCGGTGCACTTTTGCTTTTTTACGCTCGCAGCGTTAGCAATCCCACTCGTAAAACACAACTGCATTTTTTCAGGTTCTATAATATCTGTTGTGGGGGGTAGACCTCAGCAGATATTTTTTTGCAAAAAAAAATTGCACTTATACACGAAATGTCCTAAAATGTTAATCACCATAATAAACAGAAAGGGTTGGCTGCGTAGCAGTCAATACTTTGGACACATTTTTGGAATATTTTTTCTAATAAATATAAAAAATTACACACTCATTTCTTGATATTTTTTCTCGTACTCATTTGGAGTTAAGTAACCAAGTGAACCGTGAGGTCTTTTATTGTTGTACCTTTGGATGTATTCGAAACAAGAAAAATATAACTCTTTTATGTTCTTATAAGTTCTGCTTTCTATTTCTTCTGATTTCATTTGCTTAAAGAAACTCTCCAAACAGGCATTGTCATAAGGATAGCCTTTTTTAGACAAAGACCGGCAAACTCCATAGCTTTCTAACAGATTTCTAAAGGATGTTGAGTTGTACTTATAGCCTCTGTCAGAATGAAACATTAACGATTTTGGATATTTTCTTTTTTCGTATGCTTTTTCAAATGCTGTTTTTACAAGATCTACATCGTGTTTTGAAGATAAATTCCAGCCAATTATCTTTCTTGAAAACAAGTCCATAACAACACACAAATAATACCAATGACTGTTTACTTTTACGTAAGTAAAATCACTTGCCCATATTTTGTTAGGAGCATCTTGGTTAAATTGCTGTTTTAGATGGTTTTTGCAGACTTTATTTTCATTGGTGCAAATCTACAATAGTTTTTTTAAAATCTTAGTCATATCTTATTCCTTTGTTTGGCATAAAACCTCCTTGTTTTTGTGTTTATTTTTATGATACATCTTGTCTTATTATTTGTCTACTTTTATAGTGTAGCACCATTATCCAATGTAAAGCTAAAAGGTGGCAATATAAATAAGAAAATTGTTTCAAATAGCCTTAAAAAGCAATATGTTGAAAAAAGCTTTAAATATAATATTTTAAATTTTCTGATAACTTATATCAAAAATTTGCATTAAATATTTCGTTTTATTATCTAAATGTTGAAAATTTTGCATAATTATGGTATCATTAGCAAGTAATTTTGACGAAATAACGATTGTAAATTGCAAATTAAAACGGATTACAATTTTTAATAGATTATTGATGGAGACTAGATGTCACAGTTTATAGAAATAAAAAATTTGATATATGAGTATAAGGATTTAGACGCAGTCAACAGAGCCATAGACGACATAACCTTATCATTTCCTAAGGGTAAATTTATTGCAGTGTTAGGGCATAACGGCTCAGGTAAATCTACATTAGCAAAAAATTTAAATGCAATTTTAAAACCAACCTCAGGTACAGTTATCATTGACGGATATGACGCTAGCAAGGCGGAGGATACTTATAAAATTAGAAAAAAATGTGGTATGGTATTTCAAAATCCTGACAACCAAATTGTTGCCACAATTGTAGAGGACGACGTAGCTTTTGGAGCGGAAAATCTTGGTATTAAGTCCTCAGAAATAAGAAAAAGGGTCGATGAGGCTCTTGAAACTGTAAAGATTACTGAGTTTAAGCACAAAGCTCCACATTTATTATCCGGAGGGCAAAAGCAAAAGGTTGCAATAGCAGGAATATTGGCAATGCACCCTGATTGCATCATACTTGATGAGTCCACTGCCATGCTTGACCCAAAGGGCAGACAGGATTTAATGAATACAGTTAAATTTTTAAATAAAAATGAAAATATTACTGTTATTCACATAACCCATTATATGGAAGAGACAGTTGATGCAGATTATATCTATATAATGGATAGTGGTAAGATTGCAATGCAAGGCACACCAAAAGAAATTTTCAGTCAGGTTGACAAGATAAAGTCACTTGGTCTTGATGTGCCTCCTATGACATACCTTTCATATCTTTTGAATAAAGAGGGTATAAAAATCGATAAAAGTATATTAACAATACAAGAAATGAAGGATGCTTTATGTCAATTGTTGTAAGCAATTTAAATTTTATATATTCTCCAAACACTCCGTTTGAGACAGTAGCATTAAAAAATGTGAGCTTTGAAATAAAAACAGGAGAGTTTGTAGCTTTAATAGGTCATACAGGCAGTGGTAAATCCACATTAATACAGCAGCTTAATGGCTTGATTAAGCCGACAAGTGGAAGTATAGTAATAAATGGAGTGGATATAACAAAACAAAATGCAAAGCTTACAGAGGTAAGAAGAAAAGTAGGTCTTGTTTTTCAATATCCTGAATACCAATTATTTGATGAAACAGTCCAAAAAGATATCGCCTTTGGTCCAAAAAATATGGGACTTAGCGATGAAGAAATAAATAAAAGAGTAAAAACCTCAATGGATTTAGTTGGAATGTCTTTTGAAAAGTACAAGGACAAATCACCATTTGAGCTTTCCGGAGGTCAAAAAAGAAGAGTAGCTATTGCGGGAGTGCTTGCGATGTCACCGGAGGTGCTTATTTTAGATGAGCCTGCCGCAGGTCTTGATCCAAAAGCAAAAAATGAAATCCTAGGTAACATTAAAAAAATCCACGCAAAAACAAATAATACAATAATTTTGGTATCCCATTCCATGAGTGATGTGTCAGAAATTGCAGACAGATTGTTGGTAATGAACAAAGGGCAGATAGAATATTTTGACACTCCGGTAAATGTATTTAAAAATGAGGAGCGTCTAAAAGAAATTGGACTGGACGTGCCGGATGCTATCAAGTTAAAAAACATATTAAATAAATGCGGTTACAGTATATCTGATGAGGTGCTCAGAATTGAACAGATAAAATCAGAAATAATTAAAAATATCGGAGGAAAAGTTGCTAAGTAATATAAGTATAGGGCAGTATTATCCCACCGGTTCAATCATTCACAAGCTAGACCCAAGGGTTAAAATATTTTTTACCTTTGTTTTTATGATAAGCGTATTTTTGATAGATAGATATTTTGCATATTTAATTGCAGGGATATTTCTTTTAACTTTAATAAAAATGAGCAAAGTGCCACTTGGCTTTGTATTAAAAGGAATAAAGGGAATACTATATCTTATAATATTTACCTTTGTGATAAATATTATTTTCACTCAAGGAGATACAGTGCTTTTTAAGTACGGCTTGTTGACCATTACTAAAGAGGGTTTGGATTTTGCAGTATTTATGGCATTGAGATTATTTTTCTTAATGGTTGGAACATCGCTACTTACCCTTACAACAAGTCCGATTGAGCTTACCGATGCTTTAGAAAAAATATTTTCTCCACTTGCAAGATTTGGGTTTCCGGCTCAAGAGCTTGCAATGATGATTACAATTGCACTTAGATTTATTCCTACGCTTTTAGACGAGACTGACAAAATCATGAAGGCTCAGATGGCTAGAGGTGCAGATTTTGAAAGTAAAAATGTCATAAGCAGAGCAAAAAGCATGATACCAATACTAGTGCCATTATTTGTAAGTGCATTTCGTAGAGCAGATGAGCTTGCAATGGCTATGGAGGCAAGATGCTATGGCTCAGATATAAAAAGAACCAAAATGAAACAAATTTCATACAAGCAAAGAGATTTTAATGCTTACTTTTTATTAGTAGCGTTTTTTGTGCTTATGATTGTCACAGGAAGAAATGATTTATGGACAAAAATTACAAGCTTGATATAACTTATGACGGCACTAATTATCACGGCTGGCAGGAGCAAAAAAGTAACGAATTGACCATTCAAAATGTAATGCAAAAGGCAGTCTACGCTGCTACACAAAAAAAAGTGATATTAACTGCATCAGGCAGGACTGACGCCGGAGTACACGCTCTTTGCCAAGTAGCAAGTATGCAGCTAGATACTGGCATACCAGCAGACAAACTTCATTATGCAATAAATGCGTATTTACCGGAGGATATAAGAGTATTAAAGGCGGAAATTGTCAAAGACGATTTTAACGCAAGATTTTCTTCAAAAAGAAAGACTTATATTTATAATATTTACAACAGCAGGATTTTAAATCCCTTTTATAATAAATATGCCTTGCAGGTTGGAGCAGAGCTTGATATTGAGCTTATGCAAAAAAATGCATCACTATTAATAGGTGAGCATGATTTCACTTCATTTTATAAAACTGTTCAAGGCATAGAAAAAAATCCGGTAAGAACTATTTATAATTCCAAGTTTATTAAAAATCATGACCTTATAACTTATGAAATTACAGGAAATGGATTTTTATATAATATGGTTAGGATTATTGTAGGTACTTTAGTCAAAATAGGGATTGGACAAGAGGAAAAAGATATAATTTCTATTATGAATTTAAAAAATAGAATTTATGCAGGACCTACAGCTAAACCGCATGGTTTGTTTTTAAAAAATGTCAAATATGATTAGAATAACATTAATTAGTGAGAAGGTAAATTATGAATAACTCAGCAGATGTTTTTCTGCAGATAAGAAGAAAATATGACAAATTTAGCAAAGGTCATAAAAAAATTGCAGATTTTATTTTAAAAAACTTTGATACCTCAGTTTTTTTAACAGCGTCAAATTTAGGCAAAGAGGCACACGTCAGTGAGTCTACAGTAGTAAGATTTTCTTATGCTCTAGGCTATGATGGATATCCAAGCTTGCAAAAGGACTTGCAGGAAATGGTAAAAAAACAGCTTACAATTACCCAAAGGTCAAAATTAAACCTATACAACAACGGCGAAAATAAAATCCTTGAAAGCGTAATGAAAAAGGATATGGAAAATATCAAGCAGAGCCTATCTCAAATAGACATAAATGATTTTGACAGCATAATAGAGAAAATACTAAGCTGCAAGGGCACGATTTACATAGTAGGTCTTAGAACGTCAACCTCCCTTAGCGAATATTTTGCATATTATTTAGGGCTTATGATTGAAAATGTGAAACTGATTAAGTACACATATACAGATGTATTTGAACAAATCGTAGATATAAATAGTGATGATATGCTAATCGGTATTAGTTTCCCAAGATATACTACAAAGACCTATGATTTGATGAATTATGCTAAAAGCAAGAATGCAAATTTAATAGCAATTACCGATGCTAAGTCATCTCCTATATGTGAATTTGCCGATTATTCATTAATTGCTGTAAACAGTATGTCGTCTATAGTAGACTCACTTGTAGCACCACTTAGCCTAATTAATGCAATAATAGTTTCAATAAGCAATAAGAAAAAAGAGGAAGTAAAATCTAGGTTCGATGCTATTGAGGATATTTGGAGGAGTCAAGGCGTATTTAAGTAGAAGGAAAGATTTATGGAAGAAACAATTACAAAAAGAAGGCATAGCACTTATTATTTAATAAAAAGATTTGCCCCATATTTTGTAAAATACAAATGGATAGTTTTTTTAGATTTATTTTGTGCAGCATTTTCGACAATGTGCGACCTAGTTTTGCCACTCCTTTTGAGAAAGCTTACAAGTACAGCACAAAATGATATAGCCAACCTTACACTTGATTTGATAATTAAGCTTGGAATTATATATTTAGTTGTGAGAATATTGGATACAGTTGCAAACTATTTTATGGCAAATATAGGGCACGTAATCGGGGCAAAGATTGAAACCGATATGAGATATGACGTATTTTCCCACATACAGCAGCTACCTTATTCATATTACAATACTCATAAGACAGGTCAGATACTTGCGAGCATTACTACGGATTTATTTGATGTGACAGAATTTGCTCATCACTGTCCCGAGGAATTTTTTATAGGTTTTATAAAAGTATTAATTTCATTTTTGATTTTAATTCGAATAAATGTACCACTTACATTGGCAATTTTTATGGTATTACCTATAATGGTTATATCTATTTCTAAATATAATATATTTATGAGGCATACTCAAAAACAGCAAAGATTTCAAACCGGTGAGCTAAACTCAGGTATTGAAAATAATATTTTGGGGGCAAAGGTTGTAAAGTCATTTGCCAACGAAGAATTAGAAATCGAAAAATTTCATAAAGAAAATCTAAGATTTTTAGGCATAAAAAAGAGCTTTTATAAATATTTAGCTGCATTTCATACTGTATCAAGACTTTTTGACGGCTTGATGTATATAATAGTAATAGTTTTTGGAGGCATTTTGCTACTAAAAGGGCAAATTACTCCATCAGATATGTTTATTTACACCTTATATGTAAATATGCTGCTTGCTACAGTAAAAAGAATTGTGGATTTTATGGAGCAGTTCCAAAAGGGTATGTCAGGTATAGAGCGATTTACAGAAATAATGTCTACCAAAAATGACATAATAGACAAAGAAAATGCAATAGAGCTTAAAGACGTCAAAGGAGATATTGCCTTTGATGATGTGCATTTTTCTTATGATGACAGCGAAGATTATGTATTAGATGGCTTGAATTTTAATATAAAAAGTGGGCAAAAGGTAGCCTTTGTGGGCACGTCAGGAGTAGGCAAGACTACTATTTCCAATCTGATACCAAGATTTTATGACGTGAATTCAGGTAGAATTACTATAGATGACATTGATATAAAGGATATCAAGCAAAAAAGCCTGCGTGACAATATAGGCATAGTTCAGCAGGAGGTGTATTTATTTTCGGGTACAGTCAGAGAAAATATTGCATACGGCAAAAAAGATGCGACTATAGAGGAAATTGAAGAGGCGTCAAAATTAGCCGGAGCATATGATTTTATTATGGAGCTACCTGACGGATTTGATACCTATATAGGAGAAAGAGGAGCAAAGCTTTCAGGAGGACAAAAGCAGAGGGTTAGCATAGCAAGGGTGTTTTTGAAAAATCCGCCTATACTAATTTTAGACGAGGCAACCTCTGCCTTAGACAACACAAGTGAGGCTATAGTACAACAATCGCTGGAGTCATTGGCAAAGGGTAGGACAACTATCACTATTGCCCATAGACTCTCTACTATAAAAGACTCAGATGTGATTTATGTTTTGACAACAAACGGTATTGCAGAGTATGGTACGCATGAAGAGCTACTAAAGAAAAAGGGCGTGTACTACGATTTTTATTATAAAAATGTTTCAGTAGACGACATTGGATAAAAATATATAAAAAGGTCTGATAATTGGCTTTAAAGTTCAACTATTAGACCTTTAATTTATAGCGGTTTAGTATAAATTAAACGCTTAAAAAGTGTAATATCTGTAAATTTTGGGTATTATATGAGAGAAATTTTATAATAAATTACAAATAATTGGGGGTTTTATCTTGTCTTGTGATGCAATGTGTACTGCTCATGTTATAGACCTTAGTCAAAAGGACTTGATTAAAGGATATATGGACTTGGTTGATTATAAAGCTTGTGAGTACAGCTTTATGACATTATATATGTGGCAGCATTTATATAACACTAAAGTAATGGAAAATGACGATACAATGTATATATATGGTATAGATAATAAGAGTTATTTTTCTCTTGTACCAATTTCAAAGAAAAAAAGATGGGAAAGAGATTTAAAAGAGCTAAAAAAAATTTTTATAAATTGTTTTAATACGGATAAAATAATCATGAGAGCTGTACCCAAGGAATATGCTGAGTTTATAGAGCAGGATTATCCGTCAAGATTTGAAATCTATAAAGACAGAGATGTTTTTGATTATATGTATGATGCGGAAAAACTTCGTACGCTTTCAGGCAGAAAGCTCCATTCAAAAAAAAATCATTTCAATTCCTTTATTAAGCAATATCAAGGAAGATATGAATACAAAAGGCTGACAAATAGAGAGCAATTTGATGAGGCTTTAGAAATGCTCAGAAGATGGGCAGTGGAAAAGACTGTAGACGATACAATACTAATCGAAAGACAAGCGATTGAAAAAATATTTTCACATTATGAAATGCACAAGGATACTAAAGTGGGCGGTATCTACATAGATGGCAGACTGGAGGCTTTTACTTTTGGAGATATGCTAAAGGCTGATACAGTTTGCATCCATATAGAAAAGGCAAACCCTGACATAAGAGGACTTTATCCTGCTATAAACAAGATATTCTTATGTGAAGAATTTCCAAACGTTGCCTATGTAAATCGTGAGGACGACCTAGGCTTGGAAAATCTTAGAAAAGCCAAGGAGTCCTATTATCCAATAGAATTAGTTGAAAAATATACACTTATAGAAAAATAAATTAAATATAAATTCGTGATATAATATTCGTTTGTATCAGATACGCTAAATGTATTTTAATGAAGATTAAAATACATTTTTTGTAAGTAAAAAATTGGAGTAAATTATGAGTATTGAATTTGCTAATCAAAAAGATAAATTGCAGGTTATAGATTTATGGCATTACTGTTTTGATGATGATGAAAGCTTTGTAAAATACTATTTTGAAGAAAGATATGCTTTAGATTATAATTTAGTGAGCAAAGACAATGGTGAAGTGGTTAGCTCATTGATGCTTAATCCTTATAAACTGAGCGTAAACAATACAGTTACAGACGCATCATATATAGTGGGAGTATCTACACTTGCCAATAGGAGAGGTGAGGGCAGGGTAACTGAGCTTATTAGATATGCCTTAAAGCATGAAATAAACTTGGGCAGAGTATTTAGCTTACTAATGGCTATAGACAGCAAAATATACACTAGGTATGGCTTTACAAATATATTTGATATGTTTTCAGTTGCACTGCCATTTGATAGAATAGACGTAAAATCTCCAAAAAATGTTAGAATAATAAGAGCGAAAATAGAAAATTTTGAAGAGTTGGCAGATTTTTATAACAGTGTAATGTCAGATAAATTTAGCTATATAAAAAGGGATAAAAAATATTTTACTCAGAGAAATAAAGAGCTTGAGCTGGACAATTTAGCTATTTACTTGGCGTATATAGAGGACAGACTAGAGGGTTATATGATTTTTTCTCCTAGATTTGGAAATGGTAAAAATGTCTTTGTAAAAGAAATATATGGAAATAGTGCTGAAGTTTATGATGCGTTTTTCGCAATGATAAAATTACACTACACACAGACAAATTCAGTAGTATTGCACGATATGTCTAATGGCTTTTTAAAAAACTATTTAGTCTCAGATAATAAAGTAAGCTACAAGCTAGAGCCATTTATGATGGTAAGAATACTGGACGTGCAAAAAGCGATTGAAATTCTTGATATTGATGAAGATGTAACTATAGAAATAAAAGACAGTATCATTGAAGAAAATAATAAAACTTTTTCACTCAGCAAGAAATCTCTAAATAATGAAAATGCAGATATGACATTGGATATTTCAGATTTCACACTGTTATATTTTGGGCAAATAGAGATAAAAGACTTGCTCAAGCTAAGAAATATAAATATTAATAAAAATAAGTTAAAAGTTTTAGAAAAAATCTTCCAAAGAAAAGAAAATTTTTTCAATGACTATGTATAAAAACTAAAAAAGTGATGAATCAGTATAATATAACTAATTCATCACTTTTTGCATTTTTGATTTTTTAAATAGATAATGGTCTTAAATATAATGTATATACTTCTAAAATATATACATTATTATACAGGTGCACAAGAAAAAGAAAGATACAAGCGTATAATATTTCTGACC
>NZ_MBEW02000026.1 GCF_001693775.2 Criibacterium bergeronii | reverse complement strand
CATAAATTTCTTTTTAATATGTATGCTACAATTTTCAAAGTAATTTAGTATAAATAGTCCTTTAATGAATATATTTTTTCCACTAATATTTATTACATTTTTATAAAATAAAATCAATACTTATAGTAAAATTGTTAAATAAATTTAAAGTGACCTAAAATAAAATGGCAATCTTTCTTAAACTTTATAAGAAAAATTGCCATCTTTTAATCAATCAAATAATTATATTTTAGTGTGTTGGATTTATCAAATATCTTAAAATTCTGTATACAATTATTTATACAAAATCTAAAGACTTTAAAAAATTTCAAAAATACTTACATATTACCCTTCATAGGTATTTTTTTTGATGAAGTTATACAAAAATATACTGTAGACGAATTGTGTAACAATGATAGCAACCCCGGTGTAATAAGCTGACCTATACCCATAGCTATCAAAGAAGAGTTAAATACAGCTATTTGAACATAATTTTTCTTTACTTTATCAAATAACTTTTTAGAAAGTATTCTAAGCTCAATCAAATCATTCAAATCTGATGAAAGTAGTGTTATGTCGCAAACCTCTCTTGCAATATCTGATGAGTCTTTCATAGCTAGTGAAACATTGGCTGCACTAAGTGCCGGAGCATCGTTTATTCCGTCACCTACCATTGCCACTTTTTGCCCTCTTTTTTTCATTTCCTGCACTATTGAATACTTTTCATCAGGTAATACATTGGCATAAAAATCAGTTATACCTAATTTTTCACTTACCCTTTTTGCCACATTTTCGTTGTCACCGGTAATCATAACTATATTTTTAAACCCGCTATTTTTAAGTCTACCTATTACCTCTTTTGCCTCAGCTCTTGGCGGGTCATCTATGCAAAATATTGCTATGATTTTATCGTCCAAAGACAAATACAAGGTCGAATAATCAGCGCACTCCTTCTCAACAACTTTCTTTTGCTCATCAGTCAAGCAAATCTTTTCATCGTCTTCCAAAAAATGCCTGCTGCCTATCAAAGCTCTTTTTTCTCCATAATAAGACGATAGTCCATGTGCCACTATATAGTTTACCTTTGCATGAGTTTCCTCATGGATAATGTATCTCTCCTCAGCAGCTTTAACAATGCTGCGAGCTACTGAATGTGGGAAATGTTCTTCCAAGCAAGCCGCTATCTTGAGAGCCTCATTTTCATCAAAGCCATCAAAGGTAATAATCTTATTCAAATGGGGAGTGGCATGGGTAAGAGTACCAGTCTTATCAAAAACTATAGTATTCGCATTTGCAAATTCTTCTAGGAATTTACCGCCTTTTATCACAATCTTTTCTTCACTAGCCTGTCTAATGCAAGCTATTACAGATATAGATGTAGATAATCTTATAGCACAACTATAGTCTACCATAAGCACTGACATTGCACGAGTTATGTTGCGAGTAAGTGCATAAATGCCAAAAAAAGACATCAATGAATATTTTACCATGCCGTCTGAAATATTTTGTGCATTTTTTTGTATATCAGCCTTTAAATTTTGCGAAGTGTCTATGAGCGAAAGTATCTTGCTAATTCTAGTTTGTGTATTTACTCCAGTCACATTTATCTCAAGATTTCCCTCTTCTACTACGCTACCGGCAAATACTGTGCTACCTTCTTTTTTTCTGACAGGCATACTCTCCCCTGTCATAGCAGACTCATTAACATAAGCTTCACTTCTTAATACAGTACCATCAACAGGTATTAGATTTCCCGAATTGACTACCACTATATCCCCAAGATTTATCTTTGAAAGTGATTTTTTTACTAGTTGTCCGTTCTCCAATACCCAAACAAAATCCACATTTACTTGCAATGATTTTGCCAATTCCAATTTTGCACTGCTCATTGTATAATCTTCTAACATTTCTGATATTCTAAGCAGTAGCATCACATTATTTGCTGTAGAATAATCTCCAGTAGCTATTGCTACCGCAATAGATGTCGCATCTAATACACTGACATTGAGCTGTAGTTTTGAAAGAGACTGTAAACCCTCTTTAAAAAATTTCGCACTACGAATAAGCGTTATTATTCTGCCCAAAGTCATAGGCATAAAAATTGGCATAATCAATCTTTGTGCAACAGATACTACAACATTTCTCTTAAAATCTTTTTCAAGCTTAATCAAATCTTCATCAACTTCAAAAGAAAGTGATGATATTTTTTCTTTATTTAAAGAATTGAGAATGTCAAATATCGCTCCTCTACTGCCGTCCAAATAATAGATTAACACTCCTCCATTACTAGCAGTAACCACGCTATCTTGCACAAAATCAAAACTTTTAATGTAATCTTGCACACCCATTGCTTCAAATCTGTTAAAGGCATATTTACCAAATCTTACCCTTAGTCTATTTGTGCCATCATATATTATTTTGTACTTCATAATTATGCTTGTGTGGCTTTCAATGCTTTTTCTTTTTCTGCTACTATTTTGTCTTGTGCCTCTTCTTTGATGTTTTCAATCTTTTCCTTTACAGCATCTCTTGTTTTTACCCCTGCAACTACAGCATTTACAGCAACATCATGTACCGGCTTTGAGTTTAAAAGTTGTCCTGCAACAATACCACCTACAAAAAGTAAAGCTCTCTTTTTGTCAATAAAATTTCCTAAAAACATAATTACCTCCTAATTTAAGTATTATTTAAAAATTTGACCCAAAAATGGTTTTTTGTTTATTATATCACGCACAAACAATAATTGTAAACAAATAATATTAATAACCAAAGTTTATATTTTTTTGTATTATGGGTTCAAACGCTCCACATACGGCTTAATGTCCAGTACCGGTGTACCGTCCAACATATCTACTGCTTTAAATTTAATTACATTTTCTCTTATTTCTAATATTTCAACTATAGATTTGCCTATCCCATTTGGGCGATTAGGTGACCTAGTTGCAAAAACTCCTCGAATTTCTCCTGAAATATGATGCTTAAATTTAAGCTCAGTCTCCAAATTTAATTTATCTGACTTATCGAAGTAAAAATATATTTCGATGTATTGCCCTTCAACTAAACCATAAAGTCCATCTATCAGTTCACTGTTTAGCTTTATTGAGCCGGTTTCTTCGCTCAACACACTCTGAGTAGGTATCTGAGACTTTTGTTTATAAGGTGAGCTTATATATCCTATTGGGTTCATCGTTATTTGCATTATTTAACAAACTCCTTATACGCTTCAGGATAATTATTGATTAAATCGCCATGCACATTTTTTCCAACAAATTTTTCATAAACTAACTTTGCTTTATCTTCAAAATTTAAATCTTTAAATGAATTTGGATGCACTAAACTTCCCACATAATACATATCAAGTATAGCTGTATCAAAATTCATTCCATAAGTAAAGTACGGCATAATAGAATACACTTTATGATTTTTAAAGGCATTTAGATTATTATAAAATTCAACATTTTTTTGCATATCTTCAAGCACAATGCTTTTTCCACTAAGGTCTATAATTATTAATTCAGGGTTAAGCTCTGCTAATTTTTCACTGTCAATAATAATTGAGGTTTTATCTGTAATTGAATCCATTATATTCTTCGCTCCAACTGAATCCAATAATTCATAATGACTTTGCGTAGACAATATCCCTTGAGTTCCTCTAAAAGATGTTCCACCCACATAAATTTGTGGGCTATCATCAGTTGACAGGTTTCTGCTATCCATATCTTTTTTTATATCTTTAATAAATGAAATTAATTCTTGTGCTCTTTCTTGCTTACCCATAACTTGTCCGATTATTTCAAAATTTTTATAAACAGTATCATTAAATACTTTGCGTGACGTGCCCGTATCAAGAGCTACCACCTTTGACTTAGTTTTTTCCTGTAAGGCATCATATTCTTCTTTTGAAATATTGTAAGCACAAAATATAACGTCCGGATTGATTTCTGCTAATAATTCATAATTTGGTGTAAATTTCGAGCCACCGTCACCTATTGTTTTAATTTCTTTCAGTTCAGGGTAGGCATAATTTATTGATTGACCGGTTAGCTTGCTCCCAGTTATTTCAGTTTTTTCTATACCAACCAATTTATCCGCTCCATTTATGTAGACATAGTTTTTTAAAACTCCATGTCCCATTGCAACTACTGTCTGTGGAGTTTTATCAAACTCTACTTGTCTACCCGCTACATCTGTTACGATAAAAGGTGAATTAAGTTCATTCAATTCATCCTTAGCCTTTGTATCATTTGTATCAGCACTGTTACAAGCTATAAGGCTAACCGTCATTATTAGAGCCAATGCTGTAAATATAATCTTTTTCATATCTTCTCCTTTACTTTTGTATATTTTTAATAAAAACTAACATAGCACTACAAGCTTTCTATTGTTATGATTTATTATCTGCGTTTCTATTCCATAAACATCTACAATGGCTTTGTTAGTTATAACTTCAATACCTCCATAGTCATAAATCTTTCCCTTTTTTAGTAATAAAAACTTGTCCGCAAACTGCAACGCTAGATTTAAATCATGTATGCTTACTATTACAGCTATTTTTTTCTCTTTGCAATAGTCCGATACAAGTCTCATTACTTCAATTTGATTTTTTATATCAAGATTACTTGTAGGCTCATCGAGCAGTAGCACTTTTGGTTCTTGAGCTAAAGCTCTTGCTAAAACAACCTTTTGAAATTCACCTCCGCTTAACGTATTAGCATTTCTGAGTGCATATTTTTCTAATTCCAGTTTTTGTATGATTTGTTCTACTTTTTTATAATCTTCCTTAGATGCCCCGTTTTGCATATGTGGTACTCTTCCTACTAAAATCATATCATACACTGTATTTCTTAGAGCGTCATTATATTGATTTACTGTAGATATATTTTTAGCTAGTTCTCGCCCTTTTATGCTACTTAATTCTTTTCCGTTTACATAAATTTTTCCACTACTAGGCTTTAAAATTTTATTTATATTTTTAAGCAGTGTAGACTTACCTGAGCCATTTATCCCTAATAAGGAGATAAAATTTCCGTATTCTATATCAAAGCTCAAATCATCAAGAATATTTTCCTTTTCATACTTAAATGAAATGTTTTTCACACTGATTAAGCTCATTACCTCTCCTTAAGTAAAATGTATATAAACATCGGAGCTCCTAAAAATGAAGTGACAGCTCCTACAGGCAATACCAAAGGAGATGCGATTGTCCTTGCAAAAGCATCTGATGCCAAAACAATTATAGAGCCTGTAAGTAATGTAAATGGAAACATATACCTCTTATCTTCTGCGACTATTCTCTTTGCTATTTGTGGAGCTAATAAACCGACAAAACCTATCATACCTACAAATGCAACGCTAACTCCAGTATTTATTGTAGCTATTAAAATGGATAAATTTCTCATTTTTTTAGTATTTATTCCTAGAGTGTGAGCAGTAGCCTCACCCATATCCATTGAATTCATTTTCCATCTAAAAGCATAAATTAAAATCGATGAAATCAGAAGCACTATAGTGACAATTTTTACTTCGTAATAATCAATCTTGCCTAAATCTCCAAATGTCCAAGATACCGCTGTTGCAATTTCAGTATCATCTGCAAAATATTGTATAACCGTAGTTCCGGCAGTAAACAGTGAATTAAATGCAACGCCTGCTAAAATAACAGATGTTTTATCCGTTCCTCTTAATGCAGAAATCGAAATAACCAGTATCATACAAATAAGTGAAAAAGCAAAAGACGTAATTGCCGTAATTTCAGAATTTATCTCCATTCCAAAACGTGCTAATATGATAAGAGCTATATTTGCTCCAAAAGCTGATGCTCCTGATATCCCAATAGTTGATGGAGAGGCAAGCGGATTATTTAAAACAGTTTGTATTACCATTCCTGATAAAGCGATGCTTGCTCCTACAAGCATACCTCCTAGGACTCTCGGTAGCCTTATATTATAAATTATATTTATTTCTTTTGAAGTACCTTCACCTATAAGAGTTTTTATACTATCTATAACCGACATTGAGGATGAACCTACGCTCAAGGAAACAACAAAAGAAAAAATTAAAATTATAAATAAAAAAATTATATAGATTTTCTTTAGCTTTATATAATTTATGTAATCCATACTCAAATTAGATTTTTTTTGCATACAGCACCTCGTATGAATTATTTTACAAAAAAATGATAACCTTTGTCAATTGTTATTTGTGATTATTAGTTTAACTTTTTAATAAGAATTTACGCATAACTCCTAAAATCTTCTAAACAAATTATTCCATCTACAGTTTCGTTTAAAAATTCAACATCATGTGATACGATAAAAATGATATTGTCCTTATTGCTCACCTCTTTAATAAGTTTAGAAATTCTTATCATATTTTTATAATCCATACCACTTGTCGGCTCATCAAAGAAAATAAATTTAGAATTTTTGCATAAAATAGAGGCTATTGCTACTCTTTGCTTTTGTCCTCCTGATAGGCTCATCGGGTGTCTATCTTTTAACCCCACAAGTCCAAGTTCAGACAAGATTTTATCTATCCTATCTTGTTTTAAAGCTTTTACGCCTAATTTCATTTCTTCTTCAACAGAATTTGTGAAAAGCTGATGATTGACATCTTGCATTACAAGTGATGAATATTTTAATCTATCTTTTTTAGTTAAAAGTCTCCCTTGAAATAATATCTCACTTTTTTCTTTTTCTTCAAGTCCTGTTATCACACGTAAAAAAGTCGATTTGCCAAAACCATTTTTGCCTACAATGCCATATATTTTGCCCAAGCTGAATGTGACATTCTCAATACTTAACGCTCCTTTATTTCCAAAATTATAATATATTTTTTTAATTAATAAATCTTGCCCCGATGGCTTTTTTAAATTGTCCAACTTTACTTTTTTAGCACTGCGTATACCCCATTTAGCTAACTGTTCACTAGATAATGACAACATATCATTTTTGTTAAAAATATTTCTTATCTTACCACTTTTAATAACAAAAACCCTATCGACTACATCCATTAAATAATAAATCCTATGCTCTGCAAGGACTAATGTTATACCTTTGTCCTTTAATATATGTAGCATTTCTTTTAATATTTCAATATATTTGTCATCTAAATTCGATGATGGTTCATCCAGCACTATAATTTTACACCCTGAAATATAGCAAGATGCGACACACAAAATCTGTTTTTCGCCTCCTGAAAGTTCAAATATACTTCGTCCTAATAAATGCCCTATAGGAAAAATCTTCAGCATATTTTCCATACGCTTATCCATTTCTTTTCTGTCTATGCCCATATTTTCAAGATAAAACAATAGCTCTAGGGTTGTATCCACGTTAAAAAAATGTGTCTTGGGATTTTGAAAAACATTTGCTATCATAAGTGAGATTTCATACAGCTCCATGCTTTTTATTTCTTTGCCGTTAACTAAAATTTTCCCTGTAACGTGTGCATTTTCATACTCAAAAGCTAAGCCGTTGATAGTATTTATAATAGAGGTTTTTCCGCTCCCGCTTTTTCCGGTTAACAATACGCATTCACCGTCTGATACTTGCATAGTGATGTCCTCTAGCACTTTATTATCTTGCCCATAAAACAGGGATAAATTTTCTAATGTAAGCATATAAAGCCTCCCGATACTATAGCCGTCATTGTAATAGCATATATAAAATCAATTAGGTGCAGTCTTACAGGGATGTATCTTGTCTTTTTTATAGGATTGGCGATACATTTTGTCTCTGCCGCCTTTGAAATGTCATCAGCGATATTTGAAGAGATAATAAGCAGTGGTACAGCAACGTACTCCAAGTATTTAATAGGATTTTTTGTTTCTATCCCTCTTATTTTCATCGCCAGCTTGATATTATTTTTCTCCTCTACAAATGACGGGAAAAACCTAAACATTACCGCTATCGGTATAGATACAGCACTTGGTATCTTTAGTGAGTCCATTGAAGAAATAATGCTGCCAACATCAGAGGTCTTAATCAAAAATTTTCCTGCCGCAAATGGTATATAAAACATACGCAGGACGAATAATAAAGAAAATGCTATTTTTACAATAAATGGTAAATGATATAAAAACTCAAGATTGGGCACAAAAAATAAAATAGTAAAAACTGCGATATTCTTAGCCGCGTCTTTTTTAAAACCATTTATATAATACATGATGGAAATAACAAATACTGCCACCCATTCAAAGTAAGGGTGAATAGAATTTACAACTGTCAACCCCAATAATCCCACAACAAATAGCTTTGTTATGGGATTAGGATTTAATCTGTTATTTCTTACACTGAGCATTAAACTATACCTGCCTTGGTAAAGTGTTTCTTTAAAAGTGCCTTACCTATATACGCTCCTACAATTCCTCCAACGATAGCCCCTGCATAAACCAATGCCATATGTGGATAAGTAATCACTTTTTCTAAAATATCTACATATTCTTTTCCCATCATCATTGATAATTCAATATATTTTTCTTTTGCCCAAAGCATTTGCATTAGTGAGCCACAAATCCAAGTATTAAAAATCGCAAATGCAAACGCATTGTACTTAAAAGAATTATAATTTCCTGCTCTTCTTATCATTTCAGCAATAAACATAACCACAAGTGCATGGACTGCCAGCACATAAGTGTGCCCCATCGCAAACATAAGAAAAGGAGATAGTATCCCAAGTATAAATAATGCCCAAGGCTTTTGTACCTTTGCCATAAATAACATCACGATTGTACCTGATACAATGCCAAGGATTGTTGGATATACCAAAAATAAAATCGGAACCACACCCATCATCCCAACGGCGAACATCACCACAAAGTAAATGACTGCAAATACACCTATAGTAACTAAATCTTTGGTCTTTAGCTTTTTCTCTTTCATAACTCTCCTCCTAGTAATTAAATTGCTCTGCTAATTTTGTTTTTTGAATGAGATTTTTATATACATCTGA
Source organism: Criibacterium bergeronii (assembly GCF_001693775.2). GTDB lineage: Bacteria > Bacillota > Clostridia > Peptostreptococcales > Filifactoraceae > Peptoanaerobacter > Peptoanaerobacter bergeronii. The sequence continues at coordinate 16,257 of NZ_MBEW02000026.1, read as the reverse complement.
AGATTTTATAAGCTTTTCGTGATTTCCTATCATTTCTACATATCCATCATCAATTACCACGATTTTATCAACATTTTCTATAGATTTTAATCTATGGGAAATAACTATGACGGTCTTGTCCTTTATCAATTTATTAAGACTGTCTTGTATTTTTTTCTCATTGTCGACATCAAGGCTTGCTGATATTTCGTCTAATATTAATATCGGAGCGTCCTTTAAAAAAGCTCTTGCAATAGACAACCTTTGTCTTTCTCCACCTGATAGCTCTGCACCGTTTTCACCAATCATAGCATCAAACTTTTCCGGCAGTTTATCAATAAAATCCATACAATTGGCAAGTTTTGCCGCCTCTTTTACCTCTTCATCCGTAGCCGTTTCCTTTCCTAAGCGAATATTTTCCAAAATACTTGTGTTAAATAAAGTGACATCTTGAAAAACTATAGAAATTTTCCCAAATAATGAATCTGTAGATATTTTCTTAATATCCTTACCATCAATCAAGATACTTCCATCATCATAATCATAAAGCCTTGATATAAGTCTTAATATAGATGTTTTGCCTGAGCCTGACGTACCGACAAGTGCAGTTACTTCTCCCTGCTTTGCTGTAAAACTGATATCCTTTAATACCTTAGTGTCATCATCATAAGCAAAGGACACATTTTTAAACTCTATGTCATATTTTGAAAGAGCTGTATCTTCACCTTCTTGGAGTTGTGCATTTTTCATTTCTTTAATTCTTCTTACAGCAGGTTCGATGTAAAACATCTCTAATGTTCCTTCTTTTGAAATATCAAACAGTTCTTTTATTTTGATTGCTCCTATGATATATCCTATTAGGTACAAAAGTGATATTTCACTATTGATAAAAAGATTTATACCAACTGCTATTACTACAGCAACGCTAATATATGAAAAAATACTAGATAAACCTAAAACCGCCATAGAAACACATTCCACATTGAAGTGAATTTTTTCGCTTTCTTCCATTTTTTTATACAAGGATTTTTTCACTTTTTCCGATTGATTAAAGCTACTTATTTCTTGTTGCAGCTCTATAGTTTCTTGAAACATTTCAGAATTATCTCTTAAAGTATTAAAATATTTGCTATATCCTGAAACCTCTCTTTTTTTCGCCAAAGGTAATACTGCAAAACTCAAAAGTGTCGGTATAATTGCAGCAATACCTAATTTCCAATTACCGATAAACATCATAATTCCCATTAGAGGGAAAAATAGCCACATAGCAAATACTTTAGGTATAGAGTGGCTCATAGCGTGCTCAATCCTCTCTACATCTGACATAATCGCCTGAGAAAGGTCAGATAAATCATGCTTGGAAAAATATGCTATAGGAAGATTGGCTAAGCTTTCAGCAATCCCAATCCTTAAATCCGCAGACTCTTTGTAAGTAGAGTTAAAAAGACTCACATACTCATTCGACAACAATACATACATTACCGCCAAGGTTATTCCAGCTATACTTACATACTCCAATGTACTACTATTTTTGCCTAATATTAACTGATTGGATAATGCCATTAAAATAAGCATAGGTGCTAAATTAGCACAATAAGTTAAAAAACAAAACCAAGTTGCTTTAGTCAAATTTTTTGCACCCTGCTCAGATAGGCAGTAGCGTTTCTTATAATAATTCTTCATTTGATATCCTCCAATCATTTGCAGTTTCATATAAACTCAAGAGCTTATTATATAAGCCTTGCTTTTTCATTAAATATTCATCATTTCCTCTTTCAATCACCTTACCGTTTTCTAAAACAAGTATTTCATCCACATTTTTTATACTTGTCATTCTATGAGCAATCATAATTACAGTCTTGTCTTTCATTAAATTTTTAAACGCTCTTTGCAATTCATATTCATTATCAGCATCAATAGATGCACTAGCTTCATCCATAATTACAATCGGAGATTTTTTTAAGATAGCTCTTGCAATTGCAATCCTCTGCTTTTCTCCTCCTGAAAGATAGACACCTTTTGAGCCTATTATAGTATTTTCTTTGTTGTTAAATTTTTCTATGATGTCATTGCATTCGGCAAGCTTTAATGCCTGCATTACTTCCTGTCTACTTGCAGTTTCGTCAGCTAGAGCCACATTTTCATATATGGATTTTTTAAACAGCTTGCTGTCTTGAAATACGAATGAAATATTTTTAATAATCGCCTCTTTCGTATATTCTCCAAGAGGGTGTCCTCCTATTTTTATTGCACCGCTATCAACCTTATAAAAGCCTGATAAGAGTTTTGCTATAGTCGATTTACCACTACCTGAGTGTCCTACTAAAGCATAAGTTTTTTTCTCTTCCAGTGAAAAAGATAGATTTTCTAAAACTTTTTTATCACCATAGCTAAAGCTGACATTATCAAATTCAATATTTGAGTTTTCAAAACGCTCTCTATTTCCATATGTCAGCTTGTCCTCCTGCATTTTTTCATACAATGCTTCCAAATTATCTACTGCGTAATTTGCAGTAAATATATTTTGACTTGCCCACATAATTTTCATAAAAGAAACCATCATCACACCGCTCAAGAAAAAAATCATTATAAGCTCTACCGCTAATACCTTAGGATTGCTTATGTCGTTTAAGAAAAAACTAAGCGGAATACTTATAATAGCAATCAACCCCAAAAATATTAGTTGATAAACAACATATGGTCTTTTGCAAGAAAGAGAATAATTATAAGCATACTTAGAATAATTTATAATCGCCTCATGAAGAGCCTTAAAAGAATTCAATTTTGTTCCAAATATTTTAACAACCTGCATACCTCTAATATATTCAACCGTTTCTGAGCTTAGCTTGTCTAAAGAGTCTTGGTAAAGTTTCATGAATTCGCCGTTGCCCATCATTCCTTTTAATATTAACCCACTAGTAATAGATAAAATAATGATAACTATTCCTACTCGAATGTTAATAGTAAATGATAATATCAGGGTAAAAATCGGTACTAAAAAAGCTTGAGAATTGTCCGGTAACATATGTGCAACAGCCGTATGCGTATTGGCAGCATTATCGTCTATTGTCTTTCTAATATAACCTGATGAGTTTAAATCAAAAAATCTAAAGCTTGCATCTGTTAAGCCGTCAATTCCTCTTTTTCTTAAATTTGTTTCCAAGCGAAATGCCAATTTGTGTGAAACTAAGCCTGATAAAAGATAAAGCAAGGCACTAAGTGTTAAATAAAACACTATCCTTAAAGAATTGTAGCTTGCACTATCTAAATTGCTGTTTACAACCAATTCTTTTAAAAACAAATATATGTAGTAGTAACCATATACCAATAAAAACGCTGAAATACCGGAAATAACTATTGATAAATAACCAAACACTTTCTCTTGTGGTACATATCTAAATAATTTTTTATAAATTTGCATCTTAATTCTCCTTTCCTTGTTCAAATATCAAAATTAACATTTTTTCTAAAAGCTGTCTATTTTTCTTAAAATTTTCTCTCGCCTCCAAAACATCGCTGCCAATAATCATAGCATTGATAAAATCTGTAATAAACTGAAAACTTTCGTTATTTGTTATCCAATACGTAACGTCACACATAATTTTTTTAAACTCTTCTTTTGTCTGTTCTTGAAGTTCCAGCATTAATTTAGCAAGCTTAGGATTTCTTTTTTTTTGCAATTAAAAACTCCACATATAAAGGCATATAAAAATTGTCATCAATAATCTTATCTACAAGTTGCCCTGCCATAAATTCGTTACTTGCTATACACTCACATTCACTCAAATGTTTTTTTATTATTTCATTTCTATAATTAATTCCATTGAGCATTATGTCCTTAAATATATCAACCACGCTGGCATAATAGTGATACACTCCTCCCTTAGACAAACTTGTTCCAGCTATAATATCCTCCATAGTAGTCCTTTCAAGACCCTTTTCGATAATTACTTTTGCAGCCGAATTCATTATTTCTTTTTTTCTCTCAGACTCTCCCAATCTCATAGAAGCACACATTTATTAACCTCCTATTCATATCGACGTTACCGTCGATTAATATATTATATACCAGTTAGCCTTGGCTAACAAGTGTTTTTTATTTTTATTTTTATTTTATTTTTTTCAAAAAAACTACCATACAACTATTGTCATATGGTAGTTAAAAATTTTATATTTGTAAAATTATTTTATTTTTGAAAATCCGTTTAATTTAACTTCTTAGATGTGCGTCAAGCTCTTTTTCTAGGGCAGACACTATATTAGCGTGTACTTCGTTTACTTCGTCATCTTTAAGTGTTCTGTCATCGGCTGTAAAGGTTAGTGAGTAGGCTACTGATTTTTTGCCTTTTTCGATATTTGTGCCTTGATAGATATCAAAAAGCTCTACATCCTTTAGTATATGGCTGGAGTTATTTTCGATTACTTTTTCTATGTCTGAGCAAAGCACTCTTTCGCCAACTACTATTGCTATATCTCTCTTGATTGATGGATATTTTGATACTGGTTTGGCTTTTTTTTCTAAATCTCTTGTCTTAAACAGTGTATCAAAATCTATAACAAATAGATTTACTCTCTTTTTGATTTCGTAATTTTCCAAGATTTCAGGGTGGACTTCACCTATATATCCTATTAAAGTATCTCCGGCAAATATTTTTGCACATCTATTTTTATGGAATAGGTGCATATTGTTTTCTACTTCATATCTTCTGTTGAAAACTGCTAACTGCTCAAATGCTCCTTCAAGCATTGATTTTAGTTCAAAAAATCCTTGGTTCTCACCATAAAACGCACCAACTAATTGTTTTTTCTGTATTGGTTCTACATCTGAGCCTTGAGATATAAATATATGACCTATTTCAAAGCCTGCGAAGAATGGATTTTTTCTAGCGTCATTTCTTTTTACCACATTCATCATAGATGGTACTAAGGTAGTCCTCATGATTGATGTATCTTCACCAAGCGGATTTAATATCTTTAATAAATTTTCCTTAGGGAAGTTAATCATATCAAGGTCTTTTCCGCCTATGAATGAATAAGTTATTATTTCTGTAAGTCCATTGGCAGTTAAGGCACTTCTTGACATATCCTCAAATAGGTGAATTGGAGATTTTTGTCCTATAGCTACTTCTGCTACTATATTTTTTGAGGTGATTTTGTCAAAGCCAAATAATCTTGACACTTCTTCAAGTATGTCGTCTGACATTGTAATGTCTATTCTGCTGTATGGTACAGTGACTAGCATTTTATCATCTTGGTATTCTATTTCAAAATAAAGTCTTTCAAGTAACTCTTTTACTTGCTCTTTTGTCAAGTTTTCTCCTAGCTTGCCAACTAATCTTGCAAAGCTTAATGTCACAACATTTTTAGGTGGAATTTTATCTAGGGTGTCTACATAATTTTCTGATACAGCTCCACAATTTAACTCTTCTACTAGATTGCAGGCTCTATCAAGCCCTAATTTAGCACGATTGATATCTATTCCTTTTTCAAATCTAGCTGAGGCATCTGTTCTTAGCCCTAATTTTTTTGAGGTCAATCTTATGCTTTCAGAGTCAAAGGATGCTGCCTCAAATATTACTTCTGTAGTGTTATCTGTTATTTCAGAGTTTAGTCCGCCCATTACACCCGCAATACCTAATGATTTTTCTCCATCTGTAATCATTAGCATTGTTTCGTCTAATGTTCTTTCTACTTCATCAAGTGTAGTAAATTTTTCTCCTGCCTTGGCACGTTTTACTACAATTTGTCCTGTAGTGAGCATTTTTGCGTCATAAGCGTGCATTGGCTGACCTGTTTCTAGCATTACAAAGTTTGTGATGTCTACTATGTTATTTATTGGTCTTATGCCTGCATGGATTAATCTATTTTTTATGAATGCTGGTGATGGTTCAATTTTTACATTGGTTATTTTTCTGAGCATAAATCTAGGGCAAAGCTTTTTGTCCTCACTTGATGCTTTAAAATCAAAATGTCCCTGAGTCTTATTCACGCTTGTATCCGGCATTTTAATTTCTTTTTTAAAGGTTGCTGCAGTCTCTTTTGCGATGCCTAGCATTGACATACAATCAGGTCTGTTTGATGTAAGCTCAAACTCTACTATTGCATCATCAAGCATAAGAGCCTCTTTTATATCCTGACCCAAAGTCAAGCTACCATCTAATAACCAAATTCCGTTTTTAGATTTTTCGTCTACACATTTTTCTTCTATGCCTAGCTCTTTTGCTGAGCAAAGCATACCGTTTGACATTACTCCTCTTAATTCACCTTTGTTTATTTTTACACCTTTTGGTAGAGTTGAACCATCTAGTGCCACCGGTACTACGTCACCTACTGAAACATTTTTTGCTCCGGTAACTATTTGCAGATTTTCGCCTTTGCCGACATCTATAGTTGTTATTACTAGCTTGTCTGCATTTTCGTGAGGGCGTATATCTACTATTTTCCCTACTACAACATTATTTATTTCTTCTCCCGGATATTCTACAGTCTCTGACTTTGTGCCTGTCATAGTCATACCATCTGCAAATTCCTGCCCTGTTACATCTATATCAACGTAATCTTTTATCCATTTATATGGTACTCTCACCTTTTGCCTCCTAGAATTGTTTTAAAAATCTTATATCGTTTTCGTATAAATACCTAATGTCTTCGATTTCGTATTTAATCATGGTTATTCTGTCAATTCCCATGCCAAAGGCGAACCCGCTGTAAACCTCAGGGTCTATACCGCAATTTCTTAAAACGTTTGGGTGTACCATGCCGGCTCCAAGGATTTCTATAAATCCTTCTCCCTTACAAGTAGGACAACCTACCCCGCCACATTTAAAGCAAGTAACGTCTATTTCTGCACTTGGTTCAGTAAATGGGAAGTTGTGAGGACGGAATTTTGTCTTGATATTTTCTCCAAAAAATCTCCTTACAAATTCTTCTAGGATATATTTGAAATTGGCAAAGGTGATGCCTTTATCTACTACCAAACCTTCTATCTGATTAAACATAGGTGAATGTGTAGCGTCAGGTGTATCACATCTAAAGCATCTGCCCGGAGAAATTATTCTGATAGGCGGTTTTTGAGTTTCCATAGTTCTTACTTGTACTGTAGAGGTCTGAGTTCTAAGCAAGAGCTTGTCGTTTAAGTAAAATGTATCTGTCATATCTCTTGATGGGTGATTTTTAGGTGCATTTAGCTTGTCAAAGTTGTTTTCTACAGTGTCAACCTCAGGTCCTTCCACTACACTAAAGCCCATAGCCATAAAAGTGCTTTCTAATTCTTGTGTAATTTTTGTAAGTGGATGCAGTGAGCCGTTAAATCTAGGCTTTACAGGTGTGGTTACGTCTATGAATTCGCTGTCTAATCTTTTTTCAAGTGCAGCGTGTTTCATAGCTTCATGGGCATTTTTAAGTCCTGTTTCAATGTGTTCTCTCACTTCATTCGCAATTTTGCCCATCAATGGACGCTCATCAGCAGACAGCTTGCCCATCTGTTTTAACATATCTGTCAACAAGCCTTTTTTGCCTAAAAATTTTACTCTTACTTCATCTAATTCCTTTTCTCCAAGATTTGAAAGGTCTGTTTCATCAAAATCTTTTTGAATTTGTTTTAATTGTTCTTCCAAAGTGTCACTTCCTATATAATAAATTTTTTTGTAGACTATAAAACTATTTATTTGAAACTCTATATACGTCATGTATGTCTTTTATAGCTTTTAATTTTCTTATGATTTTTCGCATTTGCTCCTTGGTCCTTACTTCAAACTTGACATTCATAACTGCATTTTCCTTACTTTTTCTAGCATTGATACTAAGCACGTCACTTTTTTCATCTTCAAAAACTTTGCTTATATCTGAGAAAAGTCCTCTTCTATCGAACGCTGATATCTCAACCTCAACATCAAAGCTTGCAGGTGTTTCATACTCATTCCAGTACACATCAAGCATTCTAGTTTCCGAATTTTCTATATCTCTTATTGCATTTTGGCAATCTTTTCTGTGTATTGTAACACCTCTACCCTTAGTGACGTAACCGACAATTTCGTCTCCCGGGATTGGGTTGCAGCATTTTGCAAGTCTAGTAAGCATATTAGTCTGACCTTCGACCAAGACTGCCTGCTTGTTAGCCTTCCTTTTGTTTATTTTTTCTTCAGACGCATTTTTTTGTCTTTCCTTGGTAAGCTCTAATTTTTTTTCTTTTATTTTTGAGTCAAAATCTTTTTCATAGATTTCTTTCAGCTTTTGCATAACTTGGCTAGAGGTAAGTCCACCATAGCCAATGGCTTTGTAAAGTTCTTCTTCATTTGGCTGATTGTAAAACTTTGCAATTGCGGCTAAGGCTTTAGTCCGCAAGAAATCAGCTATAGGGTAGCCTTGCTTTTTGGTCTCTCTATCAATAATTTCTTTGCCTTTTTCGTAGTTTTCTTCTGCTCTTTCCTTTTTGAAATAGGCTCTAATTTTTGATTTAGCGTGAGAGGATTTTACAATGTCCAGCCAATCTCTGCTAGGTCCTTTAGCTGCTTTAGATGTGAGTATTTCTACTATTTCTCCATTTTTAAGTGTGGTAGTAATCGGAACGATTTTGCCACTAATTTTTGCTCCAATCATGTTGTTGCCGACATTGGTGTGTATCTTATAGGCTAAGTCTAGTGGTGTAGAGCCAGCCGGCAGCTCTATTACATCCCCCTTAGGTGTGTATACATATACCTGATTTGCATACAAGTCCATCTTTAACGACTCCATAAACTCTTTTGGGTCTGTAACTTCTTTTTGCCAATCCATCATTTGTCTTAGCCAAGCCAGCTTTTTCTCCATGTCAGACTCTTTAGTGTCTATTCGGCCCTCTTTGTATTTCCAGTGAGCTGCGATACCATATTCAGCCGTCCTGTGCATTTCCTTTGTGCGTATTTGTATTTCTACCGGAAATCCGTCAGGTCCAATGATTGTTGTATGCAATGATTGATACATATTTGGCTTTGGTGATGAAATATAGTCTTTAAATCTGTGAGGAATTGGTTTCCAAATGCTATGCACTACTCCTAGTGCTGCATAACAATCTTTTATAGAGTCAACTATTATCCTGACTGCTACAAAGTCATATATATCGTCAAAGTCTCTTTGCTTAAAGACGATTTTTTTATAAATGCTGTATATATGCTTTGCTCTTCCATATATTTCACAATTTATCTTTGCATCATTCTTAACCTTTTCTGTTAGAGTTTCAATCACTCCACTAATGTATTTGTCTCTTTCTTTTAATCTGCCGGAAATTTTTCTTGACATATCAAAATAAAAATCAGGCTCTAGGTATCTTAGTGCGATATCTTCCATTTCTATTTTTATAGTCGATATACCAAGTCTACCGGCTATCGGTGCAAAAATCTCCAAGGTTTCTTTGGATTTTTCCATAGCCTTGTGTGGAGGCATATATTTTAAAGTCCTCATGTTGTGAAGTCTATCGGCTAATTTTATCAAAATAACTCTGACATCCTTAGCCATAGCCATAAACATTTTTCTTAGATTTTCGGTTTGATTTTCTTCCTTGGTCTTATATTCCAGCTTACCTAACTTGGTAACGCCATCTACAAGGTCTGCAATCTCATCACCAAACATAGTCCTCATTTGTTCAAGTGAGGTGTCCGTATCTTCAACTACATCGTGCATAATAGCCGCAGCGATAGTTGCCACATCCATTTCCAAATTAGCAAGTATTATAGCAACTTCTATTGGATGTATTATATATTTTTCCCCTGAACGTCTGAGCTGACCTTCATGCTTTTCGCTAGCAATTTCGTACGCTTTTATTATAATGTCTACATCAGCGTTCTTATCATATTTTTTTACCAATCTTATAAGGTATTCCAGCATTTATCCACCTTCTAAAAGTTACTACCAACCTCTAATTACAAATATATTTTTTAATTATATCACACGGAGACTTGTAATACAATATTTATAAATAAGTTGCCCTTATATTGTAAATTACTATAACAAATCTTACAAAATTTTTATGTAAAGCTTTTTAATTTTAAAAAAGCAAAGCCAAAATTTAATTGACCTTGCCATTAATTGTTAAATATTTATAACACTTTTATTTCATCATTTACTGTATTCATCCATTTTCTTGTGGTATTCCATTAAATCCTGTTCATCAGCTGTTCTTAAAAAATCTGCTGGTATGTCGTGTATAGTTAAAGCATTTTTCCATGACTGAGCCTCTTTGCTGTCTTTTACTCTATCTTTTTCCGGTATTAAAACTATATGATATTTAGCCACTTTTAGCGGAGTTTTATCCATTATACTTTGAAGATTTTTTAGAATTTTTAGAGTTTCATCATAATTTGGATTTTCAGCAAAGCCATAAGCTCCTGCATCAATAGAAAATGGAAAGTCATTAAAATCAACCTCTTGGTCTATTTTTAATTTTAATTCTTCTTTGTAATCATTATCTATAATCCTCAGGCTTATCTCATAAGGCGTTTTATACTCTTTTTCAATGTCTTTCCCATATTTATTGAGTTCGTCTGAAAATCTAGACCAAGTATTAAACCACACGCTGTCTTTTGTATCGCTTTTATATCTGCCAAGGCTGTCAAAGTATAGATAAAAATAGGTATCTTTGCTGTTTTTATCCTGTAATAATATGTAGTAGTTACCAGCCTTAAAATCATAACCGATATCGTCTTTTTCTAGGTCTAATTCTGAATAATGCTCATTTATATATTTCTCTGCACTACCTTTTACCAAAGCCTTTGAAACCGGATTGCCAAAAAAGGCATTCAAAAAATAAGCCACAAAGCATACAAATGTGAACAAAAATACATAAACGATAGTTTTTAGAATATTTTTTGTGAAAGAATTATCCATAATTACTCCTTAAAAACAGCGGATGTATCCCCCATGCTTTATCTAGTAAAATATGTAGCCATAAAGCCATCGTAGAGTATATAGCCTTTGATGTCTAATATATTTAAGATTGCCAAAATATCTTGGATTTTTAAATCTGAGTTTATGGCAATTTTTTCTGCTGTGCATTGTCCGTAGGTTCTTACCAGCTCGTATATTTTTTGCTCATCTATGGATAAATCCTCGTGGCTTTCTTCTTTAGCTTTTACATTTGCAGTTTCCGGTCTATATCCATACTCAAACAATATATCTGTCACGCTTGTGGTCATTACCGCTCCGTCTTTTATTAGCATATTTGTGCCTTGTGAATTTATTGAATTTATATTCCCCGGCACTGCAAAGATATATTTACCTTGGTCTAGTGCGTATCTCGCTGTTATTAGTGTACCGCTTTTTACACCCGCCTCAACAATCAAAAGTCCGCTGGATAAACCGCTGATTATCCTATTTCTCTGTGCAAAAAATGCCGGATGGGTCTGCTCGGTTGCATCATGCTCTGAGATAATTAGCCCTCCTGAAAATAGTACATCATCATACAAACGTCTGTTGTTTGCAGGGTAAATTTTTGTTATAGGTGTGCCAAATACGCATATTGTTTTGCCGTTATTTTCAATCGCCGCCTTATGAGAGCAGGAGTCAATGCCTCCTGCAAAGCCGCTTACTATACAAAAGTCGTTTAAGATTAAATCCTTTACCAAGGCTTTTGTCGCCCATTTTCCATAATCGGTCGGTTTCCTTGAGCCTACTACTCCAATATTTTTTTCGTTTTTTAATAATTTTATGTCGCCTTTATAATAAAGCACTTTTGGAGCGGAGGAAATTTGTCTTAAAACGTCAGGATATTCTTCGTCTAAAAATGTTACATAGCCTATAGAATTTTGCTCATGTATATCGCTAATTTTTTTATATCTTTCTATTAATTTTTCCAGTAAGCCTTTATCTATCTTTGCATTTGCCGAAAATGCTTTTATGTATGAGGAGGTAAGCTCCTCTATATTGTCAGAGTTAAAATTTTCTGCAATTTCTTGTATTTGTGCTTTTTTAATGCCGGAAATTTTTGATAATAAATGAACTACTTCTTTCATCAATAGCTCCATCAATCTCAATTATGATAATTTTACCGCTGTACCTGAGCAAGTGACCATAAGCATACCGTTGTCTGCTCCCAATACTTCGTAATCCATTTTTACTCCAATTATTGCATCTGCTCCAATTTTTTCTGCTCTGATTTTCATTTCTTCTAATGCCTCTGTCCTTGCATTTGTAAGCTCGTCTTCATAGCCTTGACTTCTGCCTCCAAAGATGTTTCTAAGTCCTGCACCTAGGTCTTTAAAAAAATTGACCCCGGTAATTACTTCGCCAAATACAACCTGCTTGTATTCTTGTACTTGTCTTCCATCAACTGAGTTTGTAGTGGTTATAATCATTTGTATCTCCTTATATATTTTTAATTTGCAATTGCATCTACTTCGCTATCTGCTTGCTTGGTATGCTCTAAGTATACCACAAGTTTTACAGGTAAAGCTACAATCAATTTGTCAGGTGTGCCAGTCCACGACATATCTGCATGAATGGATTTTGGCACAAGCTCTTGTGGCAATCTAAGCAGTCTCACTTTGCTGTCTTTTGTTTCCAAAGTGCCGGTATATTTTTTATCTTCTACTTCAAACTCAAAATCTATAAATTTTGAAGTTGATGTTGTATTTAAATCAAATCTAGCTATTTCTATATTATTTTGTGCTACCACAATTTGTGGCAGTGTATCTGTTCTTTGAGTTTTTAATATTGCAAAAGGAGAAAAAGATAGCGCCATAATAATTATGGCAATAACTAAATCTCCTTTCTTAAAATTTTTGATTAAATTCATAGGTGTAAGTATCCCTACATTTTAGTTTTTAATACTTCTATTGCTTTTTGCAACTGGTTATCTGTTTTTGCGTTTTCGTCCAGTTGTACTTCTACATCAGGTTTTATGCCAACTTGATGTACTCTATTTCCATTTGGGGTAAAATATTGTGCTGTAGTTATAACTAGTCCTGTGCCGTCATTAAGTCCCATAACCGATTGTATTACACCCTTACCATAAGTATTTGTGCCAACTATGGTAGCTTTTTTGTTGTCTTGGAGCGCTCCGGACAGTATCTCTGACGCAGAGGCAGAGCCTTTATTTACTAGTACAACTATCGGCATGTCAAGCTTATGAGCATCATCAGATGTGAATTTTTCTTGAGCACCGGCTTTATTTTGTGTATAAACAATCATTGCCTGTGGCAAGATTTCGTCAGCTATTTTTACGACTTGGTCTACCATACCGCCCGGATTTGACCTTAAATCTATGATTAAACCTTTAATATTTTTTTGTTTTAAACTTGCTAAATTTTCACTAAATTCTTGAGCGGTTTTTCCTTCAAAAGAAATTATTTGCATATAACCAATGCCATTATCAAGTGCCTTAGAGCTGACTGTCTGAGTGTGTATTGGAGATTTTATAATTGTTAATTTTTTTAGTTTCTTGTCTACGCTGACTAATTCTAGGACAACTTTTTCTCCCTCTTTTCCCTTCATATTTCTTACAGCCTCGTCCATGGTTTTTGCATCGTAGGGCTTGCCGTTTACTGTAATTATTATGTCTCCGGTTTTTATCCCGGCTTTTTCAGCAGGTGAGCCTTTTATTGGTGCAATTACTCCGATTTTTCCATCTTGTGTTGGTCCTATGTAGACACCTATGCCTACAAATTCTCCGGTTGTTTCCTCCATCATTTTGCTAAATTCTTCTTTGCTAAGATACCTTGAATAAGGGTCTCCTAGAGACTCCACAATTCCTTTTCTAATGCCTACGTTGTAATCCACATCTTTTGTGTCTTTGTAGTAATATTTCTCAGTCATGTCTATAAAGGAGTTGATATTCATATATTCCTGTAAAGACATTCCGTAAGCTCTATTGGAATAGATGTTTATAAATAAATAAATTAATATTCCGGTAATAATTCCGGATATAAATACTAGTCCATATTTCGATTTATGCTTTTTTTTCGGTGCACTTATAAATTCATTGTTGTCTTGCATTTTTTCCTCCAATGTAAGTAACTATTTTCTTAAATATTTATATATATGATACCCATCTTAACAAATTAAAATGTAGCTCTTATCAATTTCTATAAGCCTAATATGTTTGAAATGTACCAATTTATCAGCATTTGTCCATAAAATGTCATCATCAAGGCTGATAAACACATATATGGTCCAAAGGGTAGCTCAGCTTTTAGTGAAAATTTTTTACCCAATAGAGTAAGAATGCCTATAAAAATTAAAGCGATAATGAATGATAAAAATGATGAAACTATTATAAACAGCTTTCCTAGATAAAGTCCAATAAAGGTATTTAATAACACATCGCCATACCCAAACGCCTCTTGCTTGTAAATTATTTTTGATACGAAATAAATCAAATAATATATGGCAAAGCCTATAATTGCTCCAATCAAATTTTCTTTTAAAAATATGCTAAATCCATTTTGAAAAATCAAAATCACTGCTAAAACGCACCCAAATATTACTAACACTATGTCATATATGCTCGAAGTGTCCAAATCTATCATGGCAACTATTATTAAGCACGATAAAAAGACTACTGCCCCCAAAAAATTTATTGAAAGCCCAAATTTCAAAAAAGAAACTAGAAATAACAGTCCTGTTACTAGCTCTATAATAAAATATCTAGGAGAAATTTTTGCCTTGCAATATCTGCATTTTCCACCCAAAAATATATAGCTTATCAGTGGAATTAAATCTAACGCTCCTAATTTATGTTTGCATGAAAAGCACATAGACCTGTCATTTGCTATCGGCAGCTGTTCCGGTAGTCTATATATGACTACGTTATAAAAGCTGCCAAATACTGTACCAAAGATAAAAGCAAAAACTGCATAAAATGTATTCATTTGAAATGTCCTTACCGATTACTATTTTTTTGTAATTTGATTATATTTGTAATTGCTTAATTATATCTAAAATTTATTATTTTTACAAATAAATACGCCTATTTTAGAAAAATATATTTAAAAATAATTTTTCATAAAACAGGCGTATGTTTTTTTTATCAAAATTTATTTATTATACAGTTTTTACAGCTCCTCCGTAAACTATACCTGTAGCTGAGTCAACGGTTATCACTTCTCCATCAACAATTTTTTCAAGTATGCCCTGAGCTGAAACTACAACCGGTATACCAAGGCTTAGTCCAACTATGGCTGCATGAGAGGTAAGTCCTCCAACCTCTGTTACTACAGCAGCTGCATTTCTTATCTGCTCAATCATATCCTTGTCTGTTGTAGTAGCAACCAAAATTTCACCTTTATTAATTTTAGTTTCAGCTCCTTTAGCAATTCTTGCAACACCTGATACGTTTCCGTTTCCTATTCCTATACCTTTTGCAAGTGTCTGAGATGCTATGTGAATTCTTAATAGGTTTGTAGAGCCACTTTTTCCTACCGGAACTCCTGCTGTAATTACTACCAAATCGCCAACTTCTATTAGCTTTTTATTCATTGCCTCTTCTACAGATACGTTGATTATATCCTCTGCGGTTTTCATTTCAGGAGTTAATAGTGGATATACTCCCCAAAATAGCACTGTTTGGTAATATGTTTTTTTATCGTTTGTAGTAGCTATAATTGGTGATGCCGGTCTATAGCTGGAAATCATTCTAGCTGTGTAACCTCCTGATGTGGACGCAATTATAGCCTTTGCATTTAAGTCTATTGCTGTTGTACTGGTTGCGTGGCTTATAGCGTTTGTAACAGATACTTGTTTAACAGATTTTTTCTGCTTTAATATCATTGAATAGTCAAAGCTACCTTCTACTGCTCTTGCAATTTTTGCCATAGTTTTTACTGCCTCTAGTGGATATTTACCGGCAGCAGTTTCTCCTGAAAGCATTATTGCATCTGTACCGTCTATTATTGCATTTGCAACGTCAGTTACTTCGGCTCTTGTAGGTCTTGGATTTCTTATCATGGAGTCCAGCATCTGTGTAGCTGTTATTACTACTTTTGCCTCTTCGTTACATAGTTTTATCATATTTTTTTGAACAAGTGGCATTTCTTCTGTAGGTATTTCTACTCCTAAATCTCCTCTTGCTACCATTATACCGTCAGAAACTGCAAGGATGTCTGCCATATTGTCTACACCCTCTTGGTTTTCTATTTTAGATATAATTTTTACTCTTTCTCCGCCGTTGTTTTCTAATACCTCTCTAATTGCCAATACATCGGCTGGTTTTCGTACAAATGACGCTGCTATAAAATCTATGTCGTTTTTTATACCAAATATTATATCGTCTGCATCTTTTTGTGTAATAGCCGGTAGCTGAATTTTAACATT
>NZ_MBEW02000025.1 GCF_001693775.2 Criibacterium bergeronii | reverse complement strand
AAAACAGAAAGAGATTTATCGGCAAGATTGCCACAGGGGAATATGATGCGGTTGTTATCGGACATACGCAGTTTGAAAAAATCCCGATGAGTAAGGAATATCAGGAAAAGCATATTCAAGATCAGATTGATGAAATCGTAAACTATGTAGAAGAATACAAGCATGATAGAAATCAGAACTTTACCGTAAAACAGCTTGAAAAGACAAAGAAAAAACTGGAAACAAGGCTTGAAAAATTAAATGATGATTTTAAGAAAGACGATGTGATTACCTTTGAGGAGCTGGGAGTTGATAAGCTCTTTGTTGACGAAGCACATGGCTTTAAAAACCTTTATCTCTATACCAAAATGAGAAATGTTGCAGGTATAGGGCAGTCAGAAGCCTTTAAGTCCTCCGATATGTTTATGAAATGCCGCTATATGGACGAAATGACAGGTGGGAAAGGCGTGGTCTTTGCCACAGGAACGCCTGTAAGTAACTCAATGACCGAGCTTTATACCATGCAGCGTTATCTTCAGTATGAGAGCTTAAAGAAAAATAATCTGGAGCATTTTGACTCTTGGGCTTCCACTTTTGGAGAAACACAATCCTCCTTTGAATTATCGCCTGAAGGTACAGGATATAGGGTGAAAACGAGATTTTCAAAGTTCTATAACTTGCCTGAGCTTATGTCTATGTTTAAGGAAGTTGCTGATATTCAGACGGCAGATATGCTTAATCTTCCTACACCTGAAGCTAACTATGAGGTTATTAAAACAGAGCCTTCTGAAGAACAAAAAGAAATTCTAAAGAGCCTCTCTGAAAGAGCAGATGATGTCAGAAATAGGGTTGTAGAGCCAGATGTTGATAATATGCTTAAGATTACCAACGATGGTAAGAAACTTGCCTTAGATCAGCGTTTAATCAATCCACTTCTTCCTGATAATCCTGATAGCAAGGTCAATGTATGCGTGAAAAATGTATTTGCTATTTGGGATAAGACAAAAGAAAACAGGTCAACACAGCTACTTTTTTCCGATATGTCTACTCCAAAAGGAGATGGAGAATTTAACATCTATGATGATATTAGAGAAAAGCTCGTATCTATGGGAATACCGAAAGAAGAAATCGCCTTTATCCATGAAGCGAATTCCGATAAGCAAAAAGATGAACTCTTTGCAAAGGTAAGAAAAGGCGAAGTTCGTATCTTAATGGGTTCGACACAGAAGATGGGTGCTGGTACAAATGTGCAAAATAAACTAATTGCAATGCATGATTTAGACGTACCATGGAGACCTGCTGACTTAGAGCAAAGAGCAGGGAGAATTGTAAGACAGGGAAACGAAAATGAGAAAGTAAATATCTATCGTTATGTTACAGAGAATACATTTGACAGCTACTTATGGCAGACGATAGAGAATAAGCAGAAATTCATTTCTCAGATTATGACTTCAAAGACTCCTGTTCGTGTGGCGGAAGATGTGGACGAAAGTTCATTAAACTATGCAGAGATTAAAGCTCTTGCCACAGGTGATCCGAAGATTAAAGAGAAGATGGACTTGGATAATGAGGTTACAAAACTTAAAATGCTTGAAGCAAACTATAAGTCTAACCGTTACAGATTAGAGGATAAGGTGGCGAAAAATTATCCTGAAGAAATCGCAAGAACGGAAAAGCTCATAGAAGCTGTTAAGAAAGATATATCCGATGTAGAGCTTAAAGCGGAAGGCGAGGAAAAGTTTACTTCCATTACCATTGCAGGAGAAAAGATTACCGATAAGAAATTAGCCGGAGAAAGACTGCTTGAAGCAATTTCAAAGGTTAAAATCAATGAAAGCAAGGTTATAGGAAAGTATAGAAATATGGATTTAGAGGTAAGCTATAACTTCTTTACCAATGAGCATAACTTTAGCCTAAACGGTGCTGCAAAGCATTCAGGAGAGCTTGGAACAAGTGCGGACGGTAACATTACAAGACTTGATAACGCTCTTGAGAAAATGCCTGAGAAATTAAAAAGACTTGAAGAAAAACTTATCAGCACAAAGGAACAACTTGAAAATGCCAAAGAAGAACTCAAAAAGCCTTTTGAAAAAGCTGATGAGCTGAAAACTAAGGTATTAAGACTTGCAGAACTGAATAAGCTCCTTGATATGGGAGAAGTGGAAGAAAAGAGAAATGACAATCCTCTTGTGGAAGATGTAAAAAGAGCTATCATAGACTTTTGCAACAGAGAATATGAAGAAAACCACAGTTATGATGAATTTAATACTCTATATCCTGACTTAAAGCACATTGGCATCGCCTATACCAATACACCTGACGAAAGACACGGCATCCAATATGAGCTTAATTTAGAAGCTAAAACATGGACACAGTATATTGATGATATGCCTATCAAAACAGAGAGCTTCGACTATGAAAACAAGGGAGAAAATGAAGCTCTAAGGAATATGAAAAATGAAATAGAAATGTCCTCTTTTAGCGATTTGGTTTATGTTGATTCCGAAGATTTAAGAGCAGCAACAGGACTTGATATTGATGATGAGGGTAACTTCTATGATCCGCTCTCTAAAGACCTCGATAATGATGGCATTCCTGATAGATATGACAATGACTTTAAGGACAGTGATTATTTTGAGTCAACCTATGATGTGGAGGACAATCTTCATTGCAAAGAAGAAACTGCACAAAAATCAGAGGATAAGCCATCTATTTTAGGACAGATAAGAGCTTATCAAAATGAAAGTAAAACAGAAGAAAAGCAAAAAACAAAAGAACAGGAATTTTTAAGATAAGGGGAGGGGAACCTCCCTTTTGCCATGAAAGGAGATAAAAACATGGATTACAAAACAATGAGAAATCAGATAGAAGATATGGTAAATGATAACCATAAGGACTTTGTAAAAGCGATTATAAGCATGGAAAAAGGTATCAATGATGAAAGTGCCTTAGATAAGCTCTATGACGCTTATATGGACAATGACAGCCTTAATTTGCTGCATGAGGAATTTGACTATATGATTGAGGATTTAAGGGAACAGGGGAAGATAAAAGACCTTCCTTATGTTCAGGAAGAAAAGGATAATCTTATCAATATCGTTGGCAATATTGTAGGGGAAGTCGATTTAGTTGAAAGGGAAAATAAGAACGGAGAAGCCTTTAAGGTAGCTAATTTCTCCGTAGTATCCAAAGACGATGAAGGAAACAAGGTATATCACAACTGCTCCGCTTATGGAGAAAAGAGTGATATGCCAAAGGATTTTAAACAGGGGGATTTTGTTAAGCTCTTTGGACAAATCAGAACTTCCATTGATGATAACGGCAAGGAGCATAACAATATCAGAATACTTTCTTCAAAGCTATTAAAGGCAAAGGAACAGATGAGGGGTCGAGATGAAAAGAAAGAATCTGTACTTGGAGCGATCAAGAAATATCAGGCTGAAGATAAGGAAAAGCCAAAAGAAAAGAAAGAAGTATCAAAAGAAACTGAGAGATAAACTTATGGTCGGTGTGGTCTTAGGACTGCACCGGCTTTTTTTATTTGGAGGTATATGATTAAGAGTTTTTTAATGAGTCTTTGATAGATAAAATTCAAAACACAAGAGTAAGATTATATAAAAATAAGATAGTTGGAAAATCAATGAGAAAAATCAGATTGTTTTGTAGTTGTCTAAAAAATTGACTACTGTAAAATACAGTGATATAATTTATAGTAGTTTTTTATTTGGAGGAATAATGATATGTCGACAATAGATTTAATAGTTTTGGGAATGATTAAAGAGAAAGAACAAAGTGCTTATGAGTTGCAAAAGAATGTTGAGTACAGAAATATTTCTAAATGGGTAAAGGTCAGCACTCCATCAATTTATAAAAAGGTAATTCAGTTAGAAGAAAAAGGCTATATAAAAGGCAATTTATCAAGAGATGGGAATATGCCTGAAAAGTCAATTTATCACATTACAGAAAAAGGAGATAAGTATTTTTTAGAATTGATGAAGAAAATATCTGCTCAAATGGTCAATGTTTTTTTAGATTTTAATGCAGTTATTATCAATATGGCAATGCTGTCAAAAAATGAAAGCAAAGAGGTTATAGACAATATTGAAACAGAGATTGAGAAGTACAAAAATGCAGTTAGCAAGTTAGAGATGGAAAGAGAAAATATTCCTGTTTGTGCCAAATCTATTATAAATCAACAAGTCTTGCTATCAGAAGCATTAAACGATTGGATAAATGATTTTAGAAAGCTATATTTAGAGGAGTGATTTTTGAATTGGTAAATATATGTGAAGATAGAGAGCTATTAAAGGAATTAAGAGAGATAACGAAAAATAAGGAGAATTGGAAAGCAGCTATTGATGAAGTTTCTATTTACTTGAACGAAAATCATTCTGACGATGTAAAAGCAAAGGTCTTATGGCTTCTTGGAGAAATGGGATTAAATTATCCATTAGAAGTAAAAAAGTATGTTGCAGATATTGCAAGTTACTTACATGATGATCGCTCTAAATTAAGAGAGCGTTCAGTAAATGCACTTGGAAGAATAGGCAGAGCTGATAAGCAGTTGATTGTTCCATATTTAGATAAAATAATGGAAATGAGAAAAGATAATGTAGATGAAGTAAGACTTGCATTCGTTTGGGCTTGTGAAAATATTGCAACAAATGCTCCGGAACTGTTCTGTGAAAAACTTGATATGTTTTATGAAATGATACAAGACAAAGGGGAGAGAATACGGATAGAAGCACCTGAAATGTTCAGAGTAATAGGAAAAAGGAAACCGTACTATGTCAAACCATACTTAGAAAAATTACAGTGGCTTGCAGATAATGATGCACATCCTGTTGTTCGTATCCATAGTGCCGGTGCAATTCGAATTACCAAAAGAGCATTAAAGGAGAGTGAAGACAATGCCACAGATGACTAAAGGCGGAAAATATATTTTTGGTTGGTCGAAGATAAAAGAAGATGGAGAGTTAAGTTTTCCGACTATGGCAATAAAGGAGTACAAATTAGAAAAAGAAAAGTATGTCTATATTGTTTCAGGAAGTAAGCAGACAGGTGGCTTCTGTGTTATGCCGGAAAAATTACTTTCCGATTCAAAATTAAATAGCATATTAGTTAGAAATAAATGTTTGGCAGAGAGAAGTTTACAAGAGGGAGAACTTATTTCATATAAGGGAAGAATGTATGGATGGCTATCTTTGAATGGAACAAATGTAAATCTTCCTCAGTCTTTAATGGATTCTTTGGGTGTTAACATAGGAGATAAACTTTTGGCAATTAGAAGTAGTAACATTGCTTTTACAATGGGATTCAGAGGTTCGTTGATAGATAAAGCGAATAATTTTAAGGGGAAAATCGAAACTTTCTGATGTGAGTATGTTGTTTTGACGATTTTTGAAAAAGATGATAATATATTACTATATAGCTGAAAGGGGATTGTTATGAGAATTTATTTAAGAAACCATCCTAAGAACAAACTTAACTCTGTACAAATGAAACCGATGAAACATTGTACAGAGTATAGCAAATAAATTACATTTAAAATTTCATCGGGAAATACAAAAAATTAGGTCATTTAGTTGGCTTTGTTTTTGTGTGCATTTCTCGATATATAAATAAAATGTAAAAGGCTATAGGCAATGTTTTGTCTGTAGCCTTTTGTTTTATAAATTATTAAGCAAAAGGCAGATACTATTTTGTATTTATGCCTTTTTTTGTTGCATAAATACAGAAAATAAAATATTGAGAAATGGAGAAGTTTTAAATGAACGAAAGCAGAATAAAAATTTTGAAAGAAGAAAATATTGATAAGGCACTTTTTAAGTTAGGTATGCCTATGGTTATCAGTTTGTTGGTAGCTGCTTTATACAATGTTGTGGATACCTATTTTGTGTCTGGACTTGGGAAAGAGGCAGTAGCTGCCGTTTCCGTTGCGTTTCCAATTCAGCTTATCTTTTTAGGGATAGGATTAACATTTGGTGCGGGAGCAGGTTCTTATATATCAAGGCTACTTGGAGGAAATAATAAAAAAGAAGCAAGTATTGTAGCAACAGTTGCTCTTATATCAAGTGCAATTTTAGGGATAATTACAGCTATTGTATTGTTTTGCTATTTAGAGGGCGTTTTGAAATTTATGGGAGCCATTCCATCTATTATGGAAATTTCTAAGTCTTATACAGGAATATTCATAGTAGGCGGTATTTTGGGATCAATCAATGTAACACTTGGTAACTTAGTTGTTGCACAAGGAGCTGCCAAAATTTCATTAAAAGCTATGCTTTTAGGTTCTATATCAAATATGGTTTTGGATCCGATATTCATATTTGGACTTAATTTAGGAGTGAGAGGTGCAGCTATTGCGACACTTATAGCCAGAGTGATAACGAGTCTAATGTATCTCATTTACTTTGTAGGAGATAAAAATTTAATTGAGATAAAGTTACCTAACTTCAAACCTACATTTGCAATTTATAAAGAGATATTGAGGATAGGAATTTCCATGTTGATACTTCAGATTTTACAAACTATATCTATAAGCAAAATATCTTATGCAGCGTCCTTTTATGGAGAAGAAGCAATAGCTGCAATAGGTATTGCTCTTAGGATTGTAACACTTGGAACAAATGTTGCATTGGGATATATGAAGGGACTTCAACCGTTAGCCGGATTTAATTACGGAGCTAAGAATTATGAAAGAGTGAGAGGTGCTATCAAGGCAAGTATTAAATGGACAAATGTATTTTGCATAGTGTGGACTTTGATAATTTATATTTTTTCACCAAGTATATTATCTATATTTGGGACTGATGAAAATGTATTAAATATAGCAGTGCAGGCATTACGAGCAGGTGTCATTATGTTTATAACATTTGGATTTCAGTTTACCTACTCTACCTTATATTTGTCTATGGGAAAGGCATTAGGGGGAATATTTCTAAACTCATTGCGACAAGGAATTGTATTTATCCCTATCATTTTATTGTTGCCTAAATTTATGGGACTAAATGGTGTTATATATGCACAAGCAATTTCAGATTTGATAACAACAATCATCACAATTCCTTTTGCTATTAGCATTCATAAAAAATTGAGATTGGTAATAAAGAACAATTTGTAATTCCTAAGTACATCTGTTGATTAAAAAATAAGGAGGCATCTAAGTGTAGAAATAGTTATGGAGGTAATGTGAATGAGTGCGTATTCATGTTTTGTAAATAGGCTGTTGATTATGCCTTTTTTGTTCGCTTTTATATAGATATTTTCTTGAACAATTAAATAGTGTAATAACAATAAGAGTTAATTTGATTGTTATTTTCGGAGGACTTTTTACGCCAAAGTGTAGAAGCCCTCCTTTTTTATTCTCAGAAAACCCAAAAAGAGAACTTAAAAAAGGAGGAACACACAATGGAGAAGAAAGAATATTACCTTTATGTCAAAGGAAAAGCCGTACCAGTAAATGAAGAAGTTTACAAAGCCTATTGGAAGATAACAGAGCATGAAAAATATCTTCAGAAAAAGGATTGGAAGAATAATGTAATTCCATTTTCAGCATTAGATCATGATGGACATTTTGTAGATAACATCATAGATGAAAAAATAGACTTGGGAAAAATCGTAGAAGTAAAAATACAAATCGAAGAACTGCATAAGGCATTAGCTACACTGACAAAAGAAGAAAGAGAGTTAATGGAAGCCATCTTTTACAGAGAAGAAAGTCTAAGGTCAATCAGCAGAAAAGAGAAAGTTACACATCAGGCAATCGGACAAAGGAGGGATAGAATTTTAGAAAAACTGAGAAAGATTTTAGAAGATAAAATCTAAAAATAAGATGAAAGGCTATATAAAAAGTATTTAGCCTTTCATCTCTCCATTTCATTGCCCATATAAATCCCATAATTTTTTCGTATCTTATAAAGCTCTTCCATAGTAGATTTTGAGGAAGAATACTCTTGCATAAGGGTATTCTTTTTTTCTTGTAATTTATCAAGCTCAGCTAAAATATCCTTTGAATTTGGGAACTTGGAATAGGATTGTTTAAGCACAGAGAGAGCATTTTCATATAGGGTAATCTGAGCTTTGTACTCTTCAAAAAATGCCTTGTCAGACGGATTAGCCTTATATTCTTTGTAGTATTGCATGTATTTTTTAACGGTATGAACTTGCTCCATAGTGGTGGAAAGCTTCTGCATTTCCTTATCAATAGCCTTGATTTTCTCTTGTATATTTTGCCTTTCATCGGCTGCTTTTTGGATGTAATTATCGAGCTGCTTAACGGATTTAACACCTTGTTCTCTAAGGAAGATAACAGATTCAGCCATTGTATTAAGGTTATGTTTGGTTGCCCAATATTTATAGCCTTTGCTTTCTTTTACTTTAACATTTGTGTTCATGTCAATAACATTGCCGATGCGTTTTTTGATGGCAGGAGTCTTGATAAACTCTCTTTCTGCAATTCGTTCTTTTAATCTTTCTTCGGTATAATCTTCTCCGATTGTTTTAGTCCTTGTAAATCTCGCCTTATCTTTTGGCTTAAAAGCAATGTGCTTACCGTATTTGATTTCATAGCCAAGATCAGCCATCTTCTTTAAAAATTCGTCCCAATCCTTAGACTGTTTAATCATTCTGTCAATGTCAAATTGAAGTCTACTTTTCCAAGAAGTACCACGCTTTGCCTGTTCATTCTCATACCAAGATTTACCGTTAATCTTGTATTTTTTCTTATAGCTTTCGTAAAACTCGTCAATAACAGATAGGCTATTTTCTTTGCACAGTTTATCACTCTGATAACGGATTTGGTGGTAGCTTTTCTTGTTAGACTGGTAGCACCTACCTGTTACCATATTTACATTATTGAAGATGATGTGATTGTGGATATGCCCCTTATCTACGTGAGTAGATAAGACAAATTCGTACTCATCTTTGAGTATCTTTTTACACAGCTCCATACCAATCTGGTGAGCCAATTCAGGGCTTGTTTCTCCCGGTAAAAATGATTGAATGAGATGTCTTGCAAGAACGGTTCCTTTTGTTCCTGCGTCATTTCGTGTCCTTAAAAACTGAGTGTGAGCAGTTGCTTCGTGGCATTTATGAGTGCTTACTAAAAGCTGCTCGTCTGTCTTATCTCCATTTACAATGTAGTCGATAGCAAGATTAAGAGTAGATTTTATTGGGTGTATTTTTGTAATAGCCATTATTATTCACCTTCCGTTTCAGATGTTCTTTTCAGAAGTAGTGAATGAATTTGCCACAGCTCTTTTGAGAAATGTTCAATCTCTTTTTTTATATCACTGACGTCCTCTTTGTAGATTACACCTGTCGAATTTACTCGCTTTGCAATCTGATTGATGTTGTTTGTTGCATTAGAAAGCAAGCCTTGTAAATCTCTGAAAGGCTCTAAATCCACTTGATAAATTTCCTTTTCCAAAACGCATTTGCGGATGAAATGGCTCATGTTTCTACACTTCGCAAGTCTTTTTTTCTCTTCAAAAAGAGCCTTTTCTTCTTCAGTTAGTTTAATTTCAAGTCTTTCGTTTCTTAATCTATTTGCCATAGTTAGTTCCTCCTTTGAATGTATTTCGGGGTCTTAGGGTTCTCCCTAACAAGCTAAAAATTGATAAAAAAAGAAGCAGATCCCCAAGGGCTGCTTCGTCAATTTTCCGTAAGTGTCCGTACACTTACTGTGCTTGCTACAAAAGAATGATTAGGGTAGCAAGCATTAAGCAAGTTTTGAATTTGTTATTAAATTATACCATAAGTACGCCATAATTTCCACATGTAACTTGACAAATATTGAATTTTAATTTATTATTAAATATATATTCAGTATTGGAATAGAAAGAGGTGTGCTATGGCACAAGTATTAAAAGAAGAAGTTAGAAATAGAATACTCGAAGCAGCAGAAAAAGTATTTTATAAAAAGGATTATAGAGGTGCCAAATTAACAGAAATTGCAA
Organism: Criibacterium bergeronii; assembly: GCF_001693775.2. GTDB lineage: Bacteria > Bacillota > Clostridia > Peptostreptococcales > Filifactoraceae > Peptoanaerobacter > Peptoanaerobacter bergeronii. The sequence goes on along the minus strand of NZ_MBEW02000025.1, from coordinate 17,080 downwards.
AAGAAGCAGATATTCCTGTGGCACTCATTTATACCTATTTCAAAAATAAGGAAGTTTTGTTTGATGCAGTAGTAAGTTCTGTTTATATAAACTTCGAGTCAGCCTTTAATGAGGAAGAATCTTTGGAAAAAGGTTCTGCTTCTGAAAGGTTCGATGAGGTTGGAGAAAACTATATTCATGAACTTTTAAAAGAGCGTAAGAAGTTAATTATTTTAATGGATAAAAGCTCAGGTACAAAGCATACAGAAGCAAAACAAAAACTCATATCGCAAATGCAAGTTCATATTGAAGTAAGTTTAAAAAGACAATCGAAACAGGAATATGATCCAATGCTTGCCCATATTTTAGCAAGTAACTTTACAGAGGGACTTCTTGAAATAGCAAGGCATTATCAAAGTGAAAAGTGGGCAAAAGATATGCTAAAACTTGTTGCAAGGTGTTATTACAAGGGAGTGGAATCTCTATAATCAGCACTAAAAAATAGACTTTGCGTAATCAGCAAAGTCTTACTTTAAACTTTAATACTGAATTAAAATTCAATATTATTCAATTTTGAAAGGAGAGTTGTTCATGCCGGAAAAAGAATTAAGAAAAAAAGTGATTGGGAAAAATGGCTTATCCAATTCACTTCTTGCTTTAAAAATAGTATTTGATTTGATACCACAAATCTTACTCGTATATTTGATTAGTTTTTTAATCACAAACAATATTAACGAAGGTAATTTAAAGTATATATTCTTGGGAATCTTTATATCGTTTGTATTAAAAGGAGTGTTTTATTATTTTGCAACAAAGGTTGCCCATGAGAAAGCATACGAAAAATTAACAGAACTTAGGTTAGATATTATCGGTCATCTAAAAAAACTAAGTTTGGGATTCTTTAAAGAACATAATACAGGAGAGCTTACCAACATTGTTCAACATGATGTAGAACAAGTGGAAGTATATCTTGCTCATGGTCTTCCTGAAATAATGTCAGTTACACTTCTACCTACCATTATTTTTGTAGCTATGATTTTTGTGGATTGGCGTCTTGCTCTTGGAATGATTGCCGGAGTTCCACTCATGTATTTGGTAAAAGTTCTTTCACAGAAAACAATGGATAAAAACTTTGCTATTTACTTTAACCATGAAAACAAGATGAGAGAAGAGCTAATGGAATATGTAAAAAATATTTCTGTTATTAAGGCTTTTGCTAAAGAAGAGGAGATTAGTGAAAGAACATTAAAAACCGCAAGAGAATATATTTACTGGGTTAAAAAGAGCATGGGGATGGTTACAATTCCAATGGGACTCATTGACATATTTATGGAAATTGGAGTAGTTATTGTCATGATTTTGGGAAGTATATTTCTTTACTATGGAAATATTACAACCCCTAATTTTATACTTGCCATTATTTTATCGTCTGCTTTTACTGCATCTATAAGTAAGACAGCTACATTGCAACATTTTTCTATTGTGTTTAAGGAAGCGCTAAAGGCGATTGGAAAAGTTTTAACAGTTCCACTTCCAAACAAAAAGACAGAACAAGGTTTAGAATTTGGAAACATAGAATTTAAAGATGTGAATTTTGCATACGGAAAAGATAGTTTTGAGATAAAAAATATCAATTTAACTTTTAAGAAAAATAGTTTGAATGCCTTTGTAGGAGCAAGTGGTTGTGGGAAAAGTACGGTATCTAATTTGCTTATGGGATTTTGGGATGCAGACGAAGGACAAATACTGATAAATGGAAAAGATATAAAAGAATATAGCCAAGAAAATATCTCAATGCTGATTGGCAGTGTGCAACAAGAAGTTATCCTTTTTGATTTAAGTATCTTTGAAAATATAGCAATCGGAAAACTAAATGCAACAAAAGAAGAAGTCATAGAGGCTGCTAAAAAAGCAAGATGCCATGATTTTATTTCAGCATTGCCAAATGGATATGAAACACGAGTAGGTGAAATGGGAGTTAAGTTATCTGGTGGAGAAAAACAAAGAATCTCCATAGCAAGAATGATACTGAAAAATGCACCGATTTTAATATTAGATGAAGCAATGGCAGCTGTTGATAGTGAAAATGAAAGACTAATCGGTGAAGCAATTGACGATTTAAGCAAAGATAAAACCATCATTACAATCGCTCATCATCTAAATACGATTAGAGATTCAGACCAAATTATTGTTATGGATAAGGGTGTTGTTCTTGATGCAGGAAGCCATGAAGAGTTGATGAAAAGATGTGAGTTCTATAAGGATATGGTTGAAGCACAGAACAAGGTAGATAGATGGAATTTGAAAGAGGTGGTAACAGAAAATGTTTAGAGAAATGTTAAAACTACTTACAAAAACCGGCAAGAGAGATTTGATTATATCAAGTGTATTCTTTGCCCTTTATGGACTAAGCTCCATAGCTATGATTGTGATCGTATTTTCTATACTGTTCCAAATATTCGATGGAACGAGCTTAGCAAGTCTATATAAATATTTTATTGCGATTGGATTACTCGTAGTGTTCAAAGGTATTTGTAATATGGTTGCAGATATGAAAAAGCATAGTGCAGGTTTTGATATTGTTCAGCAAATCAGAGAACGCATGATTATCAAACTAAAAAAATTCAGCTTAGGATTTTATACCAACGAAAGACTGGGCGAGATCAATACAATTTTACACAAAGATGTTGATAATATGTCCCTTGTTGTAGGACACATGTGGTCAAGAATGTTTGGTGATTTTTTGATAGGTGCGGTTGTATTTATTGGTCTTGCAAGTATTGATTTAAAACTTGCTATTCTAATGGCTGTATCTGTCCCGATTGCACTTATCTTTCTATATCTGACAATTAAGCAATCTGAAAGAATAGAGAATCAGAACAACTCAGCACTTCTTGATATGGTTAGCTTATTTGTTGAATATGTTAGAGGAATACCTGTACTAAAGAGTTTTTCAAACAATAAGAGCTTGGATAATGAGCTTATGAACAAGACAAAAAAGTTTGGAGAAACAAGCAAAGCAGCTTCAAGATTTAAGGCAAAACAGTTATCTATATTTGGTTTTTTACTGGATATTGGATATTTAGTTCTTTTAACCTCTGGAGCAATACTTGTTATAAAGGGAAATCTTGATGTACTTCATTTTATTATCTTTGCAGTAATTTCAAAAGAGTTTTATAAGCCATTCGCTTCTATGGAACAACACTATATGTACTATGTTTCGGCGGTAGATAGTTATGAGAGACTTTCAAGAATTTTATATGCAGATGTAATCCCGGATAAAGTGAATGGAATTGTTCCGAAAGACAATGATATAGCTTTTGAAAACATAGATTTTTCCTATGAAAAAGATGAATTTAAAATGGAAAACTTGAGTTTTTCTATTGCTGAAAAAACAATGACAGCCTTAGTTGGGGAATCAGGAAGTGGAAAGACTACGATAACCAACTTGCTTTTAAGATTTTATGATGTGCATAAAGGGAAAATTACACTCGGAGGAACTGATATAAGGGATATTCCTTATGATGAGCTTTTAGATCGCATTAGTATTGTCATGCAAAATGTTCAACTGTTTGATAACACGATTGAAGAAAATATCAGGGTAGGTAAAAAAGGAGCAACGGAAGAAGAAATCATTGAAGCTGCAAAGAAAGCAAAGATACATGATTTCATTATGAGTTTACCAAAAGGTTATGAAACTGATATTGGAGAAAATGGTGGGATTTTATCAGGTGGACAAAGACAAAGAATATCTATTGCAAGAGCTTTTCTAAAGGATGCACCTATTTTAATTCTTGATGAAATGACAAGTAATGTTGATCCTGTAAATGAATCTTTGATACAAGATGCCATTACAGAACTTGCAAAAAATAGAACTGTACTTGTAGTGGCTCATCATTTAAAGACAATTCAAAAAGCTGACCAAATTCTCGTGTTTCAAAAAGGCAATTTACTTGAAAAAGGAAAGCATGGGGAACTTCTTGATAAAAATGGTTACTACACAAAATTATGGAAAGCTCAGTACGAGGTATAATCATGATTCTGTTAAAAGATGTTTCTTATGAATGGGAAGATGGGCGAACTGCTTTAAAAAATATCAATCTTGAAATTAAAAAAGGTGAATTTGTTTTGATTTCAGGGAAAAGTGGAAGCGGTAAAAGTACTCTTGGAAGTGTAATGAATGGTCTTATTCCGCATTATTACAAAGGCAAAATGCAAGGAAAAGCCTTTGTGTCAGGAAAAGATATAAGCAAATTATTACTTCATGAAATAGGGCATATTGTAGGGACTGTATTTCAAGATCCAAGAAGTCAGTTTTTTACGACAACTACAGATGAAGAAATAGCTTTTGGTCTTCAAACGATTTGTAAATCAAGAAAGGAAATCAAACAGAGAGTAGAAGAAGTATATGCAGAACTGGATATTGAGGAACTGAAAGGAAAATCTGTTTTTGAATTATCAAGTGGACAGAAACAAAAGATAGCTATTGCAAGCATCTATGCGATGAATCCGAATGTTTTAATTTTAGATGAACCTTCAGCAAATTTGGATATGAAAGCAACATTTGATCTGTTTTTAATTTTGGAGAAATTAAAGAAAAACGGAACAACGGTTGTTCTAATTGAACATCGTTTGTACTATGTAAAATCTTTATTTGACCGTTTTCTTTTGGTGAAAGATGGAGAAATTGCACAGGACTTGAGTCGGGAAGAAGTTATTCATCTTGAAGGGGAGTTTTGGGATGAGAATGGACTAAGAACTCTTGAATTAGAAGAATACAGGATAAGTGAGAAGAAAGATTCATATCAATTAAAGGATGAAAGTATCAGTGGGAAAGACTTGAAATTTTGCTATTCGAATGTAGCTAAGAATGGAAAGAAGCAAAAACATTACATTTTAAATCATCTTGATTTCAATATGGAGTGTGGAAAAGCTATTGGTCTTATCGGCTTAAATGGTACTGGGAAAACTACCTTTGCAAGAGTGCTTTCAGGACTTGAGAAGATAAAAGAGGGGACAATATGGGTGGGAAAAGATAAGTCGCTTAATCACAAAGATTTAATGGATATGTCATATTTTGTCTTTCAAGATTCAGACTATCAGTTGTTTTCGGAAAGTGTACTTGATGAAATGCTACTTGGTATTTCAAATAAAGATAAAAAAGAAAATATTCAAAAGGCAAAGTCTATTTTGAATGTTCTTGGCTTAGATAAATATATAGACAAGCATCCGTTTGCTTTATCAAGAGGAGAAAAACAAAGACTGACAATAGCTTGTGGAATGATGAAACAGGCAAAAGTTTTCATCTATGATGAACCAACATCAGGTTGTGATAAAGACTCAATGCTTTCAGTCGCAAAACTGATTGAAGAACAATTAAAAAAAGGGATGACAGTTTTGGTAATAAGTCATGATTTTGAGTTTTTAGCAAACACAGTGAGTAAGCTCTGGGTAATGGGAGATGGAAAAATAGAAAGTGTTTTGAATATGAGTGAAAGTAATAAATTTCTCATATTGGACAAGATGAGAGGAGGTAGAGAACTTGATGGATAGAAAAACAGTTGATCCGAGAATAAAACTTACTCTACTTCCAATTGTTGGATTTACGAGCTTTTTTATAAGCGATACAATTCTACTTTTCGGACTGATTGTCTTTGCCTTTTTTCTATATGTATATAGCAGTATGTGGAAAAGAGCATTACGCTTTATTTTGTTTTTTGTGCTTTTATACTGCACAGAGTTATGGCTTGGAAAGTTTTGTGAAGCAAGTATCGTATTTGCAATATATATGTTTATTTACTTTGCATCAAGGATGACCTTAATTGCTATGTTTGGTGGATATATAACAAAGACTACAAGTGTAAGTGAAATGCTTGAAGCATTAAATAGAATGAAAGTACCAAGAAGCATTGGTATACCTTTTAGTGTTTTGCTTAGGTTTGTACCAACTATAAAAATAGAACTCAAGGCATTAAAAGAGAATATGAAGATTCGAGGAATCGTAACAAGTAGATTTTTCCCGTTGCTACATCCAATTAAATATATTGAATATACGCTTGTTCCGCTTTTAATGAGAATGATTAAGATTTCAGATGAACTGTCAGCTTCAGCACTCATTAGAGGACTTGATAGTGATGAGAACAGGGTTACATTAACAAAATTGAGGTTTAGATGGGCGGATTTGTTGATTGGACTATTAGGAGCTTTGATGATTGCTCTTGTGATAGTAATACAGAAAATTTATTAGGAGGAGTTTTATGAAAAACAAATTAAATGGTCGTGATTTTATTACAATCGGAATCTTTAATGCAATTGGAATTGTCATATACATGGCGGTTGCATTTGCTATGGCAACAACAGTGATTGGAGGATTTATTGCGTCAGGAGTTAGCTTTATGGTAGCTGCTACAGTTTATATCCTTATGGCTTTGAAAGTTAAAAAGAAGGGCGTATTTACAATATCAGGAACGCTTCTTGGTTTAATTGCATTGTCAGGAGGACATTTGCCTCATGCAGTCTTTGCTGTAATCGGTGGAATTATATGTGATTTGATTATAGGAAATTATGAGAGCAAGGGACGAATGATTATTGGATATGGGACATTTGCATTAGCAGATTTTTTAGGGACAGTAATTCCTGTAATTTTATTCGGAACAGCTTCTTTTGTGGAAAGAGCGTCAAAATGGAAAATGAGCGAAGCACAAATAAATGAAGCATTATCTTATTTCAATGTTTCGTGGGCAGTAGGCTTTGGTTTGACAACTTTTGTTCTTGCTTGCATAGGAGCATTCGTTGCAACAAAGATACTCAAAAAGCATTTTGAAAAAGCAGGAGTGATTTAATCAATTTTTATTTGTGAGGGAAAAATGGATTAAATAATGGAGGTAATTGCTATGTATTATTTATGGTCTGTTATTCATATAGAAAAAAACAATAGACCTTTTTGATACTGGTAATTATCATAAAAAATCAAATTTAAAGTATAGAGAAAGAGCAAATTTCTTTCATTTCGGAGGACTTCTTATGCCCATGTGCAGGAGTCCTCCTTTTTTGTCTAAAAACGCAGACAAAAAAGAAATGGAGGAAATAAAATGCCAAAAGAATATTACCTTTATGTCAATGGGCAAAAGGTCAAAGTCAGCGAGCAGATATATAAAGTCTACTGGCGAGAAAGAGAACACGAGAAGTATTTAGAGCAGGTGGACAGGAAAAACCACTTGCTCTTTTTTTCATCATTGGATCATGACGGACATTTTGTAGATAATATTGTTGATGAAAGTGTTGATGTAGAAAAGATTATGGAAACACAGATGATGATTGAAACAGTCAGAAATGCTATATCAAGGCTCAATGCAGAAGAAAGAGATATTATTGAACGCTTGTATTTCAATGATGAAACGGTTCGCTCAGTGGCAAAGCTCAAAAGTATTACACATCCGGCTTTAATCAAAAGAAGAAACAAAATTCTTGAAAAGCTGAAAAAATTCATCGAAGAACTTTAGAAGTTCGGTAACCAAAGGGGTCAAATTTTCCTTATGTAAAGTGAAGGGGAGTTTGACCTCCTTTACTTTCTTGAGTAAGAGATAGCCTGCTTATGGCAAATAGGAAAATGTAAAGAAAACAATCCCTTTCAAATATTGATCTTTGACAACTGAATAGACCAAGGTAGGACTTTATCTACTTGTGGAGGATTATGACTTACGCCATGACCTTTCTGCTGAAAGTTTTCGGTTTTATGAATACTGGTTAGCCAAGGATATAAGAAAGCGAGCGATAAATAAGAATACATAAAAAACAGATGTGGCAATCTGTTCTGTGATACAAGTAGTGATAATGATACTTCAATAGTTTAAGCCGGCTCGTCTTAATAAGGGGCGGAGGTGAGATTCCTATGTTGCTGCCAAGCACCTACCAATGTCAAAAAACTTAAAAATGAATTTTAACAAGGAGGGTTTCGAATGAATAACGAATTACTAAAATATAGCCTCCAATTATCTATGCTATCTATTTTGCTTTCCAAACATTTACTAAATGATATTGAATACAGGAAGATAAAGTTAAAACTGATGAAAAAGTACAACATTTCAACAGAATTATATTTATAATGTTTTGCAAGTGTGGTATAATGAAACTGCATAGAAAGATACAAAAAAGGAGGCGGATGCAGTGAAGAAAGATGTAAAAGTTATTAAAGGTGATACCACACTAAAAAGAACTGCATCAGGCTGTGTTGAACGCTCAATAAAGAGAGTGGCAGCTTATTGCAGAGTTAGTACGGATACCGAAGATCAGATTAACAGCTATAATTCTCAGGTAGAACACTACACAGAATTTATACAGAAGAATAACGAGTGGACTCTTGCCGGAATATATGCTGACGAAGCGATAACAGGAACACAGGTTGATCGAAGAATTGACTTTCAAAGGTTGATAAATGACTGTATAAATGGCGATATAGATATGATAATTACAAAGTCTATATCAAGATTTGCGAGAAATACATTAGATACCTTGAAGTATGTAAGAAAGCTGAAAGAATTTAATGTTGCAGTCTTTTTTGAAGAAGAAAACATAAACACCTTAACAATGGACGGTGAGTTGCTTTTAACAATTTTAAGTTCAGTTGCTCAACAGGAAGTAGAGAACATTTCAGCCAATGTCAAAAAAGGTTTGAGAATGAAGATGGAAAGAGGAGAAATGGTCGGCTTTCAAGGGTGTTTAGGCTATGACTATGATCCGGAAACTAAAAGCATTTCTATCAATGAAAAAGAAGCTGAGATTGTAAGATATATTTTCAGAAGATACATTGAAGGTGTTGGCGGTATGGTAATTTCCAGAGAACTGGAAGAACAAGGATATTTATCGCCAAGAGGAAATAAAAGATGGACTGAAACAACTGTTTTAGGAATCATAAAAAACGAAAAATATAAAGGGGATCTTATGATGGGAAAGACCTATACGGTTGATCCTATTTCAAAGAGAAGATTGGACAATTATGGAGAACAGGATAAGTTTTATATAGAAAACCATCACGAGCCAATCATTTCAGAAGAAGTTTTTGAAAAAGCTCAAGGTATTAGATTGAGAAGGTCAAAAAACAGAAATACTGTTGCCAATAATGGTGGTAAAAGAGAAAAGTATTCAAGAAAATATGCTTTTAGCAGTATGCTTGAATGTGGATTTTGCGGTCATAATCTTTCAAGAAGAAATTGGCATTCAAGTTCAGAATATACAAAAGTTATATGGCAGTGTGTCAATGCTACTAAAAACGGAAAGAAGTATTGTCCGCATAGCAAAGGAATTGAGGAAGAAGCTATTGAAAAAGCATTTATGGAAAGCTACCGTCAGGTATGCCATAATAATGTGGAAATTACCAATGAATTCCTTAAAACTGTGGAAGAAGAATTGAAAGACAACAGTTTAGCTAAAGATCTGAAGAAGATTACAAATCAACTTGATAAGGTACTAAAAAAAGAGAAGGATCTTGTTGAGTTAAGGCTGAATGAGTCAATCAGCATGGATATATATCAGGACAAGTATAATGAAATAGCTATTAGTAAAGAGAAACTACTTGCAGAAAAGAGGACTTTAGAGGTAACACTTACCGATGAAAAAGCATTGAAGAAAAGGCTTGAGGGATTTAAAAAAATACTTGAGTCCAATAAATACCTTGAGAAATTTGATAGAGCTGTATTTGAAAGTATAGTAGATAAAATCATCATTGGGGGAACTAACGATGAAGGAGAAATTGATCCTGCAATGATTACTATCATATATAAGACTGGTAAAAAAGACTCTCAGGACGGAAGGTTATTTAAGAGTAGAAGAAAAAATGCAAAGGAAGTTAATGAGGAAACTGACAACAAATTGTATCCTCAATCAAGCGACGAGGTTAATAATTTGTGTTCCTATCCTATGGACAACACATGTTGAGAGTGTCGTATTGATGTCAAGGGTCGGAGTGGAATAAGCTCGAAAGTCCTTGATTTCAGGCATCTTCGAGAGGAACGAGTGGACAATCGTTCTGCGGTAACTTATCCACGTCGGCTTGGAGAAAAAAGTGTGAGGGTTGAGTTGCCGAGATAGATGTCATTAAGAGGAGTTAGTGAGTTAGATGTCAGGGGTATTGAGTGTTCGAGATAGATGTCAGAAAGGAATATGGCGTAGGAGGAGCAAATGGCTAAGGGCTTTATAGACTTGATTCTTGATCAAATATTCGATGACGAATGGAAAGGAAAATACGGAGAAAAGCTCACGGAAAGAGAATTGAAACTTGTCCGGCTGTTTGGGAGAAAAGGTAAAATTTTACGAAATGTATATTTGCCGAAGGACAATGGCGAAACATCGGAACTTGATGTGGTTTTTATAACACAAAAAGGGATATTCATCTTTGAGAGTAAGAACTATTCCGGTTGGATATTTGGTGATGAAAAGAGTAAGAACTGGACTTCTATGTTACCAAACAAACAAAATAGTCAGTTTTATAATCCAATAATGCAGAATAAAACTCATTTGAAATGGATGAAACAGTTCGTAGGTGAAGAGGTTCCTTTATTTTCAATAATCGTATTTTCTGAACGGTGTGAATTAAAGAAAGTTACAGTATATTCAGAGGATGTCAAAGTGATTAAGAGAGATCGAACATATGCAACGGTCAGAGACATATGGGATAAAAGCCCAGATGCCATATCCGATAATAAGATTGATGAGCTGTATGGCAAATTAAAAGAGCTTACTCATGTGGATGAAGCAGTTAAGGCGGCTCACATAGAGAACATCGAGAAGAAATATAAAAAAGACGACATATCTGTCAGTTTTGCAAAAGAAGAAAAAACAGTTGAAACTCAGATTGAAGAAACCAATGATGAATTACTATGTCCGAAGTGTGGGAGCAAACTCATACTCAGAACAGCGAAAAAGGGCGATAATGCCGGTAATAAATTCTACGGATGCAGCAGTTTTCCGAAATGCCGATATATTAAGAATTTGTGAGCCTAATTATTTGCTATTGTTATACAGATAGAGCAAGTCACCTATATGGTCAATAACCATTAGGGCGACTTACTTTTTTATGCTTCGATTTTGATTGCGAGGCCGGACTTAAATTCCACAGTGAAGTGGTCGGCAAAAACCGTGATCTTCTCGATGAGCTTTTTGACCAGTGCCTCATCGAACTCTGTGATGTCGGTTTTCTGCCCGACGATAAAGTCCTGCAGCTCCTTGATCCGGTTCAGGGCTTCTTCCCTGTGGTGGCTGTCGACCTTGAACTGTTCCTTCTGGTCGCGGAGCCGGAAAATCTCATCGGCGATGGCGTCGTAGTCCTGCTTGTTGTTAGCTTTCTTGATGAGCTCCTTTTGCAGCTCCGAAAGCCTGTCCTGAATGCCGTCTGGTGAGAGGGTATCGGTGCTGACCACGGCCTTGGCGATATTCGCCTGCAGCTGCTTCAGAAAAGCCTTGCGCTCGGTCAAAATCTTATTGATGGCCTTGATCGTAATCTCCTGTAGCAGGAGCTCGTTGACCGTTCGGTTCTCGCAGGGCACTTCTGCATGCGTGATTTCCAAGCGGCTGATGCAGCGCCAGACGATCGATTTGCAGCCGTGGTTGTTCCAGTGGACTCTCCGGTAAAGCTCACCGCATTCGCCGCAGACAATGATCTGTGCGAAACAGTGATTGCAGGAGTAGGTACGTTTCCTGCCGGATGAGCTTTTATGTACTACCCGGCGGCGGACAAGTTCTTCCTGTACCTGCATGAACAGCTCTTTCGGAATAATTGCTTCGTGGTCATCCTCGACATAGTATTGAGGAACCGTGCCGTTGTTCTTGATGCGCTTCTTCGTCAGTAAGTCCGTGGTGTAGGTCTTTTGCAGCAGTGCGTCGCCCATGTACTTCTCGTTTCGAAGAATCTTGTTGATGGTGCTGGTGTGCCACATCATTTTGCCTGCGCCGGTGAGAATACCATCTGCCATAAGGCCTTTGGCGATTTTATCCATGCTGGAGCCTTCGAGGTATTCCCGGTAGATGCGTTTTACGATTTCTGCCTGCTCCGGGTCGATGACGAGGTTACCGTTTTCGTCTTTGGTGTAGCCGAGAAAGCGGTTATGGTTGATCTGAACCTTTCCCAGCTCCGTCCGGCAGGTCATCGACACGCGGGTTGACGCTGATATATACATTGGTGTCTTTACCGAGCTCCACGACCTTGCGGTACATCCCCTTCGCGTCGGTCGTGCGATAGCGGTAGTTTTTCTTTTCAGGAAGGGCGGTAATGACGATAGTGCCGTCAGCGCATCTGCTGAAAATATCATAGGATTCTCTATCGTTCATGGCACACCCTCCCTGCGTTTGAGGTATATTTCATCAGTCGTACACCTCCTGCGATTCCTCTTCGAGCACCTTTACGATGAACTTCAGTGCCCGGATCATGGTCTCCAGCTCACAGTCGCCGCCGAGGGTGACCTCAAAGCCGTCGCATCCCCATTTAGAAACAATGGGTTTCACTTCCATATCCGTGCAGCCTTCATCCTTGATGCGGAAATAGGTGCGGCTGCCATGGCCGGAGTCGCCTCCCTGATAGCCATTGGTACTGGCCTCGACCTGCAGGATATTGCAGCTCACCACGTCGCGGGTATAGGTTGTAATTTCGGTGCCGTTTTCCAGCTTTCTGCGTCTTTCTGTTACTTCATACATAGCGTTAAACCTCCTGACATTCTTCTGTGAAATAGTGCAAGCGGTAGTCCTTCCACTTGGCGCGTTTGATTTCTGCTTCCATTCCGGACGAGATGCGGCTGCCGAATACCCAGACCTCCGCGCACTTGTTCATGAGGGCATTCCCGAAGAACAGTCCCAGCTCACGTTCTGCCGGGTCATCGTCATCAAGGAACTGCGGAAACAGCAGGTGTGGTGCGATGGGGATATATCCCTTGTCTACGGCAAAGCGGCTGTAGCGTCTGGAAGCAGCTACATTGTCTTCCACATCTCCGGAAAACGGAGAGCAGATGTAGACGATAGGTCGGAAGGCACGAAGGGACTGCTTTTCATTTGCAGCAATCTGGGATAGCGCTTCTGCGGCAGTCGGGTCAGGATAGCACTCGCTGTTTCGATAATCGTTACTCAAACCTTGAGTCCTCCTTTCCGGGCAGACTTAAAAGGCGTCCACCTCCAATTTCCACTGGAGATAAACGCCTGATTTGAGCGGACGATTTTTAATCTTTTTTGTAGAAGGGTGTAACGTAGCCGTCGGCGCGGAGCCTCATGTATTTTGTCCACGGAGGTGTCCTACCCATCTTTTCACAGAGAGCGTCAAGGGACATGCGCGGGTCGGCCTCGATGACCAGCTCGTCGTGAATATGCATGACGATGGAGCAGCAGCGCAGGGTTTTCATGGCATAGCAAAGAATGTCACGGGAGGTCGCCTGCACGATGTTTTCCGCAAATTTCGGGCCGTATGAGTCAAGCCGTTCCCATTTCTTTGTGGCTCCGACTCCTTCATAGGTAATACACTCGCCGCCAAATTTATTAGTGCCGACCTTCGGATTCACATAGGCAAGGTTCCTGCCGGAGGGCAGCGTGATAAAGAGCATCCTGGAGCGACAGGAGAAGGTAAGCCCGTAGCAGGAGCTTGTCTGCTTATATTTGACAGCCTGCATGACTGCACGGTCGACGTCCCACCAGAATTTCACGATATGCGGATTCGTTTGCCGCCAAGCTTGCACCAGCGGAGGAAGCTCATTTTCGGTTAAGCCCATCTCTATAGCTCCCATCGCCTTGAGTGCGCCGACCGAGCCGCCGTAGCCGAGAGCCAATTCTGCGATTTTGCCTTTCTGACGGAGGTGGCCGTTTACGCCATGCTTCTCAACCGGTACCTTAAACATCTGAGAGGCAGAGGCACAGTAAATATCGCCGCCGTCCTCGAAAACCTTCTGTCGCCATGTCTCACCGGCATACCAAGCGATGGCTCTGGCCTCAATCGCGCTGAAGTCGGAAACATAAAACTGCATACCATCTTTCGGAATGAAGGCCGTGCGGATCAGCTGCGAGAGCGTGTCCGGGACATCTTCATATAGAAGTTTCACGCATCGAAGTCGCAGGATTTTACAAGGGCGCGGGCATCGGCCAGATACTCCAGATGATTTTGCGGGAGGTTTTGTAATTGGATAAGCCTTCCTACCCAGCGACCTGTGCGGTTGGCTCCATAAAACATGAACATACCGCTAGCCCTGTCGTCATCACAGACTACACGTTCCATCGTCTGATATTTCTTGACGGAGGATTTGACAAGCTGCTGGCGAAGCTCCAGTACATTTTGCAATTCGGGAGGCGCTGTTTTGATGAGTTCTGCCACGACCTTTTTGCCGAGGCTGTCGGTTTCGAGGCCGTTGTCGGAGAGCCACTGTTTCATTTGCTGGACACTGTTCGGATTATCAAGATCGGTGATATCCTTCATGGCAGCAGTCAGTTCTTTGCGGGAGTGGGTATCCATCTCGATGGCTTTCTTCACCAGATCCATATCAAGCCGAACGCCACGGTCGTTGATTTCCTGATCGATGTGATATTCCTCCCAGACCGAATCCGGCACCGGGTAATTGGTAAGCCTCTGCTGGATCGCCATTTCGACCTCGACGTCCCGTTTATTATATACCTTAAAAACAGACCACTTTTCCGGATCGTCGGAGGACAGGTTACAGGTGCGGCCACCATTGGATTTGGTAGGAGCGCAGGGCACGGAGAAATATTTGATGAGCGCCTTGCCCTCGTCCATCTTCTGATCGTCGAGTTTTAATACTGCGCCGACACCTTTTAAGGACAGAGGCAGTCCCAGCGTAGCCGCCCAGACCATAGAGCAGCGCCAGCTTTCTGGATTCAGGAACCGGGCGCACTCCTGCGAGAGCGGGTGGTTATCGTTGAAGGGGTCAAGGCTGATGCCATGGTCTGAAAGATAGCGAGACAGGCAGACCCGTTCAAATTCGACATTAAATCCCCACTTGATAACAGAATCGTCCGTCAAGGCAGACAGGACATCTTCCGGTATCTGTTCTCCTTGAGCCAGATCCACCACATGGACTTTGCCGCCATCAACTGCATAACCGAACAGCAGAATCTCGAAATTTGGAGACTCCGCGTACTTATATAAGCCCTATTTGGCAAGGTCGATATCGCTGTATGTTTCGAGATCGATGGACAGCTTTTGTATTTTCTCTTGATTCATAGTATTTTCGCCTCAATTCAAACAAGCGGCAGAGAATGTATCCCTGCCGCCTGCCGTTTCTGATTTACTCCAAGGACTTCATGTGCTTCTCGTGGTACTCGCGTTCATGGTCGGCCTGTTCCTTTTCTCGCTGCATGCGTTCCTCATGGTACTTGAGGTCGCGGGCGGCAGATTCCTCCTCGCGGTTCTCACGCTTGCGGTCGTTGATAAAGCTCTGGATGTACGAGATCAGGAACACGATGCTGAATACCAGCCAGATGGCGATCAGCGCGGTCAGTAGGATTGTCTGTAAGGTAGTCACTGTCATGACCGCACCTCCTTAGTCCAGAAAATCTTCATCGTCGTCAGTAGCAAAGTCGGACTCAGCGCTTGCCTTGCCGCCGAGAGGCTCACCGTCGCGGATCTTCTGCAGGTTGTTGAGCCCGCAGGCGATTCCCTTGTTTCCAGAGCTGTTGAAAGCATAAAAGGTTATGCTGGCTCTGCCGTACACGCCGCTGTACACTTCGGAGCGGGTGAGAATCGGATTCAGGTCTGCGTCCACGATGCCGGGAGCAGAGGTGGCGTTGGCATTGACGAAGTAGGCATTCTTGTAGGCCTCGTCATCCGGACGCTCTGCATCAGCAGGACGCCAAGGCACATCGAGATCATGCAAAGCAATCAGCTTGTTTTGCACATTCGTTCCGGCTCCCATCTTCTGCGTAGAACCCATTAAGATACGAACTTTGCCTTTTCTTACCTTTGCAAAGAGTTCATCTTTTTGCTTATCGGAATTCGCTTCATGGATAAAGGCGATTTCTTCTTTCGGTATTCCCATAGATACGAGCTTTTCTCTAATATCATCATAGATGTTAAATTCTCCATCTCCTTTTGGAGTAGACATATCGGAAAAAAGTAGCTGTGTTGACCTGTTTTCTTTTGTCTTATCCCAAATAGCAAATACATTTTTCACGCATACATTGACCTTGCTATCAGGATTATCAGGAAGCAGAGGATTGATTAAACGCTGATCTAAGGCAAGTTTCTTGCCGTCATTGGTAATTTTAAGCATATTATCTTCATCAGGCTCTACAACCCTATTTCTGACATCATCTGCTCTTTTAGAAAGGCTCTTTAGGATTTCCTTTTGTTCTTCAGAAGGCTCTGTCTTAATAACCTCATAGTTAGCTTCAGGTGTAGGAAGGTTAAGCATATCCGCAGTCTGAATATCTGCAACTTCCTTAAACATACTCATAAGCTCAGGCAAGTTATAGAACTTTGAAAATCTCGTCTTTACCCTGTATCCTGTTCCTTCCGGAGACAATTCAAATGAGCTTTGCGTTTCTCCAAAAGTGGAAGCCCATGAGTCAAAATGCTCCAGTCCGTTCTTTTTAAGACTTTCATACTGAAGATACCTTTGCATAGTATAAAGCTCGGTCATTGAGTTACTTACAGGTGTTCCTGTTGCAAAAACCACGCCTTTGCCGCCTGTCATTTCATCCATGTAGCGGCATTTCATAAACATATCGGAGGACTTAAAGGCTTCTGACTGCCCGATACCTGCAACATTTCTCATTTTGGTATAGAGATAAAGGTTCTTAAAGCCATGTGCCTCGTCAACAAAGAGCTTATCAACTCCTAATTCCTCAAAGGTAATCACATCATCTTTCTTAAAATCATCATTTAATTTCTCAAGCCTTGTTTCCAGTTTTTTCTTTGTCTTTTCAAGCTGTTTTACTGTAAAGTTCTGATTTCTATCATGCTTGTATTCTTCTACATAGTTTACAATTTCATCAATCTGATCTTGGATGTGTTTCTCCTGATATTCCTTACTCATAGGGATTTTTTCAAACTGTGTATGCCCGATTACAACCGCATCATATTCCCCTGTGGCAATCTTGCCGATAAATCTCTTTCTGTTTT
>NZ_MBEW02000024.1 GCF_001693775.2 Criibacterium bergeronii | reverse complement strand
GCTACTGATGAAAGTAGTAATGCTATTAGTGATTTTTTCATTTTTAAATCCTCCAATAATTTTTTAATAAATAAATGCTACAATTTTTTCAATAAAAAAAGCCCCATGATATTAAAATATCATAGGGCGAATGTGTTCGCGGTACCACCTATTTTACGATTATAAAAATCGTATCTCATTACAGAGTCCATCAACTCCTGCTAGGATAACGGTAAGCTACCGGCTAAGGTCTACTTGCATATGCTTTGAACCCGCAACACCAAGAAAGTGTATATTACATACCTGCCAACTGCCGCCTTCCACCGTTCACGGCTCTCTGTAAGTCAACAATGTACTTTTCTCTTTCTTATTGTTTTTTATTTTTGCCTATTATATTCTTATATTTTTTAATTGTCAAGTAAAATTTTTAAAATTTTTAAAATTCTTTTTAATATTTAACCAGATTTGAAATTTGTATATATTGCAGGCGAACAAAGCTAGCTCTTACTGTATTTTTTCTGCATTTTTGATTACTTCGTTGTTTTCATCCAATCCAAGCTCTTTTGCTACATCCATGCTAACGTAAGATACTGATTCATCTGTGTAGTATACTGGTATGGAAGATGGAGAAACTTTATCTTTTAGGATTTTTTCTGCCATTTCAGCAGCTTTTTCTCCGAATTGTGTGTATGAAACTCCGCTTGAAAGTAATACGCTTTTTGCAGATTCGGGATTGTCTATTACATAAGAGGCGATTAGGATTTTTTTAGCTTTATTTGTTTTAGAGGTCAAAAGTTGTAAGGAGTTGGCTACTAGATTATCTGTAATCATGTAAACTGCATCGGATTTGCCAAGCATTGCGTCTATGCCTTGAGGTAGGTCGTTGATATTGTTTACTCCTACGTCCACTATTTCAAGACCTAGTTCGTTAGCTATTTCTTTTGCTTGTTTTACTTGTATTTGAGAATTTGATTCGCTTGTGGAATAAACGATGCCTATTTTTTTGATATTCTTATCTAATTTATTGAATAATTCTAGCTGAGTTTTTATTGGTGCTTTGTCAGAAGCTCCTGTGATATTTTCTGCCTCTAATTCTGATTGAACAGGGTCTGTTACTGCTGAGAAAACTATTGGTACATCGGATGTGACTTGCTTTGCTGCCTGAGCAGATGGTGTGGAAATTGCATATATAAGGTCAACTTTTTCGTCCATGAAGCTTTGTGCGATAGTGTTTGCTACTGAAAAATCTCCCTGAGAATTTTTATATATTATTTCAGCATCAATGCCATCGGTTTTTAATTTTTCTATGAACGACTCTCTTGCTTTATCTAGTGCAGGGTGCTCCATGATTTGGGTTATACCTATTTTGATTTTTTGGATTTCTTCTGCTTTTGCTGCGTCTTGTTTTGTTTCTCCTGATGCTGAGCAAGCTGACAGTAAAGCTACTGATGAAAGTAGTAATGCTATTAGTGATTTTTTCATTTTTAAATCCTCCAATAATTTTTTAATAAATAAATGCTACAATTTTTTCAATAAAAAAAGCCCCATGATATTAAAATATCATAGGGCGAATGTGTTCGCGGTACCACCTATTTTACGATTATAAAAATCGTATCTCATTACAGAGTCCATCAACTCCTGCTAGGATAACGGTAAGCTACCGGCTAAGGTCTACTTGCATATGCTTTGAACCCGCAACACTAAGAAAGTGAATATTACATACTTTGCTACTGCCGACTTTCACCTGATACGGCTCTCTGAAAAATAGCTACAGCATCTTTGTCTTTCTCATAGTTTTTTATTTGTGACGATTATACTTTTTTATTTTGACTTTGTCAAGAAAAATTTTTTAGATTTTTTATTGTCTATATGATATAATATATAAATTCAATTTTAAATGAAAATGGTAATTTTATTATATATTAAATTGGAGTTAATTATGAAAAAAATCGGTATTATTGGTGCAATGCAAGAAGAAATTGAGGCTCTTTTAGAAATTATGACAGATAAAGTAAGAGAAAAAAAGGGTGTGTTGGAATTTTATTGCGGTAAATACGAAGGTGTCGACATCATAGTAGTAAAGGCAGGGATAGGTAAGGTCAATGCTGCTATGTGTACTCAGTGCTTGATAGATAACTACAAGCCTGATGCAGTAATAAATGTTGGAGTGGCTGGTGCGATTAATGACGATTTAAATATAGGAGACATTGTCTTATCTACTTATTTACAGGAGCACGACTTTGATGTAACAGCTTTTGGATATGAAAAGGGTGTAATACCAAGACTTGATTCAAGTAAATTTTATGCTGATAAAAAATTGGTAGATTTGGCATATAGTTTTAATAATGATTTTAAAGAAATAAACTTGCACAAGGGAGTAATAGTGTCCGGCGATGTATTTGTATCATCAAGGGGGTTAAAAGATGAGCTGGAAAGCAAATATAACGCTTATTGTGCCGAAATGGAGGGGGCTGCTATTGCTCACGTTTGTTATTTACAAAACGTACCGTTTTTGGTAATTAGGTCTATGAGTGACAAGGCGGACGGAAATTCTCCAAAGAACTTTGATGAATTTGTGCTAAGCTCAGCTCAAAATGCGGTTAGGCTTATAAAAGATATTTTAAGTAAGATGTAATAACTTTTAAAATAAATTTTGACATTGAGTAATTATAAAATTGTATAGGGGATAGGACAATGGAAACAGAAAAATCTCAGGCTAAAAAAAGAATATTTTCCGGTGTGCAACCATCAGGAGAGCTTACTATAGGTAATTATCTTGGGGCGATAAAAAACTGGGTTGACTTGCAGGACGAATATGAATGTTTTTACTGTATAGTAGACGAACACGCTATAACAGTGCCACAAGAGCCTGCTAAGCTTAGGAAAAGAAGTTTGGAGGTTTTGGCAAAATATATTGCCGGAGGAGTAGACCCGGATAAATCAACGCTATTCATTCAATCCCATGTGCCTCAGCACGCTCAGCTAATGTGGGTTTTAAACTCAATTGCATATATGGGTGAGCTTTCAAGAATGACACAATATAAGGATAAGTCTAGAAAAAGTGCAGAAAATCTAAATGCAGCTTTATTTACTTATCCGGTGCTTATGGCTGCGGATATTCTGCTTTATTCTGCAGATTTAGTGCCAGTTGGCATAGACCAAAAGCAGCACTTGGAAATAGCTAGGACGTTGGCGGAAAGATTTAATAATAAATTTTCTCCAACTTTTGTAATACCTGATATCTATACTATGAAAGAAACAGCAAAAATCATGAGCTTGCAGGACGCCAGCAAAAAAATGTCAAAGTCCGATGACAATTTAAACGGATTTATATCCATGGTTGATGAAAATGATGTTATAAATTCAAAAATTAAAAAGGCTGTTACAGACTCTGTCGGACAAATTAATTACAGCGATGAGCAACCTGAAATAAAAAATTTGATAAATATTTATTGTGCATATTCTCACAA
Source organism: Criibacterium bergeronii (assembly GCF_001693775.2). Lineage (GTDB taxonomy): Bacteria > Bacillota > Clostridia > Peptostreptococcales > Filifactoraceae > Peptoanaerobacter > Peptoanaerobacter bergeronii. The sequence goes on along the minus strand of NZ_MBEW02000024.1, from coordinate 24,643 downwards.
AAAACCTCAGGAGGTAGTGGATATTTATCAAGGTAAAAATTACGCAGAGTTCAAAAAAGATTTAGCACAAGTCGTTGTAGAAGGCATTACTCCTATTAGACAAAAATATAACGACCTGTTAAAAAATAAGGATTATCTAAAAGATATTTACAAAAAAGGTGCTCAAAAGGCAGGCTATGAGGCTAATAAAATGATATCAAAAGTTTACAGGAAAATAGGATTTATAGGACATGAATAATAATTCAAAAATAAAATCAAATTTTATATTTTTTTTGTTAATACCAATTTTAGTAGTAATTGACCAAATTATAAAAATAAATATTAAGGCAGGCTTTGATGTAGGGCAGAGCAAGGAAATAATTAAAGGCTTTTTTTCAATAACCTACATTCAAAATACCGGAGCAGCCTTTGGCATACTCAAAGACCAAAGAATAATTTTTATAGCTATGACGATAGTCATAATAGCGGTACTTTTGTTTCAATTATTAAAATATAATAATTTCTTGGTAAAACTATGTATTGTTTTAATAATTTCAGGAGCTATAGGAAACTTAATTGACAGATTAAGATATGGCTATGTAGTCGATATGTTTAACTTTCATGGGATTTGGAGCTACATTTTCAACTTTGCCGATATTTTGGTAGTAGTGGGTGTTATTTCATTTTGTTTGCTGATTTTTCTAGGAAAAGATAGTTAAATGCAAAAAACTTTGATTTATACTGAAAATTTAAAAAATGAAAAAAGGCTGGACATATATTTAGCTGAAAATTTTTCTGAAATATCTAGAAGTAAATTAAAAAAAGCCATAGAAGAGAAAAGTATACTTTTAAACGGACAAAAGGCAAAGCCATCTACAGTATTAAAATTTGGGGATAAAATAGAAATCTTATATATTTTTGATGAAAAGCTTTCAAATACAAATGTAATTATTCCGCAAAAAATTGACTTCGATGTAATCTATGAAGACAATGATGTGCTAGTAGTATACAAAAAAAGAGGACTTGTAGTGCATCCTGCCAGTGGCAATGCAGACGGTACGTTGGTAAATGGATTGGTAAATTATCTTGCAGACAAGCTTTCAAAAATAAATGGCATAGACAGACCGGGTATAGTCCATAGGATAGATAAGGACACATCGGGACTACTTTTAGTTGCAAAAACGGATTTTGCCCATTTGGATTTGGCTCAGCAGTTAAAAGAGCATAGTATAAAAAGAGAATATACGTTCATTTGTCATGGTCAATTATTGGAAAAAACAGTAATAGAACAGCCTCTAGGCAGAGACGAAAAAAATAGATTAAAATTTGCAGTCGTACCTGACGGAAAATATGCTTATACAACAGTAGAACCAATTGAAATTTTTGACAAATACACTTATGGTAGGGCAATACTAAAAACAGGTCGAACACATCAGATAAGAGTGCACATGAGGTATATAAACAGAGCTTTAGTCGGTGACAAGATGTATTCAAATTACAAGGAAACCATCAATGGACAGCTACTTCATGCAGGAGTAATAGGCTTTGTGCACCCAAGGACAAAAAAATATCTTGAATTTAGCATAAAAGAGCCGGAAATATTTGAGAGCTATTTGGATAGACTTAGAAAAAATGATATAAAAAATTAATTGAAACCATAAAAAAGAGGCTTACTATGAAGTTGCAGGCTTTAATTGAAAAGCTGAAAGTAAAAAAAATAATAGAGCTTGACCCAAATAAAGAGGTCATAGACTTAATTTATAATTCTAAAAAGGCAAAAAAAGATACCATATTTTTTGCAATGGTTGGTACAAGAGTAGATGGGCATAAATTCATCAAAGATGTGGAAACAGCTGGTTGTGATATAATTGTACTATCAGATGCAAGTTATATAGCCGGAAATTCTACATATATTTTGGTTGAAGATACAAGGGAGGCTCTAGCGTATTTATCAAATATATTTTTTAAAGAGCCGTCTAAAAATATGACAGTAGTGGGCATTACAGGCACAAAAGGGAAAACTACAATTGCAAATTATATAAAATATATAATGGATGACAATGACAAGCCTTGCGGAATAATAGGTACAAATGGGATTTTTTATCTTGATAAAGAAATTTCAACTCCAAATACAACTCCTGAGAGCTATGAAATCCAAAAAGCTCTAAGACAAATGCTGGATAGTGGAGTAAAAAATGTGGTGATGGAAGTTTCCTCTTTAGGACTAAAATGCAATAGAGTGTCGCATTTAGATTTTGATATAGGCATATTTACCAATTTGTCACCTGACCACATAGGAGAAAATGAGCATGAAAGCTTTGAAGATTATATGCTAAGCAAGGCAAAATTATTTGAGCTGGCAAAAAAATCTATAATAAATATTGATGATGAATATGCTAATGTGATGCAGGAAAGAACTAAAAATTGCAAAACCTACGGACTATCAAATGGTGCAGACTATACTGCAATAAATATAGTATATCCAAACAGCCTCGACGATATGAAAACTTATTTTGACATCAAAGACGAAAGCTACAGTGTAAATTCCTTTGGTAGCTTTGGGGTTTACAACGCACTTTGTACAGTGGCTTGCTTAAAAGAGCTAGGCTATCCTTATGAAAAAATAAAAAAATCATTAAATATGGCTTATGTTAAAGGTAGACTACAAGTATTAGATGTCTTAGAGGGAAGAAAAGTAATAATAGATTATGCCCACAATGAGGTCAGCCTAGAAAATCTTTTGTCAAATATAAAAACCATGAATCCAAAAAGAATAATCACAATTTTTGGCTCAATCGGCACAAGAGCAAAGCATAGGAGACAAGAGCTTGCAGAAGTATCTTCAAAATATAGCGACCTGATTATAGTTACATCAGATAATCCGGATATTGAAGACCCGTTAGATATAATAAAACAAATCCTAAGCTTTATTCCTGAGGACAAAAAAAATAGTGTATTTTCTTTTGTCGATAGAGATATAGCAATAAAAAAAGCCATAGAATTGTCAAAAGAAGGGGATGTCATTGTAATCGCAGGCAAAGGGCATGAGGAATATCAGCTTATAAATGGAGAAAGAGTACATTTTTCAGATTATGAAACAGTATTAAAATATGCAAAAAATGTGGACTAATACTAAGAACTAATTAAAATGTGAATATTTTTTATATTAGTATTTGTTGCGTGAAAAGTAACTGTATAATTAAAAAGTAAAAGAGCTTATTTTCAATAGAAATATTGGATATAAGCTCTTTTACTATTATAAAATCAAATTATTATATTTTAAATTTGGCAACCTGATTTTTTAAGTCCTCTGCTACACCTACAAGATTTTCGCTATGACCTGATAAGTCATTTACCATATCGGTTTGCTCCTGAGCGTTGTCTGATACACTTTGTGCAGTGGCTGCACTTTGCTCAGACATACCGGACAAAGCCTCAAGTGTTTGCATGATGTTATCTCTGTTATCTTCTAAATCACTTCTGATTACAGCCATATGATTTAACGTATTTAGAGCGTTTGAATTAGATTGTTGGATAAGCTTGTATTGACTAAATGCGTCATTGAAAGATTGGTTTTGAGCATCTAAAGAATTTTCCAACTGCTCCATCTTTTCTAATGCAGTGCTTGAATTTTTGGATAAATCTTCAACAATTTTATTAATTACTTCAGTTGATTTTGCACTGTCCCCAGCCAATTTTCGTATATCTTCAGCTACAATTGCAAATTTCATTCCTATTTCACTAGAATTTGAGGACTCAATGGCAGTATTTAATGCTAATAGATTAATTTTGTCAGATATATTTGCTATTAGATTGCTTGCTTGTGTAATTTTATCTGTATTAATTCCCGTTTGCTTAACTATATCAAATATTTCTTTTGTTGCTTGTGTATTTTCATAATTGAGCTGATTTATTTTGTCCATTAGCTCAATGCCATTGTTAACATTTTGGTTAACCTCGTCAGTTGCTCCAATCAAATCTCGTATTAAATTGCTATTCTTATCTAAAATAAAGTTGAGGGTTTCTATATGCTCAGCTCCGGATTCTGTATCTAAGGCTTGTTGCATTGCACATTGAGCCATTTCGTCCATGGCACTTGATATATTGTTTGAAAGCTCTTTTACTTTAGAAAATTCATCGTTTAACTCTTTAGAAGTTAATAGCATATTGTCAGATGCCGTCCTTATTTTTACTACTAATTTAGTAATTTCATTTCTAATTTCTTCAAAGGAATTTGATAATATACCTATTTCGTCTTCACGACTGAGCAAGTCTGCGTCAACATCGCTTGTAAAATCCATATTTTTAAACGATGAGGAAAGACTGGATAATCTGTTTATAGGGTTTGAAATAATTTTTCTTACAATGGAAGAAAATATGAATGAAAAAATAGCGGCTATTATGAAACAAGTACCTGCAATAATTAGAGCAATCTCTGATAATGTTGTGTAATAGTCTTGTGCAATTATATCACATCCAACATAGCCGATGACTTTATCATCGTTGTCTACTATAGGACTATAGCCGCTAATGGTATATCCATATTCATCAGAATAAACTAGCTTGCTGGAGGAGGGTTTATTTGTATTTAGTGTTTTCATTAATGATGGTTCATAATCTGCTAAATCAGCTGTAACTCCGGGAGCATCATTATTTCCCGACTCAATTGTGTCACTACCGTCAACTATATATGTAATTTCATCTTCCGCAGTTCTTATAAATGAGTAAACGTATAGTACATCGGTTTCAAGTTTTGTATTATATAGTATTTTATGTATATTTTTATAGTATTTGCTATTTACGTCAAGAGATTTTACAATAGATTTAAATTCATCAGGATTGATACCGTTAGCAACTGATACAGAAATGTCTAAGGCATCATTACCATACATTTGTTCAATTTTAATGGATGAAACCTTAACAGCAATTGCTGATAAAATTAAAGCGAGAAAGAGCATACTGATTGCCACCGTGATACTCAATCTCGCAGACAAGTTCTTTTTCATAGTACCCCCTAAATCCGCAGTACAAAATGTAGTTTTTTTGTATTCTAATTAAGGGATATTATATTAGTTAAAACGGGTATAGTCAAGTATTGTTTATAAAAAAATAAAACAAAAGCACCATTTATTTTATAAAACTATTGTACCACTTTATTTTTTAATTGAATGATTATTTTTATTAACGACATTAAATTTAGATTTTTAAAAAGTGAAATATTTTTTGAATAAATCAGGCAAAACAGTATTATTAAAATAAAAATAAGCTAGTTTAAATTATAAATACCAAAAAATTATGGGTTATCTATAATTATAGTTTAAATTTTTGTTGAAAAAATATAATAAAACAACTATAATGATACATACACCATGAATTATATCATTGTTTAGATATGACATATTTATGGAAAATAAGTTTTTTATGAGGAATACTTTATGAATGAAAATGAATTATACGATAGTCTGATATCTAATAGCTACAGTACATATCTTCTATATGGGGAAGAAAATTATCAAATAGAAAAGGCACTCAAGGTAGCTAAGGATAGTTTGGCACCTTCTTTTAGCGACCTTAATTATACAGTCATAGATACAGATTACGAAAAAAATTTGGAGGATATCATCAGCAGATGCGAATCAGTGCCTTTTATGGATAAAAAGCGTGTGGTAGTAGTCAAAACCTCAGATTTATTTTCTTCATCCAGTGCTTATGATAAAGATGAAATTGATAATTTAATTGAATATACAAATGCACCGTTAAAGACGACCCAGTTAATCTTTGTGCCGGCAGTCATTGACAAGAGAAATGGATTTTATAAGAAAATAAGCAAAAACAGTGAAGTGTTTGAGTCAAAAAGGCTTGACAAAGTACAGCTTTCCAATTTTATTACAGGAAAGCTAAATGCTAAACACGTCAAAATAGATAATAGTTCAAAAGATTATTTAATAGAAAAATCAGGATATTTATTCAGAGACTCAGAGGTAACCCTTTTTGATGTGGAAAATGAAATAGAAAAAATAGTTTTAAACACCAAAAATGATGGTTTAATTAACGTAGCTGATATTAAAAGTACAGTTTTTGAAGAAAAAAATGTTGACATATTTAAATTCATAGACGCAGTGTTTAATGGGGATGTAATGAAATCCTACGAGCTTTTAAATAATATTACAGAAGTTCACAACGCCTCTATACAAATATTGGCTTTGATAGGTAGACAAATTTCATTGCTTATAAAGTTGAGGATTTTGCTCAAGGGGCACATTCCAGAGAGTGTAATTGCAAAGAAATTGAATCTTCATCCATTTGTCGTAAAAAAGACAAAGGCACTACTTAACAAATACACCTATAAAGAGCTGCTTGATTTATACAATATCTGTAGTGACATGGATTACAGGGCAAAGACCGGAAGAATAAACGATAAAATCAGCGTTGAAATAATGGTAGGACGTATCTGCTCCTATGTGATAAATTAATCTTATATAAATATTAAGACGCTGATTTAACTAATGATAGCAGGTAATAAATTTTTATTTAAATAAAATATGTATGTGAATCAAATTTAGTTTATTACAAAAAATTAAAGTAAGGAGAAATTATGGCTTTACTAAATAGGAAAGAAAAACAAAATAAAGAAAGTTCATCAATCCTAAAAAAAGAAATTAGTATAAAGCAGATGCTCAACAAGCCTATTTTTGCAAAGAAATCTAAAAGCTACATTCTAGAGGGAAAGAACTATCTATCAATAGATATAGGCAATAGGCAGATAAAGGCAGTTGAAGGTAAATTCGATAAAAACAACTTTAGAATTGATAAAATAGGCTTTGTCGAATTAGAACCGGAGGTCTATAACGGTGGAGAGATAAAAGACGAACAAAAGCTAGTTGAGACTTTAAATAAACTGCTTAGAGAAAATAATTTCAAAACTAAGGATTGTATAGTAAGTATTGAATCAACCGGACTTATAACAAGAGAAATGGAAATACCGGTTATGGAGGATGAGTATATTCCTGATGTAATAAAATATGAAATCAGCGAGTATCTTCCTATAGATGTAGACAAATACATCTTACAGTACAATAAACTGTATAGTGTGTCATTAGACAATCAAGAAAAACTAAAGGTAGTTGTGTATGCGCTACCATCTGATTTTGCTGACCAAATTTACAAAATGTTTAACCAAATTGGACTTAAACCTGTTGCTTTAGACATACAAAATGATAATGCAGAAAACCTAATCAATAAAGTTAATATCAATGATAAAAATTTAACTGATGGAATTATTGCTTTTATTGACCTTGGCAATACATCAATAAATTTAAGTATAGTAAAAAACGGCAAATTTGAGTTCAACAGACTGATTAGGAACGACTTATCAATATTTGAAACAGTAAAAGACAGTATTGATGATAGTGATGAAAATATTCATGCTTTGATTTCTAAATATAAAAGCTTTAATCTTTTCTCAGATGACGTTCAAGACACGAAACTGCAAGAAACAATCCTGTCTTTAGCAGACAGATGGGTTCAGGACATTCAAAAATTATTTCAGTATTATACCAGCAGAAACACCGACAATAGAATAAATAGCATTTATCTATACGGTGGCGGTTCAGAAATAAAAAATATAGACTATTATATAGGTACTAGATTAAATATACCAACTTGGACAATATATAAGATTGGCAATTTATCAGCCACATCAAACCTTACCACTCAGGGCGTTATGAGATATTTTAATGCGATTTCAGCCTTAGTAGATATCGATAGAATAAACTTCTTCAACAACTTTATACAATCTAAAATAGATAAAAAGGCTGAAAAAAAAGAAACTCTGTATAGCTTGATTGCTTTAGCTTTGATACTTGTGGTAGTTTTAGGTGTATTTTTATATAATTTCTTATCAATTAGAATGCTGAAAACTTCTATAGCTAATTATCAAACAGAGCTTAGCAACCCTGAAAGGATAGCCAAGGCAAAAGAAGTAGAAGAGCAGACAGAAATACTTAATACAATTAATAGAGACAAGTCATTTTTAAACGCAGTAGATTATAGCTTGAGGACAGTTGATACTGCATCAAGAACGCTATTTGATACAGTTAGAAACTCTATGAGCGAAAACCTATACTTTACAAATGTAAGCATTGACAACGCAAAGATTTCAATTGATGGCAATAGCTCAGATAAAATGAGTATAGGTCAGTTTGAATATAATATTAGACAAACCGGAGTATTCAACAATATTTATATAGATAGCATTTCTAAGCAGGGAGAAAATCCGCCATACTATAGCTTTAAAATGACCTTAGAATACGATGTAAATGTTTTAAATGAAATTGTACAAAATACGTTAGAAAATGGTGATAAGACGGAGGAAACTAATGAATAATTTGAGCGAGAGAGATAAAAAATTATTAGCACTTCTTGCCGTATTAATATTGGGTTATGTATTATACACCTTTGTTTTTAATCCGCAATTTAATACCTTAAATGACCTGAGAAGTCAAAATGACCAACTTCAGAGTCAATTGATTTCAATGGACAGCAAGATAGCAACCTTAGATAATTTAAAGAAACAGGTTCAAACCGAAAAACAAAATATAATGCCTTTAGCACAAAGACATTTTCATGATGTAAATCAGGAGGATTTGATTTCTTTAATAAATGATTTAAATTATAAGAGTGGACTGGATTTCAAGCAAATAAGCTTTGAAGAATCCGGAGATTTGGGATTTGACTTTACAGGCAATCAGTGGAATAACCTAGCACAAGACCCAAATGCCAATCAGCCACAGCAACCTCCTTCAGAACAAACCACACAAGATGCAGGACAACCAGCAGGAGGTACATCATTCAATCCTTCGGATAACATTAGCCTAACAGGTGCAACAGTAAACTTTGAAGGAACTTATGATGAATTAATCAAGCTATTTGACTTAATGAAAGAAAATCCACAAAATATTGTGTCAAATAGAATTAAACTTTCAAAACAGGAATCTAGCGAAAATGCTATAAAATTTGGCAAAAACTCTGACGATTATGTCTCCGGAGATATATTGTTACATTTCTTTAAAATAAAATCATTAGACATTTATTTACCTGAGCCAATAAGCATATTTGAGTCTAAAATTATTCCAACCACAGCCAAATCGTCACCGTTTATGTCTTATTCTTGGATTAATCAGGACAATCCTAGCTCTCAGGTTTTACAAACCCCTCAGTCATTTGCAAATACAATTATAAATAGCGGGTATGCTCCTATCAATCATCCATCAGGTGTAGCAGTATTACCGGCGGCAGCAATAAGCTATAAAAAAACTGTTGAGCTGACAAGGTTTGATAGTATTACAGGATTTAAAGCCTTGCCATCGTCTGATTTGGTAACTTCAAGTATTTCATTAAAAAACGCGGAGGGAAAGAACTATAAAATAGTTTCATTGGATAATGTATTTCCTAAGGATAATGCACAATCAGCAGAGGTATTACTAGATATGTCTGAAAAGGGTATAGTGCTTTCTAAAAAACCGGACACATTGCAATTATCAGTATATCAGATTGCACCTACCGGAGTAAAAATGGAATATGTATTTGAAGATGCAAACAAAAATTTAAAAAGAATAAATATAATTGATGAGGCAAATTTTTCAGGCTTTAAGGAATTTGAAACTGATTTGGGCTCACTTGCATATCCTGCAACTTTGAAAGGCATTGCCATAGCTAATAGTACAAATAAATATCCAAACGAAAACAGCATTTTGTTTGATAGCTTATACGCAAATTATACGATTAGCAAATAGTGTGAGCAGTATATTTTATTGACTTAACAAAAAATTCGATATATAATTACAAAATAAGGTACTATGCTGATTTATCTAAAGATACATTAAACTTATGAATGGGTGCTTTTTAATGAGTAAATTTTTGGGTTTATTTAATAAAGAAAAAAATAAAATTTTACAAAATCAAGAAAATTCTTCGCAAGATATATATGACAAAGATGTAGATGCAGTAGGAGATAAAAAGCAGGACGAAGTAGGACAGGTAGAATCTGAGTCAACTGACATCAATCCTCCAAGTGCAGACGAAATTTTAAAATATGATAATGAAGATATGATTAAGTTCATAAAAAAATATGACAATAAGAAAAATTCGGGGAAAGAAGTAAGTTCTTTTGCAAAAATTGAAAATTTGCAACAACAAATTAACGAGCAAGACGATGATAAAAATACTTCATCAGAGATTAAAACTATGGACAATGACCCATACGGAATTTTTGGGGAAGTCACAAAACAAACCTCTCAGGATTTATCACTAGAAATAAATAGCAGCTCTTATGATATACACACAGATAAAGACAAAATGGAATCTGTAAATGACGTAAGTGATGATAACAATTCCGAAAAATACGATATATTTAATACTAATGAAACAAATATAGTCGATAAAGATGAAATAACACCGATTAGCTCAAGTGATATTGAACCATTGGAAATCAGCCTAAAAAAAATCACTGACAATGATGATGTTCAGGGAGATACTGAAAAAACTGATGAAATAGTATCAGAAAATTTCGATATAAAACCCGGTGAAATAAGCTCAAATGATGATACTATAGATATTTCGACAGAAAGTCTAAATTTTGATAAAGACGATGACGATTTATTTTTAGACGACAAGGATTTAAATATTGAGATTGAAAATGTGCAGCCTGAATTGGATGAAAAGGATGAACAAATAGAAGAACAATCAGCAGAAGATGAATCTAAATACGATGAAATACTTGATGAAACTAAAATAGATTTGACGAGTGACATTGATTTAGAACATACATCTGATATTATAGACGATGATGAAGAAATTTCATTCAAACTGGATAGTGACCTGAATTTAGATGAAGATTTATTTAAACTTGACTCTTTAGAATTTGATGATACAAGCCAAAATGAAATCGCAAAAGTTGAAGATTTAAGTTTGGATAAAGAATTACAGCAAGAAAAAGTGAGCAATTTTGCCAATGCTGATACTGACGAAAGTCACTCAGATATTGCCGGTGCTTACGTTATAAATTCAGAGGGTGAAAAGATTGACTCAACACAGGAGCAATTAGAAGATGCTGAAGTACAAATAGCTTCAAAATATGATGACATTAGACCTTATCAGTCGCTTGAACAATTTAAAGACAAGAAAGTTGATGAAAATACATTATATGACCTTGATTTACATCAAAGTGTTGCCGATGAAATAACAGATAATTTTGAATTTAGTAATATAGAACAAGAAAAAGTCCTAGAACCTAATCAAAATGATGAAAATCATGCAATAAATCAAGAAAATCCAAAATCAGAATCGTCATATGAAAAAAAATATGAGGTTGATAAAAATTCAACCTTTCAAGACATGATAGACCTTGGCTACAAAATGATTGAAAATGACGAAATTGATAGAGGCTGTTATTTAATTAAGGAAGTTATATTAAACTCTAAAGTATTAAAAGAAAAAATGTTAGCATACATGATTTTAAAAGATACTTTAGAAAAAAATAATAAATATGAGTATTTAAAAATTTTAAATGAAATTAAAATTAGGATACCAAAAGATTCAACTGATAAAATATTGGACATGGTGAATGCTGAAATATTTAGGTTGATGTAGAAAAGGGGAAATATGAAAAATATTAAAGAATTACTTAATTTGCCTGTAGTTTCGCTAAAAGATGGTGAAGAAATAGGCAATATAAAAACAACCTATGTAAACTGCGACAAAAAAACAGTGGAATACATAGTTATCCAAAACAATGATTCCGATACTATTAAGGTAGAAGTGGTTATCCCGTATTTACACCTTTCTTCAGTGGGAAATTATGCAGCTACACTAGAATCCTTGTCCTCTGTAATGGACATTAAGTTATTACAGTTTGATGATAAAAAATATAAAAAACAAGACGATATAATATCTCAAGTCATTATCACTGACACCGGTGACTATGTTGGTAAAACCTACGGTTTTGATTTCGATGAAAAAACCGGTGAAATAGAGTCATTACTTTTTGATGACGCAGCTGATAATAGCAGTGCAATCTCAAAAGAGGACATAATAACACTAGGCCATAAGCTAATAATCGTAAAAAAAAATAGTAATTTGACTATAGTTAAAAAAGATTTAGAAGAAAGAGCTTTTAATAAAAATAATAATATAGAAATTGAATTTCCAAAAGACGCTTTAACAGAAGATACAGAAGAAAATTATAATAGCGTTAAGAAAAAATACCTTCAATCCAAGCTATATGATATGTATCCGGAGGAACAAAAGGCTGAATATACATCAACAGGTAAAGTAGATTTAGACGAATTTGTTTCTAATAGGGAAAAAAAGGTATTAGGTCAAAAAACTACACAGGATTTGATTGGTTCAAACGGCGAAGTCGTTGTGTATAAAGGTACAGAGCTTACAGAAGAATTAATAAAAAAGGTCAAAGAAATGGATGAAAATCTATTTTATGAGCTATTGGCAACAGTATAAAATAAAAAATTTACAATAATTATTGAAAAATAGCCAAAAAACTATTGACGAACTGACAGAACGATTGTAAAATAGAGACAGAAAATTTCATTAGAAATTTAGATTCCATAGGAGGAAATATTTATGAACAAAGCTGAATTAGTAGCAAAAATGGCAGAAAAAAGTGGTATGACTAAAAAGGATTCTGAAGCAGCACTTAATGCCTTTATGATGACTGTTGAAGAAGAATTAGTTAAAGAAGAAAAAGTACAACTAGTTGGATTCGGAACATTCGAAACTAGAAACAGAGCAGCAAGAGAAGGTAGAAACCCAAGAGACCCTCAAAAAACTATCAAAATACCTGCATCTAAAGCTCCAGTTTTCAAAGCTGGTAAAAACCTTAAAGAAAAAGTTAATAGCACAGCTAAAAAAGCAACTAAAAAGAAATAAACATTGCACATTGTATCGCCTCAAGATTAATCTTGGGGCGATATTTTTTAGTAAAAAGGCGTAGATTTATTTTTTTAACAATTCATCGTAAAATAGATATAATTTTTGCAAGGAGTTTTCCAAAAAATAATAGTGAAAAATATATGGTATCAGCAGAATTAATAGCAGCATGGTAGCAAGCAGCAATTTATTATTGTATGTGACTAAATAAAAGCCAATGCCTAACATACTGAGTATGGCTGTGGTTGTCAGTACAATCAAGTGTACAAATCTTTCGTGTTGATAGAAGGCTATTTTGATTGTAAATTCTTCTTTTACTTTTTCCAATTTTTCATTAGGCAAATCTTCTTTGAGAAGTCTTTGTATTTTACTAATGTAAGCTTTAATTTGCTCTTTCATAGCGGTTCTCCTTTTAACGACATATTTAATTTTATTATAGCATAATAAATGGTAACGTGCGAGGTATCTAATTTTATGGGTATTTTACATTTATATAAAGTATATGTAGAGATACTTGTAGGCTATTTTTAAATGTAAAATTACTTATTGCTAAATATATGGTATAATGATTATGTCTACAAATATTTGAGCATATATAAAATTTTTAAATTATTTAAATGGAAAGTGGAAAAATGAGATTAGATAAATTTTTAAAGCTATCAAGAATAATAAAAAGAAGGACTGTTGCTAAAGATGCGTCTACTAATGGCATAGTGAGCATAAATGGCAAGCAGGCAAAACCGGCAACTCAGGTTAAGATAGGAGACATAATACAAATAGATTATCCATCTGCCAGCTACAAATACAGGGTCAAGGACATCAAAGAAAATGTTAAAAAACAAGAGTCTGAAGATTTATATGAGGTAATAAGCTAATGAACAGCTATAGAAATGAGCTTTCAAATAACAAAGCTCCTAAAAAAGCAAATAAGCCTAAAAGCTTTGACAATGAGCCGTTGGATTTGATATTCAAGGCAATATTTGTAGTAATGGTAATTTATTTTGTATTTACTTTTTACAAACAAGATAATGAAATGAAACAACTAAAATCAGAGCTGGCAGAGGTCACCGACACCTATGAGAATAAAGAAAAAGAGCTGGCAGCGATAAAAAAAGATATAAAAGATGTAAATACAGATAAATATATGGAAAAAAGAGCAAGACAAGATTTGAAAATGGTCAAGAGTAATGAAACAGTATATGTAGATAAAAATAGAGAAAAAAATCTATCAAATTAGCCAAAGGAGTATCAATGAAGGTTGCAACAATTGACATTGGGACAAATTCAATGAGATTATTATTAGCAGACTATGAAAATGAAAACATAGTTTCAAACAAAAAAGTGGCAAAAGTCACAAAAATAGGTCGTGGAGTAGACCAAAACAAACTTTTATCTGAGCAGGCAATAAATGAAAATGTGAATGTACTTGAAGAATTTGTAAAAACAGCTAAGCAAAATAAAGCCGAAAAAATTGCTGTAATGGCAACATCAGCTCTAAGAGATGCAAAAAATTCAGAGGAATTTCTTGAAAAAGCTTATGAAAGGACAGGCATCAGGGTGACAATTCTTTCAGGTGACATGGAGGCAAAACTTGGATTTATGGGCATTAAGAGCCTTTTAGACCCACATGATTATTCCTTGACAGTTGACATAGGCGGAGGCTCTACAGAGTTTATAGTTGGAGATGTGACCGGAGAAATAATTTTTGCAAAGTCAGAAAATATAGGTTGCGTAAGGCTTACAGAAAAATTTTTAAAATCAGACCCTCCAACAGATTTTGAAATATCATGCATGACAGATTATATGAACCAAGTTTTTGAAGATACATTTGAGGTTATAAGGAAATACAAAATATCACAAGTAATTGGTATAGGAGGCACATTTACATCTCTTTCTTCTATGCTGCAACATCTTGAGGTATATAACCCATTAAAAGTGCATAAATCTAAGCTCTACATTGATGATGTTGTGTCGCTTTATGATGAGCTTGCTGCCATGCCATTATCGTACAAGCAGACTATTGTAGGCTTGCAGGCAAAAAGAGCAGATGTTATATTTGCAGGTGTAGCGATAATAAAATGTATAATGCAGCATTTAGGAACAAATGTTGTGACAGTTAGTGAATTTGATAATCTTGAAGGCTTAATATTCGAAATTATGAAATAAATATAGGGGGAAGTAAAATCACAGATAAACTGAAAGCTCTTATAAAAAATCTTCCGGAATCAAGTGGCGTATATCTTATGAAGGATGCCAATAAAAATATAATATATGTTGGCAAGGCAAAGGTCTTAAAAAACAGAGTAAGACAATATTTTCAATCTCAAAGCAATATGCAATCCAAGGTTAGAGCCATGGTGTCGCATATTGATGAGTTTGAATATATAGTGACAAATTCTGAGATGGAGGCTCTTATACTGGAAAATGTCCTGATAAAAAGGTATAAACCAAAATACAATATCCTATTAAGGGACGATAAAACCTATCCTTATATAAAAGTGACAGTTCAAGAAGATTTTCCAAGAGTTATAAAAACTAGAAGGCTTGAAAAAGATGGAGCAAAATATTTTGGACCATACTCCAATGCTTTTGTAGTCAGTGATATGATAGAATTAATTCATTCGGCATTTAAGATTAGGACTTGCAAAAGAGATATATTAAAATCAATCGAAAAAAAAGAAAGACCGTGTCTTAATTATTATATAAAAACTTGTGACGGACCATGCTTGGGAACAGTAAGCAGAAAAAAATATGACGACAACATAGCAGAGGTTATAGAATTTTTAAAGGGTAAAAATGACGATATACTGCAAAATCTTGTAGATAAAATGAAGTATTTAGCGTCCAAGCAGGAATTTGAAGAGGCTGCAATAGTTAGAGATAAAATAGATGCAATGAAAACCATGCTGGAAAAACAGCAGATAGTTTCGGCTATAGACACTCACGACAAGGATTATGTAGCGATTTCAAAAAAAGAAGATTTATATGTTATCTATGTATTTTTTGTAAGAGGTGGCAAGGTAGTAGGCACTGAGCATTTCTTTTTTGAAAAGGAAGAAAACACACTTCCTGAAGTCCTGATGCAATCTTTCTTAAAACAATACTATTTAGGCAAAGCTTATGTACCAAAAAGTATATTTACCAATATAGAATTTGAGGATATGGAGCTACTGTCAACAGCTCTTAGCCAAAAGGGAAATACTAAAATAGAAATAAAAATGCCGATTAAAGGCGAAAAAAAATCTGTCATGGAAATGGTTGAGCAAAATGCTCAAGAGGCACTTTTAAGAAATTTAGTTGTAAAAAAAGAAAAAAACAGTAAACTGGCAAAAATTAACGAAGAGCTAAGAGCCACTTTAAATTTAGAAATAGAGCCACGCAAGATTGAATCGTACGACATTTCCAATATTTATGGAGTAGACAGCGTAGGAGGGCAGGTAGTTTTTGTTGATGGCAAAAAAGCACCTAAGCTATACAGGAGATACAAGATAAAAACAGTCCAAGGTCCTGATGATTATTCATCAATGAAAGAAATAATTTCTAGAAGATTAAAGCATGGAGAATATCCGGACTTAATTTTATTAGATGGCGGTAAAGGTCACGTTTCAGTGATTAGAAAGCTATTATTTGAAAGTGGAGTTGACATTCCTGTTTTTGGAATGTATAAGGACGACCATCACAAAACCTTGGGACTATGTAGTGACACAAGAGAGTATGAAGTAGAAAAACACAGTGCCTTGTATGTATTTATCAGCTCAATACAAGAAGAGGTGCACAGATTTGCAATAAACTATCACAAAAGCCTTAGAGATAAAAAGATGGGTATGTCAGCTCTTGATGATATTTCAGGAGTTGGAGCAAAAAGAAAAATGGCAATATTTAAACACTTTAAGAGCATTGACAAAATAAAAAATGCAACGTTGGAAGAGCTTTTAGAGGCAGGTGGAATAGATAAAAGAACAGCAAAAAATATTTTTGAGCATTTTCATGGTAATAAGGTCTAATATTTCACTTTGGAGGTCTTGATGAAAAAAACAAAGAAAAAGAAAATTTCTACAAGAAAAATGATAGAGGATTTAAAATTTAAGCCTATTTATATGCCTAGTGATGTTGACACATTTATCGAAGATACAAATGTAAATAGACCTGGATTAGAATTAGCTGGATTTTTGGATAATTTTCAATATGGAAGAATACAAGTAATCGGAGAAACTGAGCATCTATTTTTTAATTCTCTAGGCAAGGATAAAATGGGGGAATCCATAGACAGAGTATTATCATATGACATACCTCTTGTAGTTGTATCTAGGAAAGTTGAGGCAAGTCAAGCTCTTAAAGATGCAGCAAAAAAATATTCAAGAATAATAGTAAAAAGTCAAGAATCTACGACTCAGACGGTATCTAAAATATCCAATTACCTAAACTTTCAATTAGCACCGGAGCTGGTAATGCACGCAGTGCTGGTCGATGTAGATGGCGTAGGAATACTAATAACCGGAGAAAGCGGTGTGGGTAAAAGTGAGACTGCTTTAGAGCTGGTAAACAGGAATCATAGACTAATAGCTGATGATGCAGTTAGAATAATCAAGCTGGACGAAGATAGATTGCTTGGTACTGCAACAGAGACATTGGAGCACTTTATGGAAATAAGGGGACTTGGCATTATAGATGTTAAGTCATTATACGGTATAGGTGCAGTAAAGCAGTATAAAAAAGTTGATTTGGTAGTAGAGCTTGAGTTGTGGGAAGATGGCAAGTATTACGACAGACTGGGATTAGACCAAGATTATATAGAGATACTTGGTAGCAAGGTTGAAAAATTAACCGTACCGGTTAGACCCGGACGTAACCTAGGCATTATCATTGAGCTTGCAGCTAGAAACCAAAGACAAAAATCCATGGGATACAATGCAGCAGTAGAGTTTAATGAAAGAATTATAGAAAAGCTTAAAAGAGACCATGAAGCCAAGGAGTAAAATTAAAATGAAAAAAAACATCGGGATTGATGTGGGTGGTACAACTATAAAAAGTGGAATTACAGACCAAAACGGCAAAATATTATATAGAGCACAAATACCTACAAATGTCAATTCAGGCTTTGATGCAATTGCTCAAAATATGATAAAAATGCTAGAGGATTTACTCAAAAATTCAAATGTCAGCCAAGAAGAAATTGACACAATCGGTATAGGTATACCGGGAGTAGCAAAGGAAGATGGCACGATATATTACTGCACAAATTTGCACTGGATTAATGTGCCGCTAGGTCAGATTATCCAAAAGCATTTTCCAACTGTAAAAGTAATGATTGAAAATGACGCAACTGTTGCCGCTATAGCCGAATATGCACTAGGCAGTATAAAAGGTGTAAAAAATGCAATCATGCTCACGCTTGGTACAGGTGTTGGAGGAGGCATTATAATAGATGGCAAAAAATATTCCGGCAGTCAGCAAATAGGCTCAGAGCTTGGACATATGGTCATAGGAGATAATAATTTTTACGATTGTAACTGCGGTTGTAATGGGTGCTTTGAAACCTATTGTTCAGCTACAGCCGTCATAAAATATGCTCAAAAACTCATAACAGATGGAGAAAAATCCATACTAACTGAAAAATACACCCTAGAAAATATAGACGCAAAAGCAGTCTTTGATGGCTATGTATTAAAAGACACAGTATGTATAAAGTCAGTTGACAGATTTTTGGAATATTTTTCCACTGCAATTGCAAATTTAATAAAGATATTCGACCCGGAATATATTGTACTTGGCGGAGGAATGTCAGCCGCATTTGACTTATATATTGGAAAATTGGAAAAATTAGTGGCTCAAAAAATATTATTTAAGGAGCTACCTATATCAAAGATTATAAAGGCAGAGCTTGGAAATGACGCCGGAATAATTGGTGCAGCGATGCTAAAATAACAAAGGAGAATTAATGGATATACAAACCTACAGAAAAATATTAAGACTAATAATAATAGCAAACCTCATATTTTTTGGACTTTCAAACTATATGCTTTTGCTCAAGATAATATCATATATAATAGCTTTATTTTCTCCATTTATTTTAGGAGGCTGTATAGCATTTGTTTTAAATATTCCTATGACTTTTTTTGAGAAAAAATTATTCAACCATTCAAAAAAGCCAAATGTAAACAGAGCAGTTTCAATTTTATTTACACTATTGCTGTTTTTATTAGGTATAGTTGTAATAATATCTATAATCATTCCGGAAATAATAAATAGTGTAAATGAAGTAAGCTCAAACTTTCCTGATTTAATAAACAAACTTTTTGCTTTTTTTGAAAGTAAAAATATAAACTTAAAAGAATTGCTAGGATATTATATGCCAAACGGCTTTGATATAAATAATTTTGACCCAAAAATTATTTTGTCAAAAATTTCTTTAAACAATACTTCAGGAACATTGATGTCAATATTTAATGCGACTACTACAGTATTTTCCAGCGTATTAAATTTCTTGCTGGGATTTATATTTGCAATGTATATTTTGGCTGGCAAGGAAAATCTTGGAGAAAGGACAACTAAGCTTATAAGAAAAGTTTTTGGTGAGCAAAAAGCAGATAAAATATTGGATTTTGCTAATTTAGTGTATAAAAGCTTTGCAAACTTTATATCCGGACAAGGTACAGAAGCAATCATACTAGCGGCAATGTTTTTTGTTACAATGATGATTTTAGGCATACCAAAGGCATTACCAAGTGCGGCTGTAATAGGAGTATTTTCGCTAGTGCCAATATTTGGAGCTTTTTTTGGCTTTTTGTATTCCTTATTGACAATAGTAATAATTGAACCGACAAAAGCAGTTTGGTTTATCGCACTATTTTTAGTGCTGCAACAGGTAGAGGGCAATCTAATTTATCCAAGAGTAGTTGGTAAATCTGTAGGACTGCCGGGCATGTGGGTGCTTGTAGCTGTCACAATAGGTGCGTCTGTTGCCGGTATAAATGGCATAATCATAGGAGTTCCTATGGCATCAGTGATATATACTTTGGTAAGCAACTTTATAGATAAAGATAAATTGATTGAAAAAAAACCGCAAGAAAATGATGATAAAGCTAATTGATACAAATATTAAGCTCAATTAAGTAATTTTAAAACATAATCATCGAATGAAAATCTAATTAATTTGGAGGATAGTATGGGTCTTATAAAAGCAGGAATAAATGCAATTGGTGGCACTCTTGCCGACCAATGGAAAGAATATTTTTACTGTGAATCCATGGGCAATAATATCTTAGTAGCAAAAGGAAAAAGGAAAGTAAACTCAAGGTCATCAAATACAAAGGGCGATGAAAATGTCATTACAAACGGCTCAGGCATAGCAGTAGCAGATGGACAATGTATGATAATAGTTGAGGACGGCAAAGTCGTAGAAATATGTTCTGAACCTGGCGAATTTACCTTTGATATGTCATCAGAGCCATCAATATTTACTCAGGATTTAGGAGATACTATCCAAGACACCTTGGATAATATGCTAAAAAGATTTACCTATGGTGGCATGGCAGGCAAAGACCAAAGAATATATTATTTCAATATAAAAGAAATTATGGGCAATAAATTTGGCACTCAAAGCCCAATACCATTTAGAGTAATAGTAGATGAAAACCTAGGTATGAAGATGTCGGTGGATTTAAGAGCCAATGGAGAATATTCGTATAAAATAGTAGACCCGTTATTGTTTTATAAAAATGTTTCAGGAAATGTAACAAGCTACTTTGAACGCTCACAGATTGACTCCATGCTAAAATCTGAGCTGCTAAACGCTTTGCAGCCGGCACTAGCCAAGCTGACACAGCAAAAAATAATGTACTATGAAATACCGGCTCACACAAAGGAGATAACTCAGGCTCTTAGAGAAGAATTATCAGTAGATTGGAAAGAAAAAAGAGGTATAGAAGTAGTATCTTTAGCCTTAAATTCTGTCACAATACCTGATGAACAAAGACAAAAAATTACCGCATGGGAAGAAAATGTCATGCTTACAAATCCTACACTTGCAGGGGCACATATAGTAGGCGGACAAGTAAGTGCGATGAATAAAGCCGCAGAAAATAAAGCAGGAGCATTAAATGGCTTTATGGGTATGAACATGGCAAACAATATGGGCACAGTAAACGCAGGTGATTTTTACGCGATGGGCAATAAAAATATGAATAGTCCATCTAATACTGTACCATCTGATGGAAAATGGATATGTGTTAAATGTGGAGCGACAGCTACAGGAAAATTTTGCTCACAATGCGGTGCACCAAAGCCTGAAAGTAAAGAATGGTTTTGTAGCAACTGCGGAACTAAAAATTCAGGAAAATTCTGTTCAGAATGTGCAAACCCAAGACCTTAATGACTAATTTATATTTATGGAGCATACAAAATGCCACAAATAGAAGAATATAAATGCCCGAATTGTGGAGGGACGATAGAATTTGATGCAAACTCCCAAAATTTAAAATGCAGACATTGCAGTGCTGAAATTGACGTTCACGCATTTAAAGAATATCAAAATGATAAAAATAAGAGTAATGACAATCTAAATTGGAATACAGGTGCAGGCAAGCAGTGGGAAGAATCGGAAAAGCAAAGCTTGAGGACATACACCTGCGTATCCTGTGGAGGACAAATAATAGGCGATGAAACTATGGGCTCAACATCATGTCCGTATTGTGGAAATTTTGTTGTAATACCTAGCCAGTTTAGCGGAAATCTAAAGCCGAATTATGTCATACCTTTTAAACTTGATAAAGAGGCAGCAAAAGAAGGACTAAGAAAGCATTTACAAGGAAAAAAATTATTACCATCAGTATTTAAAGACGAAAATCACATAGATGAGCTAATAGGAGTATACGTTCCATATTGGCTCTTTGATGCTGATGTATATGCAAATATACATTATAAAGCGTCCAATGTCAGAGTATGGACGGACAGCAGATTTAGATACACAGAGACAAGATATTTTGACGTAATAAGAGCAGGAAACATTTCATTTGACAAAGTGCCGGTTGACGGCTCTATAAAAATGGACGATGAACTGATGGAGTCTATAGAGCCATTTTATTTTGAAGATGCGGTTGACTTTGAGACGGCATTTCTTGCAGGCTATGTGGCAAACAAATATGATGTTGACTCTAAAGAAAGCATCAACAGAGCAACTCAAAGATTAAAAGAGTCTGCCCAAGACTCCTTTAGACAGACAGTGCATGGATACAGTATTGCAATACCGCAGTTTTCTAATATAGAGCTGCAAAATTCAGTTGTAAAATATGCACTATATCCGGTATGGATACTCAATACCACATTCAATGGCAACAAATATGTTTTTGCAATGAATGGGCAAACAGGCAAATTTGTTGGAGATTTACCATCTGATGATGTAGCTGCAATGAAAATATTTTTGAGCACATTATTTACTACTAGCATTTTAATTTTGGCGGTGGTACTTATTTGGTGGATGTTTTTATAAAAAGGAGACAAAATGAAAATAAAGATAAGATATTTTACATTTTTAGTTTTAGCAATATTTTGCTTTTCATCACCTTCCTTTGCTATCCAAGAAAATGCACCGTTGGTAGTGGATAATGCAGACCTGTTGTCAAATTCTGAAGAATATGAACTGTCACAAAAGTTGAGTGAAATTTCTGCAAAAACAGGAGTAATGGTAGTAATTGACACAGAATATTACATAGGTGGTAAAAGTCCAAGGGATTTTGCGGACGACCTTTCAGACTCAAGAGGGTATACAGACTCAGTCATACTTTTATTAAGTATGGCAGAAAGAGACTGGTATATTTCTACTACCGGCTTTGGGATAATAGCCATAACTGATGCAGGTAGAAAATATATAGCGGATAAATTCGTGCCATATTTATCAGACGGAGATTATTATAGTGGCTTTGATAAATTTGCCACATTAACTGATGAATTTTTGGCACAAGCAAAAACAGGGCGTGCCTATGACAAAGGACATTTGCCAAAAGGAAGCTTTCCATTTTTAGCAATACCTGTTGCCTTATTACTAGGTGCAGTGGCAGGTGGAGGCAGAGTTTTTGCAGCAAAAAGCCAGCTAAAAAGCGTAGCAAGGCAAAAAGCTGCCAGCTCTTATGAAAGGAAAAACAGCAGAAAACTTACAGATGCAAGAGATGTATTTTTGTATAGAAATATAAGCGCAGTGCCTATACCGGTTGAAAAAAATAATACCTTTGGTTGCGGTGGCGGCAGCTTAACCCATATGTCAAGTGGCGGAGTAATCCATGGAGGCGGTGGAGGAAAATTCTAGTAGAAATATTGTAAAATTAATTAAGATGTGCTAGTATTTTATCTAGTGCATCTTTTTTTTGCAAACACATATTAATTTTGGCAATTTACATTGGAGTTAAGATGGAACAGGTACTAACACCCAGCAATATGGTTATTTTATTTTCGCTTTTATTTTTTGCCGGACTGGTGGACTCAGTGGCAGGTGGCGGAGGAATAATAAGCCTACCGGCATATATGTTTATAGGCTTACCGGCACACGTTGCTATGGGATGCAATAAATTTTCTGCATCCATGGGCACATTACTGGCGATGGCAAGATTTTGGAAAAATAGAGCCTTAGATTTAAAAATGGGGGCGATTTCTGCGTGCGGTTCATTTATTGCTGCATACATTGGTTCTTCAGTTGCACTGATTATAGATGAAGACTTGCTTAAAAAAATATTTGTAATAGTGTTACCTTTTGTTGCAGTTATAATATTGAACAAGAGACAGTTTGGTGATGAAAATTTTGCTTATCTGATTGAGGAGAAAAAAGCATATCTGCTTGCCTTATTAATTGGCCTGCTAATAGGATTTTATGACGGCTTGATTGGCCCTGGTACAGGCACATTTGCTATAATTGCATATTGTGCAATAATGAGATATGACTTAAAAACAGCCTCAGGAAATGCAAAAGTGTTAAATACAGCCTCAGGACTTGCATCAGTAATAAGATTTATTATTAGTGGCAAAATTGTCTATGCTATAGCAATACCGGCGGCATTTTTTAGTATTACAGGAAGTTATATAGGTGCAGGACTGGCTATAAGAAAAGGGTCAAGATTTATTAAACCAATGATGATTTTGGTTATAACCTTACTTTTCTCAAAAATGTTATTTCAAGACATTTTGCATATAATTTAGAAAAGGAAAAATATATTATCATATAAAATTTTTTAATTTGAAAAAATTTGCATTAAAACTTTCATGTTTACCAAGTTTTTTGAAAGTTATATATTAAAATTTTAAAAAAATCGAATATTTTAATTGTATTTATATATCTTCTATGTTATAATTTTAGTTGTGATTTTTGTAACAATCATTCATTTTAGTTAGTTTTAATAAGTAGTCATTTTTAATAAAAAGTGATTACTAAAATTTTTTGTAGATGCTTGTTTAATTTTTAACATACTAGTTTTTTTTACTAAAATCTAGTTAAATTTTATTTTTAAAGCTTTGTTTTAACCATACACTATTTATTTTAACGCTTATGACAAGGCAAAATATCATAAACAATTATACATACTGTTAATTTTGCTGATAACGCTTTTATATAATAGTCATAAATTAAGACAACCTTTAAAAATAATTAAACAAAACCCTATAAAAGATATATTTAGATATTAAAAACCAAAACCCCTAAGGAGGAAAAAAATGGAATTTGGACTATCAAAACAAC
>NZ_MBEW02000023.1 GCF_001693775.2 Criibacterium bergeronii | reverse complement strand
CTCATCCTCAATACATTTCACCGTTGCGTCCGCAAACTGCTCATAATGTAAATTATCATCACCCTTAAAGATGATTGTATCGTTTTTAATATCCTTTGCTTTGAGCTCGCCGTCTTTAACCATTTGCTTTTTTTGCTCACGGATTTTTTTGAGCAAAACAGAAGCAGGCTCATCATTCGGGTCTTGTGGCACAAGTTTACCACGAATGGCAAGGTCAAGCACTTTTTCTCTTAACGCTTTTGTATCAATCATAAGTCAATTCCTCCGAGAATTTCTTGGAGTTTTGATACGGCATCACCGATTGCAGTTGCTTTTTTCTGCATTTCAGAGAGAAGCTCTGTAATCGTGCGGTCATCTTTTTCGGTTAAATCTATCCATTTGAAATCAAGTTTTAATTGGTCACGGGAGTAAACTTCTTCTTCGCTGAATTTTCTCCATCTACCATTGGGGTTTTCTTCTGAATAAGTTTCTTTTCTGTCTTCCAAATGACCCGAACAATAGCAACTAACAAAATCATCAAGGTCTGCACGAGTCATAGGCTTTGTTGCCATTGTGTGTTTTATACCGGTTCTATAATCATAAACCCAAATATCTCTTGTTTTTTCGCCCTTTTCAAAGAAAAGCACGTTTGTCTTAACACCACCAGCGTAGAAAATACCTGTCGGCAATCTGAGAATGGTGTGAAGATTAAAGTCTGCTAATAATTTTTCACGAACCTTTGCAGTAGCATTTCCGTCAGTAAGTACATTATCGGGAAGAACCACAGCAACTCGTCCGCCGGTTTTAACAATCGACATTATATGTTGTAGGAAATTGACCTGATTATCCGATGTTTTTATAAACTCCGGTCTTGCACTGTCAACTGCTACGCTGCCTTGTGGTCTTGTGCCGAAAGGTGGATTTGCAAGAATTACATCAAACATTCTGTCCGATGTATCAAGCAATGAATCCTGACAAACGATAGGACTCTTTTCTGTTCCAATATCGTGTAAATATAAATTCATTGATGCAAGGGTAACAACAAGTGCTGTATTATCTGCACCAAACAATGCATTGTTTTTTAAAAAGTTCTGCTTTGACAAATCCCTGCTTTGGGGTTTCATATGGTCAAAGGCAGCAAGAAGGAATCCACCAGTTCCGCAAGCCGGGTCAGCAACCGTTTCAGTGATTTTAGGGTCAATTACATCAACCATTGCTTTGATAAGCGCACGAGGTGTAAAGTACTGTCCGGCACCGCTTTTTTTATCCTGACCATTTTTTTCAAGGATTGATTCATAAATTGCACCCTTGAAATCGCCCTCCATCATATACCAGTTTTCATTGCCAACCATTTGGAACACTTTTGCAAGATGAACAGGGCTGTTGATTTTGTTAGATGCTTTCGTAAAGATAGTACCGATAAGCCCATCATCTTTTGAAAGTTCTTTCAATACTTCTTCATACTTGTCAATAAGGTCATCTCCATTAAGTTCAACAATATCTTTCCACTTATATCCATCGGGGATAGAGCTGCCAAGACCTAATTCTTCCTTTTCCGCATCCATTTTGAGAAAAAGAATGTATGTAAGTTGAGTGATATAGTCTGTAAATCCAACACCGGCAGCCGCAAGAACATTTGCAATGTCCCATACTTTTTTTACCAGTGTTGCTTCGCTTTTTTGAATATCTGCCATAGTATTATGCCGCCTTTAAAATAAATTTTGCAAGTGTAATAATTTCTTTCGATAGAACAGGTGCGCCAAAGTTTTTTATTCCTTTACGCCATAGGTCTGTATCAAAAGCATTCAATTCTTTTATGCTTATTGCACCTTCCTCAATAATGTAATCAGCTATCTGTTTCATAATTTCTTTTTGGTCGTCTGTAAGTTCACGCTGAGCCTGTCCGCAATAAAGGCTAAATCTTTGGGAATAGCCTTTAATAAGGCTTACAAGTTTATTGCTTTTGTGATACGCAAAGCGAACAAGTTGAATAAGGTGAGTAAGTGCCTTGATGTTTTGCTTTGTATCCAATTCTTCAACATTACCGTCATTATCGAGAATTTTATAGTTTTTCCAAATGTAATACGGCGTGAATTGTCCGTTTTCAGCAATCAATTTGTCCTGCAACTCCGTAAGCATTGAATATGTAATTACAGTATCTTCGGAATTATAGATAATTCGGAGGGCTTCAATCTTATCTGCATTATCATTCAAATATTGCTCAAAGTTAGCAATAAAGCTTTTTGCTGTTTCTTTAGAGAAACCTTTATAAATTACCTCGTCTTCTTTTTCGGGAGTTACGACATAATAACCCCGAAGCATTTCAAGAAGTTTTTTTCGTGCTGATAAATTACTCATCAAACAGAAAATCAAGTTTTTACGAGCAAAATTTTCATCCGAAATATTCTCATAAGGAGGTAGCAAATTCTGTGAAAGCGATTGGTTTATATTATTTGCTAATCCTCTTGGTGAAAAGCCATAATCGGAAATAAACATATTCAAATGTCTTTCGAAAAGAGGATTGTCCTCATATCGTTTTTGTATTGTTGCACAATAATCACGAAGCAGAGCGAGATTTTCATCAGAAACCTCGCCGTGTGACAATCTTTCCAAAAGCTGGTATAAACGAAGTATTTTAGGTCGTGGTTCTCCGCCTTTGCCAGGTTGCGGAATATGCTTATCAGATTCCGTTACACCCACTGCGTCAACAATGTAGAAACAATTTTTGTTATCTGCATTCGGAGTAACTTCTCTTAATTTATCTTCGTTAAGTGTTCTGCAACCTCTTCCTTTCATCTGCGTATATAAAACCTCCGATTTTACATCATTCATAAAAAGAACAACTTCCAAAGGCTTTACATCCGTACCTGTTGCAACAAGTGTAACCGTAACTGCTATTCTAAAATCCTTTTCCGTTCGCAATTCACGAATAAGGGCATTGGAATCGCCTGCGGAATATGTAATTTTTTGCACAAAGTTGTCCGGCACTTTTCCACTTGGAAATTTTTCAGCAAACACCTTTTTGGCAATCTCAACGATTTTTGTTGCGTGATTATCATCTTTTGCAAAGATGAGCGTTTTAGGAATATAGTTCCAATTTTCTTCTCTTTCCGGATATAAGTCGGTATAAATTGACTCCATATAGGATTTCAAGACGGACTCCATCTGATTAGGATTGATAACAGAGCGGTCAAGCTGGTTTGGCGCATAGTCAATGCGTTTCTTTGCCTCGTATTCATCAACCATTTCACCGGAACGATTAACATCCGTAACTGTTTCGCCTTTATTGATTGTGCCGCCGTGAACCGTTGCGTCGGTAATTATTCTGTAAACTCGTGCAGGAACATTAACACCGTCAACAACGGAATCTTCGTATGTGTATTCTTCAACAATGTTTTTATTAAAATACGCATATGCTTCGGGAGTAGGTGTTGCAGTTAAACCAAGAACTTTTGCGTCCTTAAAGTAATCAAGAACTGCTTTCCATTTGCCGTAAATTGAACGATGACATTCATCAACAATGATAAATTGGAAGTAATCCGGAGGTAATTTTAAATCCTCGCCAAGAACTATATCAGGCTCGTTTTTGATAACATCTTTCAAGCCCAATTTTTCGTCTTCTTTATCTTCGTCATCTTCCGTTATAGTTTGTCCTGTAAGTACCGCAAATAATTTTTGTATTGTAGATATAATGATATCGCCCTGAATATTTTCGGGTTTTGTAAGGCGATTAATTTGGTAAAGTTCGTTCATCGGTTTTTGTTTTTCGGTGCGGTCGAACAAACTGAATTCTGTTTCTGTCTGTCGAGCAAGATTATTTCTGTCAACAAGGAAAAGTACACGCTTGGTAGGCGTATAGTTCAACAGACGGTAGGACGCAAGACAAGCAAGATATGTTTTACCTGAACCTGTTGCAAGAATAGCAAGAGCCTTTTTCCTGCCGGCTTTCAACGATGCTTCAAGTTTTACTTCAGCATCATACTGGCAGTCACGAAGTCCTTTTTTCTCAATTCTCGGCAACGCACCATATTCGGATTTTTTACCAAGCATTTGTAGCATCTTTTTCGGTGAGTGCATTTGCGAAAGTTCAACATATTCGCTGTCGGACTCAAGCATATTTTTAAAATAAATCTTATTACCATTTGCGAGATATACAAAGGGAATCTGATTTGGAAACCACAAACCAACCCACCCTTGCGGATTTTTAGAATACCATTCAGCTTGTTGTGCAACAATATATCCGAGAAAATTATCCTCAGCTTTTGCTTCAACAACAGCAATCGCTTTGTCATCAACAAAGAGAAGATAGTCACTTTCTTTATTTCCTTGCATTAAAGCTTCTTTAACCGCAGAAGCATTAAATGGAATATACTCGTCACGAGCGACAATATCCCATCCTGCATCAGTTAATTGCTTGTCTATTTTTATTCTTGCTTTTTCTTCAGGTAACATATCTGTTATCCTCCTGTAAAAGTCTTGCTTCCTGATAATTAAAATTATCGGAAGTTAATAGTAAATACTAATTTTACAAACTCTATGTAGGCTTTTCTGATTTTAATTAAACTTTATTTTGTGTCATCAGGAAGGAATTCCATAATGTCATCTATATTACAATTTAACGCCAAACAAATTTTACCTAAAATATCTACCGTCACATTTTCGCCTTTGCTCATTTTTGTAACTGTGTAATTGCTAATGCCAGCAGCTTTAGCAAGGTCCTTCTTCTTCATATCGTGGTCAATTAATAACTTCCACAACTTTTTATAACTCACAGTCATAATCTACCTCTTAAAGATTTAATAATAACTACACAAGTATATTATATAATAAAATCTAAAAATTTCAATGATAATCGAGCAATACCATCATTTTATTTAGTAGTTGCGATACAGCAAACAGCGATTTATGTGTTTTTATTACAGGTTTTAGGATGTCCCTAACCACTACCGTTTGGATTTGTCTATCCAAATGGTCTGCTCGCCAAGATAAAACATAATAGCGTAAGAATTTAGGTTTTCGAGATGTTTTTTCGGGAATCTTTTTTTATTTTACGCAAAAAAATTGAAAAGTTTTAGAAAAATACCCTGACTTTTTCCTCTCACAGTTCAAACAAGTGAGAGAAATTTTTTTGAGTTTGTGGTTATTTTGGGTGTGTATTTTGGCACCCTTACAGCAAAAGAGAGTTCACGGATTAACGCAAACTCTCGAAAACAGTAAAAAACGTATTGCAGATTTAGATAAGCATTTCATTCGTATTTATGAAGATAATGTAATCGGCAAGCTTCCTGATGACAGGTATTCCAAAATGGCTGCTGCACACGAAAAAGAGCAAAAGGAATTGGAAGTGCTTATATCCAATTGTGAGAAAGAACTTCGTGACGCTGAGAAAAAAACGGTGGATATGAAAACCTTGTATCAGGGCTTGATGGAGTTTACCGAGGTCAAGGAGCTTACCCACACGATTGTAAACAAGCTAATCAAACGCATAGAAATCCATAATCACGAAAAGAAGCATTCTCACGATTCCGTAAAAGTGGATATTACCTTTACAGCAATCGGGTTATTTCAAAAGACGGACGAGGCGGAACTTCAAAAACTTATACAGACAGTTAAGGACAATCCCGCTGAATACAAGCAAATATCAGCATAAACGCAAACGGAGTAACACCCCGAAAGTGTTACTCCATCTACATTTCAAAAACTTCCTTATGCGTAGTCAGCAAATCATGGAACATTTTTTTAGATGGGATTGGTGGAATGACATTATACTTATAAAATAAACTTTTAGCATTTTTAAAAGATGGAAAAATTTATAGAGTAGGTGGATTAAAACCGATAAGTCTAAATTTAAAAATCATATGCTCTACGAAAAAAGAGTTGAAAAAGATGGTAAAAGAAGGTACATTTTTGGACGAATTGTACTATAGACTGAGCATAGTACCATTAGGCTTGCCTCCATTAAGAGATAGGAGCTCAGATATAGAGTTACTTTCAAATTATTTTCTTGACAAAAGCAATAAAAGGTTTGGCAAAAAAATAGCAGGGTTTGAAAAAAGTGCAATTGAGTTTATGAAAAAATATTCATGGCCGGGCAACATAAGAGAGCTGGAAAACGTAGTTGAGTATGTGTCAAATTTTAAAGACAAAGGTTATATAAGTGAGTATGAAATAAGACAGAGAATAACAGTCAAGCAAGAGCGTGACAAATCTTTGGATGAGATGGTAAAAGATTATGAAAATGGAATAATAAATGACCTATTATCTAAATATGGAGAAACCAATGAAAGCAAGCAAATCATAGCAGATAAATTAAAAATATCTAGGGCAACGTTGTATAGAAAGCTCACTCAAACAAAATCTCAAAAATGAGAATTCAGTCTCAAAAATTATACTTCTGTAGATTTTTACAGGAGTATAATTTTATTATAAGGAAAATGTTTTTTAAAATTATTATATGTAAAAGAGGTGTTTAAAATAGATAATGTATTGAGCAAGTTAATTGAGATAGTAAAGCAAGATTCAAAAGAGGCACTAGGCTGTACTGAACCTGTTGCTATTGCATATTGCACTAATGTGTGTGCGTCATACATTGATAAATCTGAAATAAAAAAAATTTCTGTACAGCTTAGCAAAGATTTTTATAAAAATGCAAAATCTGTCAAAATACCAAATACAGCAACAAGTGGTATTGATTTAGCAGTTGTAATAGGTGGTATAATAGAAAAAACGAATGATGGATTTAAAGTTTTTTCAAAAGTTGATACACAAATCATAAGAAAAAGCTAAAGATATGATTTCTAAAGGTATAGTAGAGGTCTCATACACTGATAACAGTCCAAGTGTATATGTGAAAATCAAGATAAAAACTGACAGAGATGAGGTTGAAACCATTTTATCAGACTCACATACAAATATTAAAAGTGTAGTTATAAATGGACAACAAGTTTACAATTCAAAAGAAAACAATGAACTGGAATTGAGGAACAAGGAGGTGCAGAATTTAAACATCAAACATTTGAGGCAAACAATGGAGGAAGAAGAGTCGGAAAAAGAGAAAAAATTTGATATAAAAGACTTATCCTTTAAGCAGCTTAGGCAAATAATACAAGATGCAGAGCCTGAAAAAACAAAATTTACTTTAGAAGGGATATCAGTAAATAAAAAGGCTGCAAAAGAGGGACTAAATGGGTATGGGTCTAATTTAGAAAAGACACTTAATTCATTAAAAGAAAAAGGTGTTTTACCAGATAATTACATAACCAAAGCTAGGATAATGACAGCTGCGGCGGCAGATTTAAGAATGTCGGGAGGAGACTGTCCTATAATGACCAGTGGGGGTTCAGGCAATCAAGGTATAGGAGTGATTTTACCAATTGCAATAGTTGCAAAGCAAGAAAACATAAGCGACGAAAGACTGTCAAAAGCTTTATTTTTTTCTCATGCAATCAATAGATATGTTAAAGAGTATTCAGGAAAGTTATCCGGAATTTGTGGTTGTGCAATAGGTGCAGCTATAGGAGCTACAGCAGGGATAACATGGATGATAGGAGGTGATGATGAACAAATAGCCGGCGCTTGTTCAAATATTTTTGCTAATTTGACAGGTGTGATTTGTGACGGAGCAAAGGAGTCTTGCTCTATGAAATTATCCACGAGTGCTGAGGAGTCGATTGTGTCAGCATACTTGGCTGTAAATGGGGTAATTTCTGAGAAAAATGTCGGTATTATGGCAGAAACTATAGAATATACAATTAAAAATATCGGTAAACTATCTCATGGGGCATTTGACAAGGTTGATGATTTGATGCTTGAGATAATCTAATACTAATTTAAATAAGAAAATGTAGTATTAGTTTTTATTATAAAAATTTTTGCATAAGGTAGTAGCATAAATTTCTTTTTAATATGTATGCTACAATTTTCAAAGTAATTTAGTATAAATCTTGAAAGGAATAGTGATACGAAATGGAAGAAAAATCGAAAAAGAAAAAAATACAATTTAATGCGTTTGTTATAATATTTTTTGTAATATTATTTTGTTATGTATTGACTATAATAGTTCCATCAGGTGAGTTTGCTAGAGAAGAAATTAATGGAAAAACTACAGTCATAGCTAATTCTTTTCACTCTACACCAAAGACTTATTTGGCACCATGGTCAATATTTCAATCAGTACCTAATGGACTTACTGCATCGGCAGCTATGATGTTTGTCGTTATGATGGTTTCCGGTTGTGTTGAAATATACAAAAGGACACAGTCTATAGACAAACTTATGGCAAGCTTACTTAGACAATCTAAGAGATTGGGTAGTCAGACAATACTTATATTAATAATGATAGCTTTTGGTTGCATCGGTGGATTTTTGGGGTGGAATGAACAGATTGTACCATTTATTCCGGTAATAATCTCATTGTGCTTGGCTATGGGATATGACGTAATGGTGGGAGTGGCATGCTCAGCTATGATTGATATGATTAGCTTCTCAGTTTCTCCATCTAGTGTATACACAGTAGGTATTTCACATGAAGTAGCACAGTTACCGATGTTTTCCGGATTTGGATTTAGGCTTGTTTTACTGATTATAATAGATATATTGATAATATTTTATGTGTTGAACTACGCTAAAAAAGTTAAAGCAAATCCGAATACTTCCTATATGAAAGGTATAGATGATTCTAAGTTTAGGATAGATTATAGTAAGTTTTTAGAAGAACGTATGTCAGGTAAACAAAAAGTAGCTTTGTTTGTGTTTTTGCTTACTTTTATTTTATCAATAGTTGGAGTATCTAGACTAGGCTGGTCTATGAATGACTTGGGAGCTGCATTTTTCTTTTTAGGTATTGCAGGAGGAGTCATATGCTCTATGAATATAAATGAAGTCATTAATGGCTTTATTGCAGGAGCAAAAGATGGGCTAGGACCTGCACTAGTAATAGGATTAGCAAGAGCCATTCAATGGATGCTTACTAGCGGAAAGGTTATCGATCCAATTATAAATTTCCTTTCATCACCACTTGCACAATTAGGTCAATACACTACGCCAATAGTAGTAGTATTTATAATAACTCTATTTAATGGATTAATTACATCAGGTTCAGCAAAGGCTACTGCCCTAATGCCTATACTTATACCGTTGGCAGATTTAGTTGGTATGACTAGGCAAACAATGATTTTAGCCTTTCAAATAGGGGATGGCTTAACAAATGTATTATGGTTTACAAGTGGTACATTATTAATGTTTTTAACTATTGCAGAAATACCGTTAAATAGGTGGTACAAATTTATTTGGAAATTGATGGTAATTATGTTTGTTGTTTGTTTTGCAGCGCTTATGATTGCTGT
The DNA here is from genome assembly GCF_001693775.2 of Criibacterium bergeronii. Lineage (GTDB taxonomy): Bacteria > Bacillota > Clostridia > Peptostreptococcales > Filifactoraceae > Peptoanaerobacter > Peptoanaerobacter bergeronii. Next base: position 22,109 of record NZ_MBEW02000023.1, on the reverse strand, counting down.
CAAGATAAATTACGGACCATTTTAGAGGTGGAAAACGATGAGTACTAATATAATTACGAATGGAATAAAAGACTATGTGATTGAGCAAAGAAGATTTTTTCATGAAAATCCGGAGCTTTCGTGGCAAGAATTTGAAACGTCAAAAAGAATAAGACAAGAACTGGATAAAATGGATATAGAATACGAAATTGTAAAAGAAACTGGAGTTATAGGAACTATAAAAGGTTCAAAACAAGGGAAGAGACTAGGTATAAGAGCTGATATTGATGCACTGCCGATTAAAGAGCAAAGTGGAGTTGCATTTTCGTCAAAAAATGATGGAGTAATGCACGCTTGTGGACATGATGCACACATTTGTATATTATTAGCTACAGCAAAAGTATTAAATGCAATGAAAGACAAGTTAAACGGAGAAATAAAAATAATATTTCAGCCGGCGGAAGAATATATACAAGACTCAGGTGCAAAATATTTATCAGAAGTAGAGTCTATAAAAAATCTAGATAGAATTATAGCGCTGCATATTTGGGCAGCCATAGAAAGTGGCAAGGCTGCGTTGAGGACAGGACATATAATGGCGTCAGCAGATACCTTTGAAATCTTATAACGGTAATATGATTTATAAAAGTTATAAAAAGGTTATATGATATTTTAAAAAATAGTGTTTAGATAAAATCAATGCATATGGTAAAATAATATTTATTAATACTAAAAAGAGCAGGTTTATCTAAGGGTTAAGTTGGTTAACTATTAGACTAATTTGCTTTTTTATTCTATTCTTGCCAATATTAATGTAAATTGATACTGGCAAGGAGTTTATAATATAACTAAGAACATATATATTACAATTTCTAATTGAATATATAACGATTACAAGGTATAATAATATTTGAAAAAGCTCAAAATAAAATATCTTATTTAAATTAAGAAACATTACTTTAAAGGAGGATTTATGAACAGACTATTCAAAAAGACATTGACATTTGGGATGGCTTTAGGGTTATCTGCAACGTTAGCAGGGATTTCCTTTGCGGCAAACCCTACAGACGATGTAACGGTTATTTACACAAATGACGTACATACTTACATTGATAATTATGACAAGGACAAGAAAGAGCCACTTCTTTCTTACGACAATGTGGCAGCGATGAAAAAAGAATTCCAAGACAACAAAAAAGCTGTCGTACTTGTAGATGCAGGTGACCATGTGCAAGGTACTGCTTTTGGCGGACTTGACCAAGGCAAACAGATTATTGAGATAATGAATGCTACTGGATATGACGTGGCAACAATAGGCAACCATGAATTTGACTATGGCATGAGCAGAGCTTTAGAAATATTTAAAGAGGCAAAATTTCCTTATGTATCATGCAATTTTATTTCATTAAAAGATAATAAAGCTGTACTTAATTCTTATAAAATATTTGAATTAAACGGAGCAAAGGTTGCATTTGTAGGTATTTCTACTCCTGAAACCTTTATAAAAAGTACACCAAAATATTTTATGGACGAAAATGGAAAATTTATTTACACATTTAAAGAGGATAATACCGGAAAAGACTTATATGAAACTGCTCAAGTGGCAATAGATGCAGCTAAAAAAGACGGAGCAGACTTTGTAATAGCTCTTGGACACTTAGGAGTTGACCCATCTTCAGCACCTTGGACAAGTGAAGATGTAATTAAAAATACTACTGGATTAAATGCTTTCATAGACGGACACTCTCACTCTACAGTAGAGGGTAAAATGGTAGCGGATAAAGCAGGCAACGAAGTTTTACTAACACAAACAGGTTCTTATTTAAAAAATATCGGACAATTAAATATTTCTAAAGACGGAAAAATCGCTACAAAATTAATTAAAGAATACAAAAATAGTGATGCAACTGTAAAAGCATTAGTAGACAAGCTTAAAAAAGATGTAGAGTCAAAGCTTGGAAAAGTCATTGCATATTCTGAGGCGGATATGTATATCACAGACCCGGCTACAAAGACAAGACTTATTAGAAAACAAGAAACAAACCTAGGTGATTTTTGTGCAGATGCGATTTATTATTTATTTGACAAAACAGAAAATTTACCGGTAGACTTAGCTATAATGAATGGCGGAGGCATCAGAGCAAATATGCCAAAAGGTGAAGTAAGCTACAAGACATTAAAAGCAGTTCACACATTTGGAAATGTACTTTGCTTAATTAAAGTAGATGGACAGACAATACTTGACGCTTTGGAATGGGGAGCAAAAGACGTTGGTAAAGGTGAAAATGGAGGATTTTTACACACAGCAGGTCTTACATTTACAATAGATGCCTCTGTACCTGCAAATGTTACTCAAGATACAGCAAAATTATGGACAGGCTCAGATAAGACAAAGCCTTATAGAGTAAAAGATGTAAAAGTATTAGACAAAAAGACAGGCGAATACAAACCACTAGATTTAAACGCAACATACAATCTTGCAGGCACTAACTATACACTTAGAGATATGGGCGATGGATTTAATATGTTTAGCAAAGCTGAACTTGTAAAAGACTATGTAATGGAAGATTATCTTGCTCTTGCAAATTATGCACAGTCTTTTGAAAAAAATGCAGATCACGACAATTTACCAACTATCACTGCAGAAAAATATGGCGACATTAACGGTAAAGGCTACATGACAATAGTAAACTTATCTGAACAAACTCAAGAGGTTAAAAAAGAAGATATTAAAAAAGAAGAAACACCAGCACCAGTACAAAAAGCTGAGGAACCTAAAAAAGATATGAATACAGATAAGCAACAAGTAGAAGTATCTACAACTGATAATGATGTAGCTTACTACATTGTTTTACCTGGGGACAATCTATTTAAAATAGCAGGTAAAAAATATGGCAATTCATTAAGATGGACTGAAATATATGATTTAAATAAATCAATAATTAAAAATCCGGCTTTAATATATGCGGGACAAAAATTAGCGATGCCAAGTAAATAATTTTATTGCAATAAATTAACTTAAAAAATGAAAATCCCCTTATTTGATTTATTTCAAAGAGGGGATTTTTATTTTTAAAATTAAATATCATAAAAAATTGAAATTTGAATAAAAAAATCAAAATAGTTTCAAAACTCAAATAAAAAAGTTACAAAATGTTATTTGTTATATAAATTTTTATTCCCTTTTTATTTAATATGTGATATAATTCAATAAGTTAAAAATTATGTAATGAATTTGTCATATTAAGATAGAGTTACATATTGGTAATCAGATAAATTTTTTAAGATGTAATTTTATTTATACTCCGTATTTGGATGTGGATTTAATTATATACTGGGAGATTATAAATGATAAAGAATAATGACTTTCGTGAGATAGTAGGGACAGCAGGTAAATATAAATTTAGACGTAATATGCTTACTCTTAGAAAAAGAGTAAACCAAAACAAATTTTACTTCGTGTTAATGGTATTGATGATGGCAATAGGGCTTGCTCTATTCACTATAAAACCTGGCATTGGATATGAAATAAGAGTTAACGGAACTCCAGTAGGCTTTACAAAGAGCCCAAGTGCAGTCATGAGTGTGTTGACATCTTTGGAACAGGATTTAAGAGTTACAAAGGGAGATAATATACATTATGACATGGACGTTGACTTTGTAAAAGGGAGACTTGGGAAAAATAAAATAGTAAATCCTGACGACCTTAAAGTCATGGTATCCTCAATGATAGTCATTAAAAAGCCTGCATATGTACTTAAAACAGACTCAGGCATAGCTTTTGCTATAGACTCTAAGGAGTCAATGGCAAATATCTTAGAAGGGATTAAAAAGCCATACATTCAAGGTAAAAAGAATGCAAAAGCAGAAGTAATAAGCAATATTTCTTTGATACAATCTGACAATGTGCCAGTAGATAAGATATTAAACTACGAACAGGCGATGTCATATATAACAAAAGAAAATGCGTCCGATAAAGTAAAGCCGACATTTGATGTTAAGACTACTTATGAGCAATCTTCTTCAAGACCAATATATAAGGGTGTAATGACAGTTACCGACCCTACAATGTATGAGGGTCAAACAAGAGTAAAGGTTGAAGGCTCAAATGGTATTAAGTCGGTAAATAGTATAGTAACAGAAATAAATGGTACAGTAGTAGACAGTCAGGTTATGAGTGAGGCAGTGGTTACTGCAGCAGTTGATAAAGTTATAGCGATAGGTACAAAACCAAAGGTTGCTCCGGTAGTTTCTATAGCTCAAAAATATTTAGGAGTACCTTATGTTTGGGGCGGTACTACTCCAAGAGGGTTTGACTGCTCAGGATTTGTGCAATATGTATACGCACAAAGAGGAGTTTATTTACCTAGAACAACATATGCAATGGTAAATGTCGGTAAAAGAGTTTCACGTTCACAATTAAGACCGGGTGACTTAGTACACTTCCCAGGACACGTTGGTATATATGTTGGCGCAGGACAAATGATACACGCTCCAAAGCCGGGTGACCACATAAGATATGGTAGCATAGACACTAGAAACTTCTTATTTGGTACTAGAGTTTTATAATCACAAAATAGAATTATTAATATTAAAAAAGCTTGTTTTTGGATAATCTGAAAACAAGCTTTTTTTAATATTTTTTTCTGTTAAAACTTCAACATAAATGGTATAATTATGGTAAAACATTGAAAGCTGAATTTAAATTTTTAGAATAAAATATAATTAGGAGGGAAATAGTGCGTAAAAAAGAAAACAATAAATATATATTTTTTATATTTATAGGGCTTGCTCTATTTGGTCTTGTAATCATGATGATGGCAGAGGTCAATCATATACAAGGCAACGCAAAAGTTATAAACTATAACGGTATAGTTCGTGGTGCAACTCAGAGAATTATAAAAAAAGAATTGTATGGAATTGCAGATGATGCAGCAATAAAGCGAATGGACAATATTTTGTATGAGCTAAGAACCGGTGAAGGGGAGTATTCGCTTACAGTCTTACAAGATGAGCTTTATTTAAAAAATTTGCAGATACAAAATGATTACTGGCAAAAATTGAAACAGGACATACTGCTCGCTAGAAATGACCCTAAACAAAAAGATATGCTTTATCAATCCAGTGAAGAATATTTTAATTTGGCAAATGAAACTGTTTCATCTGCTGAATTGTATTCAGATGGTGTAGCAAAAAGCATACGAATTCTTGAAGTGCTGATTATATTGTTGATTGTGATAGTCTTGATATGCTTGACGTGGACTACAGTCAAGACCATTCGAAAAAACAAATATCTTGACAGTATTACATATATAGATGTAAATACTGGGCTGCCAAATAAGAGACGTTGTGAAGAAAAACTCAAGGAAGTAAATTCTTCGCTGCAAGAAAAAAATATTTGCTGTTTTATGTTTGATTTGAACAATCTGAAAGTTATAAATGACACCTTAGGTCATCAGTGGGGAGATTTTCTAATTTTGAGCTTTGCCAGCTTTTTAAGGCAAGTAAGCCCATCTTCTATGTTTATTGGGAGATTTGGAGGCGATGAGTTCATTGGGATTTATGAAAATACTACTAAAGAGGATATACAAAAATTTTTGGATAATTTAAATAACAATTCTAAAAATCTTAATTTTACTCAAGATGGGAAAACTATTAAAATTCAATTTGCATATGGATATGCCTTTTCATTAGATTATCCGGATTGCTCCAGCCAAATCCTGATGGATATTGCGGATAAAAATATGTATAAAAACAAGCAATTAATGAAAAGCTTAAATCATGAATAAGTTGTAATGCTAAAAGAGTAAAAATTGACAGGTAATATTATAAAAAATAATTTTTTATAGGACACAAGATTGTCCTATAAAATTAGAAAAAAGGACGATGGAGGTGTCTTGTAAAAAGCGGGCACATCCATCGTCATTTATTTAGCGTAAGCGAAAAAACTATAGTTAAAAGTGACAGTACAAATTTGAAATTTGAATTCCAATGTCTTAAATTAGAGGAGTAAGCCAAATAGTCAATTGAAACAAATGAACCGTGGTCATGGGTGTGACTTTTACTATTTTTTTATGTGCTTTTTGATAATAAAAGTCTATAAGCGGGTTTTTAAAAAAATTATTAAAATGATAATTAAGGCAAATAAAACTATCCAAGTAGTCAATAAAAATCACCTCACAAAAAAGCTATGGCAACATATAAGTTTGCCACAGCCGAATTTCTGCGCCATTATAGGTGACTTTAAAAATAAAGCTACATTAGTTCTGTAGGTCTTCTGAATCATGCTTATTAAGTCTTTAATCTTCGCGTCCAATTTTTGCCTTCTCAGGTTTACCCAATGACTGATTTTCATCAATAAAAAGTGGACATTTGCATTTACAGCGGCGGTACCGTTTGGGCATTTAACCCAATTCCCTTGTTAATCTATATTCACTATACATAAATACAGCCACAGAAATATAATTATTTTAAGTTTGTAAATTTTATATAAAAATTTAAAAGAAAATCTTTAATCATAAATATATAATTTATATCATAATACAATATGTTCTATAAAAAGTCGATATTTATACATTTTTCAGTATTGATTGTCAATATCGGTATAGAGATTATTTTTTCAATTTATTTATCAGCTCTTGCATATCGTTTGGCAAATCAGAATGCAGTTTTATGATTTTTTCACTCCTAGGAGACATTATTTCCAAATCTGAGCAGTGAAGTGCCTGTCTGTTTAACAGTGCAGGGTCATAATTGGCATTATAAAGCTCATCGCCTATTATTGGGCAACCTATGTGCGACAGGTGTACTCTTATTTGATGGGTTCTGCCTGTACCAAGGAGGAGTTTTATTATAGAAAAATTGTCTGAGGCTTTTTGCACATCATAGTAGGTTATTGCCGCTTGACCTTTTGGGTCAATTATTCTTTTTATATCATCGCCGTCTTTATATATAGGTGCGTCAATTACGCCGTCTTTTTCTTTTGGCGTACTGTTTGTGATGGCTGTATAATATTTTTTTATTTTATTAGACAAATAGCCTTGGGATAGTGCATAATGGGAAAAGGAATTTTTTGCCACGCTGATTATACCTGAGGTATCTCTATCTAATCTGCTGATAAATCTGACCTTGGAATTTATATTATTTTGTTCGAAATAATATTCTATATAATTAAGTAGGGTATCCTCTTGATGAGATTTTGTTGGATGAACTACAGTGAATGGGGGTTTATCGATTATTAATAAATCTTCATCTTCATATAAGACTTTGAGCTTTTTATTTTGGGGCAAATATTCGTTTTTTTCGTCTGCTAGGACTAATTTTAGTATATCGCCTTTTTTAATTTTTCCATTTTTAGGCATTGGCTTATCGTTGATAGTAAGCACATCGTCATTTTTTTTGATGCGGGCGATTTGACGTATGGAAAAGTGCATTTTATCCAGCATAAGATGCTTGATGTGTATATCTTCTTCGCTTATATATACAAATTCATTATATTTTTGCTTATCTTGTAGATACATAAATCTCCTTAAAAAAAAACAACCTTGCGGTTGTTTGTGCTTACGCTTGTTTAGCAGCGTTAAGTTTTTTAGTAAGTCTAGAAATTTTTCTAGCTGCTGCATTTTTGTGGATAGAACCCTTGCTTGCTACTTGGTTGATTTTCTTTTGCACAAATCTAAGCTTTTCTTGAGCTAGATCAAAATCACCATCCATAAGAGCTTTATCAAAATTCTTTATAGCTGTTTTAACTTGGGATACCCTCATTTTATTGATAAGAGTTTTTCTTTGAATAACTCTAATTCTTTTCTTTGCAGATTTAATGTTTGCCAATTTTTTCACCTCCATTTACTAGCGTTATGTATTTAGATTAGCCGAAATACAAATTCACACAAATTTAACAATCTATATTTTAACAAAAAATATAACAATTGTAAAGGTAATTTTTGATAATTAATGTTAAAGAATTATTTCAACAGGTATTACATTATATCACAAATTTTAATTGTTGTGTATAAATTTTTTGATTTTAAATAAAAATTAGTCTGTCAGGTTTATTATATCCACTGAGGAATAATTTTAACATATTTCCTTATTGTTTACATTTTAGTTTAATAATGGTAGAATTATTGTGAATAACTATATTTTAAAGAATTTGTATGGAAAAATAAATGAACAAAACTAGAAAGTTGACGTTAGTGTCAATGTTAATTGCTATTTCAATAATTATATACAAAGTTGAATTTGCACTGCCATCGCTGGATTTTATAGCACCGGGTGTAAAGCTGGGGTTGTCAAATGTTATCACTCTTGCCTGTTTGTATATTTTTGGAGCATATACAGCATTTGTGGTGCTTGTTATAAGAGTGTTTATATCTTCGCTTTTTTTTGGCGGGATATCTGCGATGTTATACAGCTTGGTGGGTAGCTTGTCAAGTCTTGCAGTTATGCTGGCTTTAAAAAAAATTAATTTAAAATCAATAAGTATTCTTGGAATATCTATGGCAGGTTCGTTTTTTTTCAATATAGGGCAATTGATTGTGGCGGCATTTATAATTCAAAACAATAAAATATTTTACTATTTGCCGTACGTCAGCATTATGTCAATGTTGACCGGCATATTTGTAGGATTAACTGCTATATTTTTTATTGATAGGTTGCAAGACATTATGAAGTATCAGAATATGTATTAAAATATTATGAATTGGAGATAAAATGACAAAGTACGATTGGGATTTAAGTAAAATTTATAAAAATAATGAAGAAATAGAAGTAGATAAACAAAAAATTAATGAATACTTACAAATTTACAGCAAGGAAGTAGAAAATAAGGATATAGAAAAAGTTTTGACTATAGCACAAAAAGCTAGCAAAATGATTTCTAAGCTATATGCTTATTCTATGATGAAAAAAGACGAAAATGCAAAAAATCAGGACAGCGTTAAACTTTCTTTAGAAATAGAGGCTTTATCTGCTAAGGTAAACAATGTGTTTTCCAGCCTTGAGCCAATGATTATAGGGCTTGACGATGAAACTATAAATAAATTTTTAAATACCACAGATAAAAAAGATTACGCACAGGTAGTGACAAGAATTCTTAGAAAAAAACAGCACATTCTTTCAAAGCAAGAGGAAGAAATATTAAGCGTGACTGAAGATATAGCAAATGACTCAGAAAATAATTACTATATGCTATCCTATGCAGATATGCAATTTGGAAAATTAAAAAATGGCAAGGAGCTTTCTCACGCAAATTATATAAATTTCCAACAAGACAAGGATACAGAGCTTAGAAAAGAGTCCTTTGAGCTGATGCACGACACTTATGGGAAATATATCAACACATTTTCTTCAAATTACTATTCGCACGTTAAAGCCAAAGAAAAAATTGCAAAACTGAGAAAATTTACATCTAATAGAAATGAAGAGCTTTTTGCGGATAATATTGATGAACAGGTTTATGATTCATTAATAGACGCAGTAACAGATTATATTCCAGATTTGTCAAAATATATTGACTATAAAAAGAAAAAACTAGGCTTAGAGGAGATTTCAAATTACGATTTATATGTGGAGTTATCAGATAAAAATCAAAAAAAATACAGCTATGAACAAGGGAAAACTCTAGTAAAAGAGGCTTTAAAACCACTTGGCAAAGACTATAGCGATATTTTAGCAAATGGACTTGAAAGCAACTGGATAGATGTATACCCAAAGGACGGCAAAAAATCAGGCGGATATTCCTTTGGCACATACGACACAGACCCATATATACTTTTAAATTATACTGATAATATCAGCAGTGTGTTTACATTGGCTCACGAGCTTGGACATTCGATGCACAGCTATTATTCAAGAAAAAATAATCCATATTATCAGTCAAATTATACAATCTTCGTCGCAGAGGTTGCGTCTACTACAAATGAATTACTATTATTTAATTATTTAAAAGACACATTAAAGGATGAGGACGAAAAACAATCAATAATACTATATAATTTGGAACAATACAGGACTACAGTGTTCAGACAGACGATGTTTGCAGAGTTTGAAAAAATAGTTCATAGTAAGGTTGCAAATGATGAGGCTCTGACAGCGGATATGCTGGACGAAATATATTTTAACCTCAACAAAAAATATTATCCAACAGTAAGCCACTCAGACGGCATCGCTAGAGAATGGGCAAGAATTCCACATTTTTATTCAGATTACTATGTATATAAATATGCCACAGGATTTGTGTGTGCCAGCGTATTATCTCAAAATATTTTGAATGCTGACGCAGAGCCAATCGACTATCTTAACTTCTTAAAAGATGGCAATAAAAATTATCCAATAGAACAGCTAAAAATGGCAGGAGTAGATATCAGCAAAAAAGAAACAGTGGCAAAGGCCTTAGATGCCTTTGTAAAGACAGTGAATGAGCTAAAATAAATGAATATACAAATTATCACCAAAAGACCTGAAGAAAAAAATATGAGTGAAGTCACCAAAGAGTACAAGAAAAGGCTGTCAGGCTACTGCAACCTTAAAATCGTAGAAAAAGCCGACAGCCAAAAAGCTTATAAAATTTTTGTAAATGCAAAAAATAAATACATCACCTCCGAAGACTTGGCAAAAAAATTATCAGACATAATGATAGATGGCAACTCAGATATAGCGTTTTTCACAGGCGAAAAACCTGACAATACAGATTATGACTTTACATTGACAAGCCTAGAAGCATCTGAAGACATGAAACTTTGTATGCTTTTAGAACAAATCTATAGAGCATTTAAGATAAATAATAATGAGGCTTATCATAAGTAAATGTTGATAAATAAGTCTTTTTACGATTTTCCTGAGGTCAGGAAAATCGTAAAAAGGTAGTATTGGCAACAAGTCTATTTAGATTGGAAAAATAAATGTTAAAAACAGGAGCTTATATTATTTTGGTAATAGCCTTTGTTACTGGAGTTCAAATTAGGTTAACTAGATATAAAAAAAGAAAGAACAAGTAAAAATTTATTGGAGCTTATGGGGATTTCGGCTATGCTTGTTTGCTCTTTCATATTATTAATAGGGCGATTTGTTTAAAAAAATAAAAAATATTAATTTTAAATAAAAAGGTATCTATGAAAATCAAAGATATTTATAAGTACAGCTTGGAAAAACTTAATAATGACGAAGAAAAATTTCTTTTGACCGAAATGATTATCGCCTATGTTTTGGAAAAAGACAGAATTTACATAAAACTAAACATGGACGATGAAATAAACAACAGACAAGCTGAAAAAATAAAAGGCTATGTGGAGAGATTGACAAACAATGAGCCAATCCACTATATAATTGGCAAAAGAGACTTTATGGGCATGGATTTTTATGTGACACAAAACGTATTGATACCAAGAAGTGACACTGAGGTGCTGGTAACAGAGGCTATAAATGCTTTAAACCAAGAAAAAAAATATGCAAAAGATACAACAACAGGCTTGGAAATAGGTGCTGGAAGTGGTATAATTTCTATTTCCTTACTAAAAAAAATCGAAAATCTAAATATGACAGCTGTAGACATAAACTGCGATGCGATTAGACTTACCACAAAAAATGCGGTAGAGTTAGGCGTCTATCCAAGACTAAAGGTATTAAAATCAGACATCTACAGCAAAGTAAACGAAAAATATGACTTTATTATTTCAAACCCCCCATATATAAGGACTGATGAAATACAAAGGCTTGACCCAAAGATAAAAAACTATGAGCCACTAAATGCCCTAGATGGCGGAGAAAGTGGTATAGAATTTTATGACAAAATTATAAGAGATGCCAAAGCATTTCTAAATAAAGACGGCTATTTATTTTTAGAAATAGGTTATGACCAAAAAGATGATGTCAGTAATTTATTTAGCAAGCATAATATAAATGTAAAATTGAAGGTAGTAAAGGACTTAGCAGGATATGACAGAGTGATTATAGCAAAATTTATATAATTTTAATGTCAGGGAGATAGCAAATGAAAGTAAATTACGATGGAAAATCATATGAAGTAGCAGTAAATACCACTTTTGAAGAATTCATGATTAAAAATGATATACATAAGAAATACGATATTTCAGCAGTGCTGGTTAATAACAATCTAAAAGAATTGTCAGAGGTCATACATGATGGAGACAGTGTAGAGTTTCTTGACTTACTTGACAAAGATGCTAGAAATATTTATATGAGGACATTATCCTTTGCATTTCTAGTAGCTCTAAAAAAATTTGATGAAAATGCAATCTGCACGATTGAACATTCGCTTTCTAACGGATTATTTTGCAATATAAAAAACTCCTCCTCTCAGGTAAACAGGGCATACACTCAGAGTATAAAAGACGAAATGGAAAAGCTAATCAAAGAAAAAAAGCCAATCGTAAAATATAAACTGCCCTTTAACCAAGCCAGCAGAATATATAATATGCAAAGTGAACACAAAAAAGAGGGACTGCTTGGATATAGAGACACAGAGGATACCGTACCAATCTACGGACTTGATGGCTACAAAAATTATTTTTACGGATATATGCTCCCAAATACCTCTTATCTAAATAAATTTGATTTAAGAATTTATAATGCAGGCATAGTATTACTTGGTCCGGATATTAAAAATCCTGATAAAGTAACAGAATTTAGAAATCAGCCTAGACTTTTTGCCATTTATCAAGAAGCGAAAGATTGGGCTGATGTAATAAAAATGCCTACCGCACTTGAGCTAAATCATGCTATAGAAAACGGACAGTATCATGATATTATAAGATATACAGAGGCTTATCATGAAAAAAAGATTTGTGACATAGTAAATCAGATTGTCAGAGAAAACAAGAGAATAATCCTAGTAGCAGGACCATCCTCCTCAGGCAAGACCTCCTTTGCCCAAAGACTAAAAATACAGCTTGTTGCCTCAAAAAAATATCCGGTATCAATTTCTATGGACAATTATTATATTGACAGGGATAAAAATCTGACTAATGATTTTGAGTCAATCAATGCTCTTGATATAGAAAAATTTAATGAGGATTTAAATAATCTTTTAGAGGAAAAAGAAGTAGAACTGCCTATATATGATTTTATCACCGGCACTAGGAAAAAAGAAGGCATCCTGACAAGTGTGGGAAAAGACCAGCCGATAATTATAGAAGGAATTCACGGACTAAATCCAATTTTAACAGAGTCAATCAGTGCTGTTTATAAATACAGAATATACGTTTCTGAGCTAACTCAGCTTAATTTAGACAACCACAACAGGATTTCTACAACAGATGTAAGGTTAATCAGGAGAATAATAAGAGATAATGCCCATAGAGGGTATGGTGCAGAATTGACTCTTTCTATGTGGGACAAGGTAAATGAGGGCGAAAGAAATAATATATTTGTATTCCAAGAAAATGCAGACACTATGTTTAATACGGCACTAATATATGAAATTGCGGCTATGAAAAAATATATTGAGCCACTTTTAAAAGCTATTGATAAGAATTCAATTTATTATAAAGAGGCTAAAAAAATACTTAAATTCACAAAATATTTCTTGAGCATAGAAGACGAAAGTGATATACCAAATACATCCATTTTGAGAGAATTTATAGGTGGAAGTAAACTGGTAGATTAAGGGTAGGTAAAATGACAAGATTAATAATATACATTGCTATAATGTTAGTAGGAGTAGCCTTAGGCAAAAAAGGCTTTTTGGAAAATATACTAAAAAATAGGCTTGGCTTAGTACAAAATGCCATAATATTTTTGTTACTCTTCGTAATGGGAGTGGGTATTGGCAAAAACAAGTCGGTTACAGACAATTTATCCTCTTTGGGCTTTAGGGCGGCATTTATGGCATCTGTAATAATAATTTCCAGTGTTTTTTCTGTAAAAATATACACCACTTTAAGAAAAAAATTTATAAAGAGGGTGGACAAATGATACTTGTATCAGTTTTATTAGGAGCAATACTTGGATATTTATTTGATGTTAAAATTCTGACTGAGGCATCAATCTTGATTGAGCCGCTAAGCTATGCAATCGTATTTGTATCGGGTCTTAGCGTAGGATATAGCTTAAATGGCAGAAAATTAAAAAAACATTTGATAATAGATGTGTTTGCTATGCCAATTTTTATCTCTATTGGCTCTATAGTTGGTGCGATGCTTTTAGGAGGCTTTGCGGGATTTAATTTTTGGCAATCCGGTCTTATGGCGTCAGGTCTAGGCTGGTATTCTTTGTCAGCTATAATGATTTCTGATTATGATATAGGACTAGCTGCAATGGCTCTTATGATAAATGTATTTAGAGAGATATTTGCAATAGCTACTATCCCATTTATAGCAAGATATGTTGGATTTTTGGAGTCGGTATCAGCCGGCGGAGCAACCAGCATGGATACTACATTACCTGTAATATCAAGAAGTACCAACGAAGACACTACCATAATAGCTTTTGCTAACGGAGCAATCCTGATTATAGTAGTACCTGCCTTGGTAGAAATTTTTATAAATATAGGGTTTAAATAATGTACGGTGGGTTTTATATTGAGCAGTGTTGTGGCAATAATTTCTTTTCGTATGATAAGCGTGAGGATAAAAAAATATATGTAGCACCTTTAATTAAAATAGAGGCAAATTTGTCAGATGTAAAAAAATATTTTTTAGAAGGGAATTCAACCGCCTTTGCCGAATTTGATGAAGAAAAAAATAAATTAATTCAAATAAAGGGAATAAAAAATTTTTTATACTTTGAATATTTAGGCAAAAAAATTTATATTTTTGACAATCACAACCATGCGTTTTATTTTATAAAAACTAATTACTCAGGCACACCACTTCCATTAATTCATTTTGACCAGCACAAGGATATGAGAGAGCCAAATTTATTGTATAAAGAATTTATAAAGAAAAATTCTGATAATGCTATTGACTTAGACTTGTATTACACAAATTATGAGCTAGATGTTGGCAATTTTATTGTGCCATTGTTAAAAGAAAATATTATCAGCGAAGTAAAAATTATTGACTCTTCATACAAGCTAGAGGAAATAAATAAACAGATAATGGGTATACAAGACGCTATACTGGATATTGACTTGGATTTTTTCAGCAGGGATATGGAGTATCTAAACGATGAGCTTAAAATAGCTGCTATCTCAAGGTGCTTTGATAGGGCATCTATTGTGACGATTGCCACTAGTCCATATTTTATTGAGTTTGAAAGAGCTAAAAAATATCTTTTTGAAATTTTAAAGCAAACATTTGGTTAATTATAAAAAGCGTTTAAGTTTTGTTAAGGATTAAGCTGTAAAATTTCTAATGGAATTTATGTATTTTTATAAGCTTAATCAATATTTTAGGAGATTATATGATTGACATTTTAAAGGTAATTTTGCTTTCTTTTGTAGAGGGGTTGACAGAGTTTTTACCGATAAGCTCTACCGGTCACTTAATTTTGGTAAATGAATTTATCAAGCTAGAGCCGGAAAGCTTTGCAAATATTTTTTCAATAATAATACAGCTTGGGGCGATAATGTCCGTGGTAGTGTTGTACTTTAGCAGGCTAAATCCTTTTTCAAAAGAAAAAAAAGAGGCTCAAAAAAAAGAGACATTAAGAACGTGGGGGTTGGTAATTGTAGGTGTGTTACCTGCTGTCATACTTGGACTTAAATTTGATGATTTTATAGATGCACACCTTATGAATTCCTATGTAGTTGCGGCTATGCTGTTTATTTGGGGTATTGGTATAATACTGCTTGAAAAAATGAATAAAAAAGCAACAATAATTAATCTATCAGGCATGAGCTACAGGACTGCGTTTTTGATTGGTATAGCACAGTGCTTTGCAATGATACCGGGCACTTCACGTTCTGCGGCAACTATTATCGGTGCAATGCTGCTTGGTTGCAATAGAAAAGTAGCTGCTGAGTTTTCATTTTTCTTGGCAATACCTACAATGTTTGGTGCAACCTTGTTAAAAGTAGTGAAAATATTTGTAAAGGGTATACCGATTACCGGCTTTGAAGTATTTTTGATAGTGCTTGGAATGGTTTTATCTTTTATAGTTGCACTTGTCGTTATAAAAAAATTCATGAGATATATAAAAGAGCACGACTTTGTGCCATTTGGAATTTACAGAATAGCGCTGGCTGTCATAGTTGTTATATATTTTATTGCAAAATAGAAGTAATGGTGTAAAATGAAAACAAAAAAGACAAATGCAATGAGAATTTTAGAAGAAAAAAATATAAATTACACTGCCCATGAATATGACAGCAAAGGCTTTATGTCAGGTACAGAAGTGGCGGGGAAAGTGGGGTTTGCCAATGAAAGAGTGTTCAAAACCTTAGTCACTCAGGGAGAAAAAGAATACTATGTATTTATTTTACCATCAGATGCTGAGCTTTCACTAAAAAAAGCTGCAAAATTGGCGGGTGAAAAAAATATACACATGATAAATCCAAATGACCTAAAAAAAGTAACAGGATATATAAAAGGTGGCTGTTCACCTGTAGGCATGAGGAAAGAATACAAAACTTTTATACATGACTCAGCCTTAAATCAAGAGACTATTTTAGTCAGCGGAGGAGCTCTAGGCTGTCAAGTAGAAATAGAACCAAAGACTTTGATAGAAAATTTTGATATACAAGCTGAGGATATTATCCAATGAATAAACTAAATTAGTTTGTAATATTTTATTACTAGCAACAAATAGAAATATACAAAAGTTCACTCACCTATTTTCAAAAATGAAAAATCAAGCTCATTTAGCCGTGAAGTTTCGACCGGCAAAAAAGTGGCGTCCTGCCACATTTTGCCTTGAAAATCATCCTGATTTTCATTCGAAACTTCTACGACTTATTCGCTGAGATTTTTCAGAGTTTTTCAAATATGGTTCGTTTAACTTTTGTACATTTCTAGCATCCTAGAGCAATAGCTTGCTTTATTTTGGAATGAAAAAGATTTTATTTAAAATTGTGATTTTGGACGAAAATGTTATACTATAAATATTCAGATTACCTAAAAAATAAATATGGCGAAAAAGTATACAAGATACCGATAAATCTTCCTCTCACTTGCCCAAACAGGACAAAAGAGGGCGGGTGCACCTTTTGTGCCCAAAATGCCGTAGGCTATGAGTCTTTAGAAAATAATCTTGGGGTTAAAGAGCAGCTTGAAAAAAATATAAACTATATTGGACCAAGATATGGAGCAAAAAAATTTTCTGCCTACTTTCAAAACTACACAAATACCTTTATGAATACGGAAGTATTTGAAAAATATATGCTTGATGCTCTAAGAGATGACGTGGTGGAAATAGCTGTATCTACAAGACCGGATTGCATAAATTACAAATATTTGGACATTTTAGATAAAATACACAAAGAAACCGGCACAGATATATGTATAGAGCTGGGATTGCAGAGTGTAAATTACAAAACTCTTGAAAAAATAAACAGAGGTCATTCATTGGCAGAGTTTATAGATGCAGTGATGATGATAAAAAAGTATGATTTTACAATATCGAATCACATGATACTAAACTTGCCATATGACGATTTGACAGATGTAATAGAGGCGGCGAAAATATTATCTGCCTTAAAAGTAGATTTTGTAAAGATGCACAGCCTTTACATTTGTCCAAATACTTCAATGGAAAAAGATTATCTTGCGGGCAAATTGGATTTAAAAGACGTAGACGATTATGTAAAAAAATCGGCCTTGTTTTTGGCGTATCTTGACGAAAATATTGTCATACAAAGAATAGTAAGTCGTGCACCAAAGGAAGATACAGTGTTTTGCAACTACGGCATATCTTGGTGGAAGATTAGAGATTATATTGAAGAATTTATGACTAAAAATAATTTAACTCAAGGCTGTAAATGTGATTATTTAGGTGGAAAGAACGTTAGAGATTTATAAAAGGAGTTTAAATGATATTATCTGATAAATGGGAAGATTATGAAATACTTGGAGCAAAAGATGGTCAAAAGCTTGAGCGTTGGAACAAGTTTATATTAAAAAGACCTGACCCAACCATATTTTGGAGAGGAAAAATCTCTGAGAGTGATTTTAATAAATATGATGCACTTTACAATCGTAGCAGCAGTGGTGGCGGCTCTTGGCAATACAAAAGACCTATGCCCGAGAGCTGGGAGGTGTCATATAAGGACTTGACCTTTATGGTAAAACCTACAGGCTTTAAACACACCGGTATTTTTCCTGAGCAAAGTGCCAACTGGGATTATGCAGCTGAAAAAATAAAAAATGCAAATAGAAAAATCAAGGTATTAAACCTTTTTGCCTATACTGGTTGTGCCACTGTAAGTGCATCAAAAGCAGGAGCAGTAGAAGTAGTTCACGTCGATGCGTCAAAGGGCATGACGCAAATAGCTAAGAAAAATGCAGAGCTAAGCGGAGTATCAGAAAATTTTATCAGATACATTGTAGACGACGTATTTAAATTCGTGGAAAAAGAAATACGAAGAGGAAATAAATACGATGCAGTAATTATGGACCCTCCATCATATGGCAGAGGTACAAACGGGCAAATATGGAAGATTGAAGACAGCTTGAACGACCTTTTAGAACAAGTGAATAAAGTTCTATCAGACGAGCCGTTATTCGTATTAATAAGCTCTTATACCACAAATATTTCATCTTTGGCACTTAACAATATAGTAAAAAGTTCATCGATTAGAACTAGATTTAAAAATATCCAAACAGATGAATTGGCACTGCCAATCAAAGACGAGGAAGTTTATTTGCCATGTGGCATTTGTGCTAGATGTGACTAAAGGAGTAAGCTATGGATAAGTTTATAATTTATTTTATTTCTTATTTTATAGGAAATATTTCCCCATCATACATTTTTACTAAATTTCTCAAAAATGAAGATATAAGAGATTTTGGCTCAGGTAATGCAGGTACTACCAATGCGTTAAGAGTAGGCGGTAAAAAAATGGGACTTGCAGTTTTTTTGGTCGATTTTTTCAAAGGCTTTTTAGTAGCATTATTAGTGAATAAAAACTTCGGCTTGATGACAGCCTTAATGGCATCTATATGCGTAATTTTAGGGCATATATATCCAGTATTTTTAAAATTTAGAGGGGGCAAAGGAGTTGCCACGTCTCTTGGAGTATATTACGCATTATTTTTTGTGCCAATATTTATATGCTCAATCATAGGACTTATTTTATTATACATAAAAAGATATGTATCACTATCAGCGATGGTAACCCTTTTTAACATCAATATAGCGATGTTTATAGCAGGCTATGAAATAAAATATATCTTATGCACGATTTTTATTTTTCTATTAGTAACCTATAAGCATAAGTCAAACATACAAAGATTAATGAACCATAACGAAAATAAACTAAGCTTTTCTAAGAAATAATATGCCTATTTCTAAATCTAAATTATAATAGGGAGGCAAAATGAAAAAAATTTCTGTAATCGGAGCAGGTAGCTGGGGTTCTACTTTAGCACTGCTTTTGTATGAAAATGGTCATGACGTTACACTTTACACAAAAGGGCAAAAGCATTATGAGGAACTCAGTCAAAAACATACAAATAGCAGATATTTAGAAAATATAACTTTTCCGGAAGGTATAACTTATACCTACGATTTAAAAAAAGCTACTCAAAGTGCTGAGTGTGTAGTGCTTGCAGTAACATCTCAAGCAACTAGAGAAGTATTGAAACAAATGAAACCACATTTAAAACCGGATGCAGTGGTTGTAAATGTGTCAAAAGGCTTAGAATTAGGTACGAATTTATTATTGTCTCAGGTTTACGAAGAAGTAATCGGAAACGAGAATTTTGTAGTATTATCAGGACCATCTCACGCAGAAGAAGTAAGCGTTAAAATACCGACAGCAGTGGTGTGTGCATCAAAAAAAGAAGAAATATCAAAAGATGTTCAAAAAATATTTTCAAATAATTATTTTAGAGTTTACACCAATTCAGATGTAATAGGAGTTGAGGTAGGCGGAGCATTAAAAAATATAATTGCACTTGGTAGCGGCATAAGCGATGCAATTGGCTATGGAGCTAACACAAGAGCAGCCATAATTACAAGAGGTATAAGTGAAATTTCAAGGTTTGGGAAAAAACTTGGGGCAAATCCATTAACATTTTTAGGGCTTACCGGTGTTGGCGATTTAATAGTGACTTGTAATTCTAAGCTGTCAAGAAATAAAAGAGCTGGAGCGTTGATTGCAAAAGGCTACAATGCAAAACAAATAACTGAGCAAATCCACATGGTAGTAGAGGGAATTCCTACTACAAAAGCTGTATATGAGTTTGCAAAAGCAAATAATATTTCAATGCCGCTTACAGATGCAATTTATGATGTGATTTATGAAAGTCACGACATAAAAGACACAGTAAAAAGACTTATGAATAGAAATATGAAAGAAGAAAATTTGACAGAGGATATGTTCATAAATTCATAGATTTTCAGTAAAAAAATTTTTACATCAAAAATTAAAAAAATTGATGTAAAAATTTTTTTAAATTTCAAAAGAATTATTGACACAATATGTAGTGTTAAACAATTGCTAAATTATCATATAATGTGTTTTTATCCAAAATATTTGGAATGACTTGGATGGACTTATAAAAACTTTGCAAAAAAGGCTTTTAATTCGTAGAAAAGTGTAGTAAAATATAAGAGCATATCTAGAAATATGGAATAAATAATATGTCTAAAAAAGTAGCAAGAAGAAAAAAAATAAAATTAAAAGCAGTTGCATATTTTGCGATTTTTTCTCTTTTAATTATTGCCATAGCAATCAGCTTAGTCGTAAGGTTGCAGTTTGACATCAAAAAAAGCATAATAAAGCATTACACAGTAGACCTAGGCGAGGTTAAAAAATCAATCACCAAGGATATGGTTGTAATAAGAGATAATGTATCTGTAAAAAGTGAAAAAGCCGGAATTTTAACAAAGTTTTATTCACAAGGACAAAGAGTGCCTAAAGGTGCAGTGATTTGCAAAATACAGGACTCACAAAATAGTGAAAATGAAATAGCAGAGCTAAACAAGCTCAATATGCAAATTGACACATTACAAAATGGTGCGATTAATTATTCACCTGAAATTCAGTCAAAACAGTTGCAAGATAAAATTGCAGCTTTATATGAGGACTTGCAGGATAGGATAAAGACTAAGGACTTCAAATATGTATCTAACATCAAATCAGAGCTATCTTTGTTAATTGCACAAGCAAATGCTGTTTCAGGAAACACTCAGTCACCCGTTGCTAATTTGGCTTCTTTGATAAGTCAAAGAGATAGTCTACGAAAAAAGCTAGATTATGGCAAATCTTATGTAAAGTCGGAAATGCCGGGAGCATTGTCTTATTTTAATGACGGATATGAGACTTTATTTTCGATGTCGAATATGAAAAATATAACTGTCAAAGATTTAAAAAATGCAAACCCAAGGCTGGTTAAAATTGACCAAACAAAAGTAAATCAGGGAGACTTGATTGCCTACATAGTAGGTAATCACTATTATTATATGGCAACTGACATAGGACCTGAAGATATCGAGGCTATTAAAAGAGACACAAAGCTTGACATCATAGTACAAGACATGGTTATAAATGCCTATTTTTATGACTTTTACAAAGATAAAAACGGAGAGTTTATCGGTTTTTTCAAAGTAGAGTCTGATGATTATGATTATTTAAAAAATAGGAAGGATAAGGCAAAAATTATTTATTCTACAGCAAAAGGACTCTTAATTCCAAACGATGCAATAGTCGATGACAATGGTGAAAAAGGAGTCTACAAGGTAGATAAGACCGGCACAGCAAACTTTGTTAAGCTGGACAACATTTTATTATCAGATGAGCAAAATACAGTTATAAGTTACTCATTTGATGAAGTTAACAGTCCAACCGAGCTAAGCTTATATGACGATATAATACTTACACCAAAAAATGTTAAGGATGGACAGAAGGTAAAATAATGAGTGAAGATTTAAAACAAAATCTTGAAAAAGTACAGTACCTGATAGGTGAGGCAAAATCAAAATCTCCTTATAAGCAGGAAGTAAAACTCATTGCAGTAAGTAAGACTGTAGATATGCCTGAAATAAAACAAATATATGATTTAGGAATAAGA
>NZ_MBEW02000022.1 GCF_001693775.2 Criibacterium bergeronii | reverse complement strand
GGTACTGTACCCATCATGGGCAGTTATAGTAGATGACATATACAATCCTATATTCTTATCATTATTTGGTAGCTTAATAACAGGAATGTAATTTTTTAAAATCCTAAATGTAGATTTTTTCTATTTAATAAATAAGAGAACTAAAAAAATCGGTCATTTGACCGATTTTTTTAGTTCTCTTATTTTGTACCGGTAGAGCCGAAACCGCCACGATTTTCATATCCAAGATGTTCGACTATTTCTACGTCCACGTTTTCCATTTTTTTAACTAAACGGAATTGACATATCCTGTCGCCTTTTTCTATAGTAGTATCTCTCATGGCTAGCACTGGCACCATCCACCAGTCTTCATCGCCACAGTATGAGCTGTCTATCACTCCGACTGAGTTAGTCTGCAAAATGCCGAATTTGTCATATGTAGAACTTCTAGGTGCTACATGTGCCTCATAGCCTTCAGGGAGTTTCATTGCAAAGCCTAGTTGTATTTTGCAAGACTCAAATTGTTTTAAAGTTTTTGTTTGTGCAGCTCTTAAATCAATCCAGTCTGATTTACCTTCTACAAATTTAAAATCCTGACAAGGCTCATCCTTGTACTTTACTTTTATTTTCATTTTTTCTCCGCAATAATATATTCTTTATATATATTAATATCCTGTTGATCAATATTGAGCGTAATATTTACACTATCCTCATCATATGTTTCTTCAAATTGATACTTTGACTTTAACTGAGCTAAAATATTGGAGTCTTTATATGGGATTTTCATATCAACTTTTTTTCTTGAGGCTAACAATATTTTTTCTATTTCAAAGTATAATTTGTCAAGATTGTATTTTTTAGTAGCAGATATTATTACGAATGGGTCGTCTACTGCTATTTGAGTTTCGTAGTTTAGCTTATCTGCCTTGTTAAAAACATACAAAATCTTTTTATTTTCAACACCTAATTCGGATAAGACTTTTTTTGTGGTCTGCATTTGTAGCTGATATTTTTCGTTAGATAAATCTACTACGTGTAAGAGTAAATCAGCATATCTGACCTCTTCCAAGGTGGCTTTAAATGACTCTACAAGGTCATGGGGTAGTTGCGATACAAACCCGACTGTATCAGTTAAAAGTATGTCTAGGTTAGATGGTAATGTGCATTTTCTAAGTGCTGTATCTAATGTTGCAAAAAGCATATCTTTAGCAAAGACTTCTTTTTCCTTGTCATAATCCTTGTTAAGCTTAATCATTTCATTTAAAATTGTAGATTTTCCTGAGTTTGTGTAGCCTACTAATGCCACTAGCGGTAGTCCTGACTTGGAGCGTTTTTGACGCTGGGTCATTCTATTTCTGTCCACTTCTTCTAGGCTCTTTTTTATCTCTAGTATTCTTCTGTCGATATGTCGTCTATCCGTCTCCAGTTTTTTTTCGCCCGGACCTCTTGTGCCTATTCCACCTCCCAATCTCGAAAGCGATGTGCCTACGCCGATTAGGTGAGATAGGTTGTATTTTTGTTGTGCAAGCTCTACTTGGAGCTTGCCTTCTTTACTTAGAGCTCTTTTTGCAAATATATCCAAAATAAGCATGGTTCTGTCAATTACTCTAACTCCACTTATTTGCTCAAGATTTTTAATCTGTACTCCTGAAAGCTCATCATTAAAAATGATGGTATCACATTCCATATTTTGTGCAATCTGACCTATTTCCTCTGCTTTTCCCTTACCTATAAAGTAGGCGGCGTCATAGGTATCTTTGTTTTGCACAGATGTAGCTACTACCTCTGCACCGGCTGCCTGAGCCAGTTCTTCAAGCTCTTTCATAGAGTCGTAAATATCTATGTCGGAGTTATTTTTTGATTTTGTGGTGATGTTAATTCCTGCAAGTACGACTCTTTGTTTTATATTGCTATCGGTTTCCATTTAAACACCTGCCAATTTTATAATTAGCCTACAAAAATGTCCTTATATTCGTCTTTTGTTGTAAATAGTTTTAGTGCATAAGTACAAGTTGAAGCTAGTTTTATATTATTATTTCTTGCGTTTTCTACTACTTTGTCTACCAATTTTCTTGCGATACCTTGACCTTCATATCCTTCTGATACAATTGTATGGTCGATTATCCATATCTTTTCTGATTTTGAAAAATGGCTATAGCCTATGACTTTTCCTCCATCTATTGCCTCTGACTGATGTTTTTCTTCGTTAAATTTAATATCTATCATGATATGTCTCCTTATACTAACTTACATAAGAAAATGTAGTATTATTTTTCATTATAAATTTTTTTGTATCAGAGAGCAACACAAATTTCTTTTCAATATTTATACTATAATTTTCAAAGTAAGTTAGTATTAAATTAAATATTTTTGATTATATATTTAATTTATACCATTAATAAAAAACGCTTAAAGATATTGAAAAATACATATTTATTTTTAAATCGGCAATAAATCGTCAAAAATTTTTTTTATTTTATTCGTTTATTATTTTTTTGTATGCTTTTTCTTGCTCGATTTTTGATGTTTGTACGTATGTGTTTACGAATGTTTCGAATTTATCTCCTAGTATTTCGCTGGCAACTTTTAGGTTTATGTTTTTTGCTACTAGGTTTGTTGCGTAGGTGTGTCTGAAGCAGTGGAATGATGTGTTGTATTTTTTCAGCTTGTATTCTGTTTTTTTTGCTGTTGTTGTGTCAAATATGAAGCCGTCTATGTTTTTTATTTTTATTTGTTTTATTTCGTTGTATAGGTTTTGTGGTATTGGTATTTGTCTGTATCCGTTTTGTGTTTTTAGGGTTGTTATGGTGCCGTTGTATTTTTGTCTTGTTACTGTTATTATGCTGTCTTTTATGTCGTCGTATTTTAGCCCTAATAGTTCGCTTTTCCTCATTCCTGTGTTGTACATCATTTTGATTAATAGTTTTTCTTTTTTGTTTTGTATGTTTGATAGTATTGTTTGGTATAATTCGGTGTCTATATATTTTATTCTTTTGTCTTGTCTTTTTTTGTTTGTTCTTGGTATGTTGACGGGGTTTTCTTTTATTATTTTTAATTCTTTTTTGCAAAATTCGAAGTATGTTTTTATTGTTTGTATTTCGTTTTTGTAGTAATGTCCTGTTTCTTGCATACTTTGTATGAGGTTTGTTATTTGGATTGGTTTTATTTTTGATACTTCTATGTTTTGTATGGGTTCTAATATTTTTAGTCTTGTTTTTATTATTTCGTATGAGCTGTATTTTACTATGTTTTTCTTGTAGTTTAGGTATATTTCAAGTGCTTGGGATATTGTCATTTCGTTTGTTTCTATGCCGTTTTGTTTGTCTTCCATTATGCTGTATTGTTGTTTTTCTGCCCACTGTTTGGCTTGTTTTTTTGTCTTGAAGCCTTGTTTTGATTTTTGTTTCCATTTGCCTGTTTGTTTGTAGCTTATTATTGCTTGTATTGAGCCGTCTTTTTCTCTGTAGGTTATGTTCACTTTTTCTCTCCTTTCTTGTAGTTTTTGACGGTTTTTTTGTATTTTAAAAGGGTATTGCTACCCTTTTATTCTAAATTATTTATTGCGTATTGTGCTTCTTCTTCTGTGAATTGCTCTCCATACTCTGAAACAAGCTGATCATAAATGGCTTGCTTTGACATGGACATATCATTTTGATAGGTTTTAGCTTTTTTAAGAGCATTTTCTTTAAAGTCTGCATTTACATTATCTACAGCATATTGTGCTGCTTCTGCAGGAAACTGTTCTCCGTATTCGCTTGTCAATTGCTCATAAAGTCCTTTTTTCGACATATACATTGTATCTGAATATGTTTGTGCTTTTTTCAGTGCGTTTTCATATTCTTTTGGAACGCTTGGTGCTTCCGGTTGTTCTTGTTCTTTTGGCTCTTGTACTTGTGCTGTTTCTTGTTGCGTTGCTTGTGTTTGGTTGTTTGGTTCTTCTGTTTTTGGGAAAAGGACACTTATAACTATCATTATTAAAAAGAAAATTCCTATTCCTTTTAATATTTTTTTCCCTTTACTTTGTTTTTTTTCTTCCATTGCTTCCTCCTAAGTTTTTTATTTATTTTAAAATTTTCTTCTTGCTTCCAACAGTTTACCTACTATCCTTACAGGCAGTTCTCTTACTTGTTCCCATGTATAAAAGAGTGTTTCGTACTCTTCGTTTATCGGGTGGAGCTCTAAGCCTTTTTTTGTGTTTTTTATTATTTTTAATGTTGCTGTTTCGTTGTCTATTGCAACTACGGCTATATCTCCGTTATCTACTGTACATTGCATTCTTACTATTATCACGTCGCCGTCATGTACTTCGGGTTCCATGCTTTGTCCGTGTACTTTTATGGCGACTATCGGGTCAAATCCGTTGAAATATTTTTCTTCGACGTATTCAAATTCTGCTATGTCGTCTATGTCAATATAATCTGAGTCCATGTATGTTGGGTATCCGCCTGATGCAGTTCCGTGTACTAATACTCTTCTTGTTTTTGCCGGTCTTTGTTTTGGGATTGGTTTTTTGTCTTTTTCTTCTTCCCAGCCCATCAGGTATGCTGGGGTTGTGCTTAGTGCTTGGGCAAAGTCAACTATTTGTGATTGATTTATGTCTCTTAGCCCATTTTCTATTTTATTTATTGTTGAACGTGATTTGTATCCGACTTTAAAAGCTAGTTGTTCCTGTGTCATGCCAAGTTGCTCTCTTAATTGCCTGATTCTTTCATATACTGTCATAGAATCACCTTCCTTTACAAATATATAATACATTAGTGTTTCTGCTTTGTCAATTAAAATTAACTTTTTTTAAAATTGCAGTTGACAAAATAGAAACAAGGTGATAATATCTTTTTGTAGCCAAAAAGGAAACTACAGAAAGGAGAGATATGACAAATTCAAAAAAACTAAAGGATAGTATTAAAAAATCCGGCTATAAAATGGGTTATTTAGCGAATAAATTAGGGTTGAGTAGACAAGCTTTGTCGAATAAGATAAATAACATTACTGACTTTACTGTTAAAGAAATGCTCACTTTATCTCAGATACTTGCTCTAAATGATGAGGAAAGAAAAGAAATTTTTTTAACCTACAGGTAGACAAATAGCCAACAAAACGACGACGCAATTAGTATTGTTTTAGTAAAGTAGTTCAAGCGAAAGGGGTGGGGTTGATGAGCTTGATAAAAAGGAAAAGTCCTTTTCAAAATGAAATAGATGTTATATATCAAAAGGCGGTTAAAAGCTTAGAAAAGGCTAAAAGAGAATTGGAATGGTACGGCTCATCTGACAAGCTGAAAAAGGTCAAAAGAGCCGTATGGGTTATAAAATTTTAGTCTGAAGTTATTGATACTATGTTTTTAACATTATAAGCGGTTAGTCTATTTGAGCTTAAACAAAAATAATCGCAGTGCAATATAGTATCAAGTACTGAGGGCAACAGATTTTCGTGAGTA
Source organism: Criibacterium bergeronii (assembly GCF_001693775.2). GTDB lineage: Bacteria > Bacillota > Clostridia > Peptostreptococcales > Filifactoraceae > Peptoanaerobacter > Peptoanaerobacter bergeronii. The sequence goes on along the minus strand of NZ_MBEW02000022.1, from coordinate 27,199 downwards.
TGTTTTTCGAGTGTTTTAAATGTGCTTATGCTTGAACCTGCGTCTGTTTTTACAATAGGTATTAAGCAATCTGTTTCGTCAATTGTCAAAATGCTGTTGTCATTAAATTTGATTTGAATCTTCATATGCAATCACCTCCTTTGAGATGATTATAGCACAAATGAAAGGTGGTGAGGTTATGAGTGAAAAAAGACCGACCAGAAAACAAAAGGAACTGATAGCAAAGCATAAGCTACATCAAAGGAGCAGTAGATATAATAGCCCACATTTTAAAGCATATAGGCAAAGAAGATGGGGCTTAAAACTGTTTTATACATTCCTTATAAAGACTTTAAAGAAAAATTAAAGCTTACTAGGAAATACAAGAAAGAAGGTTATTACGTTGAAGATTGGGGCGACGGTATATATTGCTTCAAGATAGACGGATACAAAAGAAAAGGAAGGGGCAAAAACAATGGAAAAATCTTTAAAGAAGTTAGCAGCAAAGATAAGACAAGCATTTAAGAAACTAATAATCACTATTAGGCAAGCTTTATGCAAGCATAAAGAAACAGAAAAAGTAGTACAAGATTCAGTATTTAAAAGGATAAGTGGCGAAACCGTCTACATTCGTTGTAAAAAGTGCGGAAAAATTTTAGACAGTATCAACTACGAATACGAGGGCTTCGGCTACAAATAAAGGCGGTGGAAAATGAAATATAAAGTAATAGCACATTTAGACTTTACGGAAGACGTGTTGGAACTTGACGACGATCTAACAGAAGAGGAAGTAGAAAAAGAGTTATACGAATATGTATGCAGCTTTTTCGATTGGAACTACAAAAAGGTAGAAGAAGACTAACAAGGGGGCAAGGAAAGATGAAGAAAGCCACAAAAGAAGAATTACTAAAATTAGGATTTAAGGAAGAAGAACACGAAGAGGAAAAATGCTTATCACTAAAACTTAATAAAGGAAAAGACAGATTCTACCACTTTCTAAGATGGTATGAAGACGAACCAGACAAGTTTTATATTGACGAAGTTTTAATAAGCAAAATAAAAACAATTTCCGAAGAAGATTTCTTAGTTAATACAAACAATCTAACAACAAACGCCATAGAACACTATAAGCAAATAATGGAGAAATTAGAAAAAGCTAATTAAGTTACCGCTTTTAAAAATAAAAGATTGATACAAAAGAAAGGGGCAAGGTCAAGTGATATTACCAGAATTTAGGATAATTAACAATTTTACAGGCGAAGAATACGAATCACAGGAAATAAAAATAATTGATTATACCAACCAAATTATAAAATATTCAAAATTCGACGAAGAAGGAGAGATGGACCTTGAAGACGCAAGCTTCATATATACAAAAGCTACAAGCGATCTTCAAGAAGATATTTCAAATTGGGTTACAAACAATAAAGAAGAGATAGAAGAAAGCATATTAAAAGCGACAAACAAAACACTAAACCAATACACAGAAAGCGGAATAACATTTGATATTACGGACGAAGTAGACAAAGATGAGTTAGTTACACAGATTACAGAAGATATTATACAAGGAATATTAAATGTTATTTCAACTTATGAACAAGAGGTGTAGAAATGATTAAACCAACAAAGCCAATAGAAACATACGAAGACTACGGATTTAAGAAGTGCAAGGGGGAATACGGTAAGCACGGCTGTTATTACTTATGCGTAGCTAGAGGTTGCAAAATGATATTTTTAAGTAAAGAACTTTTAGAAATCATACCTTGGGAAGAAACCGACCCAAGAATACACGCACAACCAAATTGTAGATATAGAGATATAAGAACAGCATTAGATATTGTTTGTCAGTTGGTGATGCATGGGTTGGTAATGGTTGAATAGTAGGAGAAAAATAATTATAAAAAAGCGGGTGATGATATGTCGGGTGTTCTTTATACTGTCAAGGAGCTTGCTGAAGAGCTTCATATAAGCGAGGTTACGGTCAGAAGATATATTGCCGATGGCAAGCTAAAAAGGGTCGATAATCTTTCCGGTGTGAGGGTGTCAAGGGAGGAGCTGTTGAGGTTTAGGGGCGATAATGATGTTAATCCGCTTTCGCCTTTTGAAAGAAAAAGGCTGGAGCTTATCATACAGCAAAAGCAGGCCGAGATTGGGAGGCTAAGGACGATATTGTCGAAGTTCATGGCTTATTCAGCTGAATACGCTATGTATCTGAATGATGTGGAGGCTGTAGGAGATAATGCAAGCTTAGCAAATGTTAAAAAAGCGTAAGCCTTAGAGGGTTGAAAGAATGAATATATTAAGTCTATTTGATGGAACGAGTGCAGGAAGGCTTGCAGCGCAAAGGGCAGGTCTTCCAATTAACAAATACTACGCAAGCGAAATTGACAAATACGCTATAGCAGTATCTAAAAAGAATTACCCGGATATTATTCATCTTGGCAATGTAGAAGATTATCAAGAATGGGATATAGATTTCGGCAAAATTGATTTACTTTTAGGCGGCAGCCCTTGCCAAGGATTTTCAATAGCAGGAAAACAACTTAACTTTGAAGACCCAAGAAGCAAATTATTTTTTGAATACGTAGAGATCTTAAAGAAAATAAGAGAAAAGAACCCGAATGTTCTATTTTTACTTGAAAACGTAAGAATGAAAAAGGAATTTCAAAACATTATTAGCGAACATTTAGGAGTAGAGCCAATAGAAATAAATTCTAACTTAGTATCGGCACAAAATAGAAAAAGGCTTTATTGGACCAACATTCCAAACATAAAACAGCCAGAAGATAAAGGAATAATGCTTAAAGATATAGTACACGAAAAGGCAGATATTGATTTCGCAGTTAGTGAAACTTGGTGCAAGTGGTTCAAAAGAAAAGCCCAATACTACATAGATAAAAGCTATGTAGCAGTAAGCCCAGAAAAAGCTATCACAATGACAGCAAGGCAAATAATGAGTTGGAACGGCAATTTTATTTATGAGTGTTTAGAAGAATATATAGTACCATTCGACAAAACATTAAAGATCCTTGAAAAAGAAGTAGAAAAAGGCAAGGTGGGATATTTCAAAACCGACAGCCAAGGCAACAGGATTTATTACATTCACGATAAAGCCGTTACACTATGCGGGCAAGCGGGCGGAAGAGGTGCAAAAACAGGGCTTTACTTATTCGGTTGTATAACACCGGATAGAGTAAACAAAAGGCAAAACGGACAGCGATTCAATGAGGGGCAGAAGTTTTATACACTTACAGCCCAGGACAAACACGGAGTATTGGTGGAAGGATATATAAGGAAATTAACACCTATCGAATGCGAAAGACTACAAACACTACCGGACGACTACACAAACGCAGAAATAGACGCAAAGCCTATAAGTGATAGTCAAAGGTACAAAATGCTTGGCAATGGGTGGACGGTAGGCGTAATAGCTCATATTTTGAAAGGAATTAAAACTGAAAATGAGCAAATTTAAAAAAATATTATTCGCTACAGACGGAGAAATTTTAGAAGTGTCAATAAAAGGAGAATTTCACCAAGCGACCTGTAAGCACGAATTTAAGAAGGGGAAGCTTATCAGAGGGACAAGCGCACAAAACCTATTAGCAGCCAAAAGAAGTAAGGATATAACAATGTGCATTAAATGCGGAAAAGGAAAGGCGAAAGAAAATGGACGCAAAAAAGTTTCTAAAAAAACTCTATGAGCTTGCAGGAAAGGCAGCAGGGGCAGAAGTAAAAGTAATATCAATCACAGAAAAGACGGCAGAAGTACAAGGGAATTTGGCTGTAAATAAAAAGATAGCCTAAATATAAAAATATAAGAAAGGAGCTTCTATGGATAAGCAAACATACACACTTGAAGAGTACAAGAAAACTAATAATATGATGTGGGTCAATGATACATTATTTCAAAATATAGATGATTTTATAGATGATTTAGCTTGGGAAATGAATTTAGAAGAGCTTAAACATTACAGACTACCAAAGATTTACGCAACTACAAAACATACTATAGATATAGACGAAACGGATATAACACAGAGATTGGAAGAACACCCGGACGCATACGAAGACTACGAAATAAGCACAGTAGGGTTGGCCTTCATAAAGAATTTTGTTAGAGAGTATAACGAAAAGTACGCGGATTGTAGCTACACGGTAGAAGAAACAGAAATAAAACTAACGGAAGCGGAAAAAGAATATATGCTGTCAAGAATAGGAGAAATAATAAAAGAAAGGAATAAAAAACAATGAAATTAGAAGAGGTTAGAGCAGGACAAGTATTTAAGTATGCAGGCTTTGAATGGGTAAAGCTTGCAGCGGAAAACGGAGCTACTTTAGTAATACTTAAAGACGTTTTAAAAGAGCTGCCATTTAATGAAGATAAAGAAAATAATTGGAGCAAAGCAACATTAAGAAACTATCTAAATGAAGACTTCTACGAAACTTTATTAGAAAACGGAGCAAAGGAAGAAGATCTAATTAAATTTAGTAGGGATCTAACTTCCGACGACGGAATGAAAGACTACGGAGAAGTGGAAGACTTAATAAGCTTAATAACCTGCGACGAATACAGAAAATATAGGGAACTGATACCAAACGCTACGGATTGCTGGTGGGCCTTAACCCCTTATAGTTGTTTATCGTCTCATTCGTACTACGTCCTCTACGTCGGTACCGACGGTACCTTGGGCTGGGACTGCGCGTGCTATGGCAGCGACGTCCGCCCGCTTTGCAATCTGAAATCGGATATTTCGGTATCTACAGATGAAGAAAAAGAAAAAGAAAAAGAAGATATAACAGCTTTAATAAAACAATGGGCGAAAGATAGAGAACTTGACAAGGCGGATCCTAAAGCCCAAATGGTTAAGTTGATAGAAGAATTAGGAGAATTAGCGAACGGAATAAATAAAGACAAGAAAGAACAGATAATAGACAGCATAGGCGACACCTACGTGGTATTAACGATTCTGTCTATGCAATTTAACTTAAATATCGAAGACTGTATAACAGAAGCATACAACGAAATAAAAGACAGGAAAGGAAAAATGGTAAACGGAATTTTTGTAAAAGAAAGTGATCTATAAAGAGATGAAAAATGGAACAGAGCGACACAAAGAAAGTACCAAACCTGCAAATAATGGAGAAATTAGAAAACGCTAATTAAATTACCGCTTCTAAAAATAAAAGACGGATACGAAAAAGAAAGGGGCAAAGGCAAATGATATTACCAGAATTTAAAATAATTAACACCAACACAGGAGAAGAAATCAGAGCAGGAGCGATAGCAAATATAGACTATGTAAGCGAAACGATTAAATATGTCGCCATAGGAGAAAATAGAATAAACAAAACAACTTCACACGTTTCATTCACAGATAAAACACTAGACCTAGAGGACGCAAAGTTTGTATACACAAAAGCAATAGAAGATATTCAACAAGATATATCAGATTGGGTTGTAGATAACAAAGAGGAACTAGAGGAAGGAATATTAAAGTCAGTAAATGAAGTTTCGAAACAATACTTAAAGGAAGGGACCGTGTTTAATATTACGAACGTAGTTGATAAACACAATTTAGTAGAGGAAGTGGCAGCAGATATCGTACAAGGGTTGTTAAATGTTATTGCAACATATGAACAAGAGGTGTAACTGATGATTAAGCCAACAAAACCAATAGAAACATACAAAGATTACGGCTTTAAAAAGTGTAAAGGCGAATATGGGAAAAATGATTGTTATTACTTATGCGTAGCTAGAGGGTGCAAAATGATTTTTTTAAGCAAGGAATGTGTAAGTATTTTAGATTGGGAAGATAAAGATCCAAGAATACACACTAAACCCAATTGTAGATACAGCGACCAAAGAACAGCGTTAGATATAGTTGTAGAACTAGCGATATATGGGCTTGTATCGACTCTCGCCCTTTGAAAGAAAAAGGCTGGAGCTTATCATACAGCAAAAGGACGATGAAATCGAGAAATTGAACGGTATTTTATCAAAATATATGTTGTATTCGGCTGAATATGCTATGTATTTGAGTAATAGAAATGAAAATGTTAATTAAAGGTGAGGGGTAATGATGAGATTATTTAAATTTATGAAAAGCTTAAAGAGGAAAAAAAGGCTTAAGGACAACTTTATCAAAAATAATGAGGAGTTTAACAGGTATGTTATGAGTCAGTGTTTAAAGAAAATGTAAAAATGGGGGGGGTTCTAATGAAGGTGGAGGCTGTAAAGGTATCTTTGTCTAAAGATGAACTGAATGCACTTGTTATAGCAACGGAGGATTGGCTGGAGTCTCAAAGGGACGTAGAAGTGGATAGTAAAGAGGACGAGGAGTTTAAGTGTTTGATGCAAGATTTATATAATTGTTTAGGGGATTTATATTCGGGGACTTTTTAAATAAGGGGGTGGCTACTTATTAAGAATTTTAAAGATATTAAGGCGGGCGATGTCATCTGTATAGAGTCTATTAAATATAAACTCTACAAAAAAGAGGTTATGCTTAATCGTGATGGCTGCCTGCTGTTAGAAGACGGCAGGAAGATAACTAGGGGGCAATATGAGGTTTTATGTATTACTGATGCTATTGAGGTCAGATGCGATGAAAAAAAAGAAAAGAGCTCTTGCATAAGACTGCAAAAGCTCCAATGAAGCTAGATATACTCTAAATATCACATTTAGAGAGGTCATTTAGAGTATATCCTATAATTTGAAAAATGTCAAATATAACAGGAGGAACATTTGAAAATAGAGCTTAAAAGCCTTGAATTAACCAATTTTAAAGGCATAAAAAATAAAAATATAGATTTTAAGTATGATACTACTATATCAGGCGACAACGCTACAGGCAAGACCACTATATTTGATGCATACAGTTATTTGCTATGGGACAAGGACAGTCAAAACAGATCTGACTTTGAGATAAAGACCATAGGAGCTGACGGCAAAGCCATACCGAACATTGAGCACAGTGTAGAGGGTGTATTTGAAATAGACGAGGTAAATTACACCTTCAAAAAGGTATACAAGGAAATATGGACTAAAAAACGAGGACAGACAAAGGCAGATTTTACCGGTCATGCAACAGATTACTATATCAATGACGTACCAATCAAGAAAAAAGAGTATCAAGACAGAATAGGCTCTATCATAACAGAAGATGAGTTTAAGCTACTTAGCAATCCTTTTTACTTCAACGAGGTACTAAAAAAAGAGGAAAAAAGGAAATTGTTAACCGAACTTGTCGAAATTAGTGACAAGTTGGACATAAGCAATGAAAATAAAGACTTTGAAAGGCTGGAGCTTGACAAATACACAATAGACGAGATAAAAGCAAAATACAAATCTCAAGCAAAAAAAGCAAACGAAAAACTAAAAGAAATACCAATAAGAATTGACGAAATACAAAAGCAGATAAGACAGTACAACTTTGATGAGCTTGAAATGCAAAAAAATATAACATTAGGCTCTCTCAAGGTCACAACAGGTGAGCTTGAGCCTACAAACCTTACAGCACAAAGGATAAGACAGCTTACAGGTGAGCTTGCACAGCTTGAAATGCAAAAATCACAAATAGACATAAATGCACAAAAAGACTACAGACAAAAAATAACAGATATCGACGAAAAACTATCAAATATGATATCAGAAATAGACAAAACAGAAAAAATCAAAAAACAAGCCGAATATGACATAAAAAAGCACCAAGAAGAAGTAGATGCAGTAGAAAAAAAGCTTCTAGAAAAGCGCTCACAGTGGGTTGAAATTAAAAAGAAAAAATATAGCGGTGATAATATATGCCCTACTTGCAAGCAAACGCTACCTAATGAACAGATACAAAAAATAATTGAAGAGTTTAATGAGAAAAAATCTGAAGAACTTGAACATATAGAAAGTCAGAGCCAAGAACTAATAAAAGTAAAAAATAAAAGCTCAAGTGAAATAGAAAGCTTAAAAATGACCTTGCAAAACGCTCTACAACAAGAAGAAAAGCTAAAAATGATATATGATACCTTAAAGGATGAAAAAAGCCAAATAAAGCCTGCTGACACGTCAAGTAAGACAGCGGACGTGCAAAGAGAAATAGACAAGGTAAAAAAAGAACTTTCAGACATAGGAGCAAGCTCTGACGAAGAAAACGAAAAGAAAAAGCTGGAGCTACAACAAAAGCTGGATGAGATAAACCAGCAATTGGCAAGTCAAAAGATAAATCAGGACATAAAACAGCAGATAGAAAAATATGAGCTGGAAGAAAAGGAGCTTGCCAAAACTTACGAAGAAGCACAAAAGTATCTATATATAGTGGAGCTTTACGAAAAAGCCTATGCTGATGCAGTTACAGATAAAATCAACTCAATGTTTGACACGGTAAAATTCAAGCTGTTTGACGAGCAGATAAACGGAGGTCTTATTCCTACTTGCGAAGCTACTATAGACAGTGTACCGTACAGCGATTTAAACTCGGCCGGCAAGATAAATGCAGGTCTTGACATAATAAAAACAATTAGCACAAAGCTTGATAAATATGTACCTGTATTTGTGGACAATGCAGAAAGCATAAATGATATAAAAAAGATGAACACGCAAATGATTAAATTGCAAGTGAGCAAAGAAAAGGAGCTAAAAATATGTTAATTACAAAAAAAGAGCAGTTTTTGAATGATGATATAAGAAATGGAGGTAAATAATATGAACAACCAAATGCAACAAACAGCCACACAGGTAACGCCTATAAATCAAATGAAAAACCTGCTGGCAAACAAAGGGATAAATCAAATGTTTGAGCAGGCACTCAAGATGAATGCAGGAGCTTTTATCTCGTCTTTGATAGACCTTTACAACTCAGATGGCTATCTACAAAAGTGCGAACCAAAAGATGTAGCCATGGAAGCTTTAAAAGCGGCAACGCTTAATCTACCTATAAATAAGGGGCTCGGCTTTGCGTATATTGTGCCTTATGGTAAAGCACCGCAATTTCAAATAGGCTACAAGGGATATATACAGTTAGCAATGCGTACCGGTCAATACAAGCATATAAATGCGGGCGCTGTGTATGAGGGTGAAGAGGTAAAAGAAAATAGACTTGCAGGTACCGTTGAAATATTAGGCGATAAAAAAAATGACAATGAGACAGGATATTTCGCATACTTTAAGCTGACAAATGGTTTTGAAAAGTGTTTGTATATGAGCAAACAAGAAATGACAACGCACGCTCAAAGGTTTTCAAAGGCATTTAAAAACGGACCTTGGCAAAGCGACTTTTCGGCAATGGCTACAAAGACTGTATTAAGGTTATTACTAAGTAAATACGGCGTTTTAAGTACACAAATGCAAGAAGCTATAGCAAAAGAAAATGACGATGAACTGCAACAACAAATAAATCAAAACGCAAACAAAGAGGTTATAGACATAGAAAAGATAGATAATAAAAATGTAATTGATATAGAAGCTATAGATGCAGCAGATGACGATATAGAAGCTCCTTTTTAGAGGTGTTACATGAACATTGAAATTTTAGCAAGCGGAAGCCGAGGCAATTGTTATTTGTTAAAGACGCCGGATATCACGCTCTTAATTGAGTGTGGTATCAGTTATAAAGAAATACAAAGAAAGCTAAATTATAAAGTAAGTGATATAGACGCTTGTCTGATATCTCATAGTCACAAAGACCATGCTAGGTCAGTCAAAGACTTATTAAAAGCCGGCATTGATTGTTATATGAGTTTAGGCACAGCACAAGAGCTGGGTGTATTAAAGCATCATAGGACAAAAATTTTTAATCATAACGGTAATTTTATATATGTTGATGAAATAATAAAAAACACACATTTAAAACCAATTTTAAGCATACATGACACTAAGGAACCTATTAACTTTATAATTACTGACTCTTATGGGCAAAGGCTGCTTTTTATGACAGATACAGCATACAGCCCTTATAAAGTTAATGACGTTACACATCTTATGATTGAATGCAACTACATCAAATCAATTATTGATAAAAATGTTAAGGATAAAATTTTGGACATGAATTTAAGAAACAGGATTGTAAACAATCATATGAGTTTAGAGACAGCTTTAGGTTTTTTAAAGGCTAATGACTTAAGAAAGCTAAAAAAAATATACGTACTTCATTTATCTAATAGCAATTGTGACGAAGTCGTTATAAAAAAAGAGATAGCAAAAGCTACAGGTGAAAGCGTAGTTATTTGCTAAGAGGTGACTAATCATGAACTATTTTAAATTAATCAGTGCGTTTTACGATTCGCAGCTCCTAAATCCGTTATCTACAGGACAAATTGCTTTATGGAATGCTTTAGCATTCATAAACAATAGATGTGCTTGGATAGAGTGGTTTACAGTAGCAAATCAAACGATTGAATTAATGACAGGGCTAAATAAAAGTACAATAGTTAGAAACAGAAATATATTAAAACAACAAGGATTGATAGATTTTAAGCTGGGAAATGGCAACAAAGCTTGCAAATACAAGCTTATAGATATATCAAATTCAAGTCATGCGACGCAAAATGCGACGCAAAATGCGTTGCAAAATGCGACGCAAAATGCGACGCAAAATGTAACGGTCATGCAACAGATATGCGACACAGTTTGCAACGATTATGCAACAGATATGCGACCATTAAATAACATAACTAAAACTAATAATAATTATATTATTAACGCGCGTGCGCGCGAGAACCTGAACCATGAAAATTTAATACAAGAAATCCAAGACAGTATATCTAACTATACTAACAACCAAGAGCTTAAAACAGCTTTATTTAACTATGCTCAAATGCGTAAGGAAAAAGGCAACGAGTTGACTAAGACATCTTTATCAGAAGTATTTAAAAGGCTTTTAGAGTTTAAAGATGATAAATCAAGGATTGAGAGCCTTAAATACTCTACCATTGCGGGATATCCTCAGCTTTATGAGGTTAAAGAAAATAAGCCGAGTCAAAATGTACGGGCAAATCGTGCACAAAAACAAAGGCTTAGCTACAACGAGACTGATATCAGCGAGCAGGAGCTTGAAAGGGTTTTATTTCAAAACAACTAAATATTTGAAAAGGGGTAAATCATGGAAAAATTAAGCTTAGAAAACCACGAATTGTTTGGGGAAATGTTAATAGATTTAGACAAACACATAAAGCAGCTTGCAGAAAAATTGGTAAATGAAAACTTTGAAAAAGGGGATATTACTCTAAAATTGACCGTTGAAACATTTGAACAAGTAGACGAAGTAACCGGCAGGATGTGCAAAAGTCCAATGTTTGATTTCAAGGTTTGCTCAACCTTGCAACAAAAAAATCAGACTTTAGGCAAATTGCCTTGCCAAGACAAGGCCTTAGAGGATATGTGCGGAGAAATTTATCTAAAAGACATCAATAAAGCCCAAATGTCAATAAATGATTTGCGAGGTAAAGACTATGATTAATTTGACGCTTTACGGCAGACCAATCACTAAGAAAAACAGCTCCAGAGTGGTAAGATGCGGCAATTACACAAAAGTATTGCCGTCAAAACAGTTTGAGCTTTATCAAAAAGACTGCCTAAGACAAATAACCGGCGATAAAAGGCTGAAGCTGAACACGCCTTGCAATATGTGCTGTGTGTATTATATGCCTACAAGAGGCAGGGTGGACCTTGTCAATTTGCTTGAGGCTACCTGCGATATTTTGGTAAAGGCGGGTGTAATTGACGACGACAATTGCAGCATCGTTGCAAGTCACGACGGTTCAAGAGTGCTTTACGACAAGCAAAATCCGAGAGTGGAGATAGAATTAATTGAGGTGAATAATGTTTAAAATCATTGCTGCCACTTGTTTGGTTATATTTTTACAAATATCACCGGTGCAAGCAAGTGAGAGTTTTTATGAAATATCAAACATGAGCGAAAACGAAATTTACAGGCAAGTAAAAGACACTTATCTTTCTGATATGGCTTACACTTTGTACATGATTGAGCAAAACGAAAAAATAAACTATAAAGCGATTTATGCTATAGGTGCTCTTGAAAGCGGCTACGGCAAATGCTTGTCAAACAGTTACAACTATTTCGGTATAACGGGCAAAGGTGGCTACAGAGCTTTTAACAGCAAGAAAGAATCATTGCAATATCTTGCAAAGCTTTTAAATAATGAGCTTTACAAGGGCAAAAGCATAGATGACATTGCAAGGATATATTGCCCGCCAAACGCTGATAAATGGGCAAAAGATGTTAAATGGCTAATGAAAAATATCTGAGGCGGAAAATGAAAAAAATTAAGTTTAGAGCTTGGGACGAAAAACATCAAAGACAATAAGACAATAGAGGTATTAAATTAAGGGTGGGATTGTGTTTTGAGGGATTATCAAAGAATAAAAGGAACTAAATATATCTTACCAAGACAGGTATACCACATAACCTTGTGGAAGGTAAGAGATTATTATAGGTTAAAACGTCTGGCTGATGATATTTTAGAAGAACGCACATTCTCTTATGATGGACTTCCAAAAGACGGTGGCATAAGCGATAAAGTTGCAAGCAAGGTAATAAAAAGAGAAAAATACTTGACAGAAATTGACATAATTGATAAAACTTTACTTGAGATACCGGCAGAATATAGAAGCGGAATATGGGATAATATACAGTTTGGGAAACCTTATCCAATGGATGCTGACAGAACGACATACAGCAGATATAAAACTAAATTTATTTATAAATTAGCTGGGAGGTTTTCTTTAATATGACAAAATCTGAATTAGTGCAAAACAGGGCAATATCAGAATAGGAAAAGGTAGAGGAAATCAAAATGTAAATATTTATTGCATACCTTGCGATAAATGCGGAATTGATAATAAAAGACATAACTAAATTACAAAAAGTCATTATAAAACTTGCAACACCGGAGAAAACTTTATGATATATAATGATAGTGTGAAAATATGCAGTAACGGAATATCTTCTTTCATATATAAAAGAAAAGCCCCTTAAATTGGGGCTTTTCTAATTATCAAGCTGTCACCGGTAATAACCTTTTCTATTTTGTTTATAGTCTTATCTTCGTTGATAAATCCTAATTCCATAGCTTCTGTTACCGAGATGTTGACTGTATAGCTTGACACATAGCCGTTACCGGCTTTTTTAGGTACAAGCTTGATTTGTTTAGTATCCATGAGTTACTTAGCCTTTCTTACTTTAATAAAAGCTGCTATGCCGAGTACTAAAGCTGATAATGATATTATAAGTATTAGCAGTTGCATAATATTTATGTTAGAGGTATAATATGCTTAACCCTCATACGAGGGAGGGGAATTATTTTTCCCCTTTGGTAGCTGACTTGTACAGCAGGTAAGCAGTGGTCAAATTGATTATCGCTGTTACTAGGTTAGCTACTGTTATTATTATCTCTAACACTTGTTCACCTCCTTTCGATGATATAATTATATCATTACGGTGCGTAAAAGTCAACAGTTTTTTTTAATATTTTTAATTTTTTTATAAGCATTTCCAATATTTGGGAGTGCTTTTTTGTTGGAGAAAAATATGATTACAAATATAAAAAAAGAAAAATTTGAAGATTATGATGGGTTTGTAGAAAAATTCAAACCTAAAAAGACGACAGATGATTGTTATACGCCACCAAAAATGTATGAAGCTATAAAAGATTGGGTTGTAAAAGAATACAAACTGCAAGATAAAAAAATAATAAGACCTTTTTATCCAGGTGGAGATTATGAAAATTATGACTACTCGGAAAACTGTGTTGTAATAGATAACCCGCCTTTCAGTATACTTTCCAAGATATGCGATTTTTATATAAAAAATAATATTAAGTTCTTTTTATTTGCCCCAGCTTTGACAATATTTTCATCAAATACAAAAGGTAAAAAATATATAATAACAGATTCTGAGATAATATATGAAAATGGAGCAAATGTCAAAACTTCCTTTATTACTAATTTAGATAAATACTTGATTAGAACTTCATGCGAATTAAAAAAAATAATAAAGGACGCGCAAAAAAAGACTGATAAAAAGGCATTACCAAAATATACATACCCAAAAGACATTATAACGGCTAGCAGGCTAAAAAAGACAATAAACAAAGGTCGAGAATTCACGCTAAAAGAAGACGAGTGCCATTTTATAAGAACGTTGGATGAACAAAGAAAATATAAAAAAGGTATATATGGAGGTGGTTTTTTGATATCTAAAAGTAAACAAAAAGAACTTGAAGAACTTGAAGAACTTGAAGAACTTGAAGAACTTGAAGAACTTGAAGAACTTGAAGAACTTGAAGAACTTGAAGAACTTGAAGCTTATATTTTCAAGCTCAGTCAAAGAGAGCAAGAGATAGTAAATAATTTAAAATAGTGTTTGACTTTTCAGCGGTGATACAAATGGATTATTTAAAAAAATACAACAAGAAATTTTATAAAACCAAATCTTGGAAAGACAAGAGAAAAGAAATATTACAAAGAGACAACTTCGAGTGCCAACTGTGCAAGCACAAAGGCAGATACTCAAAAGCCACAACAGTACATCACAAAAAGCATTACGACAAATTCCCGCAGCTTGCACTGACTGACAATAACTTAATAAGCGTTTGCAGTATTTGTCATAACAAGCTGCATCCTGAAAAAGCAGAAAGAATATCGAAATACAGAAAAGATAAACAAAAAATTGAAATACACAAAGAAAAATTTGAATAAAAAATTAACAACCCCCGGAGACAAAAAAATCATTTTTTCTATCAAGCAGGAGAACGGGGCAGTAGCCTTGGAGTGGAGAAATATTGCTTTTTCGCATAATGGGGGGATATGAAAGGAGGTTGTATAACTATAAAATATGAGAAAACTAAAATAAAAGTTGACAAAAGCGTAATAAAAGTTAAGAAAAATTGATAAAAGTGAGAAAAACGTAATGAAAGTCAAGAAAAATTGATAAAAGTGAGAAAAACGTAATGAAAGTCAAGAAAAGAGTTGGGGAAAGTTGAGAAAAGTTGACAAAGGTGTTATCAAAGACGAGAAGAGTATTATCAAAGATGATTTAATCGCCCAATTAGCGATAAAGGGTGCCACTCAAAAATTTTATATATCTCTTGTTGATGATTATGTGTCTTTGTGGCAGATAAAAAACAATCTGATAGAGGATATTGAAAAAAGGGGAGTAAGTGTTGAATACAACAACGGTGGCGGTCAAAAGGGATACAAAAAAAATGACAGTATTGCGGAGTTAAACAAGACTAATGCTCAAATGCTTAAGATTTTAAGTGAGCTTGGTTTGCGTGGTGCTGATATAAAATCCTGCGATATAGACGATGAGTTATAAAAATAAAAAGGGTTGTTTGAAATGAGGGGTAAAAAATATCATGAATATTTACAGGAGTGGATAGATTGTGTAGAAAAGGGCAAATATTACACTTGCAATGAGCAAAAGCAATTGATTAAATTTATAAAGCCGATATTAGACAGTGATAATGTGATTTTTAAGCCTGAGATTGTTGAAGAGTATGTAAAAATTACAGAAAAATATTTTTTTAAGCTTATGCCTGACCAGAAATTTTATGCGAGCCTTATTTTCGGTCTTTTTTATAAGGGCGGTTTTGATGATGATAAAAACGCCGATAATTGCGATAATCTAAGGCTTGTTTTTAATCAGATTTTTATAATGGCCGGCAGGGGCTGGGGCAAGAACGGTTTTATATCGTCGCTTGCTTTTTTTATGACTTCGGCAAATTATGGGGTGGAAAAATATCACGTACATATTGTGGCCATGAGTGAGGAGCAGGCGAGGACTTCTTTTCAGGATTGCTATGATGTTATAAGCGATATGGGAGAAAAGGGAAAAAGGATTTATGATTACAATTTGCAAAAGATACGTTGTAAAAAGACGAAATCTGAAATAAAATATAAGACTTCCAATGCAAACACTAAGGACGGGGGTAGACCGGGGTGCGTGATTTTTGATGAGGTGCACGCATACGAAAATTATCAAAATATAAAGGTTTTTACCGGCGGTCTTGGTAAGGTTGCTTATCCAAGAAGGATTTATATTACTACTGACGGCGAGGTAAGAGACGGTGTGCTTGATGATTACAAGCAAAGGGCAAGGCAGATATTGTGCGGTGAAATTGAGCATAAGGGTTTTTTGCCGATAATAGCTAAGCTTGATACTATCCAAGAAGTTGGTAAACCTTATCTTTGGGAAAAAGCAAATTTGAGGATAGATTTCAGTCCTGATTTAAAAACGGAAATTGAAACGCAATACTATGAAATGCTACAAAATGAGAGCATGAAAGAGGCTTTTATAACTAAGAGAATGAATTTGCCTTATGTTTCAAAGGTTAAAACTGTTTGTACGTGGGATGATTTGATTTTTGCTTGTCAAGGTCATGAATGGTTAGACCTAAAGGGCGTTGAATGTATAGGTTCTATAGACTTTGCTGACCTGCGAGACTTTGCAAGTGTAGGTCTTAGATGGAAATATAAGGGCAAAACATATTTTAGACAGCATACCTTTATACATGAAACCTCTTTACAGCTTACTAAGTTTAATATTGATATTGACGAATGTGTAAAAAAAGGCTGGGCAACTATAGTACCTGCATATAAATATCCAACTATTTCAGCGGATTTAATTGCTGATTGGTTTGATGAGCAAGCTAAGCAAGGCTACTATGTTAGCAAAATAAAAGCAGATAGCTTTAGAATACAAGCGATTAAAGAGGCTTTACAAAAACGAGGGCTGCCCGAAATTATAGAGGTTAGGAGCGGTAGTTACTCGCATAATAAGGTGGCTCCAACGATTGATGTGTTATTTGCTAATAAAACCTTAGTGTTAGAGGATGATAAATTAATGCGTTGGTTTGTATGGAATGTTAAGCGTGAGGTTGATAAAAAAGGAAATGTAACATATTTAAAGCTTGAGCCTATCAAGCGTAAAACTGATGGCTTTTTTTGTTTCCTTCACTCACTTATTGATGATGACTTACAAGATTATGGAGTAGAGGGAAATACTATGAATTTAGGTGTTTACACTTATTAATTTTTGAAAGGTGGTGAATTATGGGTTTTTTTAGCTGGTTTTTAAATTTATTTCCGATTTTTAACAGGGAAACCGGAAAGCTTGATTTAAACAACTATTGCACTTTAGAGGCTAAATATAATTATAAGGCTTTAGCCGTTGAAACTGCTGTAAATTTAATGTCAAATATATTTTCAGTTGCAACGTTTAAGACCTTTGAAAAGGGCAAAGAAATTCAAAATTCAAACTTTTATCTGCTAAATATTGAGCCTAACATAAATCAAAATGCGAACACCTTTTGGAGAAAGGTTATCTATAATTTAATTTACAAAAATGAATGCTTGATTTTGCAACAGGGGGCTATGTTTTATATTGCAGATGAATTTACAAGGACTCAAAGAGCTTTTACTGAAAGTACATATTCAAATATTATGATAGGTGATTTGAGTATGAACAAGGTTTTTAAAGAGTCTGAGGTTTTTTATTTGACTTTACACAATAAGAAAATGTCAGATGTCATAAATGGGCTTTTTGAAGATTACGGAAAATTAATTGAATATTCAAAAAATACTTATAAAAGGAGTAACGCAAGACGTGGGACGTTAGAAATTCCAGTCAATTATCCTCAAACCCCAAAGGCTCAAGAGGAATTAGACAAATTGCTGAAGGAAAATTTCAAAACCTTTTTCAAGGCGGAGGATGCTGCGTTATTGCCTCTTACAAATGGATTAAAATATAATGACTTAACTAATCAGACTTATAAAAATGGCTCGGACTCAAGGGATATTAGAAGCTTGATTGATGATATGTTTGATTATGTCGCTATAGCTTTTCAGCTTTCGCCTAAGCTTTTGAAGGGTGATTTTTCTGATTTAAATAATAGCTTAGATTATACGCTAATGGTTGGTATTAAACCGATTAAAGATATTATTGAAGCTGAGATAAACCGCAAGCTTTATGGTAAAAGTGCATATCTTGAGAAAAGCTATATGAAGGTTGATATATCAAGGATAAAGGAAATATCTCTAAAGGATATGGCTGTGGTTATTGATTTGTTAAGTAGAAACGGAGTGAATTCTCTTGATGATAACAGAAAATTACTTGATATGGAGGAAATTGGAGGTGAACTTGGCAAAACTAGGTTATTTACTAAAAACTTGGGAACCTTAGAGGAAATTAAAAAAGGGGGTGAAAATCTTGAAAAAACAAAAAATTGATTTTAGGCTAGAGGCAAAAAAGACAGATGAAGATATAACAAAGGTTTATATGTATGGTGATATTGTAGACGAACAGCCGCTTGATTGGTGGAGTGGAGAGCCTTTAGATGGGGAGTATATTTTTCCTGAAAGGGTGAGAAATTTATTTGATGAAATTGAAACTAAAAACGTTGAGCTACACATAAATAGCTATGGTGGCAGCGTGTTTGCCAGTGTGGCTATTTTTAATTACTTGAACACCTTAGATAAGGATATCACTGTAATTATTGATGGTTTGGCTGCAAGCGGTGCATCTCTTATCGCTATGGCCGGGAAAACAATTAAAATGCCTAAAAATACTGTAATGATGATACATCGTGCCAGTACCTTCGGTTATGGAAATTGTAATGATTTAAGAGAAGTTGCAGACACCTTGGAAAAATTAGATAACTCAATAGTTATGCAAACGTATCTAAAACGATTTAAGGGCACATCCAAGGAGCTTCATAGCTTGGTAGATAGTGAGACATGGCTAAGTGCTCAGGATTGCTTTAATAATGGTTTATGTGACGAAATCATTGAATTAAAAACCGAAAAAGAACCTGAAAATAAAAAGGTTACAGAGCAAGAAATAACAAATGGTATTAGGTTTATGAAAAACTTTGCTAATTTAAAATTTAATTAAAGGAGACAAACACATGGAAAATATGGATATGGTAAAGGATATGGATACTCTAAAAAATGAATTCTTTAATGCTTTACAAGGTGATGATGAAAATGCACAAAAAGAGGCTTTTAAAAACTACACTGAAGGATTACAAAAAGGTATAATGGTTCAAGCGGAAAGTTATTTGAAAATTCAGGCTGAAAATAACGCAGACGAAAAAGCTTTGGTACAAAGGGGTATACTAAGACCTCTTACAACTGAGGAAAAGAAATATTTTAATGCTGTTATTGAAAAACAGACGTTTACCAATCTTGATTTGGCTTTTCCAAAAACTATAATTCAAGATGTTTTTGCTAAGCTAAGGGAACAAAGACCGTTGCTTGCAAAAATAGACACTATGAATACTGAAATTTTAACACAATTTATCTATGCTAAATCAACAACTGCTACTGCTTTTTGGGGTCAAATTTGCAGTGACATCAAGCAAATGGTACTAGAAGGGTTTAATGTTGTTAATATACAAGCTTCTAAGCTTTCAGGCTTTGTGCCTATCTGTAAGGGTATGTTGGAACTAGGCCCTAACTGGCTCGCTGAGTATGTAATTACTCTAATAACTGAAATAATGAGCTACACTTTAGAGCTTGGTATAGTACAAGGTACCGGTAAAGACCAGCCAATAGGTATGATGAAAAAATTATCGGGTGCTGTAGATGGTGTTTATCAAGACAAGCCAACTATTGCCCTTACAGCACTAGACGCTAAATCTCTAGTTGGTGTAAGAGCTGCTCTTGCTAAATCTAAAAATGACAGTGCGAACGTTTCAATAATTGTAAATCCTGAAACTTACTGGGCAAAATTATTCTCAAACTTAGTTATTAGAAATGCTAATGGAGAATTTATATATGATAAGCTTGCTACCGGCGAAACTATAATACAATCTTATGCAGTGCCTAAGGATAAGCTAATAGTTGGAGACCCTAAGAACTATATCTTGATGGTAAGCGGAAACATGAGAATTGACAAATATGAGGAAACTTTAGCTATAGAAGATGCTACACTTTACATTGCAAAGATGTATGCCAACGGCATGGCTAAAAATAAAGATGCTTTCTTTGTAGTAGATATCACCGGTGTGAAAGGTGTAGATGTTCCTGCTTTGGAAGTTGAAACACCCGGAGTTTAGGAGGTAAGCTATGAAAGTAAGAGCTAAAATAATATTTAATGACTACCTTGAGAATGTTTTAAGAAAGCCGGGCACTGACACCGAAGTTTTTGAGGTATCAGAAAAAAGATATAATGAAATAATCACTAGAGGCGGTAAGGATTGGGTCGAGGTGATAAATGATGAGGTAGACCTTGACAGTATGTCTCGCAAGGAACTTGACGCTCTTGCGTTAAAAAAAGGTATATCAGATGCTGAGCTGAAAAAGGCAAAAAATAAAGACGATGTGATTGAATTAATAAAAGGGATAGCATAATTGCTTATCCCTTTTTAATTTAAAGGGGTGAGATTATGCTGGACGAAATAAAAAACTATTTAAATATCACATGGGAAGATGCTGACATCGATAAAAAACTGACGTCTATGATTGAAGAAAGTAAAAAGGCGATTAACAGTCTGATGGGTGTTGAGATTGATTTTGATGTAGACTTGGAACAAAAAGAATTGCTTAAAAATAGAATTCGTTATGCTTATAATAACGCACTTGAATGTTTTGAAGATAATTTTAAAAGTGAAATTTTAAGGCTTCAATTTCAAGAAGGAGTGAAAGCATATGAAAAATAAGCAACAGCTATTTAATGATGTTAATCGAGTGTTTGATACTCCTTTTATAATTCAAGAAAAAACTGTTATACAAGACGAAAACGGCATTGAAGCTGAGACATGGAAGGATAAATATAAATTATTTGCAGCTGCAAAAAGTCTTTTTGGCAGTGAATATGAGCTTGCAAGGCAAAGAACTGATAAAAAAACTGTTAAATTCATTGTGAGAGCCGGAGTGCATATTACTAGTGATATGCAAATTATTTTTGACGGTAACGCTTATGATATTGAAAATGTTGATAACATAGGCTTTAAAAATGAACTGTTGGAAATAAAGGCAACGTTAAGAGGTGTGCGATGATTGATTTAGAAAAAGAAATTGAAAATGCTTTTGTTAAATATGGGAGTCAAGTCAAGGGGGTTTTAAAAACTAAAAGTGATAAGGTTGCCAAAGGGACTGTAAAGGAGCTTAAAAGTACATCTCCAAAAAAGTCCGGAAACTACGCTAAAACATGGACTTCAAAAAAGAACTCAAATTCTGTAAGTTATTCAAACATTGTACACAATGATAAAAACTATAGATTAACACATTTACTGGAAAATGGTCATGCTACTAGAAAAGGTGGCAGAACTAGAGCTTTTCCACATATAAAGCAAGCTGAGGAAAAAGCAATAAAAAACTTTGAAAAGGAAGTGAAACAAGAAATTGAAAAACTCTGATTTAAACAAGTTATTAAAAAGTCTTGGGTTGCCTGTAGCTTATGGGAGATTTAAGAGTAAGCCGAAGCTTCCTTTTATTGTTTTTATGCAAAGTGGTAGCAATAACTTTTTTGCAGATAACAAAGTTTTTAAAAAAAATAATTCAAATTATATTGAGCTTTACTCTGAAGCTAAGGATTTTGAAAATGAAGGTAAAATTGAGGATTTGTTAGATGCTAACGAAATTCCTTGGGAAAAGTCCGCAGATATTTATATTTCAGACGAAGATATTATTTTGATTAGATATTATATTTAAAAAAAAAGGAGAATTTTATGGCTAATAAGGTTAAATATGGGTTAAAAAATATTCATGTATTCCCAATAACTGAGGATACAAGCGAAAAAATAACATATGATAAAGCTATACCAATACAAGGAGCGGTAAGCTTAAGTATGAAAGCAAGCGGAGATAGTAATGAATTTTATGCCGATGATGTTGTTTACTGGGGTGAATACTCAAACAACGGTTATGATGGTGATTTAGAGATTGCTAAAATTCCTGAAGAATTTGAAACTGCTATTCTTGGATTTATTAAAGACAAAAACGGAGCTATAGTTGAATCAACTGAGGTTAAATCCAAAAACTTTGCTATAGCTTTTGAAATAGACGGAGATGTAAATCAGGTAAGACACATACTTTATAAATGCTCTGTCAGCAGGCCTGACGTTGAAGGTGAAACTAAAAAAGAAAAGATTGAGCCTAAGACTGATAAGCTTAGTCTTAAAGCTATGGCAACGCTAAAAGACGGATTAATCAAGGCAAAATTGGAAAAGGGTAAAACCGGATATGACACTTTTATGACCTCTCCTTATATGCCAACACCTGTAGCTGGGGTATAGAATTATGAAAAAAACATTGAAATTTGGAGAAAAAGAGATTACATTTTCAAGTAATGCCAATTTGTCTTATATCTTTAAAAATCAGTTTGGTTATGATTTGGTACAAAAGGCAATCCCTCTAATATCTGAAATTATTAGAGGGATATCACCTTATGCTAAATTTGAAAAAAATGAAATGACTTTTGACAATTTAGATTTAGAAAATTTGGCGGATATAGTAGAACAGCTAAATTCTTTGGAAATTACAGAAATAATGAATATAATTTGGGCAATGGCAAAAGCTAATGATAGTGAAATTAAAGAGCCTGAATTATTTTTTGCTGATATAGAAGATTTTGATATTATTGATAGCATCAAGGAGCTTGCACCAATTTTCATAAATTCTTTTGTTTCAAAAAAAAAGCTAATGAAGATGTTTCCGAAACTGGAACAGACTACTGTGTAAGTACTGATGAAATTATGACCGGAGCTATCGCAAGGGGTTTAACTCTTAAAGATTTTGAAAATCTTACTATAGGACAGCTTGTAGACTATGCTGTAACTTATAACGAAATGTATAATCTAGAAAATAAAGAGAAAAAAGAAAAAGACACTGTCAGACTTGCTACGCAGGCTGATATGGATAGATTTTAAGCACTCGTAAGGGTGCTTTTTTCTTTGAAAAGCTTTAAAGGAAGGAGGTAAAACGTGGCTGGAAATATAAAGGGCATAACTATTGAAATTGGCGGTAATACTACAAAACTTGAAAAGGCATTAAAGGGTGTAAATAAAACTAGTAGAGATTTAAATAATGAATTAAAAAGCATTAATAAATCTTTAAAATTTAATCCGGGTAACTCGGATTTGATAGCTCAAAAGCAAAGGGTATTGGGTGAGCAGATACAAAATACTAAGAAAAAAATTGATGCTCTTAAAATAGCTTATAAGCAAGCACAAGACCAACTGGCAAAAGGCAATATAAGCCAATCGGAATTTGATGCACTGACTAGAGATATTATAACTGCTGAAAATCAGTTAAAAAGCTTTAGTAAAGAGCTTTCTAATATTTCTCAAAATAGTGCAAAGTTAAATGTAATAAATAAAGATTTGGACGAAATTGGAAAATCTTCAGACAAAACAAAAAATGAACTAAAGCAAATAAATGAGGCTTTAAAGCTGGACCCTAAAAATGTTGAGCTTGCAGCACAAAAACAAGCTGTACTGGGTGATGCTACAGAGCAAACTAGAAAAAAACTAGACCTTTTAAAGCAAAAGCAAGAGGAAACTAAAAAAGCATTTGAAAATGGCGAAATTGGTGCTGATAACTACAGAGCTATAAACAGGGACATAGAAACTACCACAAAAGAATTAAAGGACTTACAAAAAGAGCTGGACAAGTCAAAAAGCAAGTTTGAAGAGTTCGGAAACTCAGCAACCGGTGTAGGAGAGAAATTTAAATCGGCAGGCGACAAAATGAAACCGATATCTGCCGCTGCCGCCGGGGTAAGTGTTGGAGCTGTTAAGATGGCTACTGACTTTGAAGACAGCTTTGCAAAGGTAGAAACTATCGCTGATACTACGAACACGTCTTTAGAAGATTTAAAGGACGGAGTTTTAGCATTATCAAAGGAAACTGGACAATCAGCATCTGATTTGAATGAAGGTCTGTATCAGGCAATATCGGGGTCTGTTGATACTGCAGAGGCTGTAAATTTTTTGGGTGTAGCAACGAAAGCTGCAAGAGGGGGATTTACAGATGCAGAGACTGCTGTAAACGGCTTAACAACAGTGCTTAATTCTTATGGTATGGCTAGTAGTGAGGCTGAAAAAATAGCTAATCAGATGCTTATTACTCAAAATCAAGGTAAAACGTCATTTGGAGAGCTTGCCGGTTCTATAGGTAAAATTACACCTTTAGCGGCTGCTTTGGGTGTAAGCACTGATGAATTATTTTCTTCATTAGCTGTAACAACAGCTCAAGGCTTAGCTACATCAGAATCTGTAAGCGGACTTAAAGCTGCTATGTCAAATGTCATTAAACCTACAAAAGAAGCATCCGAAACTGCGGAGGCTCTAGGTTTAGATTTTTCAGCCTCAGCAATAAAGGCTAAAGGCTGGATGGGATTTCTAGGAGATATGAGAACAAAGCTAGAGCAAGCCGCACCCGCTTATGTGGAATTATTTAATAAACAAGTACAAGTAACTACACAAATGAGCGAGCTGGAAAAAGCAGGGAAAAAAGGCTCTGATGAGTATAAAGCTTTAAACTCAACGTTTAAAGAAATAGATGCTCAAATGAAAAGTCTTGAGGGGGCTACTGATTCACAGGTTGGAGCTTTTGCCACGATGTTTGGCTCTGTTGAAGGGTTAAACGCTATGCTGATGCTCACGTCTGATACCGGATTAAATAAATATAATCTCACAATGCAAGATATGCAGACCAACACAACTGCATTAGATGATGCTTTTAAAAAAATGAATGATACTCCCGGGCAAAAAATGAAAAAATCTTTAAATGATGTGAAAAATGCTGGAATAAAATTAGGTCAGGATTTACTTCCGGTAGTTATATCAGTATCAGAGGCTATATCGGGTTTAGCTGATTGGTTTTCTAATTTGAGTCCGGAAACTCAAGATTTTATTGCTAAATTTATTTTAATTACTGCTGCGGTCAGTCCTGTGCTTTTAGCTTTAGGCGGTCTTATAACAACCATTGGAGCAATTTCAACTGCAATCGGTTCTGTTATAGCCGGATTTTCTGCTGCCGGTGGTGCCAGTGGAGTTTTAGCAGGTGCTTTAACTTTTTTAAGTGGGCCTATCGGTGCAGCAATTGCTATCATTGGTGGTCTAGTTGCTGTAGGTGTAATTCTTTATAAAAACTGGGATACTATAAAAGAAAAGGCATCGCAGGCAGGAGAGTTTATAAAGGGTGCTTGGAATAGTGCCGGTAAAAGTATTTGTGATGGTTGGGATAACTTAAAGGCAGGAGCGTCCGAAAAATGGGGTAGTATACAAAAATCTGTCGGTGGCTTTATTACTAACATGAAAAATGATGCTACATCTAAATTTAATGATATTGCAACTAAGGCGGGTAATGCTTTTGAAAATACTAAGAAAAGTATAAGGGATAAAATTTCAGATGCTAAAAAACTTGTATCTGACGGACTGGATAAAATTAAGGGTTTCTTTGGTAATTTGAAATTACCTGAAATTAAGCTGCCTAAAATTAAATTACCTCACTTTAGTTTTACAGGTGGCTTTTCAATAAATCCTCCAAGTGTACCAAAATTTAATATCAATTGGCATAAAGACGGGGGGATTTTTACATCGCCTACAATTTTTGCGGGTGCTAAAGGTTTTCATGGTGTGGGTGAAGCCGGAGCAGAGGCTATACTACCTTTAAGCAAATTAAAAGATTTTATTCATAGCGGGGATACGTTCATTTCAATAAATATCAATAACACGTCTGTTAGAAATGATGATGATATAACAAAAATTGTTGAACAGGTTAAAAAGGCTATAAAAGAAGAAATGCAAAGAGCTAAGAGGGGGCGAGGCTTAGTTGGAGTTTAAATTTAAAGGGATTTCAAGTTTAAAATATGATTTAATTTTTGACATAGTGACTTACCCGCTTTATGAAAAACCGAAGTTTATAAGGGTTGAAATTCCCGGTAGGCATGGTGATATAAAACGCTGTGATGGTTTTGAAAGTGTGCCTTGTGAGATTGATATTTTAGTAAGAGGCTCAGTTGCTCAAAGGATTACTAAGATAAATGAATTAAAATCATGGCTTACAGGACAAGGTACACTGGAGCTTGAGGGAGATGCAGCGAGGGAAATGGTAGTAATTGATTTTAAGCCTAAGGAAAAGTATAGATTTTATGAGGTGGTAACTGTTGATTTTGAAAGTGTTTAGGAGGGTTTATGGATAAATACGAATTGACTTTGAATGGACAAATATTAAAAAATAGTAAAAAAGAGTCAAGCAATCAAATTAAAATTGAGGTTTTAGACATTGATGAGGCTAAAATAGAAGAGCCTGAGTTTAAGCAGATAACGCTAGAGCCAATGAATACTAATGATATTAATGCTAACGCTGTTAATTTTCAAAAAAATGTTGAGAATATTAAAAATACTGCCGGACTTTCTCAAGTAGGAGTGACAGGGACAGGATTAAAAGCGTGTTATGAGATGAAATACAAAGATTTTCCCAGCTTCAATATAACATGCTCCCATGGAGTAGAGAGTCAGGAAGGCTTATCATTATCGGATGAAACTATATTGGAAGAAACATCTATAAAAATTCTTACTTTAGAACAAGGTATTTTTTTTACTGTTCTTTTACCTCCGATGTCAGATGGGATCCCAAGAGACAAACCGCTATTTTCATTATGTAAAACTAAATATGGTAAAGTAATTACTACTTTTATGGATTTTCAGATTAATGGAAATAACTTTGAATTTGGTTTGATAGCTAAAGAATACGGTTTATTCTTTTTTGATAATAAATTTATTCTATCAGATATGTTTGAATGTCAAGATGACGTTTACATTAATCCTCCAACAAAAAAAATAAATTTATCAAAAAGGATTGAAGGAGTAAAACAGGTAAGTGGATTAGGAACACGCAGCTGCGTTTTTCTAAAAATAAGAGGTAAAAAATATATTAGATTAACCGATGATGCTTTTTTGGAAATATAATTGTAAAAATAAAATGTTTCTAAAGGGTGTAAATTATGAATAATATAATTGATGCTAAAATAAAAAAGGTCTACAATGACGCTTACACTTTAAATTTACAGCTGGTGGGTGAGCAGGCTCAAAGGGGTGATGTTTTAACTGTTGATAATCAAAGCTTTAAAGTGCATACGGCGGAGCTGGAGGGTGTGAATAAAAATATTCAAAGTATTTACGCTGAGCATATATCATATGAACTTAATGAGTCTAATTTAAAGGTACAAAAGGATGAGTCAGGCAAATACACTCTTAAAGG
>NZ_MBEW02000021.1 GCF_001693775.2 Criibacterium bergeronii | reverse complement strand
TTGAACCTATAAAAAAATAATCCAAAGTGATCCTTTTTGTTGTAAAATGTAATCACCACAAAAACATTTGCAATGGAAAGGAAATCACAATGGATTTAAACAATTCTACCACAAAAATAAGACCATATAAACACCTAAGTTTTAAACAGAGAGTTTACATCGAAATTAGGCTTAAGGATGGTGTAAAACCTTGTAGAATAGCCAAAGAACTTTGTAGAGCCAAAAATACAATACTAAATGAGGTTCGTCGCGGCACTGTTCCTCAAAAGAAACAAGGCAAAGTTATTAATGTATATCTTGCTGATGCAGGACAAGCCATATATGACAACAACAGAAAGTCTTCTCGTCCAAGTCTTAAAATAGCTAAATGCCATCATTTCATCAAATATGTCATTAAAAACTTTAAAGACAAAGGTATGATTTTTAGAAAAAAGTTCAACTTGATATTGCAATTTTCAAAAAGATTTTTTTACAAAAAACAAGACACCATTTTATAAAAATATGGTGTCTTGTTTTTTATCATGATAAAATTATAAAATGTATATTTATCAATAAAATATCATTTATTTAAGATGTTATTTATCCAAAATACTCTTATAATTTTCATCAAAGTAAGTTCTTTCTTTTTCAGTGAGGTATTTTCTGTATAGCCAATTCATCACTTTTTTAACGTTATTTTTGCCTATATCACCGTTGTAATAAATCAAATCGGATATTTCCATAGCGCAATAATCATCGCCCATAGGGGAAGAAATGCTTTCGGCATCTCCCAAATTGTCGATTTTTTTACCGAAGCCGAACTTGTAATCAGTGTAGTTGAGTTTGTTAAATGACCTTTCGAAAATTTTATTTGCTGCTGTAATTATCGTGTCATCCGGAGAATCGGATTGGTTCAGCAAATATAATTTAACCTTTGAGTCGGAACCGGATTTATAATAATCGAAATACACGGCTATTATCTTAAAATCCTGTCTACCGTCTTTTTTACCGTCTGCATAATGCTCCTCATAAGATTGAGATGGCAACGTATCGGAGGTATCTTTATATAAATTGGTGTCATTTATATTTACTCCGATATCTTCTTCAGTGTAGCTCCATTTTATTGCTCCGCCTTTTATTTTTTTTGCAGTTCCGGTTTTCAATTTAATAGAGCCGTCACTATCGACATACAACACAAAATTTTGCTCCTTGTCAGATGCGGAAGCATTCAGAGGCTTCCCGGAAGCTACGTCATAACCGTGAGATAAAAGAACATAAGGAAATGTTTTTTCTTCATTTTTATCATTAAACATCTGGTTATAATTTTTTGTGTTAAATTTTGCGATAAACGTTCTTCCGTCTGTACCTCCGTCAAACTCAACACCATTTTCTTTTTTCATATCGTAAAATATTGTATTGCCGTAAGATTTTAGATTAAATGGTATTTTTACATCCGTTCCGTCTTGTGCTTTTATAGTGCATTCAGGTAAAAAGCCTTTCGGCAAAGTTACCTTCTCGGCAAATTTTGTGTCTATACCGGTCATTCGTCTAATGTCGTAATTTGACCAATCTATATCGTAAATGTCCCCATTTTTTTTAATAAAATTCGGATAATCTGAATCAGCGACATTATCAATATCGTACAAATATAAAAATTTGTTTCGGGTACTTGCTATTTTTGAAATTGCAAAATCGGCATCATAGTGTGCAAGTATATCGTTGTTGTAATACGGTAAACCGATATAATAGACAAAGTTCAAATTTGATGTATTTTCGTTTGACAAGGTGGCATATTTTGATCCTTGCAAACCGTTTATATTCAGTGTAGCACCTTCTACAGCAAGCTGCCTGTCGGTTAAACTCAAATATCGTTCCTTGTTTGAGCTGTATGAATTTACTGTATAGTCTTTTGCACCGCTTGTGGATTTATTTTCGTCATCGGCTTTGTCTGCGTACTCAAACTCTCCTTTATCAAGTTTTTTTATGTTAATAGCATTGGAATTATTCAAAAGAGCTTGTGAAAAAGGAGATTTGAGCAATCTCAGTCTGACAGAATAAAAATTGGAATTATCTCTTAGATTGTATACAAGTCTGAAGGATTTATCAGAGGCAAGCGAACCGTTAACAGGAAAATATTCGAATGAATTCATTGTGCCGTTATTCAAATAAAAATCCTTGATATCGGATACCTTCGGTGCAGACCTTCCTATGCCTACAAAGCTTATTAAATCATCCGCACTGTCAACATTCATATTGTATGAGGTTTTTTGAATATACTGATAATTACCGCCTGAGTCTAAAATCGGTTTTCCTGTTGCTGAATCCAACACAGTATCCATTTTTCTTGAAACAATATAACCCCTTACATTGTCAATCCTTATATCGTCAATCTTAAGACCGGGTGTAGGTATTACTACAGGATTGCCGACCGAATCGTAGCCTTGAGGTTTTTTTTCTTCGTCTGAGGTTCCTTTTTTTACATAATCGTTGTAATATTCGCTGTACTGCCTTGCATTTAAAATGGCATTTTCCATTTCGGAGGAATTCTTTGTGTTTTTTTCGACAATCTTTCTCAATTTTGGAGTTTCCTGAATGGACCTGTCAAACAAGGTTGTAGACATAAGTATAACAAACGCAAGCAAAGATACGCTTATCAATACTTCTACGAATGTAAAGCCATTTGTTTTTTTCATTTATATCACCAACCCCTGTTATTTCATTTCCTCAGGACCGTCAAACACACCTATCAAGTCGCCTATTTGATTATTAATATCCTCAAAAGCCTTGTTCAGTGCATCATAATCCTTTGCTCTGTAAGAATCCGCTTCATTTCCTGTAGAACGCAGATAACCTGTTATAGATTCGCTTGGAAGCGATATGCTATTTCCATGCTCATCAGTATCAAAACCTATGTTTTCTATTTCTTCCTTTATACCTGAAAATCCTATAATGAAAGCTTTTTTATATAGCCCCTTATAGTTATTTGAGGTGCTTGTTGCAACTTGCTTTACGGCGTCCATGCCTACGGTGTTTGGATTTTGTAAAATGTCAGGTTGAGCTGGAGTGCCCGGATAATCTTTAAGAATTTGTCTATAGCTTTTGTTGTCAAGGAGCATTCTTGCATTTTTTTTATCGTTGTTTGGGTATATGACTGATTTTCTGTTTGGAGCACCGTCAGTCATTAAAACTAAAAATCTGTTTTTTATATTTTTTTCTTTGTCCAACTGCTTTAAAATCTCCAAAGCCTGAAGCAACCCCTCGCCTGTATTTGTAGAGCCTTTTTCATCCTCAAACCACGAAGTCTTGAAATTATCTTCGTCAAAGCCCAGTTCGCATTTGCTTTTAGTATATTCCCTTACTGTTTTAATATCGTCATCGGTATTTAGCCTGTACGGTCCGTATCTGTCATTTTCTAAATCCGATAATTGCCAAAGATAGTCGGAATTTGGATCAGGTGAAATCCTTTTGCATCTTACATGAGTATCGTAATTAAATATATATGCAGACAAATCTACATTATTATCTCTTGCAGCCTTTGAAAGATTGGGTAAAAAATTGTTGTTTATGGCTTCAGCTGCGAGAAACTTTCTAATGGCAAAATCATCAAACCTATTTTCTATGTCACTTCTTTTATATGTTCTATTATTGTAGCTGTAAAAATTCAAATGATACCCATTTCTTATATCCCCAGCGAGAGAGAAGTAGCCGAATTCGAATTTACCACTAAGATAGTGATATGGACCGCTTTTCTTGAGTCTGAAATAATCCTGAGCCCAGGCTCTGTTATAACCACGCTTTGAATTATTACCATTGACCGTACCCATCATTGAGTCCGAAGAGTCTATTGCAAAAACAATTGTTGCTTGGGCTTTTTTTCCTTTTACTTCTTTTATTTGTCCGTTATCATAGGCTATAGCGGTTATGTCGTCCAGACCGCCCTCAAGATATTTGGATGTCATTATTTGATTCACATTAGGCAGCATTATATCCTGGGTCAATTCAAACTCTCTTATCGGATTAGGATTATTTTTGTCTTTAGATATAGGCTTTCCGCTATCGTCAATATCTGTAGATTTGCCTTTAACCGTTATGTTGAGTATGCTTTTGTCCATTTTTGACTTATAGTCGTCGTCATTTTTGTAAAATTGCATGGTATATTCTGTCTTTGATTTTTTCAGGCTGTCATTTTTATCAAGTGCTGTTACCGGTATTATGTCAAAATTATCCTTTGCAGCATTGTATATCAGGTTTACAAGTACAGTATTTACACTGCCGTCAAGACCTGTTATATCTCTAAGAGCTATATAGTTGTATCTTTTGTCGAGCTTGGTTGTGTCCGCTCCTTTGTTGTACACGGTTTTTCCTACTAAATGCACTTGTATGGAGCTTTTAAGCGTATTGTTTATTTCGTCTATTGTGGTTTTCACGCCTGTGTTCAAATCTATGACTTTATTGTTTGTATTATTTGCATTAACAGCTTGAAAGATAATCCTGTCAGTAACAAGCAAAAGTAAAATAGAACCTATAGCTACTGTTATAATCAGTTCGAGCAAGGTAAATGCCTTTTTCTTTTTTTTGCAAAAATTTATCATATTTTCCCACCTTTATTTAATTTTAATAAGGGCTGTCTTTTATACCGTCATAAAGCTTTGTACTTGAGTCGAGAAACACGAACATAGTAAGTGTTCTTGTATCTGTCACATCACTTGGGGCAAGTGATTTTCCGGTTGATTCGACCTTATAATACAGATTTCCGGAATCGTCCTTCTCAAGGTCTGCGTTTATATCGCAATATCCTGCGGGATTTCCTTTTCCGTCAATTATTACGAGGTCTGAATGCTTTATTATTCCTTTTTTAGGATTTTTGAATTTTGCAGATGATCCTGCCGTTGAAGATCCTGTTACCTGCAAAATACTGCTTGCACCAACAACATTTTCCTTATTGAGTGCGGAATAAACTATTTCCAAGCCTGCATTTGCAATATAATATGCTTTGTCCTTTTTTATGTCTTTTATTAAATCACCGCCGTGGGCTCTTGTAAGCATAGTTACGGAGGTTGTTATTGCAAATAATAATATTGTTATCACGAGAACAGCGACAAAAATAAAACCGTTCTTTTTTTTCTTTTTCATAGATAATCACCCACGCTTCTTAGAATCAAAATATCAAGGTTATTAAATTAAGGTGTAAGCTTAGGCTTGTCATAAACAAGCTCTTTGTATCCGTCGTTTTTTTCAAGAATTAAAAATTTTCTATGCTTATCTTCATAGTTTTCTATTGATGTGGCACCGAGATTTTCGAGATTTTGTATTGATAAAAATGCGGTAGAATTACTTAATTCGTTATCGGAATTCAAGTAGGATGTTGTCAAAACACCTTTTTCAAAATTTACTATTACGATTTCCGTATCATCTTTTCCGTCGTTATCTTTGTCATTTACAAAAACAAGTTCCTTATTTCCGTCTTTTTCTTCGATTTGCATATTGGAATCTTTATAAACCTCGTTGTTGGATATGTACTCAAAAACCTTTTTATTTTGAGAATTTACAGCATTAAAATCCGCCGGCTTTTGTATCGGGTTTATATTATCCTTTGACCAATATTCGATTGCATTTATCAATATTTTTTTTGTAGTATTAGTCTTGTTTTTATTCACAAATTCTTTTGCAGGTTTAAAGAACGGTACGGCAAGCCCCATGAGAATTGTCAAAATCGCAATCGCCACGAGCATTTCTGCCATAGTAAAGCCTTTATTTTTTTTCATAAACATCACCCTTTTTATATTTCGGCATTTTGTAAAAAAAAATTAAAAAATAAATTTGATTATAGAAAAATTATATGAAATATATAAATAAAAATATTTTTTGATTAGTTGTAAAATGAATTTGAACCTATAAAAAAATAATCCAAAGTGATCCTTTTTGTTGTAAAATGTAATCACCACAAAAACATTTGCAATGGAAAGGAAATCACAATGGATTTAAACAATTCTACCACAAAAATAAGACCATATAAACACCTAAGTTTTAAACAGAGAGTTTACATCGAAATTAGGCTTAAGGATGGTGTAAAACCTTGTAGAATAGCCAAAGAACTTTGTAGAGCCAAAAATACAATACTAAATGAGGTTCGTCGCGGCACTGTTCCTCAAAAGAAACAAGGCAAAGTTATTAATGTATATCTTGCTGATGCAGGACAAGCCATATATGACAACAACAGAAAGTCTTCTCGTCCAAGTCTTAAAATAGCTAAATGCCATCATTTCATCAAATATGTCATTAAAAACTTTAAAGACAAAGGTATGATTTTTAGAAAAAAGTTCAACTTGATATTGCAATTTTTATATAATTTATTTAAACTAAAAATATTAAGGCAATTTTTTACCACATTTTGGGCAAAATTCAAATTCACTACTTATTTTTTCGCCACAATATGGGCAGAAGTTTACTTCTTCAGCGTCAGAAATATTCATGTCATCATTTAAGTTTTCTTTATGAAATTTTTTTTGCAAAGGGTCAGGCTCTTCATCAGAGTCTACTATATCATATTCTGAAAAGCGATTTTCACCAAATGCGTTCTTATATGAAATCACTGCATTGACTATGCCTGATATTACAGCTACTATCCCAAAAAGTGGAAATATTACAGCTATAATCCCAAATTCTCCAGCTTGAGATGTTATCTGAAATGCCATAAACATCCAAAATATCCCAAATAAAATCGCAAATATTGAGCCAAAAAATTTTTGGATTTCGTATGCTCTACCTCTTTTTACACTTCTTCTATTACCCATAGTTTTCTTCCTTGTAATATTTAAAAGTTTATTAATTAAATACGAATTATTTTAACATTTTTTATATTATTTTTCAATTTGTTTAATGTGAAAGATACCTTTTTAGCTGTTCCATCAGATTATTAGCATCGTTATATCCTTGCCAATATAGTTCACCCAGCTTGTTCACATCAGGCTCTAGTCTTGACACCCTTACAGGAGAAGATGGAGCAATTACAAATGCCCTTTTTGATTTTTCAAGCTCGTCTATTTCATCACACTGCTTGTTGTAATTTTTGTTACTATCAGCTAGTACATCAGCAAAAAGCGGGTAATTTTTATAAAATCTATCAATCTGATTTCTTTTTGAATTTTCCGACTTTCTAAAGCCCCTTTCCCTAGTTTTGATTATAACTATTTTGTCAAAATTTTGCTCTAACGCCCACTTGTATGCAATCTTACAGCTACAGCCCCCATCAAGGCACTGCTTTCCCTCCACATCTACCATAGGCGACAAAAACGGCATAGATGCAGATGCTTTTGTAGCTGCAAAAATGTCTTTGCATATTCCTTTTTCAAAATATTCTGTCTTGCCTGTCTCACAATTGGTCGCCACTGCAATAAATCTTTGCTTAGTGTGCTCAAAGGTCAATAAGTCAAATGGCTCTAATTTGTTGTTTTTATACAATAAAAAATTTAAATTTAATGGACTTCTGCTAAGACCAATAGCCTTTAATCCTATATATTCAGGGTCATGTCTATATTTCAAATTTGTCCTTGCCGACCTGCCAATTTGTCTTGAGATATAGTTCATTCCTGCCAATGCTCCCGCACTAACTCCAATATATGTTTCAAAATTAATATCGCTTACAAGAAAAGCATCCAACACACCTTGGTTATATAAGCCTCTTAACGCTCCACCCTCAACCACAAGACAACCTTTTGTAATTTTGCCTGATGATGTCCCCTTTGGTATCTCATCTAATTTTGAATAGACAATATTATCAATAAAGCCTTTAGCTTTCAGATTTTTTAATATTTTGTTTCTTATTAATTTTCTCCTAATCATAGCAACCCTTTTAAAATATATTTAATCCCTATGAAAAAATGGTAGATATTTTTCCATCTACCATTTGGTTGTTATCGTCAGATTTTTTTGTCTACAACTACGCCTTTTAAATCTTCATCAATAGAATTTACTCCGCCTCTTTTTTGATTTGGGTCAGAATATGAAATTTGAGTAGTTGTTGTGCCACCTGATACATAGGCTCTGCCACATTCCGGACAAGTAGACATATGGAGTCTAACTGAGGCTCTCACTAGTTTATTGCCGGCTTTTCCTCCCTCAGCTTTTGCTATGGCAACGTGCTCTGCCTCGTGAGAAGATACTACTGCAGCTGATGCCTCAGGAGAAATATGACCTGGTGCCTTAAACGAAACTCCGGCATCACCTGATTGGTCAACATATGTTCTATTTTTGCAGGTCTGACATTCTACCTTACCACTTGGCGAAAGCTCTTTAGCCTTATCTACTTTATCTGCACCAAATGGATTTGGATTTATACCTTGCTCATTTTGTACTCCGTATACGCCATTTATCGGTATAAACATAGTGTTATCTACTCTTGACACTTGCACTCAAATCCTCTCCTCATAAGGCTATGTATTTTAATATATTATACATTTTATAAATACTTGTGTCTATAGCTTTTTATTTATGTAATTTCCCCAATCCCACCCTAAAAAGTCTACACCAACGGTAATAACAATAAATTGTAAGTATGCAGTTGTGCAATGTGATGAGCTTAATTGTGAAATGGGGAGTCGAACCCCTGAGATGCTCTCTCTCGCCAACTGGTTATTTTAGTTTATACTCATCGATAGAGTAGTGTACGCCCTTTTTTTAACCTAATTTATTCAATTTTTATTTTTCAATTAAATCTGTGGTCCAATTCGTCTGTTGTACAAGTAGCTCTATTTGTCTTAGCTCTTTGGATAAATCGTCCACTATTTTTCTTAGCACATTGACATCCATTGATGGATACAATTTTATTTCCATTTTAGTATATCTAGGACCCATATTGCTTGCCTCATCAGCAAAGCTTGAATATACGCTACGTTTTAATTTTAAAGCATCTCTTTTTGCAAGTATTTTTGTGAGTGAACCTTGGTCGGTTTCTGTTTTGCTGTTTGTGTAATTTATTTTATAAATTATGTCCTCCAAATCCTTTGTGACTTTGTCCAGCTCCTTGACTAATTTACTAGGGTCTTCAAGAGGTTTTTCTCCCTCTTGATATTTAGCTGACAAAAATAATCTATCTCTTAAATCTTCAATTTTCTTTTGCATATCAGAACGCATCTGTAAAGCCTCTGCTAATTTCATAATAATCTCCTTGTTATTTATTAAAGCTTTAAATTTTACCAAGATTTTTTACTATCTATAAATTATTACAGTTTTTTGAGGTTCATCCCACTGTACCCGTGCTCCCATAATCTCCGCTACAAATCTTAATGGTACATATGTTTTATCATTTATAATTTTTGCAGGCACTTTTAGATTAGAAAAATAAAAGAGCTTTCCAAACTTTTCATTTAACTTATTGACCATCACATCTATTGAGGAGTATTCAGCTATAAGCTCGCCGGACTTTAGCTTTTTTGCAATCTCTGCATTTATCGCACTGGTATAGTCATCATATGATGATTTAAGCAAATACAAATAATCATCATATGGCTTGTAGTCCTTATCCTGCTTATGCTTTTCCAGCTCAGTAAAAACTGTATCTTGGTTTAATGCCATTGATACAGGATGCTCAGTAAAAAGCACTATAAACATCGGGCATAAAGCATCATCGTTCATATTTTGCTTATTAATATTTGCCACTGTGCAAAATCTGTAATCTTCATCCCAATTTACTTCATATCCCAAATACTCTGAAATAGTCCTGTATGGAACTAGGACTCTATTATCAATTATAATTATATCATACGATGTCAAGTATGTACCGTCCACCATTATTTTTATGTCCTGTGCAAATGAAAACTCAGCTTTTGTATTAAACACTAGTAAAAATATAAATAACATTAACATTTTTACTAAAAAATTTTTGCTCATAAAGTTCCTCTTTGTCTTGTATGCCGATGTAAAAGCATTTTTTATTGCTAGATAATTCTAATTAAAGGGCAAAAATCATTTGATAATTTATTTATTTAAGATATAAAGTCCACCTAAGCAGACTAAAACCCCAATTATTTTTTTTGCAGTAATTGGCTCTTTGTATAAAAAATATCCAACTAAAATAAGAATTATTGCTAAAAATTAACTTGATATTACTTGACCTATACTGATATCCCAGCCTGCTGTGTAAAGCAAAATATTTCCCGCCTCTAATCCAACTATACAAAGTGCCAACGCCCAGCTTGTCCAATTGAGCTTGCTAAAATTTTTCACAAGGTTTGGATTTTTTTCGGTGACAAAAAATAATATCAAGCAAACTACGGCATAAATTGCGTATGTAACAAACAGCGTAGCATAGGTGTTAATTCCCTAAGGCGTTGATTTTGTGCAAATGTGATAAATAGTGTTTGCAAATGTTATTATCAATATCGGCAGATACAATCTCATATTTTAACCCAAAGCAATATCAAAGAAATGATTACACTGACTTTTACTCCTAGGCTCTTAAATTCAAAACTAAACTTCTCTCTTCTTGGTTTGCTATTTCCCGTCACTTCCATTTTCTTCCTAAATATTCGTTTTATGAAATTATAAAATAACATAAGTAAATCCAGCGGATTTACTTATGTTTCGAATTATTTTTGCATACTTGTAAAATATTTTTCCATCAACAAATCACTAAAATCATACAATTCCATAGGCTTGAAGAAATAAAATCCTTGTATATAATCGCAGCCAAACTCTCTGACTGTTTTTAGCTCTTGCTCATTTTCTACGCCCTCAATACATACTGACATACCAAAATTTTTGCAGGAGCTTACTATTCCTTCTAAAAATTTTTTATTTTGCTCAGATTTTACACTTTCTTTTACAAGACTTTTGTCTATTTTTACCACTTTAGCATGATATCTGATTAAAAATGATATTGATGAATACCCTGTACCAAAATCGTCTATTGCTGTGCTCATGCCTATATCATTACATCTTTGTGCAAATTCAAGGACTTTTTCTTTGTCCTCATCATAATTATTCTCTGTAATTTCTACTACAAGCTCATTTCCACATAAGTTATATTTTTTCAATATGCTTTCTATGAACGAAAAGAATTCGACATCTAATATTTGGATATAGCTAACATTTACATGTAATTTATAATCCGGTTTAAATTCTTTCACTTTTTGTGCAATTTTTGCAGCTTCTTCAAATACAAACCTGCCGACTTGCCTTATTAGACCTGTTTTTTCCAATATTGGTACAAAAATCTCAGGTGAAATGGCATGACGCTCATAATTCCATCTTAGAAGTACCTCTGCTGAGACTACCTTGTCCTCATTATCGACAATCGGTTGGACTACGACTCTGAAATTATCAAAATCTGCATACACGCATCGATATAGCTCCAATTCTATTTTATTTAGGTGTCTTCTATATAATATCTCTTTATCAGATAAAATACATATTGCATCTGTATCTGTGTTAGACTTTGCTACTGATATTATTTTATCAAATATGTCTAAGGTGTTTTCAGATAAAATCAGCCTTTTATCTGCAATGTAAGCACCTAGATACACTGTTTTGCTCTTTCTTAATATAAAGCTGTCTTGTAAATATAACTTTGTAATTATATTTTTTATTTCTTCTGCGATTGGCTTTATTTGAGTTAAATATTGCTCATTTAATACTGCTAAAAACTTTACTCCTTCCATCCTATATAGATGGATTTTATCTTTTAGCTCATCATATATGGCGTCAGTTATACTCTTTAAAAAGTTGTCCGCGTACTCTCTACCTCTTAATTCGTTGATAATTCTAATATTATTTAAGGAAAATCCTATCAATCCGACCTTGTCCGAATTAGTGCTTAATAATTTTAACTCTACGCTGTTTTTTCTTTGGAGTTTTGTGACAGGGTCTATATCTATCCCGTCATCAAAGATTTCTAACTTACCTGCAAAATAAACCGGTCTTGCGTCTTTGCGTTTTATCTTGCCTTGACAAACTATCCATCTTTCTATACCATGTGCATCTTTAACTTTATATACTAAATCGTGTACCTGCTCTTTGTTTAAAATCAATTGTTGTATATTATCGTCATAAATTTTTACATCTGACTGATTTGGTATTCTTTTTCTCCACTCATTTGCAAAATCTTTTACTATGTTGGATTCAAAACCAAACATATTTTTTAGCTTGTCTGAAATGTAATAGGTGTTTAACTCTAAATCTCCTAAAAAAATTGTGTTGTTTTTATATGTCAAAATGTCAAACATGCATTCTAGGTCAAAATTGTATTCATTTACAAATTTGCGAAATCTGTCTAGCTCTGAGTTATCTGTATTTTCATAATTATTATACATATCCATCACTCAAACCACTCTCTTGTATATTTCATAAATCAACTTAACACTGATTAAAAAATAATTTCGTAATTATTATACCACAAAAATACTCCATTTATCATTTTTAATTATAAGATTGAAATAATTTTTTTATTATATATTTTGGCTTTTAGTTATGGATTTAAGTCTGATTAGATTTATAACCTAAGGTTACTTATCCTATTTTTTCAGATGCCTTTTTCAAGTCTTTATTTTCGTACATTCTTTTATCTGCCAGCTTTATTAGACGTTCGTAGTTGCAGTCGTTTATTTCCCTAGAGCTGGCTATTCCATAGGCTACTGATAAAAAATATCCCTCTTTTTTGCCTTTATTATCTTCGTCTATCAGTTTCATTAAACTTTCTACATATTTGTAGACTTCTTTTTCGCTTTTAGCCTTTATTATTACTACGAATTCATCTCCGCCATAGCGTATTTTGCTAAAGTCGTCTCCTGTAAAGACAATCTTTAAACAATTGGCAAACCTCAATATTAATTCATCGCCTCTACTGTGACCATAGTTAT
This sequence comes from Criibacterium bergeronii, assembly GCF_001693775.2. Lineage (GTDB taxonomy): Bacteria > Bacillota > Clostridia > Peptostreptococcales > Filifactoraceae > Peptoanaerobacter > Peptoanaerobacter bergeronii. Next base: position 20,152 of record NZ_MBEW02000021.1, on the reverse strand, counting down.
CATTTGCTGTTTTCAGGTTGTTTATATCAAACAATATAATGGAGTAATCAAGGCTGTCTCTTATCAGCTCCATAACAAATGCCATACCGCTATGCCTGTTGCCAAGTCCTGTGAGGTTGTCCAAATAGGCTATCTCTTTAAGCAAATTTATCTGTATTTCGTAGCTTTCAATTTCTTCTACCTTTACTATATATGTTAATAAAGGTAATATTACAATTATCAGTATAGCTATATTCAAGGGTGCATCACTTATTACAAATACTCTTCCCATGATGCTTATTTTCATGTAGTTAAAATTGTAAAAAACTGCGTGCAAGAAAATCATAAAAAGACTTATTATGCTACCTAATAGTAAAATTTTTTCATGCTTTTTTTGTTTGAGGTAGTCACTAAAAAGTATAAATTGCAACACTATAGATACTGATATTATAAAAAATCTAAATACGCTTACCGTTTGCGATATTAAAAGAATTTTAGAAAAATGCAAAAAAAGAACAACTATTAAGAAAATTGAATATGTCCATTTCATAAAGTTGAGTATTTTTCTAAACTTAGTGTTTTTCTTAATAATTTCTATTACATAAACGCAAAACAAGGCTGAACAGTACAATGAAAAATATTCCAAAAATGATACCAGCTCTAAATTTTTCGTTATAAATTGCAAAACTCCATGAATGCAACAATTCCATAGACCTACGAAAAAGGCTATCGCAAATGCGTATAGCAAATGCTCATTGATCTTTTTTCTTAACATACAAACTAAAATTACGCAAGTATAGCCTATAGCACCTATTGCAAATAATATTATGCTTGTCATTGTACCGAAACTATCATTTATAAAAATGTCTTGCCATACTGCGTCACTTGGTGTAAATTTCAAAAAGTCAATCCACGCATAGGACATATATTCTGCCGGTTTTATTTTAATAAGAATTGATTTGTTCTCTTTTGCTGCATTTTCAAATCTTGCTATGTGATACCCTCTACCTAACATCTCCCCTTTTTCATATAGTGAGTTGCCATAGCTGTATACATTTTCACCGTCTATGTAGATATCCACTGTAGAGCCGTATGTCCTGATTGCTATATTTTCATCATCGCTAGACAATTTTTTGCTAATCGTTACAATATCTCCCTTTTTTACGGGAGGTAGTTTCATTTTGTCTACCAATACATTTTGATATACTTGATTATTTATTTTTAGATTTACTTTTTCTTCTCTCCATGAATTTGTATTGTCATTAGCAAAAAATATAAAACATATTGCCAATATTAGCAGTAAAACAAGGTACGAATTTACTTTTTTTATGATTTTTTCAAATTTGATTGAAATTCACCTCTTTTTTTGCAGTAAATTATGTAGGTGTGCAATTATATATTCTAGTTTTATATATTGTTTTTAAAAGTTTTTAAGTTTCGCACATCTTTAGATATTGTATACAGTTGTATTTTACAACATAAGCTACTGGATATTATAAATTTTCTTTCTAGTAAAATTTACTCATGGATATAATACCATAAACTCATAAAAAAATCACTATATATTATTTTTTTAATGATATTTATAGATTAAATCTAAACAAAGTATGTGACATTGTGTATTGTAATTATTAGTATTTTATCATTTGCTCATAATCTGATAAAAAGGTGAAGATATTTAGAAACAAAATCAGTAAGTAAGTTAGGACTAATAAACTATTTTACATTATATACAATATAAAATAAATTTATGGCATAAAAAAGTCGGGGGATAGAAATATAAAATTTCTATCCCCCGACAGGTTAAAACAATCATTTATTATATTACATAATCTAATCTGATTAGTTGACGCTTATTTGCTTTTGTCCATTTTGCTTTGTAGCCTTTGGCACAACAATTTCAAGTACACCTTTTTCAAGCTTTGCTGATATCTTATCTTCGTCTACATTTTCAAAACGCATCATTCTGCTTACCTTTGTATTTCTTCTTTCCTTATGGATATATTTCTTACCTTCGCTTGCTTTGTCTGTCTGATTATCGCTGTTTATCTCTTCTTTCTTTTCTGCATTTATAGTCAAATATCCGTTCTGCATATATACGTTAACCTCGTTTTTTTCAAAACCGGGCATTTCAGCTTCTACTGTGTAAGCATTGTCATCTTCGCTGACATCTACCTTAAAGGTTGTTTTTTCCATAGCTCTTTGTGAAAACATATCATTGTTGAAAAAAGAGTCTATAAAGTTATCAAAATTATTTAAGCTTGGTGCAAAAAATTCGTCTGTTCTACTTGGTAAATATCTCATAATATGTCCTCCTAAATTAATTTATAAAATAATTCCTTTGAAAAATCTCAGGATTGTTGTAAAATATATCGCAAGCTTTTTGTTATCACTCTTTATCGTTGAGTGCTAACACCTTGTATTAATATTATACTCAAAATTTTTTTTATTAAACATTTTTTTGAAAGTTTTTTAATTTGTTTTCGATGTACTCAAAGCTTTTCTACCTTTAATAAAAAAGGGATGAAAGGTGTGAGCAATATTTTTTTGCTCACAACTTCCATCCCAGTGATTACTATTTATATACTTCTCCCCTGCTGTCAATTTTTATAATCAATATCACTAATTCATTATTAACCACTTTAAATATAGCTGTATACTTTCCAAGTCTAAGTCTAAAAATATCATTATACTTTGTATTGAATAGTATTTAAATTAATTATATGTTTAATAAATGATATCATTTATATTATCGTGTGTCGAATATTTCTATAATAAAGTATTACTATATTTTGTTCATATTTATAAATCAAAATTTGTTGATATTAAGATTTTTCGTCAAATCTTTTTATTTTCTTGACAAATGTGCCACTGCCTCTATGCCCATTGTATTTGGGAACATATCGCAGGGGGTCACTTCTTTTAGCTCGTATTTTCCGCTTGTCAGCAATATTTTTAGGTCCCTAGCCAATGTGGATGGGTTGCATGATATATAGACTATTTTTTCCGGCTCGATTTGGATTAATTTTTCAAGTACGCTTTGTTCACAGCCTTTTCTAGCGGGGTCTAGGACTATTTTGTTTGGTCTTTTTGAGTTATTCATCAGCTCTTGCATTTTATCTTCGACTTTGCCTGCGATAAACTCAGCGTTTGTAATATTGTTTTTAACAGCGTTATTTTTTGCACTTTTTACTGCCTCTTGCACTACTTCGACGCCGTAGACTTGTGAGACTTTTTTTGCCATTAATAGTGATATTGTGCCAATCCCGCTATACAAATCGTAGACTACATCACTTGTTTGCAGGTCTGCATACTCAAAGGCTTTATTATAAAGTTTTTTCATTTGGGTGTAATTTACTTGGAAAAATGATACCGGATAGATGTTAAAATATACTTTGTCAATCTCGTCTGTGATAAATCCATCTCCATATAATGTAATGCTTTCGTTTGACAGTATCACGTTGGTATTTTTTGTATTTATATTTTGGACTATGGTTTTTACAGGTATATTTTTTTCTTTAAATTCTTTTATCAAATAATTTACTTCAAGAGTTTTTTTGCTGTTTGTGACTAATATCAGCATTATATCTGTGTTATAATGTGATATTTTTGTGATTATATGTCTGAGTACCCCTTTGCCTGTTTTTTCGTCATAGATTGAGATTTTATTTTTTACTACAAAAGCTTTTACTATATCCACTATTTTGTTGTTTACTGTGTCTTGGATTTTACAATCTGTAAATGGCACTATTTCGTGGGTTTTTCTTTTGTAAAAGCCTATTTTTATATCTTCTTTGGCAAATTTATTTTCTACTTTTTTATTGTCCAAGGAAATCGGCATTACGCTTTTATTTCTATAATGATAGGGTCTGTCCATACCTATAGTGTCTTTTACTACAGGATTTTTTATATCGCCAAGTCTTATAAGTTTTTGTGTGACTATTTCTTTTTTTAGCTTTAGCTGCTCCTCGTATTTCATATCAAGCAGTTCACAACCACCGCAGATATCTTGGATGTCGCAGATTTTTTTATCACATCTTTTTTTTGATTTTTTGAGGATTTGTATTGTTTTAGCTAAAATGTAGTTTTTCTTTTTCTTTACAATTTTTGCCTTGACTATATCTGCTACTATTCCTTTATCTGTAAATACTGTCAGTCCTTCTACCTTTCCTACTGCTGAGCCTTCGTCTGTTAGGTCTATGATTTCCATTTCAAAAATATTTTCCATTTTTTCTCCGTAATTTTTATTCTTGTGGATTAACTTTTTCCATTTGCTCTTGTCTTGACTGCTCCAGTGAAAATTCACAACCGCAATAATCTTGTCTATATAGTCCATACTCTTTGCTAAGCTGGATTGAATGTTTGTAGCCTTCTTTTTTCTTAAAATCTGCCGGCAGATATTTTATATCATATTTTTCTTGCAAATTGTAGCCGATTTTGTTTAATAATGCAGAATTTTTATGTGGTGATATGCTAAGTGTTGTTGTAAAGTAATCGTATCCGTTAGCTTTGGCATATTTTGCCGCAGCTCCCATTCTTAGGTTAAAGCAGACAGTGCACCTAGCCCCTCCCTCTTTTTCTTTTTCCAGTCCTTTTATTTTTTCGTAAAAATCATCAGGATTATATTCCGTCACTACTAGCGTGCTTTCGTCCAAACCTATATAAGAAATTAATTTTTTAATCTCAACTTCTCTTTTGAAAAATTCTTCTGATGGATAGATGTTAGGATTGTAATAGTATGCTGTGATTTCAAAATTTTCTTTTAACAATGTAATAACGTGAGACGAGCAAGGTGCACAACACACCTGTAGTAAAAGTTTCGGCTTTTTCCCGCCAAATGTCGCAATTTCGTCTTCCATTAGCTTGTTATAATTTATTTTTTGTGTATTATTTTCCATATTAGCCTTTTTACTTGAATAATTTTATAAATTTTTATAATATATTAAATATATATTTTAAATTTTAGATAAAGGATAAAAAATGCCTAGAATAACTGAGATAATCGTGCAAAGTGTGCAAGATGCAGTCAATGCTCAAGCCGGCGGCTCTCAAAGAGTGGAGCTGGTAAGTGCATTATCTGAGGGAGGTCTCACTCCTAGTATTGGTTTAATCTACCACACATTACAAAAAGTTTCAATAGAAGTAGCAATTATGATTAGACCAAATAATATCAGCTTTGTTTATGACAAGTATGATTTAGAAGTGATGAAAAAGGATATTTCAGAGATTGAAAAGCTTGACGGCAACAAAAGAATAGTTTTAGGAGCACTAACAAAAGAGGGCGAAATAGATTTTGAGGCTGTGGACTACCTTATAAAGGACACCAAAATGCCAATCACCTTTCATAGAGCTATTGATAGCTCTAAAAATTATTTAAAATCTATAAAAGAATTAAATAATTATAAAAATATTACACACATCTTGACCTCAGGAGGTGGAGCTAAAGCTCACGAAAATATCCAAAGTCTCAATGACGCAATTGAAATTTCCAATAAAACTATCATTTGTGGCAGTGGTATAACTATGGAAACTATGAAAAAAATTGCAAGCTCCATTAAAAGTGATAAGGTCTACGATTTTCATATTGGCAGCTTTGCTCAAAATGAAAATCAAGTAGTAGATGTGGATAAGGTCAAAGAATTGGTGAAATCCAACGTTTAATAAAATAAATTCAAAGAAAAAGAACTATCCGGCGATAGTTCTTTTTCTTTTGGATTTTTTATACTAGAACCACTGGCAAACAATGCTTGCCCATACTTTATCTTTAATATCTTTTCTGTGATAAATACTGATATAGATGGGTATTGATTGTGCCATTATAGATTTTTCTATTTTTTGAAAAATCTATGCCCACTTTTTCGCCTATATTTTCATCAGGTGTAATTATGAAGTACGAAAAATTGTCTAAGCTTTTAAATAATTTTTTCATACTGGTATACAAATCCTCCAGCTCTTCATCGTCACCAATCCTTACACCATAAGGCGGATTGCATATTATGTAGCCGTCTTGCTCTGTGATTTTTACTTCCTTTACATCTTTTACGCTAAAGTCTATATAATCGGCTACCCCTGCAAGCTCTGCATTTTCTTTGGCTATTTCTATTGCCTCAGGGTCTATATCGCAGGCATATATTTTAAATTCTGAATAATCTTCAAGATTAATATATTTAGAGCGGATTTCATTCCATTTTTTCTTATCTATAAATGGAAGATTTTCTCCTGCAAAATTACGATTTATTCCTGCTTGTATGTTAAGTCCAATTAACGCAGCCTCAATCGCTATAGTGCCACTGCCACAAGTTATATCATATAGTGGTCTTTTGGTTTTCCATCTAGCAAGCATTACCATAAAAGCTGCTATAGTCTCTCTAAGCGGAGCTGCAACCGTCTTTTCTCTATATCCTCTTTTATGAAGAGCCTCACCTGTGGTGTCGATATACAAATGTGCCTCATCCTTATTGATAAAAATGTTAAAGGCTATTTCTACGTCTGAGCTTTCAGATAAAATATTTGTACGAAAAATTTCCATCAATCTATCTGCCATAGCCTTATTAGCAACTTTTTGGATAGCAGGTATGGAGGTAAGTTTTGATTTTACCGACCTTGCTCTTGCAATCGTAAATTTGCAGTCTTTATTTGGTATATATCTTGTGTAATCTTGTTTGAATATGCCGTCATAAAGCTGGTCAAAATCCTTGCAAGGAAATTTGCCTACTTCTATTTGCACTCTTTCTGCTGTACGAAGGCAAATATTGGCTTTTACTATCACTTCATCGTCACCGATAAAGTTTACTCTACCGTCTGTTATTTTAATATTAGTTGCTCCCAGTAGTTTTAACTCATAAGCTACAGTTTTTTCCAAGCCAAATAGGCATGGAGCTACAAGATTATACATATTTTAATCCTCTTTACATTTGACTTGTGCAAGCTCTTCTTGTGGCAAATCCGGTTCTTCTTGGAGTATATATAAGATGCGTTCGCAGTTAGGACATTCCATTATTTCGCCATCTCCAACCTTTTCTATATCTTCATCGGATATTTCTTGCCCGCAGTTGTAGCATTTCCCATCTTCAATCCTAGACATGACCATTATATTTTTTTGTCTTTTTTTATCATAAATTGATAAAACCTCTGAATCTATACTCTTTCTAATTCGTCTTATAGATTTTTCTGTGGAGGATATTTTTTCTTCAAACTTTACAATCTTGTGGTTTTGATTAGTAATAACCCTCAAATATTCTTTTTCTTCGTCATTATAGATTAATTTTTGATGATTCATCTTATCTTTTAGCGAATCTACCATTATAAATAAATCCATAACCTCTTTTTCCAAGACTTGCCTTTGTTTTAGAATTTCCTCCTTACGCTCATTTTTTTGAGTTAAGGTTTCAACACGTTTCCTTGAGTTGGAATATATATACTTTATGATTTTGTTTAGCTCTACTTCACTGTCTTTAAGTTTTTCCTGACTTTTAACAATTCTATTTTTCAGCTCATTTATTGACAGCCTTATTGACTCCTGCTCTTTTTTTAAATCGTCCAGTTTTTTTCTTCCGTCCACAATATCCTTGCATTTTGCAAGCATATCGATGTGTTGCTTTGCTCTATCAATCAATATGTATCCCTTTTGAATTCTTACCAATTTGTCGTGCATATACTTCTCCTAACATTAACAACCCGCTTGCCTAAAAGGATTACTTAGTCCCATAGATTTATATATTGGAATATCTGTATCAAGGCTATTGTTTAACACAATCTCCATTGCAGACGGGAAAAACTTTTCTGTTCCAAAATGTCCTGCATCAAGCGCTGTATCGCCTCTTTGATAAGCATCTTGTGCATCATGATATTTAATGTCACCTGTAATAAGTAAATCTGCAACCTTATTCGCCTCTTCAATGTAAGACGCTCCTGACCCTGTAACCAATGCTACTCTTGAAATAGTTTTATCCTGCTGTGATACAAGACGTATGTCATTTACTTGTAATTTTTGTGAAACAAACCTCACAAAGTCAGCCATTTGCATTTCATTTTTTAAACTTGCAACTTTGCCTATATAATATCCATCGTCCTCCAAATAAAAATCTTCTACATTTTCTACTTCAAGCAGTCTTATTACATAATCGTTAAGCCCGTCTTTAAGTCTGTCAAAATTTGTATGTGCAGCGTACAGAGCTATCCCATTTTTTATAAGCTCCATAGCCAATTTTTGCTTAATATCGTTAGAGGTTATTTGCTTAAATGGGCTAAAAATAAGAGGATGATGCGTAATTATCAGATTAGAGCCATTTTTAACAGCATCATTTATGACATCTTCGCTTAGCTCCAATGACAGCGTGATAGACTTAATCTCACTTTCCATGTCCCCAATCAGCAATCCCACATTGTCCCAGTCATAAGCCATTTCCACTTTAAGAATTTTGTCTAGCTCCTGTTTAAGATTTGCTAATTTCATATCTCACCTTCTCCAATTGATACAAATAAATTTTCTTTGACTCAATAAGCTCTTTTTCAATATTATTTAACTCCAGCTTTTCAATTAAAGCATTCAGCTTATCATATTCACGCTCAAGCTGGCTGATTAATACCTGAGATTTTTTTTTGATATTTATTGTGCCGTATTTTATTTGTACTTGGTTGTTCAAATCAATTTTATACAAACTGTGAGTTTTTTCTGAATTAATTTTCCTAGAAATCATAACTTGATAGACCTTGCCTTGGTCTACAAAAATATGCTCATCCAAAATATCAAAGTCATTTTTAATTAAAAAATATCTCAAATCTCCAACCTGTTGAACGGGCTGTAAAACAAGTGTAGGTATTTTTTCTTTAAACTTGTTTTTATAGCCGTTTTGTAAAATTTCACAAATCAGCTTGCCTCCCATACCTGCAATTATGACTGTATCAGCCTCATCAACATTTAATACCTCAAGCCCATTTCCTACTCTAAAGTCAGATTTTTCAGATAAATTTAGTTTTTCCATAAGGTCAATAGCCTTTTGCACAGACGGAGCTGATATATCTGTAGCTATAATTTTTTTTGCTATATCATTTTTAAGTAAGTCCGCCGGAATGTATCCATGGTCACTGCCAATGTCTGCTATCACTTCCACCGGTGAAATTAAACTTGATATAAATCTTAGCCTTGAACTAATCATCTGCCCCTCAATTACTTTTCAAAAATTGTGATGTATTTTTAATATATTATAACATGAAATTATATAAATTTCAATTTTGTATTTTTTAAAATTTATAATTATAACATCTAGTATTGTAAAATTCAACATAAATTTTAAAATTGATAATAAATTGTAAATTGTTGCAATTATCCAACCTACAAAATTAACTAAACAAATTGTCTAAACAATTCGATATACTATTAAACGCCAAAAAATGTAAGTGTGAGGTAAAAAATGAATATACAAAGTATAAACTGCAACTGTCCAATTACAAGTCAAACAAAATCTACAAACAAGCCTATACCGGTATCAGTAAAGTCCTTTTCTGAGGAAACTGTAAGCTGGATGTACCATGCCGAAAAAAATACTCTATTTACAGCGTCAATGAATATCGGGGATGGAAATATGTATAGCTATAGGGGTTCTTATGCTGAGGACTCCACTGAGCAAAATCCGAAAATAAAAATAGAATATCATTATAATGATGACAAAGAAACAAAAATAAAGTATATAAATCCAAAAGAGGTTGACCCTAAAAATGCTACCGTAGACGAATACAATTGCCTACTTGCATACACAATGGGTAAGACTACCGGAGTTGATATGCCTCACACCACCGGAATTCATTATAATGAAAAAGACAAATACGATTTTGCAGCACTTTTACAAAGAGATATTCAAATGTATAAGATAAATTCAGTGCCACATCACGTTTTAAAATTCCAAAAAATACTAAATCATATAAAGGAGCATATGTCCACCGACCACTTTAAAAATAATGTCGACACGAATAGACATGGTATCGGAGTGGAGCAAGCTCTAGCTATATCTAGAAAATATTACGGGTTCGAGGACAACAGCAAAAAAGTAAATGTGGACTTTTCTTTAGATACAAAAGAAATCGACAATCACCTAAAATCCAACAAGCAAAGACAAATCGAGCAAAGAAAAGAGCAAGCCAAAAGAGCTCAGGCTAAAAGACAACAAGATAAAGAGGAGCTTGAAGAATTGCTAGAAAGGTTAAGACTTGAAAGAAAACTTACACAAGAAAAAATATTCGAGGTACAAGATGAAAGAAAAGCAAATTTATCTAGGATGCAAAGGAAAAATCGGCTAAAAAACAATCCTTATGCCTTGTAAAATTGTCAGATTTAAATTATTATTTGGTTTTGTTGTAAATTTTTATTTTTGTGGTATAATAAAAAGAAAAAAGTAAACCTTATTGGTTTGCTCCTACTTTGATTTTTTAATAATTAAAAAACGTTGTAGTCGCATACAGCGGTTTTTTTCTGCTTACTTTTTCTTTTCTTGAAAAAGGGCAATGATTTGTAGTATCAATTCTATTAGCATTATAACTGTTGTTATAACTTCATATTTTGACATACAACTCACCCCAATCTTTTGTAGATTGGAGCAAAAAGGCTGTACTACTTTTCTCTTTAACAGTGTTATATCATAAAACATATTAAGATAGTAGAGTACATATATTAAAATGAATGGTAAATTTTAGGCAAGCAAAGTTCCCCTTTACAAATGTCATATCATTTCAGCAATTATAAGTTATTGATAAAAAAAGATGGTTACCCAAAAATGGTATCCATCTTTTTTTGTACTGAATATTTAAAAAATATATATTATAAATTTTTATCTGTTTTTTAATCTCTTATTTATATCAACCTGTCTGTCGTTAGCCTGTCTATTATAGTCCTTCATCAATTCATCAAATGTCTTAATATGCCCCGGCTCAGGTTGTCTATCCTTGAGGTTGGCAAGACATTTATATGTAACATGAACTCCTTGCTCCTGAGAGTTTTGGTCTTTTTGTTGCTCTTCCTCATGTCTAGGTAAAACTTCCCCGCAATCTTTTAATGAAAGAGCTATTTTATCTTCTTCTACGCTAAGCACCTTTACCTTTATGTTATCCCCTTGACGGATAAAATCATTTATATCCTTAACAAAAGCACCTGATATATGAGATATATGTATTAATCCTTTTTGGTTGTCACCTATAGCTACAAACGCTCCATAAGGCTTAACATTTATAACCTTTCCATCTACTATACTTCCTACTTCTAACGAGTTAGACATTAAAACATTACTCCCTTAAATATAATTATTGCTGTACTTTCATATTATAACAAAGTGATATCCACTTTGCAAGAATTATTTGATAATAAAAATTTTGCACTTTACATAGCTTAGAATAAATTTGTAATTTTTATGTTAATTTAAGATTCTTTAAAGATTAACTGTTTATTATCTTACCAAAAGTAAATTAAGTGTTATATTTAATATCATACACTTTCATTTACATATATTTAAAAATGCTCACTTATTATTAGTAAATATCTTAGTTAAGTTAAAAAATATTGCATAATTCTTTAAATTTAAATATAATTGTACCACTGAACTAAATTAAGTAAAATTATATTAATATTTGGAGTATATTATGAAAAAACTTTTTGGAACTGATGGCGTAAGAGGTATTGCCAATACAGAGCTAACCCCAGCCCTAGCATTTAATCTTGCAAAAGCAGGCGGATATGTAATAAACAAATATTCACACCATGACGGCAGAAAGCCAATAGCTATCATCGGTACAGACACAAGAATATCCAAAGATATGCTAAAGACTTCGCTAATGGCAGGCTTTATGAGTACGGGCATAAATATCATTGACTGCGGTATAATACCTACCCCTGCTATTGCCTATCTTACTAGACATTTTAAGGCTGATATAGGTGCAGTTATTTCTGCATCGCACAACCCTATGGAGTATAACGGCATAAAATTTTTCAACTCACAAGGTTTAAAGCTTGCCGACTCAATAGAAGAAGAAATTGAAGATTTGATGGATAAAATGCAGTCAGGCGAGTTTACCCCTGAAGTCATGACACACAACCAAATAGGCAGACTGATAAGAAGTGAAAATCCTAAGCAAGTTTATATGCAATTCCTGCTTGACTCCTTTGATTTAAACCTAAAAGGCTTAAAAGTCGCATTGGATACTGCAAACGGAGCATCCTATTCAATCGCTCCTCAGGTCTATAAGGAATTAAAAGCAAATGTATCCGTCACCGCCAACAAACCAAACGGAATAAATATAAACTGGGAATGTGGCTCAACTCATGTAGACAATTTACAAAAATTTGTACTTGAGCAAAAAGCCGACATAGGTCTAGCCTATGACGGAGACGCAGACAGATTAATAGCAGTAGACGAAAAAGGAAAGGTCGTAGATGGCGACCAAATAATGATGATAATTGCAAATTATCTAAAAAATAAAAAGCTGTTAAAAGATAACAAACTGGTTGTCACAGTAATGAGCAACCTAGGGCTTAAAATAGCCGCTAAGAAAAATAATATAGACTTGAGCATTACAAATGTAGGCGACAGATATGTCTTAGAAGAAATGCTTGATAAAGGCTACACTATAGGTGGCGAACAATCCGGACACATAATCTTACTTGACTACAACACTACAGGCGATGGAATACTAAGCTCACTTATGCTATGCAAAATATTAAAAGAGTCCGGCAAAAAATTTAGCGAGCTTACAAAGATAATGACAGTATTACCTCAAGTTTTAGTAAATGTAAAGGTAAAAGACGAGTTTAAGACAACTTATAAGGATATCCCTGAAATTTCAGAAAAAATAAAAGAAATAGAAAATCAGCTAGGCGAATCCGGCAGAGTGCTAATAAGACCATCAGGCACTGAGCCACTTATCAGAGTAATGATTGAGGGCGAAAATGAGGATGATATAGGTGTAATGGCAAATGATTTAGCTAACCTGATTGGGGAACATTGTAAAAAATAATTTGTACATTCTAAGGAGAATTCATGAAGTTATTAAATTTTTTCAAAAAAAGAAAAAAATTATCAATCTTTTTGATTATTTTACTCTTAGCTCTATTAATTTCAATTTTTATGCCAAAGCCCGACAAAACTCCATTAGTTGCAACCACTCCACTATCAAAGGGTGAAATAACTAAAACAGCAGATGTCAGCGGCAAAATAGAGGCAAATGACTCAGCAGAAATAACAGCACCATACAACTTTAAAATAACAAGCATTTGTGTTAAAGAAGGTGATTTTGTAAAAGCCGGTCAAGTCCTTGCGACACTAGATTCTCAATCTCTTGTAGATGAGATAACTCTATTAAAACAAGATATTGCAGCAGATGAAATGAGATTAAACGAGTCTTATCAAGAGCTTAATTATATAAACAAGTCTACGGATTCTCTTAAATTAAATATAGAAAATGCAAAACAAAAATATGAACAAGCAGTGACTAATTTAAACAGACAAAAAGAACTCCTTGATGCCGGAGCTGTAGCTCAAATAGACTATGAAAATGCACAAAATGAAGTAACAGCAGCTGATATAGCTGTAAAACAAGCCGAAGAGGCTCTTGCTAAAGCTCAAACAGATATTCAAAGCCAAGTTCATTCAGCTACACCAAAAGAGTCAACTAAAATAATGCTTGCGTCTAAAAAAACACAGCTTGCCCAAAAACAAGCAAAGCTTTCTGATTTATCCATAAAATCACCAATAGACGGTACAGTTACTAGAGTATACTCCAAGGTTGGAAGACTTGCACAAGATACAGAAGACCACAAGCCAATGTTTGTAATAGAGGACGAGTCCGCAACATATTTGTCTGCAAAAGTTGGCGAATATGACATTTCAAAGGTAAAAGAAGGACAACAGGTAAAAATTACCTCCAACGTATTGGATAAAGACTCTATAACAGGAGTAGTAGAAAGAATATCTCCTACTGCTGAGCAAAAGATAAACTCCACATCTATGGTAGTCCCTGTAAAAATATTAGTAACACAACCTGACAGTAGACTTATTACCGGTGTAGATGCAAAAGGAACTATCACAATTTCCACTAAAAACGATATATTTATAGCCTCCTTTGATTCAATAGGAATTGATGACGATAAAAATTATATCTATACTGTCGAAAATGGTAGCCTTAAAAAAATATATGTAACACAGGGTCTTGATTCCGATTTTAACGTAGAAATAATTTCAAATGAATTAAAAGAAGGTATGCCAATAGTATCTCCAATCGAAGAGACTTACACAGATGGCATGAAAGTAAATATAGCAACAGAAAATGAAAATGCAAAAGTGCAGACAAAAACTGAAGAAAACACAAAATAATATTTAATTAAGGTAATAATTATTAAACATTTTCATTTTGGAGCTATTATGCAAACAATATTAGAAGTAACAGATATTAGAAAAAAATATGTCATGGGTGACAACGTACTTGAGGCATTAAAAGGAGTCTCCTTTAAAGTAGAAGAAGGAGAGTTTGTGGCAATAATGGGAGCATCCGGCTCAGGCAAATCCACCCTTATGAACATAATCGGCTGCCTTGACCTGCAAAGTGAAGGCAAATATATGCTTGACGGCATAGATATAAAAGATAAAACGGAAAATGAGCTGTCAGATATCAGAAATAAAAAAATCGGATTTGTATTTCAATCCTTTAACCTGATTTCTAGAATGAGCTCACTAAAAAATGTTGAGCTGCCTATGATATACAAAAAAGGTATGAACGAAAAACAAAGGCTCCAAAGAGCTACATATCTGCTCACTCAAGTCGGACTGGAGCAAAGACTAAATCATGAGCCAAATGAACTCTCAGGCGGTCAAAGACAAAGAGTAGCTATAGCTAGAGCCTTGGCAAATGACCCTCCTATCATACTTGCAGACGAACCGACCGGTAATTTGGACTCAAAATCCTCAGTAGAAATCATGGCAATATTCAAAAAATTAAATGACGAGGGAAAAACTGTCATCATTGTAACTCACGAGGACGATATAGCGTCATACACAAAAAGAATTATAAGATTTAAAGACGGTAATATAGTATCTGACTTACCAAATGAGCAAAGAACAATACCTCAAAATATTTAGATATGGAGACGAAATGGTATTATTATTAGAAAATTTTAAAATGGCTCTTTCCTCTATAAAATCAAATAAAATGAGGTCATTTTTGACAATGCTAGGCATTATCATCGGTATCACCTCAGTTATTACTATATCTACAGTAGGAGAGTCAACAAAGACAACATTAAATAAATTTATTTCAGGTTTTGGTAAAAATAGAATAATGATTTATATTAATTGGAACTTACCTGACTCAGAGGTCTCTGACAATGCTTTTTTTGATTTAGACGATGTTGAAAAAATAAAGGATAAATTTACCAAAGAAGTCTCTTATATAACTCCATCGCTATTTTACAAGCAAAAACTGACAAACGGAAAAAAAGAAACTCAAGCATCACTTGAGCCTGTTGATTATACAGCAATAAAAGAAATTACAACCGCAAAAATAATATATGGCAGAGATTTCAAAGAAAGCGACCTGATTAACCACAAAAATGTAGTATTAGTTGACAGTATAATAGCTACAGCCTTATATGGAAAAGCGGATATTGTAGGAAAGGTTTTAAATCTTGAAACAGGTGGAGGAGATAGACAAGATTTCTTAGTAATAGGAGTATTTAAATCAGAAAAAACAATTTTTGACAACATGAACGGAAATCCACCTTCCATTTATGCTCCATATACCAGCATAACTACTGGAGGACAAGGGTTATCCTATCTTGACATTAAGATAAATGAAAACTATAACTCCGAAAAAGAGGGCAAAAAGTTAATTAAATATATGTCAAAATTTAAAGAAGTCGACCCAAAAACATACGAGCTAGTTACACTGGAAGAACAAGCCAACGAAATAAACGGTATGCTTAGTACCATGTCAATGGGTCTTGGTGCGATAGCTGCCATTTCCCTAATAGTTGGAGGTATCGGTATAATGAACATCATGCTGGTATCTGTCACAGAGCGTACTAGAGAAATAGGTATCAGAAAATCAATCGGAGCTAGAAAAAAAGATATTTTGATGCAATTTTTGATTGAGTCAATAATACTTTCTGCTCTAGGCGGATTAATCGGTACTATCTTAGGTATAGGCATATCGCAAATAATTTCAGGTCTTATGCAAGTCGATGCCACAGTATCATTGACATCAATATTAATTGCAGTAGCCTTTTCAACATTTGTCGGAATATTCTTCGGACTTTACCCTGCAAATAAAGCGGCAAAGTTAAATCCAATAGATGCATTGAGATATGAATAAAAAAGATAAAAAAATGAAAGCAGATGATAATACATTTGCTTTCATTTTTTTATATTTTTAAGCTCAAATTTAATTTTTATTTACTATTTATACCTCTTTTTACTACATACTTGCCTTTCCCACTATTTTTTGCCCTATACATTATTTTATCAGCTATTGTATACATATAGTTAAATAAATCTTGAGCATATTTAAAGTCCCACTCATTTTTAGCATCATCAAATCTTGTAATAAAATACTCAAGAGTTTTGCCCTCAAAATATTTTTTTGCTTCTTCTTTTGCTGCTGCTTTTTTTGCGTCAAGTTTTTCGTTTTCTTTGACTTTTTTATATTTAATAAATTTGCTTGCTTATTTTAATATATTTTCTTAAAAAAACAAGTGATTTAACTAAAAAAATTAATAAATTTACTATAATTTTGACACAAAGTCATTCTATGCCGTATTTTTCAATAATTTTAGTAACTACTTCAATATATTTTTCTCTTAATTACAAATAAAAAAATAAATGGAAAAATTTAAAAATTAAATTTAATCCATTTATTTTACTTTTATCTATTTTTTGATACGCTAAATTTTTCTACATCATTATATCTAAAAGCATACCCCTAATAGAGTCCATTCTTTCAAGCAATCTCTTGTGGTCAATTTGCCCAGCTATAAAATCCTTAGTCAGGTTGTCCAATTCCCTGTCTACAGTTTTAACTATAGAATAATTTCTAAACCTGCCCTTTCTATCCAAAAAACTTTCATTAGAAAATTGCTGAGAATTACTAGTAGCTACATTCAAAAATTCCTTGACTAATTTTTTGTATTCCAAAACGTCCTTTAAATACACTTTGTCTCCAATTTTGTCTGATTGCTCAGTAATCTTGTCAAAAATCTTTTCCAGCTCTTCTTTTACAGACTCAGATTTTATATTTTTAAATTTTTCTAAAAACTCTGACCTACTCTTTTGTTTTGGAGATAGTGCCTCTAATTCTCCAAGTTTTGCAACAGTCTCCATCTTTTTTGCTTTAAGTGCATTGGCATGCTTAGATATTGCATCTACCGCCGGATTTACAGTATTTTGTGTATTTTTTACACCTTCCATAGCCTTATAATCTCCTATATAAATTCTTTGTAAAAGAATTGTTAAATCTGTTTTAATTTTTATCGGCAACTGTTAAAATAATCTTTAGAGACACCTCAAATAATCACAAGCTTTATTGTTTATATTTTTAATTATATGATATAATTGAAAATATAACAAGTTAAAAGTTGTTTGTACTATTTATAACCCTTTAGGAGGCAAATAAATGGAAGAAATAAAAAATAAAATTTACGCTTATCTTTCTCAAAAAGATGTGCCACCTCAAAATATCCAGCAAATAATGACACAAATTGGATATTTTGACCAAAAACCGCTTACAAAATTGCTTGGTGAAATGATGAACGAGGGATTAATAGTAAAAACTAACAAAAAAGAAAAATATTCAATCCCAAAAAAACTTTCAATGGCAGTCGGCATACTGCTTATGAACCAAAAAGAGTTTGGCTTTGTAAGACAAGAGCTTGATGCCCAAAATGACATATTCATATCCAAAAAAAATCTTGGAGGTGCTTACGACAAAGATAAAGTCCTTGTGCTTATAACACAGCAAGCTGACAGAGGCTACAAGGCAGAAGGGAAAATAATACAAGTTTTAGAAAGAAACACCCAAACCTTAATTGGCAGATACCAAAAAGAGAAAAAATTCGGATTTGTAATACCTAGCAGCAGGAAATTTACCTCAGATATATTTATCCCTGGAAAATACGAAAATGGTGCAAAAAATGGAGACATTGTTGAAGTACAAATAACCGAGTATCCTAAAAAAGACAAAAATGCCGAGGGTAAAGTCAAAAAAGTAGTCGCACTAAAGGATGACGAGGACATATATTTCAAAATAATACTAGCAGAAAATAAAATCAGACAAAAATTTGGCTCAAAAGTAGAAAAAGCCTTAGAAATAATACCTGATAGTGTTGAGCCTTACATGGCTAAAGACAGAGAAGATTTAAGAGATGAATTTGTATTTACAATAGACGGATTTGACGCTAAGGACTTGGACGATGCAATTACCATAAAAAAACTAGACAACGGAAATTACAAATTATACGTTCATATTGCAGATGTCAGCGAATATGTAACCGAAAACTCTGCAATAGACAAAGAGGCTTTTAAAAGAGCAACATCTGTATACCTTATAAATGTGGTCTACCCAATGCTACCCGAAAAATTATCAAACGGAGTATGCTCTTTACACCCACACGTTGATAGATTAGCCCTATCTTGCATAATGAATATAAATCCGGAGGGAAAAATTTTAAACAGCGAGGTCAAAAAAACACTTATAAACTCCAGTGCAAGACTTACCTACGATGAAGTATCAGATTACCTAGAAAATGGAGACGAAAAAGTTTTAATTAAATCTGAAAAGCTAAGAGAAATATTGACAATCTCTCAAGAGCTGGCAAAAATACTAAGAAACGCCCGTATGCAAAACGGTTCTATGGATTTTGATTTTCCTGAAAGCTTAATAGAAATGAATGAATACAACCAAGTAACAAATATTTCTATAGAAGAAAGGCGTATTGCAAATAAAATCATAGAAGAATTTATGCTTGCCGCAAATAAAACCATAGCAGAAAAATATTTTCACCTTGACCTGCCATTTGTATACAGAGTCCATGAAAAACCCGACCCTGAAAAATTACAAAAACTTCTGCCGGTATTGCAAAGTTTCGGCTACGATATGAAGATTAAGGGCGAAGTAAATTCTAAACAACTTCAAGAATTATTAAGTAAACTAGAAGGAAAAAAAGAACAACGACTAATTTCTACATTAATACTAAGAAGTATGTCAAAGGCAAGATACAGCGAGCTTTGCCTAGGACACTATTCATTAGCGTTTAAATACTACTGTCATTTTACATCACCTATCAGGCGTTATCCTGACCTGCAAATACACAGGATAATAAAAGAATTTATTGATGGCAAAATTGACAAAAAAAGAAAAGCTTCCCTAATCGAAACAGTCAAAAAATCCGCTGAGCAATCCTCTATTATGGAGCTGGTCGCTGATAACACAGAAAATGACGTGGACGATTTAAGAAAAGCACAATATATGAAAAAATATGTAGGAGATGTATTTGACGGGACTATCTCTTCAATAACAAACTTCGGCTTGTTCGTAGCCTTATCAAATACAGTAGAAGGTTTAGTCCGCTATGAGTCAATGATGGACGACCACTATGAATTTGATGATATAAACTACACAGCTACAGGTAAAAGAACAGGTAAAGTCTATCAAATAGGTGACAGTCTGAAAGTTAGATTAGCTAGAGTTTCTCAGGAGCTTAGACAAATAGATTTTGAAATTGAAAAATAAAATTATTCATTATATTTTTATCGCAAATTTTTCGTCAGTTAAAAACGCTTTACAATAGACAAAAAATTAATTTAAATTTAAGAAATTTCTATCAATGTCTTGAATTTCTTTTAACATTATGCTACAATTATTTAAATTTTTAAGGTACTGGACGATTTACACATTTGTATTCTACAAAAACACATATATCGTCATAGTACATAACACATTTTATATTATACGAGGTGACTTAATGAAATCTTTAAAAAAGTTTTTAGCTTTGTCTCTTATGCTATGTATGGCTTTCGTAATGACTGCCTGTGGTGGCGGAGATAAAAAAGCTGAAGAAGAAAAAAAGGCTGATACAGCTGCTACAGAAGACACTAAAACTGATGCACCAAAGGCTGATTTCCATATCGGTATAGTAACTGGTACA
>NZ_MBEW02000020.1 GCF_001693775.2 Criibacterium bergeronii | reverse complement strand
TTGCTCATCAAATTTGATATTTTCCTTAGTTAAAATTTCACAAAGTCTTTTGTATATGTCGTCTTGGTCTATTTTTCTAAATTCAAATTTTTGGCATCTTGAGACTATTGTTTCCGGTATTTTAGCTAATTCTGTGGTTGCCAAGATAAATATCACGTGTGCCGGTGGCTCTTCAAGGGTCTTTAAAAGTGCATTAAATGCCCCTGCAGAAAGCATATGTGCCTCGTCTATTATATAGACCTTGTATTTTGCATAAGATGGCAGATACATCACTGTTTCTTGCAAAGCTCTGATGTTGTCCACGCTATTATTAGAGGCTGCATCTATTTCCACTGTATCAACCATATAATTTTTGCATGATTGACACTCATTACATGGTCCTTTTTCTTCGTCATAGTTTTCACAACTGACAGCCTTGGCAAAAACCTTAGCAGTAGAGGTTTTTCCTGTACCTCTTACGCCTGTAAATATATATGCGTGAGAAATTTTGCCCAGCTTTATTTGATTTTTAAGTACATTTGTTACTTGAGATTGACCCACTATTGTCTCAAAATCAGTAGGTCTATATTTTCTATATAGAGCTATCGACATAATTTACTCCATCGAATATTTTATAGAATAAAAGTGATATTTTTAATTTAATTGTCTTTTTAAATTATTATTATAACATATTTTGATATTTATTTAAAGTCGTTTAGCTTTTACAAATATTATAAAAAGAGCTGATTTTGAATGTTTATGTGTCAAAATCAGCTCTAAATTTATTTGTTATTAAACCATAAAGTATCGGTAAAAGTCATTGAACCTAAGCTCTATTACTGCTCCGCCATCTTTGTGATTATATGCTCTGACTTCCCCTTCATAGGCTTCTACGATTTTTTTGACTATTGAAAGGCCTAGTCCGTTATGTCCGCCCTCGCCCTTATAAAATCTTTCAAATACTTTATCTTCTTCTCCATTTTTAAATCCCGGTCCGTCATCTCTTATGGTAAAGATAAAGTCCTTATCTTTTATTATCAAGTCACAATATATCTTACTTTTTGCATATCTAAGTGCATTTCCAAGTATGTTGTTTAACAGCTTATTATATTTTTCTACCTCCAGCTCAACCGACAATGCCATGGGAAAGTTATTTATTATTTCAATCTTACCGCTTTGCACATCTACGCTCTTGAGTGCAAGCTCTTCTACGCTTTCATAAAAATTAATTCTTTTTACTTCTTTATAATTATATTTTGACGGTCCATCAAAGGAGCTCAGGTAAAGAATAGAGCCTATTGCCTGTGACAGCTTGTTGCTCTCGTCTATTATTATATTGAGTGCATCTATTTCTTCGCCCTTTTCCATTACTCCATCTCTTATCGCTTCTGCGTAGCCACTTATTGACATAAGTGGGGTTTTAAGCTCGTGAGATGTATTTTGGAAAAATTCTATTTGAGACTGGTTAGCCTCCTGCATTTTTTTAGTGATTTCCTTTAATTCATCGTTTATTTCGCTGATTTCATCCTTGCTATTGACTTGTTTCCAATTTATCTTCCCTGTAAGTCGTATGTTGTTTATGTTGTTTCTTAAAGCTGACATTGGTCCTATCAGTCTTACCTCAAAGATTAACGACAACACTAGGGCAAACAACATTGTAAACAAAAAGCCTGAGAACATTATCCTTTGCATATAAAGGTTTATCGCCTTAGTCTCTTTTAAATATGGCTCTATTATTACATTCGCAACTATTTTTTTATTTAGCACGATAGGTGCTACTATCTGTGCAAAATCAGATTTTTTAGAAAATGGTGTTTTTATTACCCAGTATACTTTACCTGAATTGGTCTTTATATACAAATTTGATGTTGCCAAATTTTTGGCAAACATTGATTTTTGTATCAAAATCGGGCTATCCTGCAAGGTAAAGTAGTAGTAATCTTCGTTGCTTAATAAATTTCCAACTTTGATGTTGTCTACGTTCTTAATACTTTTTTGGCTTAGATTGTTAGACACCTCTGATGCAACGTATCTTGATGATGTTTTGCAAAAATCAGCATATTCATTTCTACCCATATATATAAGCGAGAATGTTATAATAACTGAAAAAACTATGGTAGAAATTATTGCTATTGCAACATGACTAAATATAGTTTTAATTGCTAGTTTCTTCATCTTTATCAAGCCTATATCCGTAACCCCATATTGTATTAATTCTAACTGTCGCATCTACGTCTTTTAATTTCTTTCTAATTCTTTTTATTGTATCGTCAACGTTTCTTTCATAGCCTTCTGTATCGGAGTATCCCCATACATTGTGTATTATACTTTCTCTAGTCTTTGGTGTGCTCATATTTCTCATCAAAAATTCCAATACATCATATTCCTTGATAGTCAAAAACACTTCTTTATCTCGTGCTTTTGCAATCCTATTTTCAGTATCCATGAAAAAGTCTCCGCTGGATAATGTGCTCTGCTCATCTTGCACCTGATTTGTATGCTGTACTACCGGTGAGGCTTTACGTTTTAGTATTATTTTAATTCTTACCACCAGTTCTCTAGGAGAAAATGGTTTTGCCAAAAAATCATCAGCTCCAAGCTCTAACCCCAAAACTCTGTCAAATTCCTCAGACCTTGCTGATACAAATATTATTGGCACATCGCTACTTTTTCTAATCTCTCTGCACAAGTCCAGTCCGTCCATGCCATCCATCATGATGTCTAAAACCATAAGGTCAGGCTCTTTTTTGTTAAATTCTTTTAATGCGTCATCGCCATTTGAAAAAGTCTTTACTGCATAGCCTTCTTTTTTTAAGTACATAGCTATTAAATCTACTATTCTTTGCTCATCGTCAACTATAAATATTTCTTTCATATCCTTCTCACTTTATTTAATTAATTTTTTGTGTGCTTATTTATATCAATTGTTTCTATGTTTGGCATAGTAGTTGTTGATTTTTTGTCACTATTTATTTCTCTTATTCTCAACTGAATGTCATTTTGCAAATCTGTAACTTCTTTGATGTCCATTATATTTTTTATTTTGTCAAACTTTTTGATATAGCTTGATGCCTCATCACTATATCCTGCCATATACAAATAGCTTATGCTACTCATTATGTCTTTTACGCTACCTGACTTTACTTCAAATGCAATTTGTGCCCCAACTATTTCGTCTCTAATTTCACTCATTTCATTGTCCAACATAAACGCTGAGTCTGCCGCATTTCTTAGCTTTTGTGAAAGATCATCAGGCAAAAGATGGTCATACTTATATTTTAAGGAATGCTCTATGGTTGCCCAAAAGTTCATAGCCAAGGTTCTTATTTGGATTTCGGCTAATATATTTTTAACTCCGGTTACTGTCTGCACTGGATACTTTACGACTATATGATAGCTCCTATAGCCACTTTTTTTGGAGTTTTTTATGTAATCTTTTTCGTAGGCAACCTTCATATCAGACCTTGATTTTATTAAATCTGCAACTGTATATATATCGTCTACGAATTGACACATAATTCTAATGCCGGCTATATCCTCAATCTTTGTCTCAATATCCTCTTTAGTAAGAGGTACATCTAATCTATTTGCTTTTTCTATAATTGAAGAAATTTTTTTGACTCTGCCAGTCACAAATTCTATAGGAGAGTAGCTGTCATGGTCTTTTAACTCATTTCTAATGTTTTTAAATTTTATTTTAAGTTCTTCTACTGCAAATTCGTAGGAGATTAAAAAGTCTTTCCACGAAAATACGTCCATTGTCATTCACCTTTGGCAAAATTTTCTTTATTATTTCAAATTCAAAAAATTTATATACAATTTATTAAAATTCAATTATTTCTCTATTGTCAATCGCCTCTTGCACAAGCCTTTGCACATCAAGTCTAGCCTCATTTTTTTCACATTTTTCCTTTTTAGGCTTTGTTGCAGGATTTTTTGGCAAAAATACTGTGCAGCAATCCTCCTCCTGAATTATTGATGTCTCGTAAGTGTTAATCTGTCTTGCTATATCTATAATTCCTTGCTTATCTGTAGCTATAAGCGGTCTAAACACCGGCAGCTTATCTACTACTGCATCACTGCAAATAAGTCCCTCAGATGTTTGAGATGCAACCTGTCCTAGGCTCTCTCCTGTAACCAGCGAAAGTGCTCCATAACTTAGTGCAATTTCTTGAGCTATTCTCATCATAAATCTTCTTGATAGAATTGTCATATATTCTGTGTTGCATTTCTCATTTATTTCTTGCTGTATTGGCAAAAGATTTACTAAATGAACTCTGATGTTTCCGCAGTAGCCTGTGAGGATTTTCACTAGCTCAAGCACTTTTTCTTTACCCTTCTCACTTGTAAATGGATAGCTGTGAAAATGCACCGCCTCTACAAAAAGTCCTCTCCTTGCCATCAAATATGTCGCTACCGGAGAGTCTATACCACCTGAAAGCAATACGCAGGTTTTGCCATTTATTCCTCTAGGTAGTCCGCCCTCAGACTCGATTTTTTCTGTAAATACTATATTTTGTCTTTCTCTAAACTCTATGTGTATAATCACATCAGGATTGTTTACATCTACGTCCAGGTTTTCAAATTCCGCTAGGATTTTTTCACCTAGGTCTGCATTCATTTGCATTGAAGTCATAGCTATAGATTTATCTATACGCTTTGTAGTGACTTTGAAGGTTTTAAACGGCTTTTGCTCATATTTTAATCTTACCAGCTCTTTTACCAGCTCAATTAAGTTGTCATAACCACTATCGCCTGACATAGCCGGAGATATAGTCACTACACCAAATATATTTTTTATCTTTGAGATTACTTCTTTGTAGTCTACTCCATCTGCTAAATTCAGTTCTATTCTATTGTTGTTTTTTGTAACCTTTACTCCTTGCATATTTTTTGTGGCAGCTCTGAGATTACGCATTAGGGCATTTACAAACTCAAACTTATTTTTCTTTTTTATGGAAATTTCACCATTTCTTACAATTAGCTTATCGTACATCTATATTAAATTCCTCACTTATAAACTATTTTTTTAAAGTGTATTTTGTAACTGCTCTAATTTTGCTGACGCTTTGCTGCAATTTTTCTACTACAAAATCAATCATTGCCTTATCTATATTTTCGTCTAGTGAAAATCTAATCGTCCCGTCAATATATTTATCGTCCAGTTTTATATTTTGTAATACTCTAGATGTCTTTTTTTTGGATGAACAGGCAGAACCCGTAGATACATATATTTTATCCATCTCAAGATAGTGTAGTAGTATCTCAGATTTTACTCCTGCAAAGGAAACGCTCAAAATATGTGGTGCACTAATTATCGGTGTATTTATATTTATGTCTGCAAGCTTTTTGATTATACTTTCTTTTAGATAATCTCTCACTTCTGAGATTTTTTTTGTATAATCGCCCATTTTTATAATTTTGTCTACTGCTACGCTAAATCCTGAGATAAGTGCCACGTTTTGAGTACCTGACCTAAATCCGCTTTCTTGCCCACCGCCATAAATTAGTGGAGCAATCTTAGTGTTTTTCTTTATATATATAAAGCCAATTCCCTTTGGTCCATGTACCTTATGTGCACTTGTAGTAATGATATCTACATTTAAGTCCTCTACATCTATCGGAAATTTTAAATATGACTGCACGCTGTCACTGTGGACTATAGTAAGTGGATTTTGTTTTTTTACAAGGCTTGTGATGGTTTTTATATCGTTTAAAGCACCGGTTTCATTGTTGACGTGCATTATTGAAACAAGTGTGGTATCTTTTCTCACCTTATCTGTTACATCATTTGGATTTATTACTCCGTATTTATCAGGCTCAATATAGGTTACCTCGTAGCCTTCGTTTTGCTCTAAATATTTAAATACATTGTTTACACTGTCATGCTCTATGTTGTCGGTAATTATATGCTTGCCTCTATTTTGGCAAGCTCTAGCAACTCCAAGTATTGCAGTGTTATTTCCCTCAGAACCTCCGGAGGTGAAATAAATCCCTTCTTTGTCAGCATTAATTGAGCTTGCAATAATTTCTCTCGCCTTTGACAATTTTTTTTCTGCTATAGATGCCACATCGTAGGCTGCTGATGGATTGTAGTTTGCATTTTTATATACATCTGTTATCTCGTCTACTACTTCATCATATATAGAGGTTGTGGCACTATTGTCTAAATAAACCAAAACAATTCCTTTCTTAAATATTTTATACAAATAAAATTTATATTAACTTAAAAATTAATTTTATAGTCAAAAATTAGAATTATCACATTTATCTTTTTATTTTAAAAATCATTTCAATTTTACCATAAATTACAAATAATTGAAACCATTTTTGACGTAATACTAACTTACTTTGAAAATTATAGTACAACTATTGAAAAGAAATTTGTGTTGCTCTGTGATACAAAAAAATTTATAATGAAAAATAATACTAAATTTTCTTATGTAAGTTAGTATAAAATAGACTGTTTTTTACCAAGTTAGCATTTAAAAATTAAATGTATTTATATTATTTTATAGCTATTTCATTTTTGTACAAAAAACACTCTTGGAATTTAAATGTTTATAAATAATATGTTAGATAATTCATCTACTATATTTATTGTTTAACACTTAAACTAATCCAAGAGTGTTTTCGGATAATTTTATTTATTTTGTAATTGCCGTATATTTAAAGCTGTCTATAGGGTAATTGCTAAGATCAATTAAATTATTTGCACCTGCTCCCGGGTCATATTCTACAGCAACATTGGATAGATCATAATCGACTTGAGTGGTAGCTCCGGTTGGTCCTTTGACAATATTTGGCTGCGTAACTAATTGCACTTTGCCGTCGCTTGTCACTTTTACGCTGTCTAGTGGGATAGGGTTGCCATTTTTATCTGAAACAGTAAATTTTGTCTTGTCTATTTCCGCTGCCTTTATTGCTCTACTAAATCCTAAATCAATTGTCTGTGTATTTTTGCCGTCTGCTGTAGTAGATTTTCCCTCTTCTGCTTTTGTCACATCAGGAGGAGCCATGCCAAATACTCCACTTTCAAAGGCTACTTTGCTTTCCGGCGGTACTTTGCCCTTTTTGAAATAAACTGCCTGCGTGCCTATCTGAGGAGACGTGGTCTTGTTTGAAAAATCTCCTCCGGCATCAATAGGAATTAGAGTGTCAGCTCCTTTAACTATGGTGTTGTCTGCCATTTTTATTGCTCCAAAATCTCCAAAATACATCGGCATAGAGGAATTGTTATTTTTATCAGTCAACACCGCTTTTATAAGTAGATTGCTAGTGCCCGGCTTGGTTATTACTTTTAAATTTACATTATAACTGCCGGTTTTATCTGTCTGAAAGTCAAATTTATCTGTTTTTATCATGTCAAAGGTATAAAGTTGTTCTGACTTTCCTGCAAAATTTGCTCCAAAACTTCTTCCCGAAAAAAGTCCGCTGTTATCGACTTTGCCTTTTTGTAATCTTATTATTCTAAATCCGCCAAGATTCGGCTCGTATTCAAAGGCAAACCCTGAAATCTGTTTTTGCTCAAATACTGCTGTGCCTTCTTTTCTAGTCGCCCCGTTTATTAATATTCTATATCCTGTGTTATCTCCACTGACGCTGACTTTTGTATTTATTGAATAATTATATTTGTCTACGTCTCCTAAAGCACCGGTAGGCTTTACCTTTTTTACTGCATCGTCTGTTACTGCTGATATATACATATTATCTGTGGTTATACCTGCATCACTTGAATATCCATCTATTTTTATTTCACCTGTGACCGGGTCTACTTTAGCATTGCCATCATTGATAGCCTTTTGCATCATTGCGTACCATGTGTCATTTAATATAAGTGTCGGTGTGTTTTTCAAGTCGTATTGCTCGGTTAATATGAACTTTATCACTTTTCCGGTCGCCTGCTTAACTGCCTTTGTTCCAACTGTCGTATCTACCATTTTTGCTGAGGCGTAGTTTATATTGCCTGACTTAAATGAATTTTCCGCTCTGACTTGAGATGTTACGTCATACTCAGAGTTGCCTAATTTACTTTTCTTTGCTTTTATGTCAAATTTTATATAGTTTGGCACTTCTATATTTTCCATTGTAAATGTAAGATCCAAGCTTTGGCTGTTTACAAAATTTGAAAATTCTGTGGAAGTGCCGTTAGATATGTCAGGATTTAAATCCAGCTCTTTTTTTGTAAGTGGATTTCTAAATTTTACCGCTCCATCTCTTGAATATATATAGGCATAGTTGTCGTCAAATTTAGATGGTATATCCTCTATTAGATATACTTCTTTTGAATATCCAATCATTCTTGATATTGTATCAGACAAGCCTCTAGTATATATTTGAGTTTGAGCCTTTGTAGAATTCATAAAGAATGATTTTATTTGGAAGTTAAATATATTCATAATGGCAATGGAAATAATTGAAAATATTGTAATCGCAACCAATAATTCTATTAAAGTAAATCCTCTGCTTTTTTTCATATCTACCTCCAAACCACATCTGACACATTATATTTATCTAGGTCTATGTGCAGGTCTTTATTTTTTACATACTTAACGTCATTGAGTAAATCCCAACCGAAAACTATGTTTGTGCTTTCAACACTTTGTTTCATCGTGTATAGTTTCAAGCTGTTAAAGTATATCTCAGATACTGCACTATCCTTTTTACCTACTAGTGCAGTCACAACACCATAGTTATTCAAGCGTAGCTTTCGTACTTGAAAATTCTTGTCGTCTTCTACAGCTTTTATAGGCAATATCCTAGCCGAATTTTGTTCAACCTGAAAATCTTTTGTGGCTGCATCCTCGTCCTTATTGTAGTTTATAAATGTCCATAAGTTATCCCCTTGGTACATAAAAACTTGGTTGCCTGTAAATGTCTCAATCATACTTATTTCTTTGTTTTTACTATCCATTGTAGCTAATGAGCTCGCATCCACATCCCCTGTGTCGGTAGTGCCTTGTATGCCTGCCACATGGACAACTGTTTTTATAATAGATATCAATGCTGACTTTGATGGAGTTATTGAGTCATTATTTTTATATATTAAAATTTGGTCATTATTGTAAGGCTTAACTGGTTTTCTCTCTAATAAGTTGTAATTCATCACCACTATTTTGTCATAAGGTACGCCGGTAGTGCCATATTTAAATCTTGTAGAGCTTAATGTATCAGAGCCTGCTCTTTTTTCCAGTCTTATAAAGTCAGCTTGTCCTGTGCCCAATTCTTTGTAAGACAAATATGCCAAAATATTATTTGCCTCATTTTCTCCTGTTTCGTCTATCTTGTCGTCTCTCAAATCTATATCTGTGAAAATCTGAGAGTCTCTAAAAGCATTAAAGCTCAATCCAAATTTTGATGTACCTGATCCATTGTAAGGTGTACTTGAGCCTTTTAATACTCCCCATTTCATAGCAGTCGCAGTGTTGTCCTTATCATAGGAAAGAAAAACCCTATTGTTTGTTATAGCCATAAATACTTTATTTTCCTTTGGTCCTCCATAGACTATCTTCTTAATAATAGGTTTTTCTCCACCGGTCTTTGCAATCTCCGGTTTATTAAGCCAAGAATATGCATCACCTAAAAAATTGACGTCTTTCCAATTTAACCCATCTCTAGAATATCTTATGTTAGTCTTTGAAGAAGTGCTAGTCGCCATTACAAATAAAGGATTGTCATTACCTCCATAGGCAAGTGCCGTAACCGGAGCTTTTTCTTGTGTAGTATAAAAAGTTTTTCCGTCCCCTGATATAAGTAAACCTTCTTTAGTGCCGGCAACTACTCTTATTTCTGATACTTTGTAAGGTATTATGCTTTCATTTAAAGAGGTATCCGTACCTTTTGTATATTTTAAAACAAATTTATACGTTCCCGGTTTCATTTGACCTGAGGGTGTAATGTCCAAATTAAATTTAATTTTTAAAGGTTGCACGCCTTTTTCCACTGTTTCAGGAATTGTGTATGAATTGCCACTTTTTGTGCCGGAGATGCTGTTTAGTGCCGGGTCTGTATTTTCTATGAAATCCACACTCTTAACTCCGCTTGAGGTCATATCGTCCAAAAGGTTTTTGCCGGCAACTTTTCCAATTAACTGTGGTGTAATGGTAAATCCTGCCAGTTTTTCAGGGTCTATATACAAGCTTATACTTTTCCTAGGATTACCATACACTACGTTTAGTGCATTATCGTAGCTAAATTTATCCTCCGGTGCTTTCTCAGGGTCAAGTATTAGCTGTCCGTCTTTATTTTCCACTTCTTTATCTCTTATTCTGTTGTCAGCTTTAAATGCCATAAATGTAGCCATATCTATGTCACTTGAAGCATAAGTCCAATCGTTGAGCAGTCTATCAATTTTAGTAGTATAGGTTGTACCTGTAATCTTACTTGTTATTGCTGTACCTGTGCCTAATGGTGCATCTTTAAATAATTCATACGTTGCGTTGGTGCTGCCACTATTTTTCATTTCTTCTTCAAGCTTTTGTTTTGACTCGTAAGTTTTTTTAGATATCTGCCCGGCTGACGAAGTCTGTTTGAATGTGTAGGCAAAAATAGCACTGCTTGTAATCATAACTATGGCTAATAGAGTAAGAGCAATAAGCACTTCTATTAGGGTCATTGCTTTATGTTTTTTAATCAATTCTATCCCACCTTAATTTTCCGAAATTAATTTGTTCAATTTTATACATTTCGTTTACTACATCTTCGTTCTTAGGCAAAGTTTCTTTTGGTATAGCATTATAAATCAATGATGTATTTATGCCCATATCCAATTTGTCACATATGATTGAGCCGGCCAAGCTTACTTTTGGAGAGGTAGCCGCTGTCAAGGCTTTCTCACCGTATGGAGCTATTGACACTGTGCTAAGCGGAGCATATATAAAAGCATTCGCCTTATATTTTTCTGTGGAGGCAAGCCCTACACTAATATTTATATCTCCTCCTGAGGAAAAGATGTTGCCTACAAAAAATGGTCTGACGTCACTGATTGATGTACCTAGAGTACCAACAGCGTTTCCCATTACTAAATTGCCCCCGGCCATGTAAACATTACCCTTAAAGTGCCAATTTGCCCTATTAAATGTAGCATTTGAGTCGCCGTAATAATATATGTTTAGCTGGTCTGCATTGTTTATATCACTACTGTTATAATTAAATTGTCCATCATCAACCACTAGGCTCTTTCTTACATAGAAATTGACTTTTGAATTGTCTTTAATTATTATATCTGCATCTAAACTTAAATCATCAACGTAGAAGTTTGCTGTTGCTCCACCCTCAACTATGATTGCCCCAACTCCTAAATTTTTAAATTTTCTTGAATAGATATTCGCTACTCCTGAACCTTTTATATATAATTTGTTGCTTTCTACTATAAATTCGTCTGCCACTAGGCTTGGATTATAGTCAGCTAATATTTTCAGTGATGATCTGTCGCCTAAACCTAGTCTTACCACGATTTTACTGTAGGTGGTTAGAGGGTCGGATATTATTTTGTCATAACCTTTTTCTCTATTTGTAATGGCTATCGGATTGTCTGTCCAAAGCTGTGCTAAGCTTTTTGAGCCTTGCGTCACTTTTTGAAACTCTGTTTCTTTTTGCGGTATATCTATAGGCAGATATGGTTTAGGTAAATTTTCACTTGCAACTAAATTTTTTGTATCCTCAAGCACCTTTCTTTCTTCAAAGGTTTTTAAAAGTGAACTTGATACCTCAGGCACTTGAAACTGTCCGTATATTTTAGCATAGGTGGCTGCTCCCAGTATATTTTTATTTACATCAATGTCGGCTTCATCTGTAATACCTGTCATAACGGCAGGTCCAACATTTGTCAAATCTTTCGTATATGTTATACTAGAGCCACCTCTCATGGCTATATGTGAATTTACATAGGCTGCTGTATTTATTACTGATGGTATTAGCCTTCCATCATCGCCCTCAGCCTCTGAGCTACTATATGTTCCTAGGATTGAGCTGGTTTTATCAAGTAAGATATTATTTTTTATGACGTCTTGAGTAGCATCGATAGGTAATTTTACACCCGGCTTTAATACTGCACCTCTTGAAACAAGTTGTATGCCTTTTTGTGAATTTTTTTTGAACATCAATTGAAAATATTCACCTGTAGCTATTTTTTCAGTTTGGCTTACTCCGGCGACTGTGGATTTTTTTTCATAATATACAGGATACCACTGATTATCGTCTCTTTTGTCTTGGTCATAGAGCATTTTAGCACCTTCATATCTTGTAAAAAGGTCTATGACGTCTTTTTTTGGTGTTGAGCTTATAAATTTGTCTGCGATATCTGCACCCGTCCTTGCTGCATAATAGGCTCTTGTCTTTTGTTGCTCTGCTATTACAGATTTACTTTCTCTATTGGCTATATACAAGGCTAGTGCTCCTACTATTGACATAATCGCAATTATCATAATTGCAAATATAAGTGCCACACCTTTTTGGGATTTATATTTTCTCATAAATTCTCCAGCTTTTAATATTTATAAATCAATTTTTAACTTAACATTTGTAATACTAAATCTTCTTTATCACAATATATCATTTAATTTCATAATATTTATTAGTCTATTTATGTCTTGTATAATAATTTAAACCGAAAATATTATACTTTTTTTATGTATATAATTATTGTACCACAATTTGAATTAAATATCTTAAATATCATCTAATTATTTATAATATTATTTAAATTAAAAAAAATATAAGCCACCCCTATAATAATAAAGTAAATTGGCTTATATTTTTCTATTTTGCATTTGCTAATTAAATTTTAGCTTTTATCAAAGCTCTATAGGCTAATAATATGCTTTATCTATAATAAAATTATGCCTTCTTTTTCAGCGTATTTTATATTTTCTTCGTCCCATACTGAGGCTTGGACTTCTCCTATGTGTTTTTTCTCAAGCATATACATACATATTCTTGATTGTCCTATACCTCCGCCCATTGTAAGTGGCAGATTGCCTTCAACTAAATCTTTGTGATACTGTCTTGTCAATCTTTCTTCCAGTCCTAATATTTTTAGTTGGGATAATAGTGATTTTTCGTCTACTCTAATGCCCATGCTGGATAGCTCTAAAGCACTGTCAGTAATTGGATTGAAAAATAATATGTCTCCATTTAAATCCCAGTCGTCATAGTCAGGTGACCTTAAATCGTGTTCTTCGCCATTTGAGAGTTTTTTTCCTATTCCTTGGATAAATACAGCTTTTTTATCTTTCGTAATTTCATATTCTCTTTGTTTTGCGTCCAAATCAGGATACATATCCAGTAGCTCTTGTGAGCTGATGAAAAATATTTCTTCAGGTAATTTTTGGCTAAGCTTTCCTTTGTATTCTTCGTTAATCATTTTTTCTGTATTTTTAAATACTTCAAATATGTCTTTTACTGTGTTGTGCAAATACTCCTGTGTCCTTTGCTCTCTTGAAATTATTTTTTCCCAGTCCCACTGGTCTACATAGACTGAATGTATGAAGTCAACTTTTTCGTTGGCTCTGATTGCGTTCATATCTGTGTAAAGTCCTTCGCCTTTAGCAAATTCATATCTTTTTAGGGCTGCTCTTTTCCATTTTGCAAGTGACTGCACAATTTCCACATGGATACCGCTATCAGTCAAATCAAACCCTACTGCCGGCTCTCCATTTAGGTTATCATTTAATCCACTTTCAGGTCTTACGAATAATGGGGCGGATACTCTTGTTAAATTTAGAGTTTTTGCTAGATTTACTTGAAAATGGTCTTTTACTTTTTTTATTGCTACTTGAGTTTGTTTAAGGTTTGTGTAGTTATTTTGCATGATAGCTCCATTCATATTTTTTTATTTATTTTTATATTTTACTACAAAATTGATGTTTTAACAAAGTCTGTTCATATATACCCAAACTTTTTTATTTTTTAAATAAAAAATGTTGTTTTTTTATATAAATTCTAAAAATATCTGATTGCTTATTTCTATTCCTTTTAGTGTCAATGACAGTTTGCCTTCTCTAATTTTTATTAAGTCTTTTTTTAGCAATTGTTCAATCTTTAATGAATATTTTTGCATAAAGTCTATATCGAATTTTTCGTTCAATTTTTTTATATCTATCCCTTGTGTCATTCTTAGTCCAAGAAATATATTTTCTTCGTATAGGGTCTGCATAACTGACTTTTCTTTGTCAACTATCGGCAGTTTGCCACTATTTATTATTTTAACATACTCTTTGTCGGCATTTTTATATCTGTATCCGTCTATAAAGGAGGCTGCTGACCTGCCTATGCCTAGATATTCTTCAAGCGTCCAGTATTTTATATTGTGGGAGCAGCTTTTACCTTTTTTAGCAAAGTTTGATATTTCATATTGTTCATAGCCTGACTCTTTCAATTTTTTTACTGTATACTCATAGATTTGCAGTGTAATTTTATCGTCCACAATAATTTTTCCGTTTTCGTACCATTTATAAAACGGTGTGCCTTCTTCTATAATCAGCATATAGGTACTTATATGCTCAGGGTTATAATAAAGAACTGTGTCCAAGGTTTTTGAAAATTTTTCTAAGCTTTGATTAGGTAGTCCCATCATCAGGTCTACATTTATGTTACCAAAATTATTTTTCCTTAGATAATTAAATGTAGTGTCAAAATCTTTTAAATCATGATTTCGTCCTAACAATGCCAGTTCGTCTTGTATACAGCTTTGTAGTCCAATGCTTACTCTGTTTATGAATGAATTTTTTAGTATGTCTATTTTTGATGCTGAAAAGCTGCTTGGGTTCATTTCTATCGTTGCCTCTAAGTGGCTAGAAAATGTAAATGAGCTTTGCAAGGTCTGCAAAAGCTCAAATAGTAAATCTTCTTCTAGTGAGGTCGGCGTGCCACCACCAATAAAAATCGTATCAGCAACGTATTTTTCCAAGCCATATTTAATATTTAACAGTTGTATTTCTTTTTTTAATGCTCCTATATACTCTTTTTTTTCTTCATAACTGCCTACATTAGAGTCAAAGTCGCAGTAGTTACATTTTGAAAGGCAAAATGGTATATGTGTGTAAACTCCAATATTTCTCATATATTTTTCCTATTGCTTTATCATTTGTGACAGTGAAATAAATATAAATTGTCCGTCCTTTAAATCTATTGTTAACGACTTTTGTATATATGCTTTAATTATGCTGTCATTTTTATCAGCAGAGTTTGAAACCTCTACATATCCAACATCACTTATCGGACTTACTGCATATCTGCCCGCCGGTAAGTCAAACCCGACCTTGTATCCGCCTTCTTTATATACTCCGCTATCAGCTTTGTACGGCTCTATTTCGCTTAATGATTTGACATCTGCATCTGAAACATAAAGATACTGACCTTTTTTCAGTTCGACATATGTACTGTTAGTAAATATATTATCCTGATATATGTCTATATCTTGTGTTGAATTTTTATTTGAAACCCTGTAGTAAGCCGGTGCACTATCATTTCTTGCGATAAGTCTATATACACCCTCTTTTAAATCTTTGCCGACTGCATAGGTATCAAATGTCATTTCATCAAGATTTTTATCCTCTTGCGTGTTTGTGGGTACAATTATATCAGCCGACTCCTCAGTAGAATTGGCACTTTCTTTACTTGTATTTTCAGATATGCTTGGGTTTTCAGCCGGTTTTTGTGTACTATTATTGGAATTATTTTCTTTGGCTATTTCTACCTGATTAGTCTTTTTACTTTTATCAGGCAAAACTGCACCTCTACTAAAAATATTGATTGTCGCTCCTAACGCAAAGCCAATTAGAGCAAAAATACCCAAAAACGCAATAAAAACCGTGATTTTTTCTTTTATATCAAGCTGTGAAAATCTCATTTTCTCCTCTTGCTATCATGTTGCGGTTTGTTAATTTCAACATTGATTTGTTTTTTTTAGACTTATATTATATAATATCATAGAGCATTAAATTTGTCGATTGTTTTAACTAAGTTATGGGAGGTATTTTTGAAAAATAGATTTCCTGTTTTACTGATAATTTTTTTCATATTTTTCACCGGTTACGCAATAAACTCAACCTATGTAAAACTTGACTCTTCAAGACAAAACTCAAAAGTTTTCTCTTCTCTAATAGGTGAGCTGGAATATAAATTAAAACCCTATCAGATTAATCGTCTCAAGAGAAAATATATTAAAATTATAGACTCTATAGAAAAGACCAGACAAAGTTCTAATAATACCTTGGACGAAAATTCAACCGATGATACTGATGAGAATATAAAGTCTGTCTACACAACCAGTGCAGTTTCACAAAATATAATGGATTTTAACAGTCTTTTGACTATTTATTCAAAGAAATATCTTACTCTGCCTCAAGACAACACTGTAGATACAAAAGACGTAAAAAAGAATACTACTGACCAAGTCATCGATAGTGACCTAGAAAGTAAAGGGTTTCCTGACGTTCAATCCATTTCACAAGAGCAGATTGATTTACAAAAATCTCAGCTAGAAGGCTTAAAACCTATTTTAAATGATAAGGATTTTGCAGACTTACTGACTTTAGTCACTCAAATGAATGAGTCATCGGCACAATCCTCTCCCGATATGAGAAGAAAAATATTAGAAGTTTTAAATAAATATAATCAGCTAAATTCGTATTTGATTTTAAATCAGCTTTGCATGAAATTTGATGTGATTGCTTACTATGAGCTTTCCGGAGATACTTTGGTACAAAGACCTTTGGAGGGCGTATCAATTAAGCCGATTTCTGCTCAAGACCAAGAAAAGTATAAAGCACTTATAAATATGCAGCTAAAGCTTTTCAAGGACATTCATAAAAAATATTTTAACGGCTTTTTTGTCTTTAAAGATAACGATAAATCTCAGCTCTCCTATGCGGGAGACTTTCAAAATAACCAAAAAGGTTATTTAGGGATAGATGCTGTAGATTTTTCAAATGTAAAATCTAATGACTTTGAAAGACAAAGATTTTATGAAAGCATGGTAAAAGAATTAGCTAGAGTAGTTTTTTTAAGCAGTAATCAAATAGACTACTCCAAGAGCAGCGGTATTTCTGATACAGACGATTTTAAATCTATAAAGGCATATGCAAAAAAAGACTCCTATATACAGCTTTTCTATGATAGATTTTATAATGACCTTTTGTATGAAGACGCTATAGCATCCTACGAAAATAAAGACAGTGGAGCTGTAAACGCTTTTTATTTAAGGCACTATTATGACTACATGAACATATCTCAAACTATTGACCCATTCAGAGATATGCTACAATCAGCAACACATTTTATACTTGAAGAGCGTCCAATTTTAAACAATGTCAAAGAACAAAAGGTCAGATTTTTTTATGAATTTAGTGAACTAAGTGAATTGAGGAATAAAATACAGCTTAATATAAAAGCTTTGGAGGATTAGATGGAAAACCTCGTAATAATAATTGATGGAAACTCTTTAATGAACAGGGCGTTTTATGCCTTGCCCGAAATGACTGACAAAAAAGGCAGACACACCAACGCCTTGTACGGTTTTGCCAACATAATATTCAAAATTTTAAAAGAGTACACCCCAACACATTTTGCAGTAGCCTTTGACCTTAAAGCACCCACCTTCAGGCACAAAATGTATGACGGGTATAAAGCAGGCAGAAAAAAAATGCCCGATGAATTAGCTGAGCAGATTGAACCACTCAAGCAAATGATAGATTTTTTTGGGATAAATAGACTTGAGCTGGAGGGCTTTGAGGCAGACGACATATTAGGAGTAGTGGCAAAAAAAGCCGGAGAAAGCGGATTAAAAACCTACATCATCACCGGAGACAAAGACAGCTTTCAGCTTGCCACTGATAATGTAAGCATCTTATTTACAAAAAAAGGCATATCAGAAATAGAAGTAGTCGACAAGCAAAAAATGCTAGACGACTACGGCATTACACCTACTGAATTTATAGATTTAAAAGCATTGATGGGCGACTCCTCCGACAATATACCTGGAGTTGCCGGCATAGGAGAAAAAACAGGACTAAAACTAATACAAGAATATAAATCCATAGAAAATATCTACAAGCACATCGATGAAATAAAAGGTGCCGTTCAAAAAAAATTAATCGCAGACGAAGAATCAGCCTATATGAGCAAGAAACTTGCCACCATACACAGCGACTTGCCTGTAGATTTTGAAACAGAAGAAATATTATACAATGGACTAGATACCAAAAACCTTACAGAATTTTTCCAACAAAGAGATATGGTATCTCTAGTAAAAAGACTCTCCTCCACCTCAAATGAAGTTGTAAGTGAAAATGGCAGTGTTTCAAATGAAAAAATAAAAGAAATAGAATATACAACCGACCCGCAAAAGTTACTA
Organism: Criibacterium bergeronii; assembly: GCF_001693775.2. Taxonomy (GTDB): domain Bacteria; phylum Bacillota; class Clostridia; order Peptostreptococcales; family Filifactoraceae; genus Peptoanaerobacter; species Peptoanaerobacter bergeronii. The sequence continues at coordinate 20,549 of NZ_MBEW02000020.1, read as the reverse complement.
GCTGAGAATTCAAAAAGAATTTTTATAAAAGTAGTAAAAGAAGATGCCCCTGTAAATATCAGAGCAATACTTAGTCTTTGCATTATGACAGAAAAAAACAGCTATTGTATTGATGAAAAAGATATCGAAAAAATAAAACCTATACTTATTTCTGATGAGGTACAAAAATGTGGTTTTGATATAAAAGAAGACTACATCGCCCTGTTAGCCTACGATATAGAAATGAAAAACGTCTATTTTGACAGCAAAATAGCTCAGTACCTGTTTGACCCGGACGCCAGTAGCTATGATATCTCAAATCTATCAGCCAGCTATAGCCTGCCTGAAATAGACTCTGCTGAAGCTTTCTTTGGCAAAGGCAAAAATAAAAAAGTTATCACCAGCTTTAACAAAAAAGAAATTGAGCCTTACTATTTACAAATGATGTATATAGTAAAAGGAGCTATTGAAAAACAAACAGAAAAAATAAAAGCTTGGGATATGAGCTCTCTATTTTTTGACGTAGAAATGCCACTAGTAACAGTGCTTGGCGATATGCAATACGCAGGAGTAGCTATAGATAAAGCTGCTCTTTTAGACGCAAAAAAAGAGTTCAGCTCAGTAATTATGCAGCTTGAAAAAGACATTTACCAGCTGGCAAATCAGGAGTTTAACATAAATTCTCCAAAACAGCTTGGTAAGGTGCTATTTGAAGATTTAGGTCTTCCTACAGGCAAAAAAACTAAGACAGGATACTCTACAGATGCAAAAGTATTAGAAAATCTGATTGACGCACATCCGATAGTAGAAAAAATCCTCTCCTATAGGACATATACAAAATTATTATCAACCTATGTAGACGGATTGCTGGCTATTATAAATAAAGATACAGGTAGGATTCATTCATCATTTAATCAGACAATCACCGCCACAGGCAGGATTTCATCCACAGAACCAAACCTGCAAAACATTCCGGTAAGAGATGCCATAGGTAGAAATTTGAGAAAGGCATTTATCGCAAAAGACGGTGACATCTTAGTCGATGCTGACTACTCACAAATAGAGCTAAGAGTCCTTGCAGACATATCAAACGAAACTGTCCTAATAGACGGATTTAATGAAGGCATAGACATCCATACCAGGACAGCATCAGAAGTATTTGAAGTACCCATTGATGAAGTCACAAAGGAATTACGTTCTGCCGCAAAGGCAGTAAACTTTGGCATTGTATACGGCATAAGCGATTTTGGTCTGTCAAATAACCTAGGCATAGGCAGAAAAAAAGCAGGAGAATATATCAAAAACTATCTTGATAGATTTAAAAACATTGAAAAATATATGGACGACATCGTAAAACAAGCAGAAAAAGACGGTTATGTCACAACCTTCTTAAACAGGAGAAGATATATACCACAAATAAATATGAAAAACTTTATCCAAAAAAATCTAGGCAAAAGACTTGCTATGAACACCCCTGTCCAAGGTAGTGCAGCAGATATTATCAAGATTGCTATGGTAAAGGTTTCTAAAAGACTGAAAAAAGAGAAATTAAAATCAAAACTGATACTCCAAATCCATGACGAACTGATAATCGAAGCTACCATGGATGAAAAGGAAATAGTAGAAAAGCTACTAAAAGAAGAAATGGAGCACGCTTATAAACTAAAATCCTCTTTAAAAGCAGACGTCCAATCAGGAAAATCTTGGTATGATACAAAATAAATTAATACTAAAATCTAATTGAAAATGCAATTGTATTTTCCTTTTGACACTTTTGTTCGCTTAGCTCACAGCGTTAGCAATCCCACTAGCCAAATACAGCTTCACCTTTTCAAACATAGTGATTTTTTAAATAGATGATAGTATAAAATATAATTTACCATAACAACATATACAGCCATTACTTTTTTAACATAAAATAAATCCAAGTCAAACCATGACTTGGATTTATTTTTATTTTTATTAGCTTTGGTAATATTTCAAGGGAAAATTAGTATTACACTAGTCTTACATTCATACATTAATTTACTCTTTTAAGCTCTATTCTTATTTTCCCTATACCTCTTCTGATATGAGCCTCATCCACCATTACCGCCACCAATGCAAGCTCTTCGGACTCTTGACCTTCTCCGGCAAGCGTCCAGTAATATTCTTCCATTTCTCTTTCTCTATGTTTTTGATTAAGAGTTTTTGTAAGACCTATAAGTTCTTCTTCTTCAATAACCGCACCATAAGCCTCCACAACAATAGTAGTAAACTCAGCAGTTTTTTCAATAAGAGTTTCCACTTTAAATGCGTCTCTATTTAAAAAATAAGTAGCTGTCTCATCAGCAATTTTTGTTATTTTCTTATTTTCAAACATATTTTCTCCCGTTTAATTTTTAAATAAATCGTGATTATTCCCAGCCTTTAGGTTTAAATTTAAAAGCATCAAAAATTGGAGTAAATACCATTGCAATTATACCGCCAGAAAGACCGTTGTTATATAGATTAAGTCCAGCGTGTAGCGTGCCAATGTTTGTAACAAGTGCCAAATGTAACGGTCCTATTATAAGTCCATATATAAACCCGAATTCTCCAACAATAGGTGATAAATTCGTACCAAATAATCCGGCAATAACAGTCATTGTATAACTAACATCGCTTGTCACAAAATTTGATGCAATCATTATACCAAGTAAAATTGAGGCAATATTTTTTGGATGATTACCAAATGATGCAAATCCGGTCACACAAAGTAGTCCTGCAATCACTGCTCCATTAAGATTTGCACCCATAAGTATTATGTAAGCAAGTGCCATCAAGCCTACAAACCCCATGTTTATTAACGTAAGCGGCGTACCGCAAAGTTTTGTAAAATCAGTTATTAATCTCCCTGAATAACTTAATAATTTATTATATCCTGCAAAACTATAGCCGTTATAGATGTATCCCAATAAAATTAAAATTAAAAAATAAACTCCAAAAAATATAAACAGCTTTATATCCATATTAGGATTAATTATGTTTTCTGAATGAATTGGTTTTGCAAATGCCAACAATATAGAATTTGCAATTATACCTAAAAATCCTGCTGCAAAGCCTGCATTGTGTAGATTGTATCCGCTATGGGCAACAAGCACCTGTTTGGATATCTCAGGCATAACATAACCCAAAAATATACCAATCATATAGCCTAATATTACCGCAGCAGCCGGATTTACAGAAAAATTGTTAGCTATTACCATTACTATAGGTGCAAGAGCGGTAGAGTACATACTGGTTACGAATGTACTTCTATAGTCTATTTTTCTGACCTTAGCATAAAAATATCCGCCAATATAAAACGGCCAAATATTAAATAAAGTCTTACCTACAAATGCAAAGCCGGACAACAAAAACAGAGCTGAAATAAGCATACCATTTAGCTTGAAATCCAATTTTCTGATAAGCCATATATTGAGTAGCACAATTATAGCAGAATTTGCAAGTGCTGCTCCGGTTGATACTGCATAAGTATAATCTGTAGCAAATTGGTCATTAATTAAAATAATTTTAATTAAACCATTGACAATCTCTAAGGGGGAGTTGTAAACGAATGCAAATAACAACGTCATCACAGGTAAAATATAAATTATTTTATACTGCGACTCAGAATGTATTCCCTCACTAACACTTGGGAAAAAATTTATAATCTTGTCTTTTATATTCTTCACTATGCCTCCTTTTACATGGTTTTAGTTCGTATTGGTTATCTTATCCAAATCTGCCCTTCTTTGCTCAATAATTCCCTGATATTTTTCTTTTATCTCCAAGCCCGAGGCTGTCATTGCTACACCACCAAGACTTGTTTCTCTAAGCGTATATGGCAAAGCCTTGCCAACATTATTTGCAGCAGTAAGCACCTCTTCATAAGGTATAAAAGATTTTACATCTGCAAGTGCAATATCAGCACAAATAAGTGCGTTTATCACCCCTGATGAATTTCTAAATGTACATGGGAATTCTACCAAGCCTGCAACAGGGTCACAGACCAATCCCATAACATTTAATAAGGCAAAAGATGCCGCATCAAAACACTGCTCTACACTTCCACCCTTCATTTGAGTAAGTGCAGCCGCTGCCATCGATGCCGCCGAACCACATTCTGCTTGGCAACCACCCTCAGCACCTGCGAAGTTGAAGTATCTACCTATTAATCTACCCACATAACCGGCTGTAATTAACCCCTTTATAAGAGTTTCATCATCAAAATCAAATTTTTCTTGAGCAATAAGGACGGCTGCCGGCAATATTCCTGATGCACCGGCAGTTGGAGCTGCTACTATCTTTCCCATAGTCGCATTTACTTCAATTGTAGAAAATGCCATCGCCATAGCTTTTACACCACAATCACCTATATATGAGTCGCCCTTTTCAAAATAGTCCATCATTTTTCTTGAAAATCCGTCAATCATATTAGTAGCAGTGGTACTATAGCTGCTAAGATATTTAAAAGCCGATTTTCTCATGACGTGAAGAATATTTGAAAACTCCTTGTAAATATCCTCCTTAGTAGTACATGACCTTTTTATCTCATCTTCGATAGCTAAATCATATATATATATATTTCTATTTTTACATTCATTAACTATACTTTCTTGAGTAAGCAGCATTTTAGTATCCTCCTTGGATGAACTTCGTTATTGCAAATCTCTTATCATTTAAAATTTTGTCTAAAATTTCCTCACTAGGCTCTTCACTCACTTCGACTAATAAAGTGACCATATCATCACTTTTATCAGTAATCATCTTTTCAATATTGTATCCACTTTCTGCCAAAATAGTTGATACAAAAGAAATTATACCCTTTTGCTCACCATATTTTAATACAATAGTTGGAAAGTCATTTGTAAAATCCAGTTTTAATCCATCTATATCTATTATCTTAATATTCCCACCACCAATCGAAGAGCCTGTAACAGATGCTATTCTTCCGGTAGGATACTTCATAACTATTTTTACAGAGTTTGGGTGCACATCTCCTAAATCTGTTTCAACAAAAGAATATTTTAACCCCTTTTTTCTTGCTATTTCATGAGAATAAGGCAAGTTATCATCATCAGGTAGCATACCCATAACACCTGCTACCAAAGCCTTATCCGTACCATGACCTAGATAAGTTTTTGCAAAAGAGCCATGTAAGTAGAATGTGACCTCTTCAAAATCCTTGCCTGAAATTTTAGCAGCTAGTCTAGCCAATCTTGCAGCTCCTGCCGTATGTGAGCTGGAAGGTCCAATCATTATTGGCCCCATTACATCAAAAATCCCATAATCTTTCATTTTATCCTCTTTCAACCTAGAAAAATTTAAACCAATTAACTTATGCTATACATAACTTGGTCATAAATTTTATATAATTTATTTTACAAAAGAATAAATATATACCCTGTTACGCAATCTGTCAATATTTGATTTTTTTGTGTCATAATTTGTAATTTTATACCTAAATAAAAGCATTACTTATATACTATAATATCAGATAAATTTACTAAAGTAAACATTTTCTAATGTATTTTTTAATAAAGCTTAGCATATATTTTTGAATGATATCTTTCATTTATAAAATCATTTTTTAAAAAAAGAACAGTTTCTTGCAAAAATCATTGACTATTTAATTTAAGGTTGATATAATTTAGGAAATGCTTTTCAATTAATTTTTACTTAAAACATTTTAATCATAAATTTAAAAATTTTTGGAGGTAACATTATGAAAGTACTAGTAACAGAACTTTACAATGAAGCTGGACAACAAATGCTTAAAGACAAAGGCGTAGAAGTAACCCTTGCTTATGGAAAAAGCCATGATGAATTAGTAGCTATGGTGCCGGAATATGATGCACTTATAGTTCGTGCAGCAACTCCAGTACAAAAAGATTTCATAGATGCAGGTAAAAACCTTAAATCTATAGGTATGGCTGGTATTGGTTTAAATCACATAGATGTTGAATATGCTAAAAGCAAAGGCATAAAAGTGCTCAACGTTCCTGACGGTAGCACAACTGCTGTATCTGAATTAGCAGTAGGTATGATACTTACAACACTTAGAAAAATCCCTAAAGCAAACAAAGATGTAAAAAACGGCACTTGGGAAAAAACAGCTTATCCAGGAAATGAAATAAAGGGCAAAACTATCGGCATCTGCTCTCTTGGTAAAATAGGATTCAGGGTAGCTGAAATATTATTAGCTTTCGGTGCAAAAGAAATACTAACTTATGACCCATACCTAAAACAAGAAATTGCTGATAAAATAGGCGCTAAGATTCTTCCATTAGAAGAAGTATTAAAACAGGCAGATATAGTTACTATCCATACTCCACTTACTCCAGAAACTAAACATATGATAGGCAAAGACCAAATCGCTCTTATGAAAGACGGTTCTTATCTATTTAACCTTGGACGTGGCGGAATAGTTGAAGAAACAGCACTTTACGAAGCACTTAAATCAGGCAAGCTTAAAGGTGCTGGCGTAGACGTTATGGAAGTAGAGCCTCCTAAATCAAGCCCACTATTTGAATTAGATAACTTTACAGTTACCCCTCACATAGGTGCAGGCACTGAAGAGGCACAAATATATATTTCTGAGTCTTTAGCTAGACAGACTTTAGAGGCTCTAGGACTATAATTAACCTTTGTCACTGATGAAACTTTAATTTGATGTATAAAAGACCATTATTGGATAATCTCCATATAATGGTCTTTTTTTATAAAAAATTAGTTACATATTTTATACTTATCAAGACTTACAAGTAAAGTGTCTAACAAAAAATATCTCATTTTCATATTGTTAAAGTCATTTCGATTTTAGAAAAAAATAATCAAATACATTATAATGTGTATTGTACGCATTTGATAAATATAAATACTACAAATACTTCAAATATTTTTTCACCCTTTTCATTTATTATTAAACTTGTTGTTAATTATTGTTTTTAATTAAAAAGTATAAATTTATTTTACCTTTTTGTTTCTCTTGGTCGGCATTTCAGCGACCAGTAACAAAAAACTAATAATGTAATAAAACTATTGATAAAAAATTAAATTTGGGGTATACTACATATAGCTAAAAATTGAAGAATATGTTTAATCCACATCAAACACAAAAAAACCAAGCTCCTCACAGCTTGGTTTTTTTCTTGCTTTGGGCTAATTATCGCCTTTATTTTCGTCTAACCACTTGCAAATGCGATTGCTAACAACATTTGCCACAACGGAAATAAGTATATTGAAGAATATGTCCACATCTAACCCCCTCTCTGTTATCAGATTGGGAAACGATAACTTTATAATTATATCATAATTTATAGTTGTGTACATAATATCAAAATAAAGTTATTTTAAATGCCTAATTCTTTATGGAAATTATGTAAAGTAGAATATTTATAATCATAATCAATCAATTTTCTATGTTTAACAGTAGCTTTTATATAATTGTCTATATATCTTATTATGCCATTTTCAATAGATTTATAGTTATTTGTTATAATATCTTTTTGTTTTTTATACTGCCAATATCACTTCTTAACGGAACAAAAATATTGTTATTTTTGTGAGTAATTGATAAAAACAAATACAACAATACAGGATAAAAAAATGAATGTCAACAAGTATAGATAAGTAATTAAAAACCGCTGACTTTCATTGTAATCAGCGGTTCTTTTTTTAGTAATGGTGCAGAGGAAGGGATTTGAACCCTCACGCTGTTTAAAGCATACGCACCTGAAACGTACGTGTCTGCCGTTTCACCACCTCTGCAAATGATTTATTTCAAATATTTTATTATGATATCACCAAATGCCATTTTTGTAAATATCCCAACCAATTAAGTTTTACTTTTGCCTATAATTTATGCTGACATTTTAAATATTTTACTTTTACCGCTCTATTATATCCAATCATTTGATGTTGACCCAACTTAATATTTTTACTATAATTGTTAGATAAGATTATTTTTTTAATTTTCAGCATTATTTGGTGCACTTATGAAAAACAGTTTAAAGTATAAATTTATCATGATTTATTTCTTTTTAGTTTTTGTTGTAGTAATAATAATTGGGGTTTTCATTACCAAAGAATTTGAAAACTACAACATGAGCAATATAAGAAATGAAATCATAAACATAAAAGAAAATATCATTGACAATATGATAAGTAGCGACTATACCAATGACACCAACAAGCTTAGGAGTGACTTACTTGCTATGCCTATTTCACTCTCCTATGAAATATCCATAATAGAGCCAAAAAGCTACACTGTCATTGCCTCTACAAACTCAGTTTTTGAGAGCAAAAATGCTTTTGACGTTTTCGACTCTGATACACTCCTATCCAGCTATAATAGCTCAGTGGTAGAAAGGGATATCTACCCCACAAATGCAAGTTATCCAATAAAAAATATGGTCTTGCAGGGTAAAGACTCTCAAGGCAATACTAAATATCTAGTCTATGCTAGGAGAAATCTTGACGACATACAGCAAATGGATAAAAAAGTTGTATCTATAATAATAAAATCGGCAATAGTTGCACTACTTATCACTATATTGCTAGGTAACGTGGTTTCCGCATCGATTACAGTGCCTATACAAAACTTGACTAAGCTGGCACTAATGGTTTCCAAAGGTGACTTTTCAAAAAAAGCTCACGTCTCCTCTGATGACGAAATAGGTAAACTTGCCGGTACATTCAACTTTTTGACAGACAGTGTAGAAGATATGATTAAAAAGCTGTCCTACGAGAAAAATAAACTGGATGCCATTATCTTCCACATGAACCAAGCACTTGTTGCAATAGATAACTATGGTAAAATAATACACTTTAACGCAAATTTTTTACAACTTTTGGGTCTTGATAACAGTGACGATTTGCATGGAAAAAATTATGACGACTTGATATCCACGATTACAGACGAATTATCCTTTAGCCAGCTTATAAGGAGCTACAGTAAAGACTCCAGTCAAAATATCAAATTGCAGATTAAAGATAGGTTCTATCAATCATCCTCTGCTGTATTTAAAGAAAAAAATGGAGCGTTGGCAGGCATAATATTAGTCTTTCGTGACATAAGTGAGAGTGAGTACCTTGAAAATATGAGACGAGACTTCGTAGCAAATGTATCTCACGAATTAAAAACCCCCATCACTTCTATAAAAAGCTACAGTGAAACACTTCTTGATGGTGCTTATGAGGACAAAGAGATTACCAAGGAGTTTTTGGGCATAATCAACAGCGAATCCGACCGAATGAGCCTAATCATAAAGGATTTGTTACAGTTGTCAAGAATGGATAGCGACAAGGAGAAATGGGAGCACAAGGTCACTGATATAAATGAGCTGGTAAGGCAAAGTATAAAAATACTCAATCTACAAGCTAAAGAAAAAGAGCAAAAAATCATTTCAGATTTATATGACAAGCCAATAAATTTAGATGTCGATGCAGGTAAGATTAGGCAGGTCATAATAAATCTTTTATCGAACGCTATAAAGTACACAGGTATCGGTGGAGTTATCCACTTATCCACATTGCTTGTGGATAACTTGTGCAAAATCGTCGTAAAAGACGATGGTATCGGCATTCCGGAAAAAGATATAGAGCATATTTTTGATAGGTTTTACAGAGTTGACAAGGGTAGGAGCAGAGCCCTTGGTGGTACTGGCTTAGGACTGTCTATAACCCAGTCAATTATCGAGGCACATTCAGGTAAAATCTATGTAAATTCAGTGCTAGGACAGGGCAGTGAATTTATAGTCACATTACCTGTTGATAATTTGTGGATAAATAGTTAATAATTTTGTGGAGAACTGATGAAAATAAAAATTGACGAGTATGATGTAAATTATATTGACATAAATAATTATTCTGACCTGCCGGCTGTACTAATTCTTCATGGTTGGGGTTGCAACATAAATGTTTATATAAAAATGATTGACGCACTCAAAGCTACTCACAGGGTAATCTGCCTAGATATGATTGGTTTTGGCTCTACTACTATGCCCGACCACCCACTTGACGTTGACGAATATACAAATTTTATAGAAGAATTTATAAAAGCTCTAGGCTTAAAAAAACTAAGTCTTATAGGACATTCCTTTGGTGGGAGGATAATTATAAAATTATTTTCTAGAAAATTAAAGGATTTCGATTTTCAAAAGGTTGTCATGGTAGATGCCGCTGGTATAAAGCCTAAGAAAAAATTATCAGTCACACTTAAAATAATGACCTTTAAATTTGCAAAAAATTTATTTAACTCCACTCCCTTACACAAGATGTATCCCAATTTTATAGAAAATATGCGAAAAAAAGCCGGCTCTGCGGATTATAATTCCGCTGCGGCAGTTATGAGAAACACTCTTGTAAAAGTTGTAAATGAGGATTTGACTGGTTATTTAGAAACTATCGACAAACCTACTCTGTTGGTATGGGGAGATAAAGACGATGCCACACCTTTGCAAGACGCTTATACAATGGACAAAAAAATTCCAAACAGCGAGCTTTTCATAGTAAAAGGTGCCGGTCACTACAGCTTTTTAGAGCAAGCGGATACTGTTAATAATAAAATAATTGATTTTCTATCAAAGGAAGTTTAATGAACAGCTTTATTATTTTACTTATAATTTCAAATATAGCTGCATTTTATGTGTTGCTCACCCATCACATACATATGTATCAGCTAAATTTTTATAGCCCTGTCGAAGAAAAAAACAGACTCAGAGAAAACAGATGGCCTAATTTTGGCAGAGTATTCGGATTTTCCTTGTCTATTATTTTTATAATGACTAATAGCTTTTGGCTACCTTATCAAATCACTTTTGCAGTAGCAATTCTACTAAACGCTTTATCAGCATACCTTGGCTGGGATAAAACCGCAAAAATTCCGCTAAAATACACAAAAAGAGTTATAAGACTTTTTATAACAACAATGCTCTTGTATATAACTCTTATTATATTTAGCTTGTTACTATTTACTGATAAAACAATTATAAATTCCATACCCATAGTTCCCATAATTGTTCAAATCTTACCATTTTTAACCGTATATATAATGATGCTGGCAGATTATATAAACAAACCTGTAGAAAAACATATCAACAACGGATTTATAAATGATGCAAAAAAGATACTAAAAGAGAAAAAAAATTTAACAGTAATAGGAGTAACCGGTAGCTATGGTAAAACCTCAGTAAAAAATACATTAAAAACGCTTTTATCAGGAGATTATAACGTACTTATAACACCTGGCAATTTTAATACAGCTCTAGGAGTAGTAATAACCATCAGACAGCATTTGACACCAATACACGAAATATTTATCTGCGAAATGGGTGCAAAAAATGTAGGCGACATAAAAGAAATCTGCGATATAGTTCAGCCAAAGTATGGAATAATTACCTCTATCGGCTCTGCCCATTTGGAAACCTTTGGCTCTATACAAAATACTATTAAAACTAAATTTGAGCTGGAGGACTCAGTATCTCAAAATGGTGGCACAATATTTTTAAACTATGACAACGAGCACATAAGAGATAAAAAAGTTACATCAAAAAAAGTCACATACTCCGTAAATGAAAAAAATACAAATTTCAAAGCAGAAAATATAAAAGTAGACGAAAATGGCTCAAGCTTTAAACTAAATTTAGATGGTGAAGATGTAGAATTTGAAACCAGTCTGCTAGGAAAACATAATATATTAAATATAGCAGGTTGTGTAGCAATAGCAAAAACACTTGGCATATCAAATGAAACTCTAGTATCAAGAGTAAAACTGCTAAGACCAGTAGAGCACAGACAACAAGTGCTAAAAAGACCATTTGGACTTATTATAGATGACGCATACAACTCCAACCCTACAGGGGCAAAATCCGCTCTTGACACACTTGCATTATTTGACATGACAAAAATAGTCGTCACTCCCGGCATGATAGAGCTAGGCGATGAATTTTACCAAAGAAACAAAGAATTTGGTATGCAAATAGCAGATATTGCCGATATAGTCGTGCTAGTCGGTCAAAAACAAACCTTACCTATACAAGACGGATTAAAAGAAAAAAATTATCCAAAAGAGAAAATAAATATCTTCTCCAACATGGCAGATGCCCTAAACTTTGCCATAAATTTAAACGTAAATAACAAAAAAGCAATCTTAATAGAAAATGATTTGCCTGATAATTATTAATATTTTACATCATTTTTACTTCTGCAACATACTAATTTTACAATACTACGCTAAGATAATACCAGTGTCGATGATTTAGATAATTTTTCACCGATGAAATATAATTTAATATTAAGGAGACTGGTATGAAATTAAACAAAATAGTTAAAGGCGTTTTTGCTGTAGCTTTAGTAGCAACCCTAGCAGCTTGCGGCGGTGCTAAGGACGCTACACAAACAAAAGGTGATGCAGCATCTCAAGGCGAAATTGCAGTTATATCAAGAGAAAGTGGCTCAGGTACAAGAGGTGCTTTCATCGAATTAACAAAGGTAGAGGCTAAAGGTGATGACGGCAAGAAAAAGGATATGACGATAGATACCGCTGAAATAGCTAACTCTACTAATATTGTAATGACAAGCGTTGCTAACAACCCTGCTGCTATAGGATATATTTCTCTAGGCTCTGTAAACGATAAAGTCAAAGCACTTAAAGTCGATGGTGTAGAGGCTACTGCTGCAGGCGTAAAAGATGGCTCATACAAGCTTTCTAGACCATTCAATATCGCTACAAAAGGTGAGGCTAGTCCTGAGGCTCAGGATTTCATAAACTTCATACTAAGCAAGCAGGGACAAGAAGTAGTTGAAAAAGAAGGCTATATTGCAAAAATAGAAACTCCTGCCGAATATACAGGCAATGGCATGAAAGGTAAAATAACTATCTCGGGTTCGTCCTCAGTTACTCCGGTTATGGAAAAACTTAAAGAGGCTTACAATGTCATAAATCCTGATATGGCTATACAGATACAACAATCCGACTCTACAACTGGTATGACAGATGCCATTAACGGTATATCCGATATAGGTATGGCATCAAGGGAACTTAAAGAAGAAGAAAAAGCAAGCCTTACTCCTACAGTTATTGCTCTTGATGGTATAGCAATAATAGTCAATAATGAAAATGCTACCACAGATATGTCTATGGAGCAAATTAAAGGCGTTTACACAGGTGAAATCACATCTTGGGACGCTCTAGCAGCTAAATAATGTGCATAGCCATCAAAGCACCTTGGTTTAATTTCCAAGGTGTTTTTTACATAAATTTTAGAAAAAATTTAAAATATTTAATAAAATCATTGAATTAACTTATAATATTGAATACAATGTATATACTGTTAAGATTTACCATTAAAATATTTCTAATAACACTTCTTTGACAAACTTTGGAGGTTTAGATGTTAGCGTATATAGTAGAAGATGACTCCGACATAAGGTATGTAGAGATATTTGCACTCAAAAACAGTGGATTTAAGGCTGATGGGTTTGATAATGCAGAAGATTTTTATGTTTCCTTAGAAAAAAAGCTACCTGACATAATACTCTTGGATATTATGATGCCCGGACAAGATGGTTTCCAAGTATTAAAATATATAAAGATGACTGAAAGATATAAATCCATACCTGTTATAATGGTGTCTGCTAAAGATTTAGAAATTGACAAGGTAAAAGCTCTTGACCTTGGTGCAGACGATTATCTTTCCAAGCCGTTTGGAGTAATGGAGCTTATATCAAGAGTAAAGGCAGTGTTAAGACGTAGTAAACCTCAAAGTAGCTTTGAAGATGCTTATTTAAACTATGATAACGTTAAAATAGATATAAAAAGTCATAGCGTCTATACCGATAATAAAAAAGTCGTCTTAACTCATAAGGAATACGAACTACTAAAATATTTACTTTTAAATAAAAATATAGTTATCTCAAGACAAAGCTTGATGAACAACGTTTGGGGCTTTGACTTTGAAGGTGAAACTAGAACTATAGATGCACACATTAAATCTCTTAGACAAAAACTGGGCGACAGTGGCAAAATTATTAAAACAATACGAAACGTAGGTTACAAAGTGGGAGAATAATATGGATTTTGCAAGCAACTTGCTTACACTTGTAGTTATTATTGCTTTTACAATCTATATGACATTAGTTTTATCTAAAAACTTCGCCTCTAAAACAGAAGGTGACATAGAAAAATATTCAACTGCTCCTAAAAAAACTCAAAATCCCGGATTGATGAAAAGTGACTTTATACTTTACAATATCAAAGAAGGACTTATCCTACTTGATGTAAATAAAAAAATATTAAATATCAACAAGCCTGCTGTTAAACTTTTGCAAGGCTCTGATAAATTTGACTATAAAGATAAGAATATCATTTTTTTATCTAGAAATCATGAAATTCTCCAGCTTGTTGACAAGGCATATACCAATGGAAATGTAGCAAAAACAGTGCAAATAGGTAGCTCTTATGTAAAGCTGTATTTAAACCCCATTCACGAGGACACCCGCCTTATAGGCATTATGTGTCTACTTATAGACGATACAATTTCATTTAATCAAGAGCTTACCAAACGGCGATTTACAGCCAATATATCCCATGAGCTAAAAACTCCACTTACTGCAATTATCGGCTATGCAGATATACTATGCAGCATGGACGTATCCTTAAAGGAGAGTAAGCAATTTGCAGCTAAGATAAAAAAATCCGCTGACCAAATGACTATTTTGATAAATAACATAATAAAGCTTTCTTCTTTGGACGAAAATGCAACCGGCTTTCCAAAAACTATTTTAGATTTAAGCTCCATAGTCAGAAATTGTGTCTCAAATCAAGTGCCAAATGCAGAGTTTAAAAAAGTCAGTCTTGATTTAGATGTCGATGATGAAATTGCATTTTTTGCCAATGAAGAGCTAGTCAGTGAAATGATAAGCAACCTCATCAGCAATGCGATTAGATATAATTATGAAAAAGGCAAGGTTAAGGTAGTATTATCAAAGCTTGACAATACATCAGTATTGTCAATCAGTGACACAGGTCAAGGCATACCCGAAAAATATTTGAACAGGATATTTGACAGATTTTTTGTAGTCGATAAGAGCAGATCTAAACAATCCGGAGGCTCAGGAATAGGTCTTTGTATAGTTAAGCACATAGCTCAAATTTACAACATTGAGATAAAAGTAACCAGCGTAGAAGGGAAAGGCTCTGTATTTACACTTATCTTTCCAAAAGTTGATACCAAAGATTATAATTCTCAATATGATTAATTGACTAAAATATCAAAAGGCCTAAAAAAATAAATTTATTAATTGCAAAATATACAAATTTTTATACATTAGTATTTTTATTTATGGTAAAATATTGTTATTGTTCATTAAAATTTGAGAGAAACTATTGATATTTAAATTTGGAGAAACAATGCAGATTATACAAAAAAAAGATGCGGTAATATTACAGGACTGTCCGGACTTTGTACCGGAGCATATATTTGAGTGCGGACAATGCTTTAGATTTTACAAGCAAGAGGATAATTCATACGCTATAGTTGCAAAAAACAAAGTTATAAACGTATCAAAAAATGAAAATGATGTAATACTTAGAAATACAAATATAACTGACTATGAAACTATTTGGAAAAATTATTTTGATTTAGACACAAACTATTCAAAAATCAAAAAAGCCTTAAAGCCAATGGATGAGCATTTGAACGTAGCTTGTGATTTTGGAAGTGGTATGAGGATATTAAACCAAGATTTCCATGAAAATGTCATATCCTTTATAATTTCAGCAAGAAATTCAATCACCTCCATAAAAAAATGTGTCTTGTTTTTATCTGAGCACTTAGGCGAAAAGTTGCAGTCCTTAGATGGCGTAACCTACTATGCTTTTCCAACACTGGAAGCTCTTGCAAATGCAGATATGGAAGTTTTAAAAGCATCAAAAGCAGCTTTTAGAGCACCCTATATCAAAAAAGCCGCTCAAAAAATGCTTGATGACAATATGACCTATGATGATTTTAAAAATCTTAACTTAGACGAAACGGCTCAATTACTACAGACCTTGCCCGGAGTAGGTCCAAAGGTTGCAGACTGCATAGCTTTGTTTTCTTTAAATAAATCAGATGCTTTTCCTGTAGATGTATGGGTTAAAAGAGTTATGGAAGAATTTTATGTAAAGGAGCAAAATTATTCTCTAAAAAATATGAGAACCTACGGCATAAACCATTTCGGAGCTTTAGCAGGCTATGCTCAGCAATATTTATTCTATTATGCAAGACAAAATGGTCTTGGCAAAAAGAAAAATCTAACTAAAGAATTGTAATCAATTCCTATTAATTTTTATCAGTTTTAGCTCTACATTTATATAAGCGTTTAAAAATAGCCATTTTATTACTAAAAATTTTACCTCCCTTTTTTCTTGACAACTCATTTTAAAAATGATAATATAGTAAAAATGTTTTGAAGTTTGATAAAATTATTGTAAAGATTTTTTTATTTGAATTTTAGGAGGAACAATGCTAAAAGGTAGAAGTTTGATTGATATCGAGGATTTCAGTATATCGGAACTTGATGAAATCTTTGATTTAGCTATTAACATTATTGATAATCCTCAAGACTACACACATATTTGCGATGGCAAATTGATGAGTAGTCTTTTTTTTGAGCCAAGTACAAGAACAAGGCTTAGTTTCGAGGCTGCTATGAACAGACTTGGCGGCAGGGTAGTAGGCTTTGCAGAAAGCTCATCCAGCTCAACAGCTAAGGGAGAGTCTTTAGCTGATACCATCAGAGTATCTTCATCATACAGTGATATCACAGTAATGCGTCACCCAAAGGAGGGTTCAGCACTTCACGCACTTGAAACCTGCCAAACCCCGCTAATAAATGCAGGAGATGGCGGTCACCAGCACCCAACACAAACTCTTACAGACTTACTTACAATCAAAGTTGCAAAAAATAAATTTGAAAATTTAACAGTAGGTCTTTGTGGAGACTTAAAATTTGGTAGGACAGTACATTCACTTATCTCAGCTATGAAAAGATACCAAGGCACAAAATTCTATCTAATATCTCCTCCTGAACTAAAATTACCTGAATATATACTTGATGAATTAACAGAAGAACATATCGACTTTGAAGAGGTAGAAACCATCGAAAGCGTAATTGGCAAGCTTGACATACTTTATATGACAAGAGTACAAAAAGAAAGATTTTTCAACGAAGCTGACTATGTGAGACTAAAGGATTTTTATATCTTGGACGAAGAAAAAATGCAGCTTGCTAAAAAGGATTTAATAGTATTGCACCCACTGCCAAGAGTAAACGAAATAAAAACAGAGGTGGATAAAGACGACAGAGCTTGGTATTTCAAGCAAGCAGTTTACGGAATGTATGTAAGAATGGCTCTTATTTGTAAATTATTGGGGGTAAAATAATGCTGGAAATCACAAGTATAAAAAAAGGTATAGTAATCGACCACATCAAACAGGGTGTTGGCATGAAAATATATGAATACATGAAACTAGACGAAATAAAAGATAATCAAGTAGCACTAATACTAAACGCAAACAGCCCACTACTTGGAAAAAAAGACATCATAAAAATAGAAAACAAGACCGACTTTGATTTTTCTGTAATAGGTGCATTTGACAACAATCTGACTATTAACGTTATAGAGGACGAAAAAGTAGTTAAAAAAATTAAACCAACTATCCCTGAAAAAATCGAAGGCATATTTGAATGTAAAAACCCAAGATGTATTACAACAGCAGAAAGAGAAATCAAACAAAAATTTGAACTGGTAAGCGAAACCGACAGGACTTACAAATGCCATTACTGCGAAACTATAAGAAAATTCTAAATAAAAATCAAATTGCTTTATCTTCTCTAAGAGGATAAAGCAATTTATTATGTAAAATAGACTATACTTTAAAATTATTTCCATTATAATATAAATTAAGTGCTAACATTTATAATATTTATGAATAGGTGCTAAAATGAATTACATATTAAAAAATGTAGACGTAGTAGACAAAAACAAGACTGTAAAAAATACAAATTTATACATCAAAAATGCTCTCATTGAAAAAATATCCGATGAAGTTGACGAAAATCTACAATCCTATGACTGCACAGGACTGACTGTAATGCCATCATTTGTAGACCTGCACGCTCATTTTAGAGACCCCGGCTACACCCATAAAGAAACAATACAAACCGGCTCAAAAGCCGCTGTAAAAGGCGGATACACCTTGATAAATCTCATGGCAAATACCAAGCCTATCGCAAATGATATGCAAGTAGTAAATTATGTACTTGATAAAGCAAAAAAAATAGGACTAATCAACATACATCAATGCGTCAGCGTAACCAATGATTTTGACGGTGAAAGTCTTGAGCATTTAGATAAAATAGATACAAAAAAAGTCAAATTCATTTCCGATGATGGTAAAGGAATAATATCAAACCTTACCAGCTATAAATCCATGCTGATTGCCAAAGAAAAAAATCTCACCATAATGACACACGCCGAGGATAAATACTTGACACCTATAGACTACAGATTATCCGAAGATATAATCACAATAAGAGACCTCTACCTTTGCCATGCCACAGGTGCAAGACTACACCTAAGCCACGTCAGCACAATAGACTCCTTAGAGGCTATAAGACTAGCAAAACAACATGGCACAAATGTGACCTGCGAGGTTACTCCACATCACATTGCTTTATATGACAATGAATTTAAAGTAAACCCACCAATCCGTACACAAAAAGACGTGTACGCAGTAATAGAGGCAATAAAAGACGGTACAATTGATGCAATCTCCACTGACCATGCTCCACATACAGCCGAGGAAAAGAAAAATGGCGCACCCGGCTTGGTTGGACTAGAGACCGCCTTTGGAGTATGCTATAGCAACCTAGTTAAGCCAAATCACATAACACTAAATAAATTATCAGAGCTTATTAGCTACAATCCATATAAAATATTTGACGGAATGTATGAAAAAAGAGGACTAATTAAACAAGGCTATGTAGCAGACCTTGCCCTAGTCGATATCAACAAAACCTATACCGTAGACCCGAATAATTTCGACTCTATGGGCAAAAATACACCTTTTAAAGACAAACAGCTACAAGGAATTGTAGTTGCCACTATTAAAGATGGAGAATTTAAATATGATAATAGATAAATTGTATGAACAAGTACAAAAAAAAGGTCCACTTTGCGTAGGACTTGATACCGACCTTTCATATATACCTGAATTTATGAAAAGCCAAAAAAATATTACAGAGGCAGTTTTTGAATTTAATAAAAATATTATTGATTTGACAAAAGAGTTTGTGGCAATTTACAAGCCACAAATTGCCTACTACGAGGCACTTGGACTTGACGGATTAAAAGCATTTAAAATGACACTTGATTATTTAAAACAAAATAATTGCCTTGTAGTTTCAGATGTAAAACGCTCTGACATAGCAGCCACAGCAAAGATGTATGCAAAAGCATTTTTTGATGGCGAATTTGAGTCAGACTTTGTAACCTTAAATCCATACATGGGATACGACTCACTTGACCCATATTTCGAATATTTTGAAAAAAAAGACAAGGGTATCTTTGTACTAGTCAGAACCTCCAACCCCGGCTCAAAAGATATCCAGCTAAAACAAGTCGGCGATGAATATTTGTACCAAAAAATCGGTCAAGAGTTAACCAAAATCGGCAAAAGATTTAACGGCAAATACGGCTACTCAAGAATTGGATTTGTAATAGGTGCAACCCATAATGCTGAGGCAGTAGACATCAGAAATAGATTTTCACATACATTTTTCCTAGTGCCCGGCTATGGAGCACAGGGAGCTACCGGAAAAGACGCAAGACTACTACTTAATAAGGATGAAAACGGAGCTATAATAAATTCCTCAAGAGGCATAATTGCAAAATCTCAAAATACTCAAAACCAAAAAGAATTTGATGATAAAATAACAGAACTAATTCTTAAAATGAAGGAGGATTTGAACAACTGATGAAATCCGCTTACAATGAAACAAGAGTCCTCACCAACGAAAAAATATCCGACAATGTATATAAAATGATAGTGCTATGTAATGACGTTACACGCCCCGGACAATTTTTCATGCTCAGAAACTGGGGCACATCTTCACCATATTTGTCAAGACCAATCAGCATTTGCGATGACGAGTACGGCAGGCTAACATTTTTATACCTTGCCACAGGAAAAGGCACAAAATTATTTGCAAAATTAAAAACCGGAGATAAAATTAACCTTTTAGGTCCTCAGGGTAATGGATTTGATATAGAAAAGCTCACAAAAGATACAGTTAAAAAAATAGCTGTTGTAGCCGGTGGTATAGGTATAGCCCCATTTTTATATCTAGCAAAAGAATTGAAGAAAAAAGACATCGAACTGGACTTTTTTGCAGGCTATACAAACCAGCCTTACTTTGTGTATGAAATGGAGCCGTATTTTGACAAAATAAATATATTTACATTAGATAATACAGTATTACAAGAAAATCCGTTCTCTGATAATGAAAAAATCAAACTA
>NZ_MBEW02000001.1 GCF_001693775.2 Criibacterium bergeronii | reverse complement strand
ATATTACATCACTGTCTACAAATGTGGATTTTTCAAAAAATGCAGAGTATTATGCAAGAATAGTAAAAGAAAAATCTGATTTGAGAAGAGTCATTAAATCGTCAAATGAAGTCATAGGCTATGCAATGTCAGGAAAAGACATACAAGACGTTTTGGAGCTGGCAGAGCAAAACATATTTAATATATCTCAGGATAAGACAAACAGAGGCTTTTCTTCAATAAAAGAAGTATTAAATTTGACCTATGACACCATCGAGCAGAACTATAAAAATAAAGGCAGACTTACAGGCATAGATACAGGCTTTGCAGATTTAAATTACATCACAAACGGACTGCAAAAAACAGACCTGATACTTGTTGCTGCAAGACCAGCTACAGGTAAGACCGCCTTTGCATTAAACCTAGCTATGAACGCCGCAAAAAAAGGTGGCTCAGTAGCAGTATTTTCCTTGGAAATGAGTAAGACCCAGCTGGCACAAAGAATATTATCAGCTACATCCAAAGTAGAAATGAAAAATATAAAATCAGGCGATATATCTGAGGACGAGTGGAAAAATCTGATTGATGGCATATCCATGATGAATGACTATAAGATTGAAATAGACGATGATGCAGGCATAAATGTTACAGCCATAAGGTCACTTTGTAGAAAACTCAAAATGCAAAAAGGCTTGGATTTAGTAGTAATAGATTACTTGCAATTGATGCAAGGCTCAACTAAAACAGAAAACAGGCAGCAAGAAATATCAAACATCTCACGAAACCTAAAAATACTAGCAAAAGAACTGGACTGCCCGGTAATAGCCTTGTCACAGCTATCAAGAGCACCTGAACAACGTACAAACCACAGACCTATGTTATCAGACCTTAGAGAGTCAGGAGCTATCGAACAAGACGCAGACGTGGTTATGTTTTTGTACCGCGATGAAATATACGACCCGGACACAGATAAAAAAGGCATAACAGAAGTCATACTGGCTAAGCATAGAAATGGTGAAATCGGTACAGTAGAGCTAAAGTGGCTGGGAAAATATCAGTTATTTGCAGATTTAGCAAAATTCTTTTAAGTAAAACAAAAAGGATATAGCTTATCGCTATAAGCTTTGTGAAAAAAGATAAAAAATAAAAAATAAAATGCGATTATCTTCACTTAAATATTTTATAGTGAAAATGGTCGCATTTAAATTAGAAAAAATATATAAGCATTAAGTATAAGGTCGCATAATGAATATTTTTATCGATGAGACGGGTAAAAAAGTCAAATTAAAAAATATGAGAGTATCACAGGTCAAGCAAATGACACAGTGGGGTTCGCATAAAGATAGACTTTTTGCCGACTATGACTTCCCTAAATTTGAAAATGACGAAATCATCCGGTGGTTTAAAGTAAAGTCTACCGGTAATAGGGCAATTGTAGCCATAACAGATTTTTATGGAGAAGTGGTAGGCTATATTTCGCTAAGAAAAATCAGAACCTTTTTTAAGACAGCAGAGTTTGGAGTAGTGCTAAATCCTGATAAAATCGAAAACGGCTACGGTACAGATGCACTAAACACACTTGCTAAATGGTTTTTCAATAAACTAAAATATAAAAAACTTTATCTTACAGTCGCAAAATATAACGACCGAGCTTATAGAATATACAAAAAAATGGGATTTGAAGCCCTAAAATTTACCGAAGAAAGCTTTGATAACTACGAAATAAACCCTCTCAGTGATGACAAGTATAAAAGTATTTCCAAATATTTTACAGTAAAAAGAGGAGGCATCTTCGTAAGCTGCATAAAAATGCAGCTAACAAGAGAAAAATTTGAAGAAAGTAAATATTTAAAAAATTATATATAAATTAATGATGTAAGGTGACGGGGGTTATGTCCTATTTTTTTGGACACTGCCTGACCACATTGTTCTATTATGCCACTGCAAAAGACTACAACTGGTAAATAAAAAGGACTGTTTACAAAAAAATGTAAACAGTCCTTTTTTCAAAAATTTTATACTAAGACTTAATTAAATCGTCTTAACTTTAACTTTTGTAAATATCTCCTGTGCTGTCGATTTGCAATACAAATACTTTTAATACATTATCAACCACTGTAAATATTGCTTTGTATTTGCCTAGCCTTAATCTAAATAAGTCGTCTACGTCTTTACCTTTAATTTTTTTGATGTCATAATTTGAGCAAAGTGGATGGTCTTTTATTATTTCTCTAAATGCTTTCAAAAACTTAGTACCTTCAATCGGAAGGTTTTTAATAAACTTCTGAGCGTCTTTTGATATGAATAATTCATACTTGTACTTCGTTGAAGTCATTTTAATACCTCTGTATGATTAATCAGTAAATTCGACTTTTACAAATCCATTTAAGTTAGTATAGTCTAGATTTTTTGAGTCTATTTCTTTTTGTTCGTATTCATCAATAAATTTGCAATTATTATTTAGAAATGACAATAAATCTTCATTTTCCTGCTGTTGGATTTGTTTTACAGACAAAGTTCTGATTGCCTCAGAAAAGCTTTGATTAACGGAGTATGCATATTGTTTTATTATATCGTAATCACCTTGAAAAATTGTAATAGTCTTTCTTAGCATAGCATAGTCTACCGCATGAGATTTTTTATCATAAGGTCTCATTTTAGTTCTCCTTTTAAGCTTTTACTATATAACTGGCATTAATGCTCATTATTAGTATTTAATATAAAGCTATTATACATTTAATCTAAAAGTTTCATCAGTTTATATTTCAGTTTTAAGCTAATAATTAACAATAAAGCTCATATTATTTTTCATGGATACTTGACATAAATATATTATTTAAATGAATTTTTTTAAGTATAACTATTGATTAATTTTCTAAATTAATATATACTCAAAATGAAAATAAAATTGTTTAGAATGTGATTGCTAATAGTGTTAATTGTATAGTGTAAAATACTAATCAATAATACACCAGTTTTTTAGCATTATCAGATAAAATGGCTAGCTTTTCTTCGTCTTTTAGGCGTGAGTTTCTTATATATATTCTGCTGCTGTTATATATTTTTTATCTTTAAAATACGGAAAATAACTGCCCATTAACAGATGGGCAAATCCTAATATTTCTGCTGAATTAAGTAAGGCGGCCTCCAAAAAGTTTGCGGTATCAAAATAAAAACTTTTCTTTAGAGTTTCTAAAGGGTTGTTTTCAAAAGCGTTCCAATCTTCATTTATCGCTATATCAGTTTGTGTTGAGCCTAATCGTTTTAAAGTTTCCAAATATTCAATAGGCCATAAATGGGCGTGTGTGTCAATAGCATAGTTTTTTAAATTTTTACACAAAAAAATCACCTTTTCTAATTTAATAAAAAACTTTATATACAAAATTATAATTACTCTAATTAATAATTATAAAAAAAAGATTACTTAAACAAATTTATCTAATGCAAATAAGGAGGAAAAATGGAATTTTCAAATGGAGAGTTGACAGTGATGCAGACTCTATGGGCTGGAGATTGCTTGGACGAAAATGGTGAGATACAAGCCTTGGAGCTGGCAAAGCTACTTAATGAAAAGTATGGTATTGGCAAGACCTCTTGCTATACATTTTTTGGTAGACTGCTGGAAAAGGGTGCAATCACAAGAAGATATCCTAAATATACAATAAAGCCTATTGTAAAAAGAGAAGAGGCACTAAAAAATAAACAGCAGGAGGCTATTGATAATTTATTTAGCGGTTCATTTGTAAAGCTATTTTCTGCGTTCGTATCTGAGAAAAAAATTAGCAAAAAGGAGCTGCATGAGATACAGCAAATTATTGAAAAAATTGATGAATAGGATAATATCATGTATTTAGAATTAATTACTGTCACATCGCTGGATAAAAGCGTAACCAGTATTTTTATGATAGCGATGATACTGCTGGTGAGGAAAAATTTTAATCTAAACAGCAACAAGTATGCAAATATAGTTTTGTGGTCTATACTTTTTGCGTATCTTATAATACCGCTAAATCTTTTGTTGGTAATTGACAAAAAAAATATGACAGGGATAGGGCAAAGTATTTTTGCACTTGCGGACTCATTCGTATATTATTACGAGGGTGTTATATACACTCTTGGCAGTGTGCTTTACACTAGAAATAGAGTTATTGTAGCACTGTTATTAGTGCCTTATGTGATATATCAAATAGTTAAAATGACAAGAGCTGTCAAAAATTCTGTACCTATAGAATATGATGACACTATGAAGCAATGTATGGGGCTGTTTAATATAAAACGTAAGCTCAAAATAATGCTAAATGACGATATCAAAGTACCGATTACATATGGTATTATTGAGCCTAAAATAATATTGCAATCAAGAATACTTGCTGACAAAAAATTATTAAAATATGTGTTAATTCACGAGCTTATTCATATAAGCAAATATGACATAATATGGAGTCATTTAAAATATGTTGTGGCTTGTATATATTGGTACAATCCATTTGTATTTGTTACACTAAAATATGTAGAAGATGATATAGAGATACTTTGCGACAAGCTTGTATTAAAAAAGCTTGGTATTACAAAGGAGCACAAAAAAGAATACCTTGAGTCCATGCTAAAGCTGGTTGAAGTAGAGGATGAAAAAAATGGCAACATTTCATTAAAATTGCACCCTACATTAGATAGAGCTAAGATACTCACAAAATACCACGAAAAATTATCAGGCAGTATTGTTTTAATTTTGGTAGTGTTACTTAGCCTACTATCATTTACGAATGTGTGGACACATGATGAAAATACAGTAGTGGTAGATGGTGAGCCGGTGCAATACCAACCTGTCTTGACTAGCAAAGTAGAACAAATTACAAATGCTACATACGATAAATTAAATTTAGGAGTTATAGAGCCACTAATACAAAAAGATGTTGAGCAATATTGTGAAAATGTAAAGCTGGAAGAATTTGGGCATAAAGGGTACAAATTGGACACATCAAGATTTATGGACAAAAGTCATGATGACATTGCAATAAAAATAAGTGACCTAAAGTCAAAATCAGACATTGAGTATGAAATAATAATTTTAGATCAAGAAAACGTCATTTATAGAGATATGTTTTATGATAAAGTAGAGCTTTTGGTAAGAGCTGAAAAAAACAGCAGATACGAAATAATACTTAGAAACAGTAGCTCAAAATCACTTAAATATAGCATAAATATCAACAGTTGCACAAAAAAATAATCATTGGAGGGTAGAAATGAAGTGTGATAATAGAAATTCTGCGAAAGCTGTCTTAATAGCAGTATTAGCTCTTATATCATTAAGCGTGTTGTTAGCTCATATAGTGTCAGAAAATATTTTTATAGCGATGTCACAAGCAGAGCAAGAAAAATTGCCTAAACTAGATAGTATGTATGTAAAGAAGTTTAACAAGCTCAATGCAGTAGTTGATGACTATGGTCATATCACTGTAAAAAAACTCAATTACTATAAAAAATTTCAACAAGAGCTGGGCATAAATTTGCTGGACAGCGAATTGACTAAAGACAATCAGTATGTAGTAACAACTCTAAAAACAGACAATAAAGACTACGCTAAAATCAGATGTGAAAACTTTATTTTAGGAGACACTAAAAATTATAAGTATATTCAAGGCGATAGCAGATATACCTACGATAGAGGAGAAGAGTACCTCACACCTATTTCACTTGATGTAGCAATAATGCTGAGCAAAGAGCAAAAAGAAAGTGGATTGCAAGTAGAGTATCTAGGAATGTATAAATTTAAGGAGAGCTATTTATCAGCTAGGGGCTATAAAGTAAATATCGTAGAGGATACAGCATCTAAAAATGGCGAAGAAAATATATCACAAAAAATAGCAGTATTTGTAGCTGATGGAGTGCAATACACTATAGAGGGCAGGACATCGCTGGAAAATATAAAAGCTATAGTGGACAGCATGGAGCTTAAAAATAATTTAGGCTTAAGCTTTACTGTAAAAAATGCTACAAAAACAGGAGCAACATTAATATTTAATCAAAGTAACGCTAAACCTACAGCAGAGCTGATAACAGGCGAGTATTACGAAATAGAAAAGCTGATAAATAACAACTGGGAAAAAGTAAAAATAAAAATATCAGATTTAGGTTGGAATGATGTAGCATATAAAATAAAAAATAACGATACAACCGAAATGAAACTAGATTGGTCAAAGGTTTATGGAGAATTATCCAGTGGCAGGTATAAAATATCAAAAGAAGTGACAGATTTTAGAGAGGCTGGAGATTTTGACGAATATGAATTCTACGCAGAATTTGTATTATAATAATTATAAATGCCTACTGTAGGGGACAACTTTGCTTACCTAAGTTTATAGAATTATAATTAAAATAACTTGTTGCAGTTTAGTATTAGATTTTCTGAAAGGTATAAAATGAAAAAGAGAAGATATCCAATTATTTTTCTTAGCCTTATTTTATTTATTATTTTGACCTCTTGCACTGGTAGTCAAAATGATAAAATAGAAACAGATACAAAAGACTCACAACTATATGCCAGATTTTCGTCGTACCTTAATTATTACTATTCTATGGACTTATTTTCTTATGAAGATATAGTAAATGGCATAATAGAGGACAAAGACAGTGACTACATACTTGGCAGGGTAGATGCAGTAATTAAGTATTCGCCTGTTTATTTAAGCCTTGCTTGGACTGCACAAAAAAATATGGACGAGCCAGTAATGTCTGAGGATTTATTTAATGCTATATCTAATCTTGATAGAGCAAGAATTAATCACTTAACGCTTATCAAACATAAAATTTTAGATGGAGAACTAAATTCACTAGACCTAGAAAAGTATAAAAAGTTATCTAAAGCTTTAAGAGGTTTAAATATTGACGTTACCCATTTAGATAACGAAAAAGAGTATATAGAAAACTTAAACAATTGTATAGATATCATATCAAAATTAGAAAACAAAAAGACTAAACAATATGAATAGAAAAAATATGAAAAGTGCTTTAAGTGAAAGGGTAGAAGAATGAAGAAAATAATTTTAGGTTTATTGGCTATAGTTTTTATCTTGGTATTTATGAATTTTTCCTTTGCTGGTGATGTACCGGAGGCTCTTTTGATGATGGAAGAGTCTCAAACCTACATAGGAGAGATTACAGAAATTAGAGACGATAGCATGAAAGTGATACAAAAGTATAATTTCAAGGGGGAATTTACTAAAGATAAAGAGTACACTTATAAATTTGTAAGTGAAAAGCCGTTAAATATTTCTGTTGGAGAGCAAATAGTTTGTGGAGATATTGGAAATAGTGACTATAAAGCCATATACACAGATGTTTACTATTATAAAATAGACAGCTTTGAAAACGGCAAGATTAAATTACTAGACCCATATGATATGACAAAAAGGCTGGAGGATTATATAAATAATGGAGATTTTGCAAAAGCTGAGCAGGAAAGAATAAAAAAACTTAATGAAAAAGCTCAGCTTGAGGCTATTGAAGAAAGTAATAAAAATAAAGCAGATGGAACTACCAGTGTATGGGTTAAAAATTATAGCGTTTCTTATATAATGATTGGGGTTGTGGTAGTTATTACGTTAGCAATCGCAGTAGTGTTATTAGGAAAAAATAAGTAAACAGATGCTAGAATGTTTCCAATTTATTTGGGCATTTACTCTGCACAATTGTTATAAAACATTGACCGACTATTAAATATTTTAATTAATGAGGTGTTGATATTGGATTGTCCGAATTGTGGGAAAGAAATGCAAAGTGGATTTTTACAAGCTGGAAATATTATAGCCTTCAATAAAACTAGACATAAGCTGTCTCTAAATCCTAAAGATCAGGACGATGTAATGATAGCGAGCAAGGCTATATTTAGTACGGATTTTAATGGCTTTATTTGTAAAGTTTGTGGCTTGGTTGTATTTGACTACAAAAATTCTATTTCAAGATTATGATGACAAATAGCAGTTTAAAGTATGTGCAACTTAGAATTTTTAGAGAGGAGCTGGTGATGGAAAAATTTAGAAAAATGTTACCATATTTGCTTGCAATGATTTTTGCCTTTTATATATTGCCATTTCTTATTATAGATACCGGAAGTGGTATGTTTATACTGTTAATTGGTATTCCAATGATATGCTACATAGTTTCTATGATTTATGGCATAAAAAATTCGTTTAATTTGTTATATCCATTGTTTATTATGCTACTATTTGCCCCAAGTATATTTATATTTTATAATGATAGTGCCACTATTTACATTGTCATATATGGCTCAATCTCTCTAATTGGGAATTTTATAGGAAGCTTAATTCGCAAGAGAAAACAACTCAATAAATCTAAGTTTTTATAGTTAAAAATTTTGACTATGTGATTGTTTTGTTTTGTTTGTTACACCATTTACGAAAATAAATTCTTAGAGGATATATAGTTATGAAAAATATATTATCAATAGCATTAGTAATTGTTTATTTGATAGGGTTGTCAGCGTGTGGTAATCAAAATGACAAAGTCAATAAAAATATGTATATAGAGCCGGCTCAGCTTTCGCAGACAGAAGAGGATATAGGAGAGCTACTTGGCTTGAATGAAAATCGTATGATATATGATTTTGTGCTACAAGATGGAGTACAGACTATGAAAAAAAGTACATACGTGTTAGCAGATGGCAAATGGGAGGTGTTGTCCAGTGAAGTAGGTGAATTTAAAGATACGAAAGGTAGGATTGCACTTGGGTTTGACTATATAGCTGATGGAGTGTGGACAGCCACTCAGTCTGAAAATCAAAAGGGGAAAACCTCATATAAACCTATGGAGGCAGAAGATTTAGGCAATCTTGGAGTAGCGACAACAAAATTAAATGATAAAAGTGAAATAGTATACGATAAGGAGATACCTGTAGCTTTGCAGGTTATGACCTCAAAAAATGAAATATATTCAGAATCGGTATCAGGATTTTTTGAACCGAATAAATTAGAAGAAAAGGAATATGAGCACGTATACGCAATCACATTATTATTCAGTCAAAAAAGCAATGCTGAATTAGAAAAACAAACGGAAGGTAACCAATAACAAATTAGAAAAATACAAGGACTACTGTAAAATATGAAAAAACATATAAAAAAAGTAATAATTATAACAGTATTGTTTCTTGCATTATTTGGGATATCAATATTAATTTCTTTAGAGAAATTTAATGTAGAAAATCCATTTTCAGTGGCTATAGGCTTATATAAAATTACATTTACAGATACTGAATATGTAGAAATACAAGAATATCCAAAAGTAATTATTGCAAAGCCGGATAATGCAGGTGACTTATTATATAAATACATGGAGGAAAAGGGTTATATAGAAAGTGACCGATTTGGAGCAATAATTGAATTTACTCAAGCAGAAAGTATGAATTTTGTGGAATTTTCTGTAAATGGATACTATTCATTGTGGAAATGGAACGAATAAAAATAAGTAAACTACAAATTGCGGTTTTTATAGTTAAACAATTTTGAATTTATATATGCAGTATGTTTTTTACTTTCAGCCTGCGGTATTAAAAATTACTCAGTTGTTAAAGTAATCATAACTGTTGATAATGATAAAAGCAATTATTATGAGATTTATGAAAACGCAACAAGGCGGGAAATAGACGCATTTACTGCCGATGATGTTGAAATATACAGTGTAGAAACAGCAGAAAGTTTTTCGGCAAGTATAGTAAATAATGAGGTTAGCAATCTTTTGTCAGATTTAGTTATTACAAATGAAAAAGGAGAAAGGATTAAAGCTGATGAAACCATGATTGCTATAATGGCGGCTCTTGTAAAAAATATTAGGCACAATATATTCAAAAAGATGGTGATGAGTATTTTGCTTATGTTGAGCTTAATGCAAATTGGCAAGACCCATGCTATTTGTATCATTATGACGCAGACGAAAAGCTTAATAAAATTGCCGAATGGGATAATATTAAGCTTGTAGGTATCGCTCTTGCATAAAGTGAAAAAGCTAATTGAAAGTGTAGTTGTATTTTCCTTTTGCCACTTTTGTTCGCTACGCACATAGCGTTAGCAATCCCACTTGTCAAACAAAACTGCAATTTTTCAAACATAGTGATTTTTTAAATAGATAATAGTATAAATACAAATCTCGGGGTATGAAACTGGGGATGTGTCCAATTTTCTTGGAACGCATCCCCAGTTTTTCAATTATTTACAATTTTTAAGCTTAACTAAAATCAGCTCAGGTTTATTGAACAGTCTTGTAAAAAATATTGTCCTGCCTAGACCTCTTGACACTATCATGGAGGTTTGATTTTGTTTGTAGAGCCCGCTTGTGAACTTTGGAAAGAACCCCTCTGATGGTGCGATTAACCCTTTATTAAATAATCTTATCTGTCCTCCATGGGCGTGACCTGAGAGGACTAAATCAAACCCACTTTGTGCATAATGCTCCATTTTATCAGGCCTATGACTGAGCAAGACATTGAATAGATTTTTGTCTAATTTTGCATAGAGCGTTTTTATTTTTTTAGGAAAAATTTTATATCTATGTTGATAATGGTAAAAGCTTGGGTCTTTTAAGCCGGCAAGCTGGATTTGAGCACTATTAAATTTTAATCTGACTGTTTTTTCATCGATTATATTGACACCATATGTTTTCAGATTTAGTTTGTGCATTTTCCAGTTTTTGTCTCTTTGCTCGTGATTGCCTGTGACAAAGTAAACCGGATATTTTTTTGCAAGTTTTTTTAATAATGCTAGAGAATGTTTTATTTTGTCCTTGTAACTATAGTAAATGTCTCCGGTGACTACTATTATATTTGGAGAAAGGGCATCTATTATATCTAGCAATTTTTTGTTATGTCGTCCAAAATTTTTTGAATGTAAATCGGAAATTTGGAGTATTTTGTAATTATCAAAATCCTTTGGGATTTTTTCATGATAAAATTCGTGAGTAGACACTTCTATGTCATTGTTTTGTTTATAGAGGAATATTCCTAAAAAGGTGGCAAAAATGCCACCTAATAGTAAATGCTTAGTATATTTCATATTTTATCTCGATTTATATTTTATTTGTAGGGTGGAACTTCGTTCGCCCGCATTTTTAGTATGCCTTAGCTATATAAACCATGTGTTTTGCCGGTTTGCCACAAAATGGGCAGACATCGCCTAGATGCTCTTGCTCTGTAGGAATACATCTGATTGTTGCAGCAGTTTCTTTTTTGATATTTTCTTCACACTGAGGGTCTCCGCACCACATTGCTTTAGCTAAGCCTTGATTGTTTGCCATTCTTTCCTTAAACATATCAAAGTCTGTAGCTACAAAGGTCATTTCGTCTCTTCTTTTTTTAGCTTTTTCAAATAATCCTTTTTGGATATCTTCCAGTAATGCTGGGATTTCATCAGCTATTTTATCAAGTTCTATTGTAGATTTTTCGTTTGTATCACGTCTGCTTATAGTTGCTACGCCGTTTTGTATATCTCTTGGTCCTATTTCTATTCTTGCAGGGATACCTTTCATTTCATATTCATTAAATTTCCAGCCAGGTGTATTTGCTGTATCATCATCAAGCTCTACTCTTATGCCTTTTGAAATAAGGCTGTTTTTTATTTCATTAGCCTTGTCCAGCACACCCTCTTTGTTCATTTGGATTGGTACTATTACAACTTGTGTTGGTGCAATTCTAGGTGGCACTACAAGCCCTCTGTTATCTCCGTGAACCATTATCAATGCACCGATAAGTCTAGTAGTAACTCCCCAAGATGTTTGGAATGGGTAAGCCAGCTTTGAGTTTCTATCTTGATAGGTAATGTCATAAGCTTTGGCAAAGTTTTGCCCTAATTCATGCGATGTGCCGGATTGCAGAGCTTTGCCATCGTGCATAAGTGCCTCTATGGTGTAAGTTTTATCAGCTCCTGCAAATTTTTCTTTTTCGGATTTTGTACCGGTAATTACTGGGATTGCAAGATATTCTTCAACGATTTCTTTGTAAATGTCAAGCATTGTTAATGCCTCTTCTTTTGCCTCTTCCTGAGTTTCATGAAGTGTATGTCCTTCCTGCCACAAGAACTCAGCAGTTCTTAAAAAAGGTCTTGTAGTTTTTTCCCATCTAACTACGTTTGCCCATTGATTGTATTTAAATGGTAATTGTCTGTATGAATTTAACCATTTTGAATACATATAGCAGATTATTGTCTCAGAGGTAGGTCTTACACATAGTCTTTCACCTAGTGTTTCATTACCACCTTGGGTGACCCAAGCAACTTCAGGGGCAAAGCCTTCGACGTGCTCTTTTTCCTTTGTGAGCAGGCTTTCCGGTATAAGTAGTGGGAAATAACAGTTTTTATGTCCGGTCTGTTTAAATCTTTTATCAAGATTTTTTTGGATATTTTCCCATATTTCGTAGCCGTAGGGTTTTATTACCATAAATCCCTTTACAGGTGAATAATCAACTAAGTCCGCTTTTTTGATTACGTCAGTATACCATTGGGCAAAGTCATCTTCCATGTTGGTAATATCTTTTACAAATTCAGTTTTTTCGTTTTTCATGAAATCTCCTTGTGTAAGACTTATTTATATTTATTTTACATAAAATTTTAAACATAATATATAATTATATCATATAATCAAAAAGTTTTGAACGTTTTGAAAGAAAAAATAAGGACAGCGGTGTGGTAGTTAAAATTGGTTAAACAGATAATGTTGTGGATATAATGTGAAGTGGTATACTACAACTTAGTCCACCTGACATATATTTAGTCTGCAACGAAAAAAGGTGTGTAGAATTTTATCTACACACCTTAGTTTTTATAGCATTTGATTTTCTTGGAATTTAGCTTTCTGTTTCTTTTTTAATTTAAGCTTTTTTTGCTTTTTAGATTTTAACTTTTTATCTTTTTCATCGCCCTGAAAAACTAAATTATCGTTTGAGGATTGCACTTCATAGACTGCATTTTTTTCATTTAGTACAGGTATCGCTTTTTCTTGAGATACGTCCTCGTTAGCTTCTTTAGTTTCTTTCATCAGTTTCTCAAATGTAACGCCATCTATTAAAGATTTTTCCAGTAAAAGCTCTGCCAGCTTATCCAATTTATTTCTGTTTTTCTTTAAGATGTCAACTGTTTCAGCAAATAATTCGTCTGAAATTTGTTTTGCCTGTTCAATTATTTCATCTGTAGGTCGTCTTATTCCAAGCTCTTCTAGGTTTATCAGGCTACCGTTAAGTCCTAAGACTTTAATGTAACGGTCAATTATTCTAGTTGCGTGTTGTATATCACTTACTGCTCCGACTGTTATGTCATCAGGATTTTTTGCTATCATCATTTCTCCGGCACGACCACCATAAGCCTCTTTGATTTCATTTTTCATATCGGTCTTACTCCTAAGACCTTCTTTAGGCTGAGAAAGTGTATATCCACCTGCACCTGATGTAGTGCCGATGACGCTGACCTCCAATATTGGTTTGCCAAGCATATAACCCACAAGGGCATGTCCTGCCTCATGATAGGCAATGACTTTTTTCTCGTGTTCTGTTTGGCTTTTGTCTTCTTTTTTGTCGCCTTTAATTATTATTTTTAGGTAAGAGTCATCAATATCTTTTTGTTCTACGACTTCGCTACCTCTAGTTACTGCTTTTATGGCGGCTTCGTTTAGCAGGTTTTCCAATTCAGATGGGCTAAAATCTATGGTTTTTGCTGCAAGCTTGTCAATATCTATTTCTGATGACAATTTTTTTGTTTTTGCATAAAGCTCTAATATTTGTTTACGTTCTTCTTTATTAGGTAGTGGCACTGCAACTTGTCTATCGAAACGTCCTGGTCTGACTAGGGCAGGGTCAAGGTCTTCAAGTCTGTTAGTTGCGGCTATAGTTATTACACCATTTTTAGCTGAGAAACCATCCAGCTCATTTAATAAGGCTGTAAGTGTCTTATCGTCTTCTGATGAGCCTCTGTGATTTCCTCTAGCTGCACCTATGGAGTCTATTTCGTCTATAAATACTATGCAAGGGGCTGTTTCTCTTGCTGTCTTGTATAATTTTCTTACTCTTCTTGCACCAAGACCTACATAAAGCTCAACGAAATCAGAACCGTTTACTTTATAAAAAGGTACGCTTGCCTCTCCTGCAATAGCCTTTGCCATAAGTGTCTTACCTGTTCCCGGAGGACCATAGAATAAAACGCCGTTTGGCAGTCTTGCACCTATTTTTTCATAGGACTGAGGTTTTTTAAGGAAGTCTAAAATGAATTTTGAGTCATTTTTAAGACCTTCATAACCTGCTATATTTGTAAACTTTGTATCAGGTACATCTGTTGTAAGTTCGTTTTCTGCTGGCTCCATACGTTTTTGGAAATATAGCATGAACGCTACGATAAGTATCAATGGTAAAAACATATTAAGTGCATACAAAACTATCATTGTTATACTTACTGGCTGTTGTATTGTAAATACTCTTATACCTTTGCTAAGTAATGTTGCCTTGTAATTTTCAGAACCCGGGTTTTCAGTGACAAACTTCATTATACCATTAGACGGGATTTGTGCGGGCTTTATAGTGGTTTCTTTTGTTGTTGATAAATTTAAGGTTATATTTGCGTACTCAGTTGTTATAGGATAACCTTTTTCTTTAAGGTAGCTTTGAGATGGTAAGAACTGCAAGGTTGAATTATTTCCATCTTCAAAAAAGACGTATTCTACTTGTTCTTTTTGAACCATGGTGTTAAATTCGTTAAATGGTACATAGGAGTTTGAGTTTTGTGCCTTGTTACTAAAAATAGAGGAGTCTTTAAATAACATAAAGCCAATCAAAATCATAAGAATTATGATTGATATGCTGCTTTGCTTTGAAGGCACTTTCAAGTTTTTTTTGTTATTTTTTTTATTATTTTCGCTCATTTTATCACCTTTATTATATTATAACGGTATCATAATAATTTTCAAACAGAAATTTATTATTTGGGCTGTGGATTTTTTATCTTATAGCAAGTTAAAACTATACTATATGTATATATTATACCCATATTTTAATTATGAAACTTAAATTACTATTAACTACTATTATATATCGTAATCAATAAATAAAATAGTTACAGTTTAAAAACAAAAGGTAAGCCACACTTTGCATAGCTTACCTTGCTGAAAAACTGATTAGTTTGCTGTTTTAATTTCTGTCCAAGTTTTATCATATACTTGGTTATAATCTCCAAGGTCGACGAAAAGTTCGCCTATTTTGTCTATGTCTCCTTGTGGATACATAAGCACGTTATTTCTTTCCTCTTGCGGAAGTAATTTTATAGCCTCTAGGTTTGGAGAAGAATATTTAATATATTCGGCATTTTTTGCGGCAATCTCAGGTTCATTCATAAAGTTGATGAATTTTTCCGCCTCTTGCTTATGGGTTGCCTGTGTTGGTATTACCATACAGTCTATAGATATGTTAGTACCTTCTTTTGGGATAGAGTATTCATATACAGGGTTTTCTGATTTAATATACATAGCATCACCTGACCATGCAAGGGAGATATCTGCCTCTGCTCCTATCAGTGCTGTCTTGTAATAATCTACATGATAAGAATTTACTAAAGGTTTTTGTTCAATCAACAACTGCTTAGCTTTTTGGATTTCTTCGTCATTTTTTGTATTTAATGAATATCCTAATTTTTTAAGAGCTATGCCAATTGTATCACGGGAAGAGTCAAGCATTATAATTTTTCTTGCGTATTTCTCATTCCATAACAAATCCCATGTGTCTACAGGGTCAGTTACTTTTTCTTTGTTGTAAACTATACCGACTGTTTGCCACATATATGGCACTGAATATTTATCCTCAGGGTCGTATGATAATTTATTAAAACGTGGGTCAATATTTTTAGCATTAGGGATATTATCCTTGTTAAGCTCTTGCAGTAGACCTTTGTCTCTCATAATTCCGACCATGTAATCCGATGGGAAAAGTACGTCATAATTTGTGCTACCAGCCTCTATCTTGGCTAGTAATTCCTCGTTGTTGTTAAAGTTTTCATAATTAACTTTGATACCAGTTTCTTCAGTGAACATATCCAGTACATCGGGGTCTATATAATCTCCCCAGTTGTAAACATTTAAGGTAACATCTTTTGCAGCACTGTCTGTTGAATTAGCAGGAGCAGTTGAACCTCCGCCACAACCGGTCAGAGTTAGAGCTAGAGCAAAAAATACTGAGAGCAATTTTTTCATTTTTTAGTATACCCTTTCTAAATTTACTAAATAGTTATTACATTTTGATTTATAAATTTAATACAATTTATCAGTCATCTTCTTGTTGAATATCTTTTTTATCTTTATTTGAACCAATTTGAATAATAGTCATCAGAGTAACCAGCACAAGCAGCATAAGAGTAGTAAGAGCGTTTATCTTTGGAGAAAGTCCTCTTTTTGTCATAGAGTAAACTTTTATGGATAATGTGCTTACACCTGAGCCGGTAGTGAAGAAACTTACTATGAAGTCATCCAATGAAAGAGTAATTGCCATTAATGCACCGCTTACTATGCCCGGTTTAATCTGTGGCAGTACAACCATGAAAAAGGTTTGCAGTGGAGTGGCTCCAAGGTCTTTTGCAGCCTCTTCCAAGTGTGGGTCTAATTGACTTAATTTTGGCAGTACCGCAAAAACTACATAAGGCAAGCAAAATGTGATATGTGCTAATATAAGTGTAGTATATCCAAGCTTTTGAAAATTTAAGATTGAATACAGTGAGATTAAAGATACACCTACGACTATATCAGGATTTATCATAGGCAAATAGCTAAGATTTAAGGTGATTTTTTTTGCTTTAGCACCCATGGCATTTATGCCGACCGCCGCAATTGTGCCTATTATCGTAGAAAATAAGCAAGTAGTCAGTGCAACTATTATAGTGCTGTATAATGACTTCATAATGCTTTTGTCTTTAAACAGCTCTTGATACCATTTTAGTGTAAAGCCTGTCCAGCTGCCGCCATATTTTGATTGATTAAATGAAAAAGCAATCAAAATAATAATTGGTAAATAAAGAAACAGCATTACCAATACTAAATAAATATTTGAAAGAGGGGAAGATTTTTTTACCATATTGCTCCGCCTCCGTCCTTATTTGAATATCTACCTAAAAGTAACATTGCAATTAGCATGATTATTATCAAAATCATAGAAATTGCAGAGCCAAACTGCCAGTTTCTAGCTGCTAAGAATTGATTTTGTATCAAGTTACCCATTAGCATTGTATGACCGCCACCAAGTAAGTCGGAGATAACAAATGTAGATATAGCCGGCATAAACACCATAATTATACCTGAAACTACACCGGGCATACTAAGTGGCATTATTATTTTTTTGAATGTTGTAGAGCTGTTTGCCCCTAAATCGTGGGCAGCCTCGATATATCTTTTGTCAATCTTTAAGATTACAGAATATATAGGCAGTATCATATATGGCAAAAAGTTATAAATCATACCCATTATCACTGCACCCTCTGTATAAAGCAGGGGTAGTGACTGCTTGATAATACCAGTGCCCATTAAAAAACTGTTTATAGGACCGTTATCTTTTAGTATAAACATCCAAGCGT
Organism: Criibacterium bergeronii; assembly: GCF_001693775.2. Classification (GTDB taxonomy): domain Bacteria; phylum Bacillota; class Clostridia; order Peptostreptococcales; family Filifactoraceae; genus Peptoanaerobacter; species Peptoanaerobacter bergeronii. Next base: position 219,613 of record NZ_MBEW02000001.1, on the reverse strand, counting down.
AGGTTCTTAAAAGAAAATTAGTCCATTGGGGCAATATTATAAAAAGTATCAAGAAATCTCTAAATTTTACATTTTTCTGAGCGATGATATACGCCGCAGGATAGCCTATAATTAGGCAGGCTATAGTGGAAATAATTGATACTTTTAAAGACCTATAAAAAACATCTATATAAAGTGGGTCGAAAAATAGTTTATAGTTATCTAGTGTAAAAGTAGTTTCCAGCTTTGCAATCTGCTTTCCGGAATTTAGCGAAAATATAAGGATGATTACAAGCGGTACTAAGGTGAAAATTATTGACCATAATATATAAGGAGTAGCTAAGATTGGCTTTTTATTGTTCACTTAGCAGCCCCCTTTTTCATGATGTGTATCGCATCAGGTATAAAATCAAGACCTACTACAGAGTCAACCGGATGGTAATGAATTGTATGAATCATCCATTCAAAATTAGTTGACTCATCAACGACTATAGTTTCATAGTGAACGCCCTTAAATAATACGTCAGTTACCTTGCCTTTTATTTTTGCATTTTCAGCTTTGATTATTTCTATATCTTCAGGTCTAATTACTATATCTACTGGTTCATTTTCTGCAAAACCTGCATCTAAACATTCGTATGTAGCATTATTAAATGTAACAAGGTAGTCCTTATTCATTTTGCCATCAATTATATTACTTTCACCAATAAAGTCGGCGACAAATTTATTTTTAGGTTCGTTGTAAATATCTTCCGGTGTGCCTATCTGTTGTATTACGCCATGGTTCATAACGGCTATAGTATCAGACATACTAAGAGCCTCTTCTTGGTCATGGGTGACATATATAAATGTAATACCAAGCTCCATTTGCATGGTTTTTAGCTCGTATTGCATATCCTTTCGCAATTTTAAATCAAGAGCAGCTAATGGCTCATCAAGGAGTAAAACCTTTGGCTCATTGACTAAGGCTCTAGCTATTGCTATTCTTTGCTGCTGACCGCCGGACAGTGACTCTACATCTCGGTGTTCGTAGCCTTTTAGGTCGACAAGCTTTAACATTCTAGTGATTTTTTCCTTAATCTTGTCAGGACTTTGTTTTTTTAGTTTAAGACCAAAGGCGATATTATCGTAAACGTCCATATTTGGAAATAGGGCGTATTTTTGAAAAACGGTGTTTAAAGCACGTTTGTGAGGTGGTACATGGTTAATTTTTTGCCCATCAAAAAATAAATCACCACTGTCAGGAAATTCAAACCCGCCCATTATCCTTAGCATCGTAGTTTTACCACAACCGCTAGGACCTAGAAGTGTCATAAATTCATTTTCCTTGACGTAGAGATTTATATTCTTTAGTGCGTCCTTGCCATCAAAGGACTTGCTGATATTTTTTAGCTCGATTATTGTCTTTTCTTCCAATATTAAACCCCCTTTTTGTGCCAAAAATAACTGCTCAAAATTATCAAAAATAAGAGAGTTATTAAATAATTAGGCAATAAAAAATAATTAAACATAAAAGCAGTTTGCTTTTAGCAAAAATCAAGCACTTGATAAAAAAGAGGATAAAAAGTGCCTCTACATTAATCGATTGTAAAGCATGGAAGTTTATTTGTCAATGATTTATTTTTTTAAGTCTATACAAAATGTAAATATGAAATACATATTTTTATGAACTAAATGCTATTAATGAAATATATTGATTAAATTGGGTTTTATACTATACTTAGGTATGGAAATTGTTACACTAAAGTATACGGAGGGAAAGTTTATGAAAGGACTTAATAGTGAAAAAAAAGATTTATGAATATATAATCCTCGTAAGTATGTTTTTATTAGGCATGTATTTTAGTAGATATACAAATCAAAGGTTTATGTATGTCACTTTGATTGTTAATTTTATGTTAATGTATTTTTTTAAAAACAGGAAAGAAATATATGTGTATAATGCATTAAATATAGTTAATTCTTTTTTACTTGGAGTTTTATTTAAATTTGCATTTTTAAGTTAAAATAAGAATATTTAATAAAACAGTCGCACAATCGTGCGACTGTTTTATTACATGAAAAATTATTAGTTAGTATAATTGTCAAAGTATCCTTGTATATATATTACCGGAGTACCTTTGTCTCCACTGCCGGATGTCAAATCTGATAATGAGCCTAGTAAATCTGTTAGCTGTCTTGGAGTAGTGCCTTCGGATATCATGTTGCCTACTAGGTCGGAGTCTTTTTCTCTGATATATTTTTCTATAGCAGTTTGCAGCTCTTCGCCTTGCAAATCAGCAAATTCGTTATCTGCTATATATTTTAGCTTGATTTCGGATGGAGTTCCTTTTAAGCCGTCAGTAAAGCCTGGGGATACGACTGGGTCTGCAAGCTCCCATATTTTTCCTACTGGGTCTTTAAATGCACCATCGCCGTATACCATAGCTTCTACATTTTTGCCGGTTAAATCTTTTATAGTTTTTTGTATTTTTACTGCTAATTCTTTGCAATCTCTTGGGAATAATTTTAGGCTGTCCTCTGTAGCTTTGTTTGAGCCAAGTAGACCGTAATCAGCGTTGTAGCCGCTACCATTGATGCTTTGTGTTAATATTTCATCAAGGGAAAATACTTTTTCAGCTCCAGCGTTTGTCAAAATTCTTTTTGTTCTTTTTCTAGTGTGGATGTCGCAGTTAATTACATTTTTTGTGTATTTTAAAATTGATTTAGGGTCATTTGCAAAGATTATTTCGCACTGAGCACCTTCTTGTTCAACTAGTTCTTTATAAAATTGGATATAATCTACGCCTGTAAATGTGTGAACCGGATTTTTAAATAGTTCTCTGAATTTCTTTTCGTCAAATTCGTCTTTGAATGGGTCAACATTTTGCTTGTCAAGTTCGTCAAATGTTATAAAGTGATTTCCAACTTCGTCTGAAGGATAGCTTAGCATTAATACTACTTTTTTAACGCCTTTTGCAAAGCCTTTAAGTATTAATGAGAACCTGTTACGGCTTAGTATTGGGAAGATTACGCCAACGGTGTCTGCACCGAATTTATTTTTTATGTCCTGTGCTATGTCGTCTGTTGTAGCGTAGTTTCCTTGAGACCTTGCTACTACTGACTCAGTTACAGCGATTACGTCCTTATCTCTTATTTCAAGCTCACCTTGTTTTTGTGCCTGCATTACTGTGTCTGTAACTATCCTTGCTATGTCATCACCTTGTTTGATTATTGGTGTTCTTAATCCTCTTGATACTGTACCAACTATTCTTTGCATTTGTTCTCCTTTAATTGTTAAATCACATATTAATTTATAAAATTTCTTTTTGATTGCTTAAACATTATACCAAAATATGTGGATTATTACATAAAATACGAAGATTAATCGGATAAAGTTCATAAACATATGAATTATTTTAAAAATAATTATAAAAAAAACGCATTATATGTAAACTATATAATGCGTTTTGAAATTATAAGTTTTATTTTTTAAAGCTATTTTGTAGCGATTACTTCTATTTCTACTATACCGTTTTTAGGTAGAGCGGCTACTTGGAAGGCGGAGCGTGCAGGAGAATTTTGTTTGAAATATTCTCCATATACTTCGTTCATTGCTGCAAAATCATTGATATCTCTCATGTAAACTGTTACTTTAAGTGCATTGTCTAATGATGAGCCTTCTTGTTCAAGGATTGCTTTGCAGTTTTCAAGGGATTGTTTTGTAGCTGCTTTGATTTCAGTTACAAGCTCGCCGGTTTTTGGGTCGATAGGTAGCTGTCCTGATGTGAAGATTAGGCTGTCTGTAGCGGTAGCTTGAGAATAAGGTCCGATAGCTGCGGGTGCATTTGGTGTAGAAATTATTTTTTTCATTTTTAAAATTCCTCCTGTAAAATGTATATTTTAACAAAACAGCTTGTTTATTAAGGCTGTATTTAGTTATTTGATAACGTATACATTATATCATATATTTTACTAATTTAGAAAAAAACATATATATTTTAAAAATATTATTAAAAAAATGTTTATAGGGTTAATTTAAAGGGTCTATTGAAATTTGTTTGAAATGGCACTATGCAAGAAATTTTTTAAAATATTTAAGACTTAGATAAAGCTACACTATGATTTTATTTTTTTGTCAAAATATGGTATTCTTTATACATAGACTATTATAGGTTTTAAAAATTATATTTAAATTTGTATATTGGAGTTAAAATGAGGCAGGATACGGAACAAATTTTATATAACAACAAAAATATCAAAAAGACGTTGGTATTTGATGGGATAATAGTAGGGATTGGAGCAGGTACGGTTGCAGTAGCTTATAGATGGTTTTTGACTTTAATGGAAAAAACTTGCCTGTATATGTATTCTCAGCCATTAACGTTAGGATATTTATTATCTATAATTTTAGGGTTGGGCTCATTTGGAATAATTATAGGTAGGTTAGTAAAATATGCTCCGTTAAGTAGTGGCAGCGGTATACCTCAAATTGAGGGCGAACTGATGGGCGTTTTCAATATGGATGAGAAAAAGACTATCGTAGCAAAATTTGTAGGTGGTTCATTGGCTGCGGCTGGTGGCTTATCTCTAGGTAGAGAAGGTCCGTCAATACAGCTTGGTGGGGCAATGGGTAAGCTGGTAGCGAAATTTTTAAGAAGGGATATCAATGAACAAAGATATCTAATCAGTGCTGGAGCGTCTGCCGGTTTATCAGCGGCTTTTTCTGCACCAATCTCAGGAACAATATTTATTTTAGAAGAGGTATATAAAAACTTTTCACCGTTAGTAGTAGTGCCTGCAATAATCGCCAGTGTAATAGCGGATTTTATCAGTAAAAATATTTTTGGCATGAGACCATCATTTTCGTTTTCTGTGGAGAATTCACTGTCGTTATATGATTATGGTCATATCGTGGCTCTTGGTATATTTGTGGGAGTAGTTGGAGTATTTTTTAATAGAACTCTACTTTTTATACAAACTTTATATAAAAGGCTGAAGATTAAAAATGAATTTAAGCCGATTATTCCGTTTATGTTTGCGATTTTATTTGGCTTTACTTTCCCTTATGTATTAGGTGGAGGTCATAGCGTTATAGAGCGTTTGGTAGAAAATAGGGTGTCAGTGACTACCTTGGTGATGATTTTGCTTTTAAATACTTTATTTACATCGATTAGCTATGGCTCTACGGCTCAAGGTGGGATATTTTTACCAACTCTTGTTATAGGAGCTGTGACTGGTGGAGTTTATTATAATTTAGCAACTGAGTTTAATTTTCTTATTTCTCAGGATTATTTTGTAAACTTTATTGTATTAGCCATGTCGGGTATGCTGGCTAGTGTGGTGCGTTCTCCGATACTGGCTATTATGCTGGTTGTTGAGATGACAGGTTCATTTGAGCACGTTTTAAGTCTAGCTGTTGTGGCAATAGTTGCATATTTAGTGGCAGAAATATTAAGATGTAAACCTATATATGAGTCACTACTAGAAAGAATGCTTGAAAATAATGAACTTGTATCCGGTGACTACGATGATGAAAAGGTGATTTATCACTCAATAGTCAGCTACAACTCTTTTATGGTGGATAAAACTTTAAAGGAGATAAAATTGCCTTGGAATGCACTAATAGTTTCTATAAAAAGATTGCACGGAGAAATCGTGCCAAATGGTGAGACAGTGATAAAAGCTGGGGATAATCTTACAATTTTAACAGATAACAAAAATTTGAAGGATGTTGCAGAGTTTGTAAATAAAGATTAGGATATAAACAATGTTGTAATATTTATTTGAAGGGAAATATTATGGAAATTGTTGTTTTATTTTTGACGCTATTTTTTGAGCTTTTATTTTCTTTACGTCAAAAGTATTACAACAAAAAGTATGAAGAGCTAAAAGAAGAAATTGAAATAATAAGAGGATTTGTTTATACTGCTTATTTTTTGTTATATTTTGTTGTTGTATTTGGAACAAATCCAGTTTCAAAATGGTATTAAATTTATAATAAATGAAAATTAAATAACTAAACTTTCCAGGCATAATTTTCCAAACAAATGGCTTATATAAATAGATAATTTTTGCACTTGACAAAATAATCTACTTGATAATAAAATATCTTTACATAGCTTATATATGTAGAACTTGAATTTGGCACATTGTCACCCATGATGACATGAGAAAGCATTTCACTATCGGTTGTTCATTAAGAAAGCTGTAATCAAACTTATGAGACAGTTCAGAAGTTTTAATTTATTTCTATAAACAAATCCGGATTGTTTCGCTTTATTGTAGACTATTAATTGATTATCATCTTTGAAGTTTTGGTTTATAATTAATTATAAAAGTTTAGGAAATTAAGATGATAAAGAAACTAAATTTAAAAAATCCAGTGCTTTTATTTCTAGCCTTTAGTATTTTAATACTAAGTGCTATGGTGTATAATTCCCCGCAAAAAATTCCGTCCTTAGAACCTTATACAGACAAGGCAGAGGCGATAGATGAAGTTACAGTTATATATAAAAATGCAACTCAAAAGAAAATCCGTCTGCCGGGAAATGTATACACTACTGATGAATTTAAAATGATAATAGATTTATCAAAGGTGCCGGTGGAAGAAAGAAAGTGTTTTTCTTTATTCACTACATTTTTAAAATTTGATGTATCTGTTATGGATAAGAATCTTGATAATGATAGGGTTATCTATCAATTTAATGAATCAAATTTTTCCAACATAAAAGCAGGTGGATGGTCTTTAAATCTAATTGACCTGCCAGAAGATAGAGATACTTCATATATTACAATAGATTTTACTCCGATATTGAAAGATAAAAATATTGATGTTTACAATTTTGAAAAAATGTATGTCGGTTCCCCGTTAAAAATAGCTATGACTTTGTTTAAAGGGAAAGACATGTCACTTTCTATTTTTGACTTAATCTTATTTATAATTGCAGTAATAAGTTTTATGCTTGCTATTTTGAGTAAGATTGAATATACCAGAAAAAGTTTTTTCAGGTTAGGTTCTATAACTTTTATTTTAGCATTTTACTTACTCCCGCAGATTTTTTCAATTCAGCTTTTCTTTCCAAGAAGTAGGTTAATTTTTCATGTGATTGATTATACTACACTTATGTTGTTGCCAATCCTGCTATTTTCATTTGTTCGTGGAAAATTTTCGCCAAGAAAAAATATCATTATAGATGTATTCTTCTATTTCACGATTTTTTATTTATTAATTATGATATGGTCGGTTATACTCGGATATAAAGAATTTAGATTTTACTTAAAGGGTGCGCTTTTACTTATGATAGTGGAAGCTCTCGTAGTTATGATAATTTATTTCACTACAAAATCTGAAGATTATCCGAAAAAGAAAGAGGTAGTTCCATCAACTATACTTATGATAGGTATGTCATTTATTGCTAGTTTTAGTGCTTTTTTTACAGAGTACTTTATTGGCACAAGGGATTTAACTCTACTTTTATATATATTCCTAGCCTTAGAACTTTTTTCCAACAGTAGAAGCTTCTTATCTGTCCAACAAAAAAGTGTGGAAAAAGATATATACAAAAAAATGGCTTTATCTGATCCTCTAACAAAATTAGGAAGTAGAACTGCTTATGAAGAGACTCTTGAGACTAATAGAGATAATGCTTTTTGGGTGCTATCTATGGATTTAAATGACTTGAAAAAGATGAACGATAACTTTGGACATATGGCAGGCGACACATTGATTAAAAATTTTGCAGAACTTTTAAAAATTTCTTTTCCAAAAGACGCTGATCTCTTTAGAACCGGCGGAGATGAATTCATGGCTTTTTTATACATTCCTAAGGAAACTGATATGGATAAAATCATAGAAGAAATGCGTAAAACCGGTAAAAAGATTGGAGGAGAATACTCGCCGTCTTTTGCCTTGGGTTATGCCTATTATTCCGGTAGCGAATCAGATGATTTGATGAAGGTTATAGTTTTGGCTGATAATTTAATGTATGCAAATAAAAAAACGATGAAAGAATGTAATTTGCATAGAAATAATTAGCTAATGTAGTAAATAGTAAAATCATATAATTTTTTATAAGATAAATAAGGTTCTATAATATCTGTTGAGGGTTCCCCCCCAAAAAAAAACAGATATTATAGAACCAAAACTAGCAAAAAAGCTCAAAAAACAAAATAAAAAAGGACACAATAAAAAAGTGCCTAAAAACAAGTGAGGGACAGAAATATAAAATTTCTATCCCCCAACAGTTGACAAAGAACCAATAAAAAAGACCTGCAAAGAAGATAAAATCTCCCAAGCAGGTCTTTGATTTTGTTTTGGCTTATTTTGAGTAGTACTCAACGATAAGTGATTCTGTGATTTCGATAGGAATATCTTCTCTTTGAGGTAGAGTAGCAACTTTACCTGTGTATCCATCGATATTTTTTTCTAGGTATGGAGCAACTATGTTGCTTGCAGCAAAGTTATCTTTGAATAACTGAGTGCTTCTAGATTTTTCTCTTAATGTGATAGAATCGCCAACTTGTAATTCGTAAGATGGGATATCTATTTTATTGCCGTTTACAAGAAAATGCCCATGATTTACCATCTGTCTTGCTTGTCTGATAGAGTTTGCAAAACCAAGACGGTATACGATGTTGTCTAATCTCATTTCTAGTCTAAGGATTAGCTTTTCACCTGGATTTTCTTTAGCTTTTAGAGCTTTTTCAACGTATCTTGCAAATTGTTTTTCAAGCACGCCGTAGTAAGCTTTAAGTTTTTGTTTTTCTCTTAATTGTTTGCCGTATTCTGAAATTTTTCTAAGTGGTTTAGCTCCTCTTTTTAGAGCCTTTGGATGACCACAAACATTTACTCCAAAACTTCTTGATACTTTGAATCTAGGTCCTCTGGTTCTAGCCACAGTAGGTCCTCCTTTAATTAAACGTATTTTCTTTACGTACTAGCAGCCACGCTGAACTATTATATTACAAATTAACATAATTGTAAAGGACTTTTACAACTTTTTATTGAGTGAGGGTAAAGTAATCTAACTTTAGTCATAGTGATGCGAATTAGATATCGAAACATCACTAATGACGCTGACTTTATTTATTATATAAATTTTAATCATATTTATGATTGTAATTTATAATTTGATTTTTGTTATTATATGTGATAAAACATTAAGAAATAATTTACTATTTTGAAAGGTGAAATGCTTTATGAATGAATCAGGTGAAATGTATTTAGAAACTATATTAATTCTGTCTAGAAAAAATCCAATTGTGCGTTCTGTCGACATAGCAGAGTATATGAAGTACTCAAAAGCTAGCGTTAGTAGAGCTATGGGGATTTTAAAAAAAGAGGAGTTTATAAATATCGATGCAAACGGATATATTACGCTGTCTGAAAAAGGCGATAATAAGGCTAAAAATATATTTGAAAAACACACAGTGCTGGCACAAATGCTGATGTCTATTGGTGTGGATGAACAAACTGCTACAAAAGATGCTTGTAAAATGGAGCACGTGATTAGCGATAAGTCTCTTGATGCGATTAAAACACACTTGATGATAAAACTTAATTGAAGGTGATATTGTATTTTTCTTTTGGCACTTTTATTCTCTACTTTACAGCGTTAGCAATCCCGCACGTCAAACACAACCTCACTTTTTCAAACATTGAGATTTTTAATATGGATAACCTATCAATAAGTGATTAAAAGGTTGAGGTTTAGCAAAAATAAAAATAGCATGAACTCTTTGGTTTTAATATAATTAATTCGTTACAATAAACTATAAAAACCTTAGGTTCATGCTATGAACTATTGTATAATACAAGCTACACAAAATTTTTAACAAATTTCGGCATCAGTTAATAAATGTTTAAAAACGTTTGAGATTTTATCCGTTTTAAAATCCTCTAACTTATACAAGAAAAAGACTAGAAGCTTTAATTGAGATTTCAATAACTCAGTAAAGTAAAAAACTTATTAAATTTTTAAAAATTTATTTGCTGAACTAAATTTTTGCTATGCGATGACTTGCCTTGCCATTTTTTTTGACGCTGTAGAGCTGTTGGTCTGCAAATCTAAACACGTCCTCATATGATTGGTTTCCTGTAGTTATAGTTGCTCCCATGCTCATAGTGACTTTTTTAAAGTTATCCTCAAGCTTTATAGCTGATACTTTTGCATTTATTCTTTCGCAAATTTTTTCTATCTGTCCTTGGTCAGTTATCTCTAGTAAGAATAGTCCAAATTCGTCCCCGCCAATTCTTCCTGACACATCGTATTGTCTGCATGACTCTTTGATAATTTGAGCTACTTGTTTTATTACCTCGTCACCTACATCGTGTCCAAAATTGTCGTTGATATATTTAAAATTATCTATATCCATGATTATGAATGTTCCGGGTTTTGAAATGACTGTCATTGTCATCTGCTTAAACGATGCTTGATTTAATAGTCCTGTCATCAAATCCTTTGTTGCATTTTCTATTAGCTGATGTTTTTCTTTTTTGTCCTTGTCTATATTTTTCAGCTTACCTATGGCATATCTGTTCTTGCCGTCCTCGTCCTTTATCACCTTTATGTCCAGCTCAAACCAGCGTTTTTCGCCATCACTACATGGCACATACATGTCTACTTGCGTATCTTTGCCCTGATTTAGGTAGTAAAATATGCAAGTATTATTTTTTTCATGTTTGCAATTTTTATTGGCTAATTTACTGGCGTCCAAATAGTCCGGTAGGTTTTTAAACTGTATATTTTCTTTACAATATTCATATTCAAAGAAGATATCTCCTACCATGTCCATAAGCTCGTTGTACCTGTTGTACTGCAAAAGTAACATATTTTTATTTTTTATTTCCTTTTGGGTCAACTTATAGCCTATGATTAGTAAAATTGTAAATATTATGCCTGCACAAATTATTGCTTTTGTAGGGTGCATCTGTATTAGGTAATACAGCGTAAGCTCAGTTTCTTTATTTGAATTTCTAAATAAGATTGTGTTTAGGTTTTCTTTTGATATACTGGCTAAGGATTTGCTCAGTATAGAAAAAAGTTCTTTATCTGCATTTTCTGATACGCCAATGCAAAGTGGCTGATTAAAGCTGTCTATTGTGTGATAATACAATTCTTTGTATCTAGGCTTTGACATATAGTATTCTGATTGAAAGCCGTTTATGTATGTGCAATCGACTTTGCCATCTATAACAGCCTGTAGACACTGTGCTACGTTATCATAGTATACCGGTTGCAAATTTGGAAAGTGTTTTTTTACCATTTCAGTTATGTAGTCAACTTTTACAAGCGATACCTTTTTTTGAACTTTTTTCCTGTCTTTTGTCACGTTGACTATGGTCGTAGTTGCAAATGGCTGTGTGACAGATACTTTGTTTTTATTTGCCCAGCTATAATCGTAGGTTAGCACTGTTATTGAATTTTTTGTCTTTCCAGCTTGAAATTCTTTTAATACTTCCACGCTGTTTTGAAAATCCAGTGGCACTATATCCAATCCGGAGATTTCGTTTATCAATGCAATTGTAGACGGAGTTATCCCCTTAAATGTCTCATTTCTCTTGTCGTAGTATTCTATAGGTGGCCAGTTTTTATCATACATTATATATACTCTAGGGTTTGATTTTATAAATTCTTTTTCTGCATCTGTAAATGTAAGCTCTTCAGAATAATACGCTCCATAATATTTGAAATATAAGTCATTTGAAAATGTCGGATTGTAAACATACAAGTCCATCATTGCTCTGTTTAATTCTTTCAATAGCTCTGTATTTCCCTTTGTCACGGCAAAATAAAATGACGTTGGAGAAAATTGTGCAATCTTTTTATAATTGCCATTTTTTGACATATATGCCGACACTGCATCCGTATTGCTTGCCAGCATTGCATCTATTTCACCTTTTTCAAGAGCTTTTGCTGCATCAGACATCACCGGAAATATTTTCTTCTTGAATGTAAATCCGTTTTCTTTTGCAAAATTTTCAAGTAGTGAAAGCTGGAATGTACCATCTTCTATACCTATTTTCATACCGTCAAAGCTTTTGTAGTCCTGATATGGATATTTATCGTTTTTATTTAGAGTTAGTAAATTACAATATTCAGTGCCTTGAGGTATATCTGAAAAAGCAAAGACCTTTTCTCTTTCAGGGTTTTTGTTGACTATACCCACGATATCTATTTTCCCATCTGCAAGCCACTGATAGCAATCTGAAAATGAACCCTTTACAAATTCATATTCCCAATTTGTGTATTGTCTGATAGCCTCTAAATAATCATAGTCGTAGCCTTGCTTACTGCCATCCTCATCCTCTGCGTGTAATGCAGGTGCATCAAACCAGCCTACTCTTATTTTTTGATTTCTGCTTTCAGCAAAGGAGTTGCTATCCAAAAAACTCCCAAACAATATACTGATTAGAACGAAAAATGTCATTATTTTTGTTTTACGCATAATACCACCACGCCAACTCATAATAATTTTATAGTTCTTTTGGTTCATTATATCATACGGACTTACATTTTAAAAGCTATAATTTATTACAAATTTTATCAAATTTTTTAATTATTTGCTGTATTAAAATTTCAAAGAAATATGAAGTTTGCCCTAGTTTTTCTTTTAACAAAAATTTGTATACTTATATATTTTTAGGTCTATTGATTTAATTTATTAATCACATCTTGAAATTTTGCATCGCTTACTTTTTAAATAACGCAAAATATTTTTTGTCTGCTTGAAACTAAATATAATACAAAAAACTAGGCGTAATGAATTTACAGCCTAGTTTTTTCGTATAGTATTTTTGTAATTTAATTTTTTCTTTCTTTGGGAAATGGGGCTTAGCTGATGTTATATTGCTAAGAATTATTTAGTCTAAATACACATCAATATACCTATTCCATATTCTTTTTAAGCTCATCAATCATATCTGTCTTTTCCCAAGTAAAGTCTGCATCTTCCCTACCGAAGTGACCGTATGCTGCAGTTTTTGAGAATATCGGTCTTCTTAGCTCTAATCTCTTGATAATTCCGCCGGGTGTAAGGTCAAATGTCTTTTTAATTGCATTTTGGATTTTTGCCTCGTCTACTGTAGCAGTACCAAATGTATCTACTAATACTGATACAGGATTTGCCACACCGATTGCGTATGCCAATTGGATTTCACATTTCTTTGCTAGTCCTGCTGCTACTACGTTTTTAGCAATCCATCTTGCTGCGTATGCTGCAGACCTGTCTACTTTTGTGGCATCTTTTCCTGAGAATGCTCCGCCACCATGTCTTGCATAGCCACCATAAGTGTCTACGATTATTTTTCTGCCGGTAAGCCCTGAGTCTCCATGAGGTCCACCTATTACAAATCTACCTGTTGGGTTTATAAAGTATTTTGTATCATTGTCAATTAGTTTCGCATCAACTACAGGTTTTACCACTAATTCTTTCATATCTTTTTCTATTTGCTCTCTTGTAACCTTTTCATCGTGTTGTGTAGAAATTACTATTGTGTCAACTCTTTTTACATTTCCTGCTTCATCATATTCTACAGTAACTTGAGTTTTACCGTCAGGCCTTAGATAATCTACTAGTTTTTGTTTCCTAACTTCACTTAGTCTGAATGCTAATTTTTGAGCAAGTGATATAGGTAGCGGCATTAGCTCCTTGGTTTCATCACAAGCAAATCCAAACATCATGCCTTGGTCCCCTGCACCGATTACCTCCTCTTTATTTCCTGCCTTATTTTCTAGTGAACTGTCTACACCAAGTGCAATATCTGCTGATTGCTCGTCAATTGCATTTACTACTGCACAAGTATCACAGTCAAACCCGTATTTAGCTCTGTCATAGCCTATTTTTCTTATTGTCTCTCTAACTGTTTTTTGTATGTCTATATATGCATCTGTAGTTATTTCGCCAAAAACGGTTACCAGTCCTGTAGTTGCTATAGTTTCGCAAGCAACTCTAGAATTTGGGTCTTGTTTTAGTGCCTCGTCTAAGATTGCATCAGATATTTGGTCGCAAATTTTATCCGGATGTCCTTCTGTTACTGACTCAGATGTAAATAATTTTCTCATTTTCCCCTCCAAAAATAATATAAATAATTTTAAAGTCTCGAGATACAAGAAATTTTTGCAAAATAAAAAGCCTCGTTAGGAAACGAGGCGAATAATCAGCTTTGTTTCCTCATCTCTCAAGCAGTTACTTGTAGGAATTAGCACCGTGCTTTGCTTTTTACAAAGTCGGTTGCCGGGTTTCGTAGGGCCTTTCCCTCCACCTCTCCTGATAAGGTTCTTCGTAATATATTATATAACATAATAGTAAAATGTCAAGAAAAATTTTATAAAAAGCATATAAAAATCTATTTTTTATTTACCCCTTATAGTAGAATTTCTTGCAAATATTTTTTGTTAATTCGCATATTTTTTTGACTTTAAAATATGTATGTGCTATAATAATTGTCAACTTTTAATTAGCTTTTAAACAATTTTGACGTATATTTTTTGTATATAGATTATAAAAATTTTTATATATTTTTTTCTATGTTACAAAAATATATAATTTTTAATTTTGGAGATAATGATGGATTTTAAACATGAAATTGCCTCTCTTTTATCCGAAAACATAAAAGAGCTTGAAAAAAGCGAGATAGAATCTCTACTTGAAACGCCCCCTGACAAAGCTATGGGTGACTTTGCATTTCCTTGCTTTAAATTGAGTAAGCTATACAAAAAAGCTCCTCAAGCAATAGCTACAGAGCTTGCAGAAAAAATCAACAAGCCTGAATTTATTTCAGAAATCAAACAGCTTTCTGGATACTTGAATTTCTTCATAGAAAATAACGTAATTGTTAAGCAGACATTACAAAGAGTGCTTACAGAAAAAGAAAACTACATGAAGGGTGAGCCAAACGACAAGACTGTAATCGTTGAATATTCTTCCCCAAACATAGCAAAACCATTCCATATAGGTCATATAAGGACTACCGTTATAGGACAGTGCTTATTTAACTTATACAAATTTATGGGTTATAAGACAGTAGCTATAAATCACTTGGGCGACTATGGTACTCAGTTTGGAAAGTTAATTGTTGCTTACAGGAACTGGGGAAATGAAGAGGAGCTTAAAAAAGAGCCTATAAAAACTCTTCTAGCTCTTTATATCAAATTCCACGAAGAGGCTGAAAAAGACCCATCACTTGAGGACCAAGCAAGAGCTGAATTTAAAAAATTGGAAGATGGTGACAAAGAGGCATACAGACTTTGGGAAATATTTAGAGAGGAATCTCTAAATGAATTTAACAAGGTTTATAAATTATTAGGAGTAGATTTTGATTCATGGGCAGGTGAAAGTTTCTACGGAGATAAAATGCCGGCAGCTGTAGAGGATTTAAAAGCAAAAAATCTTCTAGTAGAATCAAGAGGCGCTCAAGTTGTTGACATGGAAGATGTAGGTCTAGGTGTTGCTCCTATAATCAAGTCTGACGGTTCAACGCTTTATATCACTCGTGATATTGCAGCAGCAAAATATAGACAAGATACTTACGATTATTACAAATGTCTATATGTAGTAGCCTCTCAGCAAGCACTACATTTCAAACAGCTTAAAGAAATCATGACAAGACTAGGTCGTGGCACTAGAGAAGATGGCTCAAGAGAAATTGTGCACGTCCAGTTTGGTATGGTATCACTTGCCAGTGGTACAATTGCTACTAGAAAAGGCAGAGTTGTATTCCTAGAAGATGTTTTGAATAACTCTATTGAAAAAACAAAAGAAATAATCCAAGAAAAAAATCCAAATCTTAAAAATATAGATGAACTTTCCGTACAAATCGGTGTTGGTGCAGTATTGTTCCAAGAGCTATCAAACTCTCGTATGAAAGACTATGTGTTCTCAATGGAAAAGACACTTTCATTTGAAGGGGAAACTGGTCCATATGTACAATACACTCATGCAAGGGCTTGCTCAGTATTAAGAAAATCTAATGGAGCTGATTTTTCAAAAGCTACGCTTGAATCTCTTTCCAGCAATCCTGATGCTATGTCTATAGTAAAAATCTTAGCATCTTACGATGATGTATTACAAAGAGCATTAGAAAAATATGAACCACATCACATTGGAAGATATATGCTTGACTTATCTCAAGCCTTCAATAGATTCTACCACTCTACACCTATCCTTACAGATGATGAGAACAAGAAAAATGACAATCTAGCCCTAACACAGGCCGTTGCATACGCATTAAAAGGAGCATTAGCATTATTTAATATGTCTGCCCCAGAAGAAATGTAAATTTGTAAATTATTATTCTAAGAAGGGACATATGAGAAATCATACGGGGATAAAACTATGTTAGATATAAAAAGAATTAAAGCCGAAAAAGATGAAATCTTAAAATTAATGGATAAAAGAGGAGAAAAAGACTTCTCCCTAGACGAAGTAATCGAGCTTGACGACAAAAGAATAGAATTATTACAAGAAGTAGAGGCTCTTAAAAATGAACAAAATACTAAGAGCAAACAAATTCCTGCATACAAAAAAGAAGGAAAAGACACTACAGAGCTTATGAGCGAGCTAAAAGATTTATCAGATAGAATAAAATCCTTAGACGAGCTTGTAAACAAGACTAAAAATGACCTTTATGAAAAAATGCTAAGAATACCGAACGTGCCTAATCCATCTGTACCAAGAGGACTTACAGATGCAGATAACATTGAAGTCAGAAAATTCATGGAGCCTACAAAATTTGATTTTGACGCAAAAGCTCACTGGGACATAGGAACAAACCTTGACATACTTGACTTTGAAAGAGCCGGTAAAATTACCGGAGCTAGATTTACTTTATACAAAGGACTTGGATGCAGACTTGAAAGAGCAGTAATAAACTTTTTTATGGACGTTCACGCTGACAAGCAAGGCTACACAGAAGTTATGCCTCCATTTATAGCAAACAGACAAAGTTTTATAGGCACAGGTCAATTGCCGAAATTTGAAGAAGATATGTTCAAACTTCAAGGACTTGATTACTTCCTAGTACCTACAGCCGAAGTACCTGTTACTAATATATTTAGAGACGAAGTATTAAATGGTGACGATTTAACTATAAAATATTGTGCATACACTCCTTGCTTTAGAGCAGAAGCAGGCTCAGCAGGTAGAGACACAAGAGGACTAATTAGACAACACCAATTTAACAAGGTAGAATTAGTTAAATTTACAAAGCCGGAAGATTCATACGCAGAATTAGAAACATTAACTGATGATGCAGAAGAAATGCTAAGATTGTTAAAAATACCTTATCATGTAGTTAAAATTTGCTCAGGAGACTTAGGCTTTACAGCCGCACTTAAATATGATATAGAAGTATGGATGCCAAGCTACAACAAATACGTTGAAATATCTTCTTGCTCAAACTTTGAAGATTTCCAAGCTAGACGTGCAAACATCAGATTTAAGAGAGATAAAGCATCAAAACCTGAATACGTTCATACATTAAATGGCTCAGGACTAGCAGTAGGCAGAACAGTAGCCGCAATTCTAGAAAACTATCAAAATCCGGACGGTTCAGTAACAGTTCCGGAGGTATTAAGACCATATATGGGAACAGATATAATAAAATAAAAAATCTTAACTTCCCCAATACGCAAAAATTATTTATTAATTAAAGCCAAAAATCTAGTGCAAATATATTTTATTTGTGGTATATATTTTAATACTACTTTATAAAATATATTTGCACTTTTAAATTAACAATAAAATCGATTTTATAATAAAGGACTTACATATTCTTGTATAGCGTCACATACATACTTAGCAGTGCCTTTTCCAAATTTGTCAATATTATCTTTAAATCTTTCATCTTGCACATAGCCTTTGCCTATTGCTGAAAATATATCCAATGTGCAGTCAAAGGAATATTTCCATAAATGCTCATGCAATAGTTTTGCTAATTCTATATTTTCTTTTGCTGCATGGTCTTTTCCTAAGCTCAGGTTTTCTGCAAAAGCGAAAAATATTTTGTTAAATTCATCGGTAATCTTCTGCTCCATATTTTTCTGCTTTAGCTTAGATTTTTCAATAACATCTCTTCCATATTTTTCAATGGCTTCTTGTTCATATTGTTTATTAAATTCATAATCAAAGCCTTTAAACTTTTGTTCTATTGACATAGTTATTTCCCTTTCTTGTGAGTCAATTGTCTTTTTTAACGTATCAATTAGCATTAGTAATCTGTCATGCTCTTGCTCCATAAGCTTGAGCTGTTTCTTAAAATGTATTAGAAGGCTTTCGTCTTTTTTGTTTAGCAATAATTTTATTTCTTTTAATCCAAAGCCAAGATATTTGTAAAAAAGTATTGTTTGTAATATAGATAAATCCTCGTCAGAATAATACCTATACCCATTTTCACTTTTTTGAGGAGAAAGTAATCCAATTTCGTCATAGTGGTGCAAAGTGCGCACCGATACACCACTAATGTAGCTGACTTTCTTTATCAAATACATTTTAGTCACCTCCTAACAAAACTAATTATAGGCTATCACGCTACGTTATAGTCAATAGTTTTTTAATTAATTATGGATAAAGAATTGTATATTAGTAATATGATTTTAATTCTAATTAAAATGTCTTAAAATTTATAATTTCTTTTGGTTATGCTAGAAAAAATTGTATATTATATTGCAAAAAAATAATCCTAATCTCATAGGATTTAGAGTGAATAATAAAAGATAATTGAAAGTGCAGTTGTATTTTCATCGGGGAACTTTTGTTCGCTATGCTCGCACGTTAGCAATCCCACTGTTAAACACAACTGCGCCTTTTCAAAAATAATGATTTTTTAAATAGATAATAGTATAAAGCTGTAAAATAAAGTATGAAACTTTATTTTACAGCTTTGTCTTTTTATTGCATAACAAACCAAGAGCTATAAGCTTTTTCTTTTTCTATTGTGAATGTTTCGCCTTGTTTTGCAAGAGTGCTCATAAATACTCTTTGTTCTGTTTTACCGTTGATGTTAGTTCTTTGTTCTATACCAAATACATAGTAAGACCTGTCATAAGCAAAAGCTAGGTTAGGTGATGTTTTTGCGTTGAAATGGTTAGCAGTCGCGTCATCTGTAAATGATTTATATATTGTGTCTCTTTCCTCCTTAAATGTATCAAAAACAGCTTGCTTAATCTGTTCTTGCTTAAACTTGATACCACTAGGCAGGTTAGAGAATATGAATTCATACTCTGTTTTTTTCATATATTCATCGTCTTTTACAAAGTCATAGATGTTGGTAAGTGATGTACTTGACTTTTTGTTAGCTAAATTTTTTGTAAGTACGATTGCCTCTTGTCTAGTGATGTTATTTGAAGGCTTAAATGAACCATCTGGGAAACCGGACATAATGTTATTAGTAGACATATATCCTACGGCATCAGCTGCCCATTCTTGTATGAATTTATAGTCTTTAAAGGCTGAAGGGGTAGTACCGGATATATTTGGAGATAGAATTTTTTCTGCTCTAAATGCAATGCTTGCTGCCTCTGCTCTTGTAATGCTTAAATCAGGCTTAAAAGTACCATCGGTATATCCTGATGTAATTCCTATAGAGCTGGCAAGGTTTATAAACTTGTCATTGACATCTTTATATATTGATTTTGAGTAATCGTCAAGGTTGTATGATTTGTTTGCTAATAAAAATGTAGTTATAAGCTGTGTAAATTCTTGTCTTGTAATATTTTGAGAAAAATCAGTATCTCTAAGCTTTACCGGAAGAATTTTCTTAGAGTTTAGATAGTCGTAAGATGGTTTCGCCCAAGACGCTATTTGTGCAAAAGAAATCACCGGACCATATGACATACCAAGACCAATACTTAACGCTAAAATTAATGCGATTTTGTTTTTTTTCATAATATTCTCCTACAGGTTTAGTTTTGAAAAATCTGCTACTTCGTTTAACATATTTTTAGCAAATGTTACTGTATTTAATCTGTTTTGCTTAATTTTATCGTCTTTATCCATTATCATTACTGTGTCGAAATATAAGTCAATAGGTGTTTTTAGAGCTGATAAAATTTTCAGCGAGCCTTCAAAATCCTTCTTTTTAAGAGTTTCGCTCAATTTATCCTTTGCAGTCTTTAAAGTGCTGTAGAAGTTTTTTTCTTCATCAACAGCAAATAAACTTTCGTTTACTTCGTCGTTCTTGTTGTCTTTTGAAATATTTATAACTCTGTTAAAGCTGTCTAATATTTCTTTATTAGAGCTTGTAGCAAAGTTTTCTATTACTTTTGCTTTTTGGTAAATGTCAAATACAACGGACTCATCAGATTCTAATACGCTGTTAATTACATCATGGTTTAGACCTTGCTCTAATAGGGCATTTTTAAGTCTTTGTTTCATAAAATCCATGATTTCTGTTTCTGTTTTATCTTTGTCAAACTCTATTTTGCCTGAATAATTTTCAAGTGCAAGTGAGACGAATTGTTCTAATGGCACTGAAATTTTTGAGTTTATAAGTGTATTTAATGCACCTATAGCCATTCTTCTAAGGGCATAAGGGTCTTGAGAACCGGTAGGCTTGATATTTACTGCAAAAAATCCTGAAATAGAGTCAAATTTGTCGGCTAAAGACACGCAAACTCCTACAGGCGATTTTGCAGTTTCTTCACCGGAAAATCTTGGTAGATAATGCTCAAATATTGCATCTGCGACTTCTTTATCTTCATTAGAACTTAAAGCATAGTATCTGCCCATTACACCTTGAAGCTCTGTAAATTCAAACACCATGGAGGTGGTTAAATCTGCTTTGGAAAGTAGGGCAGCTCTTTTTGATTTTTCTACGTCTGCTCCTGAAAGCTTGGCATATTGAGCAGCTAGGTTTACCAGTCTCATAGTCTTATCGTGCATTGTGCCAAGTTTTTGGTGATAAACTATAGTATTTAATGATTCTATGTGAGATTCAAGTGGCTTTTTAGTATCTTGTTCATAAAAGAATTTTGCATCGGCAAGCCTTGCATCAAGGACTTTTTCGTTGCCTTCTTTTACGTTTTCTATTTTGTTAGAGTCGCCGTTTCTAACTGTTATAAATTTATTGATAAGTTTTCCATCTTTTACTAGTGGGAAATATCTTTGGTGCTCTTTCATTGGTGTAATGATTGCCTCTTTAGGTAATTTTAAATATTCTTCTTTGAAATCACCATATAAAGCAGTAGGGTACTCTACTATATAGTTGATTTCATCCATTAGCTCATCGTCTTGTATAATCTTAGCACCAAGAGAGCTTGCTAAATCATGTATGCCTTTTTCTATCATCGCTTTTCTTTTTGCATCATCAAGGATTACGAAGTTGTCCTCTAATTGTTTTTCGTAAGAGGAAATATCAGTTACTTCTATATTTGCAGGGCTTAAAAATCTATGACCCTTTGTGATGTTTGTTGCTTTTAGTCCAAACATTTCAAGCTCAGGTACTTCGCTACCATACAAGCAAAGTATCCACCTTATAGGTCTAATAAATTTAATTTTGTTTCCTCCCCAACGCATTGGCTTTGCAAAAGAAAGAGAGTCTATCATTTCTTCAAATATTTCTTTTAGGTAGGTAACAGTTTTTTTAGATTCGTAGGTCTTTTGAGCGGTAACGTAGTTGTCAACTATTTTTATATCAGATTCTGTAAGTCCCTTGCTGTTTAAAAATCCCATAAGAGCTTTAGATGGTTTACCTGCTTCATCATAAGCTATTTTTGCAGATGGTCCTTTTAGGGTTTCTGTTTTTTCCTGTTGAGAATCTTCAAGATTTTTTATAAATATAGAAAATCTTCGTGGAGTAGTTTTTACAATGATTTCATCATAATCTATCAAAAGCTCTTTTAAATTTTTCTCTAAGAAACTTTTCATTGCGTTTTTTGTATATGATATAAATCTTGCAGGTATTTCTTCAGTACCTAATTCCAATAATAAATCTTTTTTCATGACTATTCCACCTCCGTATCAATTTTTCCCATCAGAGGGTAGCCCATTTCTTCTCTTTGAGCAACATAGGCTGATGCAATTTTTTTGGCTATATTTCTAACTCTAGCTATATAAGAGGCTCTTTGGCTCACACCGATTGCACCTTTTGCATCAAGTAGGTTAAATGTATGGGAAGTTTTTAGTACATAGTCATATGCAGGCATAACTAAGCCTTCGTCTGCTAAGCGGGTAGCCTCTTTTTCAAATGTATCAAATAATTTGAAAAGCATATCTGTGTCTGATTCCTCAAAGGAATAAACTGAATGTTCGTATTCAGCTTTTTTAAATATGTCACCGTATTTTATCTTGTCGGTATAATCTATATCAAATACATTGTCTTTTTTCTGTAAAAATAGGGCGATTCTTTCTAGTCCGTAAGTCAATTCGGCAGATTCTATTTCACAATCTATAGCTCCAACTTGTTGGAAATATGTAAACTGTGTAATTTCCATACCATCTAGCCATACCTCCCAGCCTAAGCCCCATGCACCGAAGGTGCTGTTTTCCCAGTTGTCTTCAACGAACCTTATATCGTGTTCAAGTGGGTTAATACCAATTTGTTCAAGAGATTTTAAGTAAAGCTCCTGCACATTATTTGGAGATGGTTTAAGTATTACTTGAAACTGGTGATGTTGATAAAGTCTGTTTGGGTTTTCGCCGTATCTTGCATCGGCTGGACGTCTTGACGGTTCTACATAGCAAACCCTCCAAGGCTCTTTGCCAAGTGCTCTTAAAAAAGTGTTTGGGTTCATAGTACCTGCACCTTTTTGCTCGTCATAGGCTTGTACCATGACACAACCTTTGCTAGCCCAATAGGCTTGCAGTTTTAAAATCATATCTTGAAAATTCATATTTGTCAGTATGAAAAATCATACTCTCCTTTCATGAGTTTAGTGTATATTTTAAGTTCTTTTAGTGAACATAAAAATCTATTTTTTTCTGTAATAAGCCTCATATACAGGCTCAAACATATTAGAATTAGTAAAAGTGTAATATGCAGGCTCATTTTTTATTGGTACATCTGCTAAGACTATTTGTGCATTTATTCTTATGGCATAGGTAAGAGCACTTAAAAGAAGTCTTGTAGCGTATCCACTGCCTCTGCGTTTTTGATTTACTACGATATCAAGTATTACAACCACATCATCCTGCTTTACACATAGGGCTTGACCTATCAATGCTTTTTCTTCAATTAGAGTTAGAAAAAATTTTTCTGACGGGTTTGTAGCCATACTGCTAGTAAAAATATTTCCACTTTGTTGGTCAAAATCCTTTAGGTAAAAATAATCTCTAAGTAAATCATCAGACATTTGGTCTGTATAAATGCCAATTTCATTGAAATTAGCAAATCTAAAAAGTTCGTCTTTTCTGCCTTTGAGTAAGCATCGCATCATCACGCTGGACGAAATTCTATCATAATTCCTAGATATAAGCTGTCTGTCTAGATGCTGATACGTTTCGCTGGAAGTCAGCCTATACAGTACCGGTAAATCGTAGCTTTCAAGAATATTTTCGATTTCGATAATTTTTTGCGTCAAAAATTTATCGTTTTTTTCATAAAGAGGGAAAACACAATTTGTAAGCTTTTCTATACCGCCAAATCTCAATATAAATCCAGCATCTAACAATGTAAAAGGTGATGGGTATGAGTTCATCAAGTATTCTTCGTAAATTTCAGTTTTTATCATTTCGCCTCCTTTATTAAATATAAGGCATTAAACCTAAAATAAAGTTACATTATTAATATTATATTTTTTTCTTTTCTTTTTGTAATTTGTCCGATTATTGAGCTGGTAAGTGCAGTTTCTTTAAGATATGACAGCAAGCTATCTAAATGTTTTTGTTTTACAGCTATTAATAAGCCGCCGGAGGTCTGAGGGTCAAAAATAACATCGAATTCCGGCATTGCTCCAAGGCTTTTTTCATAAGCTATTTTGTCGATACAAAACTCTCTGTTTTTATATGCTCCAGCTGGTATAATACCCATTTTTGCATAATCAAGTGAGTCTTTTATGAAGGGAATGTCTCCGATTTTAATTTCAGCACTTAGATTTGAGCCATTGACCATTTCGCTAAGATGTCCCATTAAAGAAAATCCGGTTACATCTGTCATAGCTTTTATTTCGCAGGTTTTAATCATTTCTTGTGGATATGAATTTAAATGGGTCATTATCCTTGTAACATTTTCGGTTTGCTCTTTTGTGGCGAGTCCGCCTTTTATTGCGGTATTTATTATACCTATGCCAAGTGGCTTGGTTAATACTAATAAATCTCCTTCTTCTACTGCATTATTTTTGCATATATAATTTGGATGGCATATGCCGGTTACAGACAGACCATATTTCGGCTCGCTGTCTACTATTGAGTGCCCACCGACTAAAGTTGCACCGGATTCTATGACTTTATCCTGCCCGCCTTTTAAAATTTCTCCAAGTATGTCAAAACCTATGCAAGTAGGGAATGCTACAATGTTAAGTGCCAACACAGGTTTTCCACCCATAGCGTATATATCTGATAAAGCGTTTGTAGCAGCTATTTGTCCAAAGGTATATGGGTCATCTACTACAGGAGTGAAAAAATCTAAGGTCTGTATTATTGCAGTTTCATCATTTATTTTATAGACTGCTGCGTCATCGGAGGTATCAAATCCTACCAAAAGATTTTCATTTGGGATTTTTTTTAGATTCTGTAAAGCTTGTGCTAAATCCAGTGGAGAAATTTTGGCAGCACATCCGGCTGTTTGGGAATATTGTGTAAGTTTTATATTATTGTCCAACAAATCCTCCAAAAAAAATTGCGTATTGCGTATATAAAATAGTTATTAAACTAAAGTAAACATATTTATTTATTATACAACACTTAGAGTTTATTTGAAAGTAAAAATAGAATATTACTTATATAAAATTAAACTAAAAAATCTCCCTTACTGTTTAGCAAAGGAGGTTTTTTAGTTTTAAATTTTCAATGTAAGCTATTTAATCCTATAGCATAAACTTAGATACTTCTTCATTTAGTACCATAGAGATTTGTGATAGGTTTTCACTTGCTGATGATATATCTGCTATTGACTGTACCTGTGTATCTACTGATGCACTTGCTTGCTGTGTAGTTGCCGCATTTTCTTGTGCTATTGCCGATAGGTTTTCTATTACGCTTGTAACTAGCTGATTTTCTTTTTCTATTGATTTTGATGCTTTATCTATTTCGCTCATTTTAATGTCTTTTAAGAAAATTTTTATCTTTGATATTTTCGGTGTTTTAGTGAGTATTTGTTAGTGTTTTAAAATATTTTTTAAAAAAGAGAAATTATAAAAAATCAAACCCACGAAGATATTTTTCGGGGGTTTGATTTTTGTCTAGGAAGTGAAATTGCTATCGCTCTCTAAACGTGTAAATTATTTAAGACGTTAATAAAAATATAATTAAATTAAAAATTTAATTAAAAAACTTGTTTAACAGTGATATTGTAAGTAGTACCATTAAAGCTTGTTGTATATGAATTTTCTCCAAATTTCACATTTGTTGCAGGAGCATTTACCTTTGGTGCTGATACTGGAGATGCTTTTTCAGACTCTGCATGAGATGGCTGAGCATCGACAGGCTGAGCAACTTCTACTAAGCTGTTTTTTATCTGTTCAAATGCAGTTTCATATTCTTCATAAATTTTTTGAGCTTCTTCTACTGAAATCGCCTTGAACTGCACTTTACAACCGGGGTCCATTTGTGCAAGTATTGAAAGGTCAGGTGTAATGACTGTACCTATTTTTGTATAACCGCCGGTTGTTTGTCTGTCACCCATCATGACAATTGGGCTACCATGGCTTGGTACTTGGATAGAGCCAAAGACTATACCGTCTGAGATTATGTCAGCGGAGTCCTTGTGGGTTATTTTTTCGCCATCAAGTCTATATCCCATTCTATCTGATTCTGCTGTAATTGCATATGGATTTTTTTGGATAGTTTCTTTTGCCTCATCGGTAAAGGCATCGTCTTGTGGTCCGAATACAAATCTTATAGTATCTTCTTTTTTATAGGTAGGTATATATTTTTCATCGATTTTTTTGCCTGCTTTTGCTTGAGCTTTGCTGCCTAACTTTAATTCGTCGCCTTTGGCAAGCTTTCTGCCTTCAAATCCACCTAGGTTACCTCTCAAGAAAGTAGATTTACTTCCCATAATAACGGGTACGTCTATAGTTTTACTAAAGGCGATATAGCATCTTAGTCCGGATTTTTTACCCTTGAAAGATAATTTATCACTTTTTTTTACTTCTATGGATTCCCAGTTATTTATTGGCTGACCATTTAGCATTGGTGACAAATTACCACCGGTTACAGCAATAGTTTCGTCTTCGTCAAATTCTATAGTAGGTCCCATCATCAAGACTTCTAGGCAGGCTTCATTTTGGTCATTACCTACTAAAATGTTGGCACATCTTAGAGCAAAAAGGTCCATAGCTCCTGCAACTGTCATACCGACATTTTGGTAACCCCATCTGCCGGCATCTTGTAGTGTTGTTTGCATACCTGGGTTTGTAATTTTTATAGACATTTTTACTCACCTACCTTTTTTGAAACTATTTTATAACTGCCTTTTTCTACTTCTCTAGATATTTCTTCAAAATCTTTTTCATTTATTTTTTTAAATCTTATATAGTCGCCTGCGTGCATAAATACAGGAGGTTCGTTGTAAGGATTGTATAGCTTGACAGGGGTTCTGCCTATTAATTGCCAGCCTCCCGGACTTTGTATAGGGTATATACCGGTTTGTTTACCCGCTATACCGGTAGAGCCGGCAGGGATTGCTGTTCTAGGAGTGGCAAGTCTTGGGGTTTCGATTTTGTCGCTCATACCGCCAAGGTAGGTGAAACCTGGGGTAAAGCCCAGCATATATATGAGATAGTCTTTGGATGTGTGTATGTCTATGACTTCTTCTACACTTATATTATTATGCTCTGCTACAAAATTAATATCAGGGCCATACTCTCCACCATACACTGTAGGTATTTCAAAAACTATGCATGTTTCTTCTTTTTCATTGCCGATTGAGCTTTGTATTTTTTTTAAGGACTCAACCAGCTGAGCAAATTTTATTTGCAGTGGGTTGTATATTATTAATACAGACCTATAGGTTGGTATCATTTCTTGGATACCTGAAATAGAGCTTTTTTCTACAGCCTTGATGCTGGCTCTAATTTTTTGGTTTACAGCAGGATCTATTTCATTTGCAAATTCCATGACTAAGGCTCTGTCACCTGCTGGGAGATATTTAACTTCAGTATACATAAGTTCTCCTTTTTATTTTGCCGGTACAAATAATTTGGATAATCCGGAAAGTGATTTAATTCCTAGATAAGCAACAACTACAACTACTATTACGCCAAGTATTAATAAGAAAGTAGGATGCTTGTAATCTCCGACAATTTTTTTATTTCTAGATGCAAGTAGCATAGCACCCAAGGTTATAGGTAAAATTAATCCGTTTAATGAACCTGCAACTATTAACAATTTTACTGGATTACCAATAAATATGAATATTAATGTTGAAACAGTTATAAACGCTATTACAAATAAGTTTTGACGTTCTTTGACAGCTTTTGACATACTTGTCAAGAAAGAAACAGATGTGTAAGCAGCACCTACTACTGAAGAAATTGCTGCTGCTAAAAGGACAATACCAAAGAACTTATAACCCATAGTACCGGCTGCCAATTGGAAAGCAGAGGCAGGAGGGTTTTTAGGGTCTAGCTGCATACCTTTTGAAACAACTCCCAGTACGGCTAAGAAGAATAATATTCTGACTATAGTTGCAACACCCATACCGGTTGTAGCAGAGCGGGTAACCTTGCCAAGATTTTCTTCTCCTGATACTCCGGCATCTAACAATCTATGTCCACCTGAAAATGTGATATATCCACCAACAGTACCTCCAACAAGTGTTACTATTGCAAGCACTGGAAAATGATCAGGAACAAAAGTTCTATATACTGCTTCACCAACCGGAGGCTGAGAAATAAACACTACAACTAATATAACTATTATCATTAAAGCACCAAGTATCTGAGTTAATTTATCCATAGCTTTACCTGCGGATTTTGATGCAAATATAGCAATAGCTATAATTGCAGATATAGCAGCACCTATTTTAGCATCTATACCAAATATAACATTCATACCAAGACCTGCACCACCAATGTTACCGATATTAAATGCAAGTCCTCCAAGTGCAACTAAAATTGCTACAAAGTGTCCAAGTCCGGGTAAAACAGTATTTGCTATATCTTGCCCCTTCATTTTAGATACACAAATTATTCTCCATACATTTTGTTGAGCAACCCATGACATAACTACTGAGATTAATATAACAAATCCCATTGTTGGACCAAGCTCAGAAGTAAATTTAGCTGTCTGAGTAAGAAATCCCGGTCCAATAGCAGATGTAGCCATTAAGAATGCAGCACCTAATAAAACGGACAGGTCGGATTTTTTCTTTTCGTTTTCCATATTAGTCTCCTATAAAAAGTTTTTGATGCTTGTTAGTTTTATGCCTTCATCCTCAAGAGCTTTTCTAATCTTTATTACAAAATTAATAGCCTCAGGATTGTCTCCATGGACACAGATAGAGTCAGCTACAATATCTATTTCCTTACCGTCTATAGTTGTAACCTTGCCCTCCATAACCATCTTTTTAGTTCTAGCAATTGCTTCATTTTCATCATGAATAACTGCACCGTCAAGCTTACGATTTACTAAAGAGCCATCTTCATTGTAGGCTCTGTCAGCAAATACCTCTTGAGCCACTCTAAGACCATTTTGTTTTGCAAGCTTTGCTATGTAGCTGCCGCTAAGAGCCATAATAATAAGCTCCTTGTTATAATTCAAAATTGTATTTACAACAGCCTCAGCTAATTTTGGGTCAGCAGACACAGTGTTGTAAAAAGCACCATGCAGTTTGAAATGCTGCAAAGTTGTTCCTTGCTCTTTTGCGAAAGCCTCAAGAGCTCCAATTTGATACAAGATATATGCTCCAGCCTCACTTGGAGTAATATCCATTTTTCTTCTGCCAAATCCCAATAAATCAGGATAAGAAGGATGAGCACCGACACCTACACCGTTTGCAATACAATTTTTAATTGTTTTTTGCATGATGAGTGGGTCTCCGGCGTGCCAGCCACAAGCAATATTAGCACTTGTAACGTGTTTGATGATGTCTTCATCAAGACCTAGCTTGTAACTACCAAAGCCTTCTCCTAAATCAGAGTTTAAATCAACAGTTTTGTTCATAATAACCCCCTAGTAGTGATAAAAATGAATGCAAAATATATATACAAATATCAAAATAATTTTTGATATAGTGTATCAAAGGTATGTATTACAAATAAAATATTTAGTTTTTAATGAAAACGATATCTGAAAATTATTTTCTTAGAATATATCATATTAACGCCTAGAATTCAATAGTCCTTGAAAAAATATCATTTAGTGAATATAATTGAAAAAAGAATAATTATAATTTGGATTTTAAATTTTTACTTAGAAAAAATTTTTAAATATTAAATTACAAGTGAGGGCAAAAATGTTTGATGACTATGTACTATTGAACGCAAAACTAGCTATTGACTATGCAAAAGAAAAGCTTGGTAGTTTTTTTGAAGGTAAAGACTTAGATTGCGAAGAAATTGGAGATGGCAACATAAACTACGTCTATAGGGTAAAATCAGACGATAAGTCGGTAATTTTAAAACAAGGCACAGAAACTCTAAGGTCATCGGGTAGAGCTTTGGACAAGGCTAGAACGAATATAGAATATGAGGCACTAAAAAATATTTACAATTTAAGCAAAATGTCTCCGGAAATTTATTTTTTTGATGAAATTATGAACGTCATAGCCATGGAAGATATTTCGGATTATAAAAATCTAAGATATTGTTTGATAAATAATGAAATTTATGAAAATTTAGCTGAAGAAATAATCAAGTATTTTGAAAAAAATTATTTTTCTACAACCAGCATATATATGGACGCTAAGCAAAGAAAAGAAGAAATAAAGAAATTCACCAATGTTGATATGTGCGATATAACAGAGGACTTGGTGATGACAGAACCATATTACAATTATAAAAACAGGAATATTGTATATAAAGGAAATGAAGATTTCGTAGAAAATACATTATGCAAAAACGAAAAAGTCTTGTATAATGCGGCAATTATGAGAGAAAAATTCATGAATTTTCCCCAAAGTTTAATCCATGGAGATTTACACACAGGCTCAATTTTTGTAAATGAAAGCGGGATAAAGGTTATTGACTCAGAGTTTGCCTTTTATGGACCTATAGGCTATGATTTGGGCTGCGTAATTGGCAATTTATACATTTCTTACCTATATAATATGCTGAAAAATAATGATGAAATGGTAAATTATTTGGGAGAAGTAGTGGAAAAAATTGTGGACGAATTGCCGCAAAGACTTTATAAAGCTCTTTTAAACAATCAAACTATACCAATGTATACAGCTAAATTTAAAAAGAAATATGTAAAAAATATAATGAAAGATGGCTTAAAATATGCAGGAATGGAAATGACTAGAAGGTCAGTTGGAGACAGTAAAGTCGTGGAACTCACCGGACTGGAGAATATGAAAGAAAAAACCAAATTTCAAAGAAAGCTGGTTAAAGTAGGAGTAGAGCTTTTAACAAAAAAATATGCTTTTGCAGTAGAATAAATGTATAAAAATTAGGAGTAAAAATGGAAACTAAAAATATGGACTACGATATGCCGTTTATGCTGCGTTTTGAGAATGTGGCAAACTATGAAAACGGAGAGGTAAATATACTAGACAGACGAATTTATCCAAGAGAAATAAATTTTGTAAAATGTAAAAGCCACAAGCAAGTGGCTCAGGCAATAAAAGATATGGTCACCCAAAGTGCAGGACCATATACGGCGGCAGCCTATGGCATGGCACTAGCCGCCTATGAATGTAAAGAGTTATCCTACGAACAGCAAAAAGAATTTATGAATGACGCATCTTACACCATAAGTCATGCAAGACCTACCACAGCAAACAGAATGGAGCAAATCACACAAAATGCAATCAAGGTGTGGGAGACCGCCTTACAAGAGGGTAAAAAAGCAGACCAAGAAATAGCCAAGGACACTATTTTATCATTAAACAGAAGATATAAAACAATGGATATAGTAGGCAAAAATCTTGCAGATATAGTAAATGACGGTGACAAAATCTTAACCCAGTGCTTTGGAGAGACAATTATAGGCACACTTTTTAGAAATTTGAAAAAGCAAAATAAAACAGTAAAAGTCTTTACCGCTGAGACAAGACCATACTTTCAAGGAGCAAGGCTCACAGCTACCTGCATTTATCAGATGGGGTTTGATACAACTGTTGTAACAGACAATATGATAGCTTATTTAATGAAAAATGAAAAAATAAATTTATTCACCTCTGCGGCGGACACTATAACCAAAAAAGGGTATATTGCAAATAAAATAGGCACATATCAAATAGCACTTTTGTGCGATGCTTTTGACGTGCCATATTATGTGACTGGTATACCTGACAAGGATAAAGAGGGCTTTGACGACATAAAAATAGAAATGAGAGACCCCGATGAGGTAAAAAGTGCAAATGGGATAATGCACACGCTAGATAAAGTTTCAGCTATTTATCCGTCATTTGATATAACGCCGCCGGAGCTTATAAAAGCAATAGTAACAGAAAAGGGTGTATTTAAGCCAAATAATTTGGACGAATATTTTAAAACAGAAACTAAAAGATTTTATTAAGGAGAATTATGCCTAAAAAATATTATGCAGTAAGGCAGGGAAGAACCACAGGGATATTTTTGACGTGGGATGAATGTAAAAAAAGTGTTATAGGCTATAAAAACGCTATATATAAAAGTTTTTTGACAAAAGAAGAGGCTGAGGAGTTTTTAAATCGTGGAAATGACAGCTCATCAAATTCTTTGAAAAACAATTCCACAGACGAAAAAAATTACCATAACTCTGATGAAGAAGTATATTCACAAATACAAGATGAATTTACAATGATAGCCTATATAGATGGCAGTTATGATGACAGTAGCAAGTCTTTTGCCTATGCAGGAATTTATTTTACAAATAAAGACAAACAGACCTTTTCTATAACATCTGATGATAAATCAGTATCGTCCATGAGAAACGTGGCAGGTGAAGTAAGTGCCTCAATGTATGTGATGAAAAAAGCATTGGAGCTTGGTATAAAAGAATTATATATATATTTTGACTACATGGGCATTGAAAGCTGGGCAGTGGGGGATTGGAAGACAAACAATCACCTTACCCAAGGCTACAAAAAATTTTATGACAGCATAAAAAAAGACTTGACAGTGCATTTTTGCAAGGTCAAGTCGCATACGAAAGTGAAATATAATGAGATAGCAGATAAGTTAGCCAAAGAGGCTCTTGGAATTAAATTATAATTAATTAAAATGTAAGCCTATTTTGAGCTTTTAGTGGGTATATAAATTAAAATTAATCTAATAAATTTTTTGGTATTCTAACTGCAACTAAGGCACAAAGTATGGTGCATAGAGCATCTTTTGGCAAGAATACAAGCACAGCAGATTTAAATAAGTCAAATAGCACTACAGTTTTACCGGCAAATACTGTCATAAAAATATAAAGATGTATAAAACCAAGACCATAAGTAATTGCCAAGCCAATTAGACCAGCTATAGAATAAGTCAAAACAGTTTTTTTGCTTTTTTGCATTATTAAGCCTATGACAAGAGCTGAAATTACAAATCCATAAATATAACCGAAGTTAGGAGAGAAAACTGTACCTATTCCACCTTTGCCACCGGAAAATACCGGCATACCGATTAGACCCATAATCATGTAAAGTAGTGTACTCACAGCACCTCTTTTAGCACCAAGTAGCATACCGGTAATTGCTACAAAAAACCATTGCATAGTTATTGGCACTAGTGGCAGAGGTATAGTTATGTAAGCACCTATACAAATTAAAGCTGCAAAAATAGCACATAAAAGTAAATCTTTAGTTTTGTATTTCTTTTTTTCAAATGTAGTTTCCATGTAATCACCTATATAATAAAAATAAATGTAAAACAATCACATACAGAAGTATACAATGAAAAAATAAAATTGTCTACTATTTTTTATATAAGTTTACATTTATTATAAAAATTGTGAAACTTTAGTAAAAACTTGTAATAATATCTTGTAATAATATCTTGTAATAATATATAATAAACAAAAGGGGTAAAAATGAATGTTGGTGTAATAGATATTGGCTCAAATACAATAAGGTTAAATATATATACTTATGAAAAGGGTGAGCTGAAACTGCTTTTTGGCAAAAAAAACACAGCCGGCTTGGTAAGCTATATACAAGACAATACACTGTCATATAAGGGAATACTAAAATTAATTAGAGTTCTTAAATCATTAAGTAAAATTATAAATAATGTAAAGCACGAAAAAATAATTGTATTTGCAACAGCATCGCTTAGAAATATAAAAAATACTCAAGAAGTATTGAGCTATGTAAAAGAAATGCTAGACATAGATATAGAGATACTTGACCAAAAGGATGAGGCAAGACTTGGATTTAACGGTATACTTGAAAGCATCGATATAGACCATGGCTTTACAGTGGATATTGGCGGAGGTAGTACAGAAATAATCAGATTTGAAAATAAAAAAATAGTAGAAATGTTTAACCTTGGACACGGTTCATTGTCCTTGTATGACCAATATGTAAAAGGCATTTTCCCGACAGACGATGAAATAAAAGATATACAAAAAGCAGTAAAAAAAGAACTAAAAGACGCCGGAGTAAATGGAAATACAGAGGTAATAGTAGGCATAGGAGGCACAATAAGAGCCATAGGCAACGTATCACAAGAACTTTATGGAATGAAAGATAGTGCACATTTTAATACAATTGATGCAGACAATTTATACACGTCACTGCTTGCCCAAGATGCAGCTGCAATAAAGATGGTGCTACAGGTTAAACCGGAGCGTATCCACACACTTATCCCCGGCATGACGATATTTAATCAACTATCAAAAAGCCTAGATGCAAAAAAAGTAATAGTAAGCGAAACTGGTTTAAGAGAAGGCATTGTATTTGAAAAGCTCAGAAACGAAGGACTTTTGTAATACGAAATATGATGCAAGAATTGTGATATAATCAAAATTCAAATTTATACCTGAGGAGAAAAAATGAGTAAAGATTATATGCAAAACAGAGAGCTGTCATGGCTAAAATTCAACGAAAGAGTTTTAAATAAGGCGGAGAAAACATATATGCCGCCTTTTGAAAAATTGAATTTTATAAAAATATTCACCACTAATTTAGATGAATTTTTTATGATAAGAGTAGGCTCACTTGCAGACCTGCAAAATATGAAAAAAGATGTCGTTGACGCTCGTACAGGCATGAATGTAAAAGAACAACTAGACGCAGTGATGGCATCACTTCCAGCTATATATGCAGGTAAAGATAAGCTATACAAAAAAGTAATGCAAGAGCTTAGAGCCTACGGAATAATAAAACTGGAAATCAAAAATCTTGATGAATTAGAAAAAAAATATGCTGAAGATTACTTCAAAAATATGGTGCAGCCACTTTTGTCTCCTCTAGTAGTAAATAAATCGCACCCGTTCCCATTTTTAAGCAATCTGAGAAAATATGTCTTTTTTGATTTAAATGCAAGTAAAGCAGGCAAAAATATCGTTGGTATTATACCAATAGCTGATGAACTAAATCAAATAGTAGTTTTTCCAAGCCATGGAGAAATAAAATTTCTATTTGTAGATGAGCTAATAGAGCACTACGGTGCAGAAGTATTTAGAGGCTATACAGTGTCAAGCTATTGCACAGTATCAGTCACAAGGAACTTTGATTATGTGGATAGAGATTACATAAAGGATGAATTTGACGATTATAAAAAATACATGAAAGAGATAATAAAACAGCGTCAAAGACTTAAAGCAGTCAGAATTGAGACCAACAGACCTCTTTCGCAAGGTATAGAAAAAATCTTATTAAAAGAATTAGACATAGAAAAAAATAGAATATTTACCTTTAGCTCACCTATGGATATGTCATTTGTAAACAGAATAAAAGATAAGCTGGATAGAGAAACTTTGGAAAGAATTACCTACAAAAAATTTAATCAATACAATCCTTATCCACCGGAGACTACAAAATCCTATTTTAGCCTAATAGAAAAAAAAGATGTACTCTTAGCATATCCTTATGAAGACATAAACGTATTTTTAAATTTAATCAAAGAGGCATCAAATAATCGAAATGTAATAGCTATAAAAATTACAATATATAGATTGGCAAAAAATTCTAAGCTGGTGCAGCACCTATGCAACGCTGCCGAAAATGGCATAGATGTAACCGTATGTATGGAGCTAAAGGCAAGATTTGATGAAGAAAATAATATAAACTACTCCGAAATACTCTATGACGCAGGCTGCAATATTATTTACGGATTTGAAGAATATAAAATACATTCAAAAATATGTATGATTTCCTACAAAAAAAACGATGAAATAAAATATATAACCCAAATTGGTACAGGAAATTATAACGAAATAACCTCAAGATTATATACAGATTTTTCATTTATCACATCAAATATGGAAATAGGAAAAGATGCACTGAATTTCTTTAACAACATGAATATGGGCATAGCAAACGGAAACTATACACATTTGTTGCAGTCTCCATCCACATTTAAGTCAACCATATCAGATTTAATAGATGAACAAATAGCAAAAGGCTCAAAAGGCAGACTACTTTTCAAAATGAATTCATTTACAGATATAGACCTGATACAAAAATTATCAGCAGCATCAAATGCAGGCGTAGACATAAAAATGATTATAAGAGGCATTTGCTGCATAAAACCGGGAGTGAAAGACTATACAGAAAATGTGAGAGTAGTATCAATAGTAGGTAGATTTTTGGAACATTCAAGAGTCTACATATTTGGCGAAGGCGATGAAATGAAAATCTACATTTCATCAGCAGACCTGATGACAAGAAATACACAAAAAAGGATAGAAATAGCCTGCCCAATCTATGATAAAGAAATAAAAGCAAAATTAGAAACCTATCTACTCACACAGCTTGCAGATAATATAGATGCTAAGTATATAGACCAAAACGGAGACTATCAGCCAATACAAAGTGATAAAGAACCACTGTCAATGCAAGAAACCTATATGCTCAGAGCCAATGAAAAAAGTGCATTACAAAAAGATTATGAAAAAACCTTGAGACATCAAGAAGAACAAAAAATTGCACAAAAAAATCAGGAAAAACTGCTAAAAGAAGAAGAATTGGCAAACAGCAAAGAACGTAAACAACCGGCAAAAAACAGTCAAAATTATGAACAAATCAAAGAGCAAACCAATACCCAAACAGAAAAAGACGAACAAAAGAAAACCCTGATTGAAAAAATAAAAGATTTGTTTAGATAAAAATAAAAAATAGACTGAATTTGAACCCGTAACTAATATTATTTTCTAATTAAAAGTATAATATATTTAGGGTGCTTTTCACCTTAGGCAAGCACCGGTAACCACTTGCTGAACCTATTTCGCTTTTATTTGACTGTTTAATTAGAGATAAGCATGCATACAAAATAACAAAAGTGTAATGCCCCCTAATGTTAGAATTTTTGCTCTAACTCTAGGGGGCAATTCATATAATTATCAAAAAGATAGTTTTTAATCAATGCTTTCCAAATAAATTTTTGAGCCCTTTTACAAAAGAATTATCTTTTTTTTCATTTTCTTCCTTTTCTTCATTTTTTTCAAGTCCAAGCTCTTTTTCCTTTTTAAGGGCATTAGCAAATTGGTTAAATGCTGTTTCCTCATAAATCAATGCACCCTCAATGTCACAATTTAGAAGGTTGCTATAAGTAGTAGTATTTTTTAGGTCAAGTGGGTTCGGCTCTATTACTTCTGTTGCCTCAACCAATCCAACCTTGTGCTCTTTTGCATAATTTAAGGCTTTAATAAATGTGACGCTGTTTTGTTCGTAATATTCATCAATGCAATTTTTTATTTCCTTATCATTTTCGTAATCGTCTAATAATTTGACTACATTATCATAGCCTATGTAACAGCCACCACTGTAATTTTCTACAATACCATTTGTTACCTCATTTACTATTTCCATTGGCTTGATATCTTGCCATGAAGTTAGATATTTTTTCATTGAAGGAATATCTTCAATCAAAATAGAAAAGCCGGTTCCTCTAGTATAAAAATATGGATGAAAAAGTCCCTGTACTACAGCTAAATAAAAAACGTGTTCTTTTTCAAAAGGTTCATTTGTATCAGCTTTTATCGCAGCGTCCATTACATTTATGTATTTTTCTTCAATAACATCTTCGTATTCTTCTTTGCCTTTAAAATCTCTCTGTTTGACAATTTCACTTATGTTGGATTTTCCTGTCTCTTTTAATAACTTTAGTTGTGAAAAATATAGCTTATCCATCTCTTCAGGCGAAATAGGATGATAACTTACATCATATCCCATAGTAAGTCTCCTTTAGTATTAATAAAATATAGTTTACATTGATAAAAAAACTAATAAAAATAAAAAAACACAATCACAAAAACAAATAATAACCCAATTTTTTATTATGAAAAATTTAACAAAATACACTTTTTAACAAGTTAGAAATAATAATTGCCGGTGTAGCACCGCAAAAATAAAGAAATATTCCATCAAGCAGCATCTTTACCACAACAAATGATATTAGATACAAAATGATTTTTTTTATAAAAAAGACCTCTGTATAATAACTAACTCAACTTTCCCGCCTGAAAATTAAGCTATAACCATTGAATTTTCAAACAAAATAAATTGAAAAATATCAATCTTGACATTAAAAAAGCACCTACATTTTGATATAATAAGATTACCAAAAATACTACTCAAAAGAGGTGCTTATCTTATGATATATCAAAATGATGAATTTGAAAATACCCAAAACATTTTTTTCTTGCTGTTAAAAATTTGAAACTTCCTAAACTTCTTCGTAACTCTAATATTTCTAAGTCTTGTGGCATTCTTGCTTCTAATGTTTTTATCTTTCTTCTTTTACTTGCCTTCAAAGGTAAGAATCTATTTAGATTTTTAAACTCTAAAGATAAGGATAAAGCTAATTCTAAAAACACATACTATCGTTTCTTGTCAAACAATTCATATAACTGGATTAAGTTTTTATCACTTCTAAGTTGCAAAGTAATATCTAACTTTTCACATTTGACTAAACCAGATAGAGTTAAAGCGTTTGTAATAGATGACTCTGTGTTTAAAAGAAATCGAAGTAAAAACGTAGAACTTCTCGCTAAAGTTTTTGACCACGCCGGTCACTCATTTGTAAAAGGTTTCACTATGTTAACTCTTGGCTGGACTGATGGATATAGTTTTGTACCAGTTGGTTTAAATTTGCTTTCTTCTTCCAAAAAGTCCAATCGCTATCAAGAAGCAAATGACACCTTAGATAAAAGAACTAACGGCTATAAAATCAGGAAACAAAGTACATTGTCAAAACCCGAATCTGTATTAGAGTTGTTAAAAAATGCTAAACTACGGTATAACTGCCGATTATGTCTTGATGGACACATGGTTTACCAATGAGCCTATGATTAAACAGGTGAGCAATTTTGGTCTTGAAGTAATAGGAATGGTAAAACAGCTAAAACAAAGATATATGTACAACGGCAAATTATATACACTTCCTCAGCTTCAAAAACTAGTTAGATTTAGCAAAGTATCAGATATTTTAGGTTCACTTAGAGTAACTACAAAAGATGGAATGCCAGTAAAGATAGTGTTTGTAAAAAACAGAAACAAGAAAAGTGAATGTTTGTATATACTTAGCACAGACATGACGCTATCAGACGATGAAATAGTAAGGATATACGGTAATAGATGGTCTATAGAATGCTTTTTTAAAGCCATCAAATCATTGATGAAACTAGAAACAGAATTTCAAGTAAGAGACTATATGTCAATATTTGCACATACAACAATTGTATTTACAAGATATATCATAGTTGAATACATTAGAAGAAATGAAAATGACCTAAAAAGCCAAGGTGAAATATTTTATGTTTGCTGTGAAGATATACAAGATATGGATTTTATAACAGCATTAAGAAGTTTGATGGTTTTGTTTGCAGAAATAGCAACAGAATTACCGAAGAAAATCACAGAAATGATAAAAAGTCAATTAAGCAATTGGATTGCTTCGCAATCAAGTTATATCAATAATTTGTTTTGAAATTTATGCTGGGAAAGTTGAGTAATAAAGATATAGATTTTTCAATGAAAAACTTGATTTGATTGTTTATGATATAGATAATCAAATTAAACTAATTGGCTTTAAAAATATTTCTAGATAAAAAATAACAATGCAATTATCTTTTTAAGAAAAAGGCATTGTTATAAAATAAACTAATTGTTTTTAATTTTGTCAATAATATCTAATATATCTAGCGGTTTTTTTGCAAAGTAGGTGGCATCATCAAGCTCGCCTTTTTTTCCAAATCCGTAAAGACAAGCAATAATAGGTATATTATTTTTTACACCTACCTCTATGTCATGAAATCTATCGCCTACCATTACATATTTATGTTCGCCTTGCTCTTTTAATATATAGTCGGAAAAAATTTGATATTTCGGAGTGTGAGGATGCTTTTGTGCCCAATAGTAGACACTAAAGTATTTATCAAAAGCAAAAATTTTTCTAGCCATATCTTTATAGGAAGTAGGGCAGTTGGACAAAAATAGCAATGTATGTTCCTTTGATAAGGTTTCTAATACTTGCTTTATTCCTCTATATAATCTTGCATGACCTTCTTCCATTTGTCTATTCAT
Source organism: Criibacterium bergeronii (assembly GCF_001693775.2). Classification (GTDB taxonomy): domain Bacteria; phylum Bacillota; class Clostridia; order Peptostreptococcales; family Filifactoraceae; genus Peptoanaerobacter; species Peptoanaerobacter bergeronii. Next base: position 179,730 of record NZ_MBEW02000001.1, on the reverse strand, counting down.
AGATTTTTCAATCATTACACTTATAGTGTGTCTGGTTTCTTTGTCAATTTCCGGGGCATAAATATCCAAAACTTATTTGACTGTACGTCCTAGGTTATCTTCAATTTGTTCATCGGTAAATTCTTTTTTTTCGTAGCCATTATCATTTAGGTATTGTATAGCCTCTAAAAAAGAGGGTTTATATATTCAAATGGTATCATGTAAGGTTCTATCAAAATCAAATATTATATGCATTAATAACCCTTTCCTGATTTTACTTTATAAAAATTCTCATACTATTTGCTAAAAAATTGGTTCTATACTACCCTCTAAAGAATAAGTATAAAGATAGTATAGAACCATTTAAAATTGCTAATATTTGAATGTTTTTATCTTATTATTTAAGTATTCAGCTAGATTCCTAACATTTTGTGCAGTTTTATAAAAATCATCCATAGTTGCACTTATTTCTTCAGCTGACGATGAGATAGCCTCTATAGAAGCATAACCTTCTTCTGATATGGCTGACATATTTTCAAATTTTGATGAGATTATGTCTTTATGATGATTTGTTTCATCCATAAAAGATTCTAAACTTGTCATTTGATCCCTTAGGTTAGAAATCGCTTGTGTGATATCCTCAAAGGCCTTAGATGATCTTGTTATAGATACGCTTTGTTCCATCATCATTTTCTCGGATTCTTGCATGGAACGAGAAAGGTCATTTGATTTTTCTATGACATCATCTATTAACGATTGAATCTTGGATGTAGCATCTTGTGTTTGTTCTGCTAATTTTCTTATTTCCTCTGCGACTACAGAAAATCCCTTGCCAGCCTCTCCTGCTCTAGCGGCTTCTATAGCAGCATTTAATGCTAAAAGGTTAGTCTGTGATGATATTTCATTGATTGTGACTGTTATAGTGCTGATTTCATCTGTAGAATTTTGCATATCTTCAGCAACTTGAACAGTATTTTGGAATTGTTTTTTAGAGACCTCATTTTGTTGAGCTACTGATTTCATATTTATTGATTCTTTTTTGCTTAGGTCTTGAGTTTCATTAAATGTTTCTTTCATTTGGATAGCCAGACTTCTTACATTTTCTATTTTATCGCCTAGCTCTTTTACAGAGGAAACTCCGTCTTGTAAATCAACTGCTTGATTCGAATTGGCATCAGAAAATTCACTAAGTGTGGTAGATACTTCTCCTACTGCTTTTGAAGATTCCTCTGCACCTGTAGACATGGCCTTTGAATTTAACAGTAAATCTGATGATGAAGAGGTTACACTTTCAAATACATTACCTACTGATTCTAAAACGTTGTTTATTGTTTCTGATATTTCGCCAAATTCATCATCTGAATTAATGGTACTTCTTACAGAAAAATCTCCAGAACCCATGATATTAAATGTTCTAGTTAACTCTTCGAATATTCCTTTAAGATGTTTTCTAAATACTAGTGATATAATTGTAACTGCTATAATGGAAATTATGGTTATAAATATCAGTAATCTAGTTACTGCATTTGAATTTTCTTTTAAAGCTGATTCGTCAACTATGCCTATATACTTCCAATTTTTTACGTTGTCTGACGTAAAATAGCATACTTTAGGTACACCGTCAATAGTAGTATTAAAAAATCCACTTTCAGAATCTTGTATTTTAGATAATATATAGTCATTAGTGTCTAATGTTTTGCCTTTCCTATCTTCTAATGGGGAGCTTATAACTATATTATTAGGAGCTATTACTTCAAGGTAACCGGAATCAGTAATCTTGATGTCTTTGAACAATGTTTGTATGTTTTCTAATGTTATATCTATTGATGCTACTCCGAGCGTTGCTTCACCCTGTTGTATTGTTTTTGATACTGTTATCAATAATTTTTTTGTAAGAAAATCTTCTTCTGGTTGTAGATAATAAACTTTTCCTGGGGTAGATACTGCTCCTTTGTACCAACCTCTTTGAGTAGGGTCATAATCTGTTCTACCGTCATCTATGTTAAAAAGATATCTTTTATCTTGCAAACCAAAATATGCTGTTTCAATAGAAGGGTCGCTTTGTTTTACTTCAGCTAAAAAAGCTCTTGTATTTTCCACAGGTGTTTGATTAGCGTAGTATCTTTTTATTTCAGAGCTTTCTGCCATTTGAGTTACTAATGCATCATAGGTAGCGATAGTTTTATCCATGATTGTTTTTGTTTTTTCAACGTTTAGTTGCATAGTGTTATTATACTGTTCTACTGAATTATTTGTGATGACTCTACCTGAGATTAAGCCCATAATGGCTAAAGGTAAAATTGAAATAACAAGAAATAATATTAGTAACTTGTTAGTAAAGCTGCCACGTTTTTTTGTCGCAGGAGTAGAACTAATAGTTTTAGTATTACCTAGATTATTTTCCAAATATTCCTCCTAATTTTTTGAATAATTTTATATACTTTTAAATATATTAATTCGTAACTCAACTTTCCCACCTGAAAATTCAATGGTTATAGCTTAATTTTCAGGTGGGAAAGTTGAGTAATTAAAAAAAGGAGAACGAAGTTAATCTGCCTGCTCTATTATGCCAAAGCCACCGTCGTTTCTTCTATATACGACATTTACCTTGTTGTCATCAGGGTTTTTAAATATGAAGAAGTTATGTCCGACCAAATCCATCTGCATAATAGCCTCTTCTTCAGTCATATGAAGATAATCAAATGATTTTCTTTTTACAATCTTGGACTCTTCCATAGACTCAGGAAGTGCAAACTCATCAAAGTTTTCGACATTTTCAAATCTTATAGTTTCATTTCCCTTATCCTGTAATCTAGTCTTATATTTTCTAAGCTGTTTAGCAAGCTTGCTGACAACTTCATCAACGCTACTATACATATCGTAATCACTTGCTTCAGCACGCATAACGGCTTTATTCACCGGTATAGTAACCTCTATACTGCTATGGTTCTTTTTACTAGATACAGTTGCTCTGACGATAACATCGTTTTGGAAGTATTTATCTAGTCTTTCTAATTTTTTTGTAATTACTTCTTTTTGCTTGTCTGATAATTTAATCTGTTTCGCACTTAAAATTATTTTCATAATCTTACTCCTTCCTGCCTTTAGCTACCGTAATAATAGCATTTTAACTAGAAATCTCTTTGGTGCTAGATATATTATACTATATTTACAAAAAGATTGCAAACATTTTCATAAAATTAGAAGTTTATTCTCCTTCTCTTAGTCGCTACATTTTGCACAAGACCTATTGCAAGCATACTCATCATCATGGAGCTACCTCCGTAGCTGACAAATGGCAACGGTAGACCTGTAACAGGCATTATGCTAAGAGCCATACCGATATTTTGTAAAAATTGGTATATAAACATGGATAAAACACCAACTACAATCAAGCTACCATAGGTGTCAATAGCTGTAGATGCAATCTGAACCATTTTATATAGCATATAGAAATAAAGAGCTATTACTATAAACATTCCTATTACACCATACTCCTCACCTAAAACTGCAAAAATAAAATCTGAGTCACTGACAGATAAAAATCCAAGATTATTTTGAGAGCCTGAAAAAGGGCCTTTACCAAAAATCCCTCCTGAGGCAATAGCAACCAGTGACCTAAAAACTTGGTAGCCACCATCTGTAGTGGAGCTGGAGGAGGAAAAAAATGAAGTAAGTCTTTGCATCTGATAAGGTCGTAACACTAGAGGCAAGACATAATTATATATAATAGGTAGGAGCAAAATAGATACAGCTCCAATTTTAAACAATAATTTTAAGTCTATTCCAGCGGCAAACACCATACCGAAAATTATGCAAAAAAATACCATAGCACCGCCAAAGTCCGGTTGTGCCATAAGCAGTAAAATTATAGGCATAGGTATCAATGCGGCTTTAAAAAGCTCAGCTAAGGTATTGAGCTTACCGATATTTTTTTCAAGATATTTTGCAAAAACTACTATACAGCCTAATTTTGCAATCTCTATGGGCTGAAAATCTATAAATCTTAAATCTATCCAACCTCTAGCTCCTCCTCTTTCGACACCTAGTCCGGGGATATATACTAAAAGCATAGAAATGATAGAAAAAATATAAATAGGCTTGGCATACTTTTTTAGCTCATCATAATTTATTAGTTTAAAAAAATATATAAAGGTTGAGCCAATTAAAAATGAAAAAGACTGCACAAATAGCCTTTTCGGACTAGCTCCATCTTGTACGTGTATTGCAGAGGCTATGAGTAAGAGACCTATCAAAAAAAGTACAGTTACAGTAAGCATTAAGCCCTTATCAAAACCTTTGTTTGAATCATCCATTTAGACTTACCTTTTAACAAAACTTTTAAATGGAACATTTGCACTAATTTGTGGCTGTTCTCCGGACTCTGAATCCTTTTGACTAACAATTTCAATTTTAATGTTGTCGCTGTCAATCTCTACATATTTGCTTAAAACATCAATTAAGTCCTTTTTCATGGCGTCCTTTTTTTCCTGAGAAAAGTCGCCTCTGTCATGTATAAGCACTAATTTTAATCTATCTTTTGCTACAGCTTTGGAAGGAGCAGAAGACGATTTGAAAAAGTCAAATATATTCATGGTAGACTCCTTATCTATTTAGAAAAAAATGATTTAACTTTGTCTAGGAAACTTTTTTGCTCTTCCATATTGAGAAACTCTACTTTTTCCCCAGTAATTCTTCTAGCGATATTTTTGTATGCCTTGGCAGCCAGACTGTTTTCATAGTTAATTACAGGTTCACCTTTGTTAGTAGAAATAACTATATTTTGGTCATCAGGAACTATACCAAGTAAATCTATTCTTAGTATGTCCAGCATATCCTCAACATTCAGCATATTGCCGGATTTTACCATGTCTAGTCTTATTCTGTTTACAACTAGCTTAGGGTCGGTAATGTCATTTGCCTCAAGCATACCTATTATTCTGTCGGCATCTCTTACAGCAGATACCTCAGGAGTGGTTACAACAATTGCTTCATCAGCTCCGGCTACGGCATTTTTAAATCCGTTTTCAATACCTGCGGGACAGTCTATAAGCACAAAATCAAATTCCGCTTTTAAATCTTCGCAAAGCTTTTTCATTTGCTCAGGTGATATAGCGTCTTTATCTCTTGTTTGAGAGGCAGGTATAAGATATAAATTTTCAAATCTCTTATCTCTTATGTAGGCTTTTTGTAATTTACATCTGCCTTCAATAACATCGATTAAATCAAATACAATTCTATTTTCAAGACCCATTACCACGTCAAGGTTTCTAAGACCTATATCTGCATCCACGATTACTGTTTTTTTGCCAAGTGTTGCAAGGGCACTACCGATATTGGCTGTTGAAGTGGTTTTACCTACTCCACCTTTACCGGAGGTAATAACTATAACTCTAGACATATATCCTCCAAAATTTATGTTTTTATATCTTAATAGATAATAATTTATATAAATTAAACAAACTCTACTAATATTATTTATAATAGCAAAATTTATTAAATTTTTATTAAGCGAATAAGCATCTGTAAAAAACTAGTCTAAATGCTGAATTTCAATGGCATCTGACTGTTTATCAGCTATAAAAGCCATCTGAGAGCCGGATTTATTTTCAAATGCAGGGGGAATAGCAATAGCTGATGCTATTCTTAATTGTGCAGCCTTAATGCTATGAGCAATGATTAAAGAGTCCTTGTCCCCATCAGAACCCGCCATGGCAAGACCTCTCAAAGTGCCAAGCACTATTATACTACCCTTTGCAGTGAGCTCTGCACCTGCATTTACATCTCCTATGACCACAATATTTCCTTCATATTTGATAGTCGTGCCTGACCTAAGATTGGATTTTATTATTCTAGTTTCATATTCGTTTTTATCTAAGTCAAGCTTTTTTGTAGTATGAGAATATTTTTTTGAAAGCTGAGATTTTTCAACCTTAAAATCTAAATTTTCAGTAGACTGTCCATTTTCTGAGGCAGCTTTTTTTCTTGCTCTAGTTTTAGTGCCACTTGATTTGGCATCTAATTCAAGAGCTTTTTGTTCATATTTGATACCAATATCTTGAGTAATAAAATTAGCTAATTGCTTTTGCTCTAACTTACTAAGATTAGGTGCTGATATGGAGTTTAGGGTGATATCCTTTAGTAAAGTATCAGATTCCAGCTTACTTTTGATTTGATTTTTTGCATTATCTAAAGTATCTGAAAAAACATTCAATAGATATGCCCCGTTTATCAATTTTAATTTAACTAAATCATCAGTATGATTCATTCTTGACCTCCATTGTAATCTTCACTTGGTAATAATAACATATTTTTTTTTATAATTCAACGGAAATGAGTTGAGGTTTTAAAATAAAAATAAGGACATTATAAAATATATAAGAAATTACCGGCTATATAATCTGTATAATAGGATAGCAGACATATAAAATGAAAAATAATGATAAAATTGCCACAAATTTTCATTTTATAGCTTGAATTAAAAAATGCAAAGAATTATAACTTTGAAAAACAGTGGCTATTGTAAACAAGTCAAATATTTTTGACACAAAGCCTATAATATAATTTTGATTATTGTATATCATATTTTTTTTAACAATATATGCGGGTAACCCCATATAATGATTCTATTGTTCCATCATATCTTTTCATCTAATAATGTACATACTGTCTTGTTACATGGTATTTTCTTGCTGCTTTTGCATTATTTTTTTCTTTTATTGCATATTCTATTATTTGCTTGCGTCTTTTCATTCCTTCTGTTATGCTTTTATTCATAAGAAAGCCTCTTTACTGATTTTTATTTTTTACAAATCTTATTATATCAGTTGGCTTTCTTTTTTTATACTTTTTTGTCACAAATCTATTGTAGCATAACAATACCAATAAAACTAAAGATTATAAATTTTATAAGGAGGTAGTATATCTCTGATAGAATTAATACTAATAGACATAACAAACCACTCCTTATTAGATTGATGATGACTATATTTTAGGAGAAAGTGTAAGTTATGTCTATTTTTTTACACTAAAAACTAAAAAATAGTGTCAATGGATTTTATCCATCAACACTGTTTAGTATAGAACCAGATATCTTCATCGTCTTTTTTATTTGCGAAAACAAAAAATGGTAGAAATGTCGACGAATTTGCTACCATGCAGATGACGGCAGTTTATTCATGTGTGAGAGTTCTTGCTGAAAGATTAGTAGGGCTTCCCATTTATTTATATGATAGGTTTATTATTTGAAGTAGATAAGATTCTAAAGGATGAAAATTATTCTAAATATTTCCATATGCGAGATTTTTAGAAAAAATCAAATACCTTCTACACTTAGCAATTCAAGTTTAGGTTTTATTTACTACTTGTGTCGCATTTTATTTTACAGCCTATTATAAAAATTAAATGTAGTGCCTTTGTAAAAATGCATGACCTTATAATATTACAAAAAAGCTATTTGAAAGGCTTTGAAAGTTAAGCCTGGAGTTTTTAAAATGGGAAAAAACCGGCATTTATAATAATTTCAGAACGAAACTTAAGGATATTGCAATCAAAAAGTAAAAGGCAGAAGAAAATTTTTAAGGGTACAAGTTTAGGATAAAAGAACCTAGTGTAATATGGGGATTTGTTTATTTAAAAGCTAAAGATATCATTTGAGTTTAAAATGAAATCCGTATTCTCTTAGAATTGATTTTTTGTAATATTTATATTTAGTCAGTCCTATGAGTAATACCTTTATATTAATCCCTCTTTTTTCATAAGAGATAACTCTCTTGAAAGGGCGGACCTATTGCAAGCTAAAAATTTTGCCAAATCCTCTCTGGATAATTTATTAGAAAATAAGGAGTCTTTACCATATTTGTCTATATATTTATTAATTTTCTCCCTAATCTTAGGTTTAGAATATATATCTAATTTGTAAGTTAAGTATGAAATTTGTTCATTATACAATTTTATAATATTTTCCATAAAAATCGGTCTGCTTGAACAAGACCTTTTATTTTTTTCAAAGATTTTGCTAACATCAAGTGCTAAAACTTCAGAATTTTTTTTTGCGACTATGAATCTATCATCTAGGGAGGAAAAATTCAAAGAAAAAGAATCTGAAGCTTCATAAATTCTATCTATAATTTCTTTATCATCATCTATTGTAGATAAATCAATTCTTCCCTTCAAAACTATACCTGCCTTAAATCCCTTAGAAAAATCATATAGGTATCCGCCTTTACTAAAAACTAAGATTTTATGATCAATACAAGAAAGTATGTGGTGTATAGTACTTTCGTCTAAACCATAAAATAATTTACTTTTGACAATAATTTTTTCCATAAAATCCCCCTCTTTGTTGCTTTTGCAACTGCAATAAAAATTATCTATGTTATTATTATAAACGTAATGATAATTATTATCAAGAAAGAAGAGGAGAAAATGGATAAAAGTAAAATTATTTTTGGACATGATTTTTTAAAGATGCTTGGAAGAACAAGACTCAGACCAGGTGGAGGTCTTATGACCGATTGGTTACTTGATCAGGTACAGATTGATAAAGATATGAAAGTTTTAGAAGTTGCTTGCAATAGAGGAGATAACCTAATAAGAGTTTATACTAAATATAAATGCAAAATAATAGGTATAGACAACGACCAAATTGCCATAGACCAAGCCTTAGAGAATATAAAGCTTCTAGGCTTAGACAAAGAAATTGAAGTTATAAATATGGATGCCTTAAAGTTGGATTTTGAGGATGAAACATTTGATTTAATAATTAATGAGGCAATGCTTACCATGCTTCCAAATGAAGAAAAAGCAAAGGCTCTTAAAAATTATCACAGGGTTTTAAAAAAAGGCGGTTATTTATTAACTCATGATGTTGCAGTGGAAAATGAAAGTGAAGATATAAGAAGGGAACTTTCAAAATTTACAAACATGAATGTGTATCCTCTAACCCTAGAAAATTGGAATAAAGTTTTTATAGAAAATTCTTTTAGACCTTTTTCACAAAGAACGGGTAAGATGATTCTCTTAGACAGAGATACAATCATAAAAGATGAGGGACCGGTTGGGGCTGCAAATTTTTATAAAAAAGCCTATTCAGAAGAAAATAGGGACAGATTTACAAAAATGTTAGAAAGGTCTAAAAATTCAAGCATTTCATATATAGTTTTAGCAAGTAAAAAGGAGGATTAGATGAAAGCTATTAAAAAAAAATCATTAATTTTATGTCTGGCAGTGCTTGCCTTAACAGGCATGACTGCTTGTGGCAATACGAAAACTGAACAAAAATCAGAAAGCAAGGAAGTGATTCAAACTGAGAAAAGGGAAGAAAAGACAGAAGAAACTAAGGATGAAAATAAAAAAGTTAGGGCAATCACAGACCATGCAGGTAATAAGGTAGAAGTTCCGGAGAAAGTTGAAAGAATAGTAATAGATCAGATTCCTATTTTATCTACTTATATGGCTTACCACCATGGAAAGGCTCCGTATATTGTTGGTTATGCGGGTTCTCTTAAGCAAGTAATTTCAAATACAGTATTAAAGGATATAGCCCCAGAGCTTCTTGATAGTCAAAATACAGTTCAAGGTCAATCTGACATAAATATTGAGGAAATAATGAAGCTTAAACCGGATGTTATTTTTTATAATGCTTCAAATAAAGAACATTATGAAACTCTTAAAAAGACAGGGATTCCGTGTGTAGGATTTGCTACAGTTGGTACAAATGGTCCAGCTGATCCAATAGATAGGTACACACAATGGTTAAAGCTCTTAGAAGATGTATTTGGTGAAAGTGGAAAAACAGATGAATTTATAAAAGCAGGTCAAGAAATTGTAAAAGATGTTGAAGAAAGAATTGCAAAAATAGATGATAATAAAAAACCAACCGGCATGATTTTATGGAAATATACTCAAGGTGTACCAATGGTTGCCGGTAAGGGAGTGTTTGGAGATTTTTGGCTAAAGAGAATTGGTGTCAAAAATCTGGCTGATGAAGCAAAAGGTTTTGCTAAAGTTTCTGTAGAACAAATTTATCAATGGAATCCAGATATACTGTATCTTGACGGTCCCGGTCTTCTTGACATTACAACAAAAGATGTATTTGCAAATTCAGTAGAAGGTATTGATTTTTCAAATATGAAAGCAGTCAAGGATAAAAAAGTTTATAACACTAAGCTTGGTATGTGGAATTGGTTTACCCCAAATCCGGATGGCCCGCTTGTACTAGCTTGGCTTGCAAAATCAACCTATCCTGAAGAATTTAAAGACTATGACCTTAAAACAATGATTAAAGATTATTATAAGACTTGGTATAGTTATGAATTAACCGATGAGCAAATTGAGGATATGTTTGATATATGATTAAAAAAATCCTTATCAAAGATAAAAAAATAACAGCAAACTCATATATGATACTAATAAGTCTACCAATATTAATCAGTATTTTGGCACTTGCTATTGGGAGAATGCCTCTAAGCATAAGACAGATTGTAGATTTTTTCAATGCTTATCTAAGTGGTAGGGACTATGACCCCATGCTTGAATCAGTAATAATAAATGTAAGATTACCAAGAATTATTACTGGTCTTTTAGTAGGAGCAGGTCTTTCCACTGCTGGTCTTGCCTTTCAAGGGGTTTTTTCAAACCCCTTGGCAACTCCAGATATTTTAGGTGTTAGTTCAGCTGCAAGTCTTGGGGCAGTAATCGGCATACTCCTATCACTTTCAACCCTATCCATCCAAGCCTTAGCTTTAGTTTTTGGATTAATTGGAGTTGTATTAACCCTATATATAGGCAAGACTAGGACTAAGTCATCTACAATAATGCTTATCTTAGCAGGTCTGGTAGTTTCTTCCTTAACAAACGCCTTAGCATCCTTATTAAAATATACAGCTGACCCTACAGACAAGTTGCCAGCAATTAGCTATTGGCTCATGGGTTCTTTTGCAAGATCATCCTACAGAAACTTAATGCTTTCAGCACCCTTAATAATTTTTGGAATTATTTTAATAAGGCTTTTGATATTCAGGTTAAATGTTATGAGCTTATCGGAAGATGAAGCAAAAAGTTTAGGAGTAAATGTCAGAAAAACCCGACTCATTTTTATATTTGCTTCTACACTTATAACTGCATCATCCATATCAATGTGTGGCCAAGTTGGTTGGATTGGTTTGATAATTCCCCACATGGCAAGGATGATGGTGGGAGCAAATAACACCCACACCCTCCCTTTTAGTATATCTTTAGGAGCAAGTCTTATGGTACTAATAGAAGCTTTATCAAGGACAGTTTCTGTAATAGAACTACCTATATCAGTTCTTACAGCAATTATTGGAGCTCCAATTTTCATAAGCCTAATTAGAAAAACTGGGGGTGGTTTCAATTAAATTAGAAGTAAAAGATGCAGGATTTCATTATTATAAAAATCATGCATTATTTAAGAATTTATCTTTTTGTTTGGATCAAGGTCAGGTTTTATCTATTTTAGGCCCTAATGGAGTTGGCAAAACAAGCCTTATAAGATGTATATGTGATTTCGAAAAATGGAAATTTGGCAAAAGTTATTTGGACGGAAAGGATATTGCATCATTTAGCCGAAGGGAATTATGGTCCAATATATCATACGTTCCACAAAAAAGGTCATTTTCTTTTGAATATTCTGGTATAGATATGGTAGTTCTAGGTCTTGCTAGCAAGATTGGACCATTTGCAAAACCGGGTGCAAGAGAATATGAAAAGGCAGAAAATCTTATGAAAAGCTTAGCTATAGAAAATTTTAAAGATAAGTCATGTTCAGTGATGAGTGGAGGAGAACTCCAGATGGTTCTCATAGCCAGAGCCTTAATTTCAGATCCAAGCTTAATCATATTAGATGAGCCGGAAAGTGGCCTTGATTTTAAAAATCAGCTAAAAATAATTTCATTAATCAAAAAACTATCCAAAATAGACAATATCAGTGTTATTATAAATACTCATTACCCAGCCCACGCTCTTGAAGTAGCAGATAAATGTTTGATGTTAATGCACAATGGTAGACATAAAATAGGCAAGACATCTGATATTATCTGTAAGGGAAATATGAAAGAAGCATTTGGCGTAGAGGTTATACTTGAAAAAATAAAAAAAGATAAGGAAGAATATAATACTATAATACCCATTAGCATAGTAGGTGATTAAAATGAAAAATATTAGTAAGGGAAAAATATTGACAATAGAAAAGGTCATACCCATAAAAGACAATCAAACTATAAGCAAGAAACTTGTAGATTTATATAATCTTCACATCTTACTTATGAGTCTTGACCAAAACACGGACATTTCCCCTGAATTTTATGCTGAGGAAAGATTATATACTGTTTTAAAAGGCGAGATTAACTTTAATAATGAAAAACTCATAAAAAACGAACTAATACTTTTTGAAAAAAATAAACTTTTTGACATAGAGGCAAGGGGAAAAAGTATATTTTTAGAAATCGCAATTAACTTAGAGGAGGAAGAAATGAAAAACATTGACAAGGGGAAAAAAATTAAACTAGTTGACTATTTAGATTATGTGGATGGAGGAATCGCAAACATTGACCTTGTATCAAAAGACGGGTTTAGGCTTGTTCTAATGGCTTTTGATGCAGGTGAGGGTCTAAAACCACACAAGGCTCCCGGGGATGCTCTTGTCATAGCACTTGAGGGTAAGGCAAAGCTTCTTGTTGGAGAAAAAGAAGTTGAGATTGAATCCGGAGAACAAATAGTATTTCCGGCAAATGTAACCCATAATGTGACTGCAATTACAAGATTTAAAATGCTATTAATCTTATCTATAGATAAATAAAAGATAAATAAAAAAATCTTGAATAATTTTTTAATCATGAATCTAAACTTTTAAATTTGGCTCAATACCAGAGTTGGTATTAAAACTTAATCCAGTATTTATTTGTGATGAATTGCAAATAATACTGATACACTTAAGTCAAACTAAGTTCATGCATAAATATATCAAATGGAGTTTGATAATTTAGACACTTCCTAGGTCTGTTATTGAGCTCCATTAAATTTTTAATAAGATCTTATGTAGATATTTTTGCCAAATCTGTCTTCTTGGGAAAATATTCACTGAGTAAAGCATTATCGCATTCGTTACATCTCTTTGTCATGATGAATACCTCTTAGCTGATTTAACCAACGAGCAGTTATCATATAAATATGCAAGAGAAGCGGATATGCTTAATGTTGCCCTATTTAACAAAAGAGCAAAACAGTGGAGACAAGAAAATCTGAACATAAAAGGAAATATGAGAGATTATGCAAGTCTAAATGAACTTCTAGTCTTAGCCAATATGGAGTCATACAATGCAATCCTAATCGAAAAAGGAATAAGCCAAGTTCAAAGAATGATAGAGCTTAGAAAGCTTGCAAGAACACAACTTATCTCACTTGAAAAACTGAACGATACCGAAATAAAAACATTGGACACCAAAAAAGATAAATAACAGATGTAGCTTATTTGGATAGTTAAGTAGTGTAGATGCTCCATATCAAAGCCAAATTTTACAGTTACTATTGAAAAAAAATTTGATTTACAGGTAAAATATTAAAATAACTTGTATTTGCAAAGAAATTTAGGTATAACAAATTAATCAGGACAAAATGGGAAGAAACATTATAATGAAATTAAGCTTTAAAAAATTATTAGCACTTGGATTATTTAGTTTTGTAATGACAACACCAGTTTTTGCAATAGATAAAAATTAATCAGAAATGACCATTGATACACAAAATAAGATAGAGCAATCGACAAATAAAAAAGCTCTCAGATGGGTAAGAGAGGTTTATCCAAATAGATACATAGAATTTTTTAAAGAAGATGGAATGGCAAAAGTTAAAGTGTATGATAAAAACAATGTGGTATTTTAAAAGTTAGTTTGAGCCAACAGAGTGAAAATTCTGTTGGCTTTTTTTGCAAAGAAACGATAAAATTGCCTAATTTAAACAAATATTCAAAAAATTTAATTATATTGACTTTTTTCAAATTATTAAATAATTTAATAGCTGTAATTTTTTAGTTTTGTTATAATGTAAGCTATAAAAGTTTTAAAATATATTATCCTATATATTTACATATGTAAATTTATTATAGAAAAGGTGAAATAATGGCAGAACTAAGATATAACCCACTACTCGATGACTGGACAATGGTAAGTGCAAACCGGTCAAACAGACCTAAGATGCAAAAAAACTGGTGTCCGTTTGACCTAGGCTCAGGAAGAGTGCCTGAGGATTACTAAGTATATGAATATGACAACGACTTTCCTATACTTTCTCAAAATCCATCCGAGCCTGATAATGTAGGCAGTGAGCTATACAAAACAGCACCGTCTTATGGCAAATGTGAAGTAATCCTTTACAGTCCTGAACATACGGGCAAATTACACGAGCAAAGTATTGAGCATATAGAAAAATTAATAGACCTTTGGGTTGAACGTACGAATGTGATGAAAGCAGACGAAAAAATTAAATATATTTTCGTATTTGAAAACAAAGGAAAAGAAGTAGGCACTACTATGCCTCACCCGCATGGGCAAATCTACGGTTATTCAAAAATGCCATTTAGATTAAGACTTGAGCTGGAAAATACCAAAAATTATTATGAAAAAACCGGCAAAAATCTTTTCGACCAAATGTATACAGACGAAAAAAATGTGGCGAAAGAATGATTTTTGAAGACGAATATTTTGCGGTATACATCCCATTTTTTTGCGAATATCCATTCGGTGCATACATTGTAGCCAAAAAAATGTAGGCTTATTCTCAGATTTTGATGAAAAAATGAAAAAGTCCTTTGCAAAAGCTCTAAAGACATTGACAGGCTCATTTGACCTTGTATACGACAGAGATTTCCCATATATGATGTGCGTGTACCAGTATCCGGTAAATTCTCAAAAGTACAAGGACGCAGATAAATATTACAGATTTCATGTGAAATTTTATCCTCCGCTTAGAGGCAAAAATTCTATAAAATACAACGCCAGCTCACAAACTGGTGCATTTGCACATGGAAATCCTATGAAAGTTGAAGAAACTGCACAAGTTCTAAAAGATGCGGTTGAGAGATATACAAAAAATAAATTTTAATTTTATTTAAAAATGGAGTAGATTATGAGTATATTAGTAACAGGAGCAGCAGGCTATATAGGCTCACATACAGTTAAATATTTGCAAGAGCAGGGCGAAGATGTAATAGCAGTAGACAATTTAGCCACAGGGCATAAGGAGAGCCTTGACATAGAAAAATTTTATGAAGTAGATATTAGAGACGAAAAATTAAACGAAGTTTTTGAACAAAATAAAATCGATGCAGTGATACATTTTGCAGCAAATTCACTAGTAGGCGAAAGCATGACTGAGCCATTTAAATATTATCACAACAATGTTTATGGTACACTTATGCTGTTAAACGCTATGTTAAAACATGATGTGAAAAAAATAGTATTTTCTTCATCCGCCGCAACCTATGGCGATGTAAAAAAGATGCCAATAAAAGAAGATGTCTATCCAATGCCGACAAACACATACGGACAGACAAAGCTTGCTATGGAGCAAATGATGAAATGGTTTGACGTAGGCTCAGGTATAAAATATGTGTCACTAAGATATTTTAATGCAGCCGGAGCACATGAAAGCGGGAAAATAGGCGAAGGTCACACCACAGAAACACATTTAATCCCATTAATCTTACAAGTACCACTTGGAAAAAGGCAACACATTTCAATTTTTGGAGACGATTATGATACAAAAGATGGCACTTGTATAAGAGACTATATCCACGTTATGGACCTAGCTAGTGCACATCATAAGGCTTATCAATATTTGATAAAAAATGACCAAAGTCACATAATAAATCTAGGCAGCGGAGAAGGCTATAGCGTAAAAGAAGTAATAGAAACAGCTAGAAAAGTAACAGGATATGAAATTCCAGCAGTAGTAGAGCCAAGAAGAGCCGGAGACCCAGCAAAATTAATCGCCTCTAATCAAAAGGCAAAAGATATTTTAGACTTTACCCTAAAATATGATGATTTGGAAAAAATTATTTCAGATGCGTGGAGATTTCATAGCACACACCCAAATGGATATAAAAAATAAAAAAATGTATGGGCGAACAAAAAAGTTTGTCCATTATATGTTATAATAGGATTTAGATTATGCTTTGTTGGAGCAAACTAAGTTTGCCCACTTGTTTGATTAAATTAATAAATAACTATTTTAGGAGAACACAATGTATCAATTATTTGCACAAAAAGTTTATGACAGTGAGCAGTTAAGACAAACATTGTCAAAAGATGACGCCGTAATTTCAGCTACAGATATTACAAAAGCTACCGGACGTGAAGATGCGTTAGCATATAAGCTTGTTTTAAATCCTGAAAAGCTTGGAATAAATTTAAATACAATAACAGACGGTGACCTAGCTGATGACGAAGAAACATTTTTAGCAAACATGAAAATAAGCGATGATTATGCAAAAAAATTGTGCGAAAGCTTGAATGTAAACTATTCTCTAATAGAAGTGTTTTCTGCAAGATATGACTATGAATCAGAAGAAATTGGCATAGTTTGTTTAGTCTCCATAATGTATATCGAAACAGCTAGAAAAAAACAAAAAGATTTGATGAAGAGACTTTTTGCAAATATTGAGTAAGTTTCGATATTTTTAGATTAGTATGCACTTTTTACTTCAAATAATATGCAAGTTTAAAAAAATATTATTAAATTAGATTGACAATTAGAAAAGAAAATAATATTATTTTAACAATCAAAAACAATCGTTTAACTTGAAGTTATCACAGATTGTTGAAAGTTTATTAGCTAATATCTTAAACAACACAAAGAATTATTTTTTACCATGTATTGAAATTTTTAAGAGCGTTGATTGACATAATAGGAGAGTTTTTGAATAGATTTGCAGTAAAAACAGCAGCGGATAAAGAGGGCAATGACACAGGATTAAAATATGGTTTCTTAAAAGAGTATGATGGATACAAAAGCTTGAAATAAAAAGCTTTTAGTAAATACTAGAATATGAACAATAAAAATGAGGGGGATATAATTTTCTCCTCATTTTTATATTTTATTTAACTCAAACAATAAAAAAACAGATGCTGAGATTAGAAGAAAAATTAATTGTATTTGACGATGTGAAAAATGATACTTGGTATAAAATATAAAAATTAGATAATTGAAAAAAAGTGTGATTTAAAAATTTGTATCTTTTTTTGAATAATTTAGAAAAAAATTCTAAAAATACTTGAAAAAAAATTTAAATAATGTATAATAGTATTTAGTTAGCACTCTATGAAATTGAGTGCTAACATCGAAACAGGTTATAATTAAATAAAAATAGGAGGAAAAAATGAAAATTAGACCATTAGCTGATAGAGTAGTAATAAAAAAATTAGAAGCAGAAGAAAAAACAAAAGGTGGCATAATACTTACAGGTAGTGCCAAGGAACAACCACAAGAGGCAGAAGTTATGGAAGTTGGACCTGGTGGAGTAGTAGACGGAAAAGAAATAAAAATGGAAGTTAAAAAAGGAGACAAAGTCTTATATTCTAAATATGCAGGAACAGAAGTAAAACTAGAAGGTGAAGAATACACTATACTTAGACAAAGTGACATATTAGCAATAGTAGAATAGTAAAAACTTACGATTACCAGTCAATAAAGAACAAAAATTAACATTATTAATATGATTTTTGCTAAATTTAATAAATTGACGTTAAAATAAAAATTGATTAAAAAATAAAATAATTGGAGGCTATAACATGGCAAAAGAATTAAGATTTTCTGAAGATGCTAGAAAATCCCTTGAAAAAGGTGTAAATAAACTTGCAGACGCTGTAAAGGTAACACTAGGACCAAAAGGAAGAAACGTAATACTACAAAAAAGCTTTGGAGCACCATTAATCACTAACGATGGTGTAACAATAGCAAAAGAAATAGAACTTGAAGACGTATACGAAAACATGGGTGCAGAGCTAGTTAAAGAAGTAGCTACAAAGACTAACGACATAGCAGGTGACGGTACTACAACAGCTACTGTACTTGCTCAAGCAATCACAAGAGAGGGACTAAAAAACGTAGCAGCAGGCTCAAACCCAATCCTTCTTAGAAAAGGTATCCAAAAAGCAGTAGATATCGCCGTAGAAAACATCAAGAGCAATTCTAAAAAAATAGAAAACAAAGAATCAATATCCCAAGTAGCATCTATATCAGCAGGAGATGAAGAAGTAGGTAAGCTAATAGCTGATGCTATGGACCAAGTCGGTAAAGATGGCGTTATCACAGTAGAAGAATCTAAATCAATGGAAACCAGCCTTGGAGAAATAGTAGAGGGTATGCAGTTTGACAGAGGCTATGTATCAGCTTACATGGCTACAGACGTAGAAAAAATGGAAGCAGTGCTACAAAACCCATTAATCTTAATCACAGACAAAAAAATCAGCTCAATCCAAGATATCCTACCACTACTTGAACAAATAGTACAGCAAGGTAAAAAATTAGTAATAATCGCAGAAGATATCGAAGGCGAAGCACTTTCTACACTAGTAGTAAATAAATTAAGAGGAACATTTGACGTAGTAGCAGTAAAAGCTCCAGGCTTTGGCGACAGAAGAAAAGAAATGCTACAAGACATAGCTATCTTAACAGGCGGTAAAGTAATATCTGAAGAATTAGGCTATGACATAAAAGAAACTACTATGGAAATGCTAGGCTCTGCTGCAACAGTTAAAGTAACAAAAGAAAACACTACAATAGTTGACGGTGCAGGAGAAAAATCCGCTATAGAAGAAAGAGTAGAACAAATCAAACATCAAATAGAAGAAACTACATCTGAATTTGATAAAGAAAAATTGCAAGAAAGACTAGCAAAATTATCAGGCGGAGTAGCAGTAATCCAAGTCGGAGCAGCTACAGAAACAGAATTAAAAGAAAAGAAATTGAGAATAGAAGACGCACTTAACGCTACAAGAGCAGCAGTAGAAGAAGGTATAGTTGCTGGTGGTGGAGTAGCTCTAATAGAAGCAATGAAAGCAGTAGAAAAAGCACTTGAAAACGAAACAGCTGAAGTGAAAGTCGGTATGCAGATAATCGCCAAGGCTCTTGGAGAACCACTAAAACAAATAGCTATCAATGCTGGACTTGAAGGAGCAGTAATAGTAGAAAATGTTAAAAAATCTGCTACAAACCAAGGCTTTGATGCACTTCATGAAGAATATGTAGATATGATTCAAAAAGGTATCATAGACCCTACTAAGGTCACAAGGTCAGCACTACAAAACGCATCATCAATCGCATCAATACTACTTACTACAGAAGTAGCAGTAGCTGAAATCAAAAAAGAACAACCAGCTATGCCGATGGGCGGCGGAATGCCAGGAATGATGTAAGCTAAATAATTAAAAATAAATTATTTATAAAGAATAAAAATAGATTGCAGACACAAATCGAGTCTGCAATCTATTTTTTATAGTTATATAATATCTGTATTTTTCTCAAATTTATTAGTTTATACTAACTTACTTTGAAAATTATAGTATAAATATTGAAAAGAAATTTGTGTTGCTCTCTGATACAAAAAAATTTATAATGAAAAATAATACTACATTTTCTTATGTAAGTTAGTATAAATACATTCTTTGATAAGTGGGGTAAAAAATACCCGAAAGTTCAACAAAGCCTAGTAGGAAAAGATAATTTGTTTACGTTTATGCTGTTTCCAAGCTCAATCAGGTCAAGCATATATACCAACAACATAACAGAAAATTTCAACAAGCAACTAAAAAGAAAAACTAAGGGTAAGCAGCAGTTTACAAACGAAGCATCCTTGGAAAAACACGTATTTATATATGCAAGCAAATACAGCGGAGCATTTAGCAAAAGGGTTCATAAAGGGTTCAAAACAGCACAGTATGAGTTGACGCAAATGCTAGACGAAATTTAAGGAAAATTTGAGGAGAAATTTTCATCCCCTATAGGGTAGGAAGCACAAGCTCCTCTTGCCTTAATCAGTTAGTTTACTATTCAATTTAAATTTATTTACCACTTGTTTTTACAAGAAATTTAAAAGAGCTTACACAAAAAATTTGACACTCCCTTTAAAATGATATAATATAAATTATATAAGACAATAGTCATATAAATTAATTATAATACACAAACTGGGGGGATATTTTGAAAAAAACAAAGCTAGTTACACTTGCACTTACAGTAGCAACAATTTTATTGGGGTATAGCGTTTCAACAGCAGCCACTTATACCGAGTATGAGATGTATGTAAAAAGACCTTCTAATTTTGCAGGAAATACATATTATACTGGAGCAAAATATGAGCCAGTAACAGGAGCTTACTTAGGATTATTTGCAGAGGGTGACAGGGCAGTGCATGATTGGAATGCAGACTCTTGGGGCTGGTATTTTACAAACGTACCAAAGTTCATGGGCAAAGACCATGCAATGTATATGCTATATATGCCTTATTCATACGATTTTAATCATTATAAATCTCATTATGCTGAGGCAAAAAGACTAGGTAAAGGTATGCAGATTTGTATAGAACCTCAAAATGGATTAGATGAAGTACAAAATGATGAAAAACTACTTGAAATGGCACAGGACGCTAGAGATACGGATATACCTATTTTTCTAAGATTTGCAAATGAATTTAATGACAACGCAAATGCTTGGCATAAAGATGGACCGCAAAAATACATTGAAAAATTTAGATTAGTGGCAGATATAATGCACAAGAATGCGCCAAATGTAGTAATGTGTTGGTGTCCAAATGATTGGCCTATAGCTAGCGAGCATGCTTATTATCCGGGCGACCAATATGTGGATTGGGTTGGAGTATCAAGTTATCCACCATATAATTCATCAAAACAGCCATGGCAGGGAAATACTTGGCTAGATAGATTTAGAGAAGTGTATGATTCTTATAGTGCAAAAAAACCTATCTATATTTCTGAGGGTGCACCTATGGCTAATGCAGAACGTGCCTACAATGTGGATACAACTGATTTAGCTAAACGTGAGATAAGCCGTTTCTACGCATCAGCTAAGAAAAAATATCCAAGACTAAAAGCAATATTTTATTGGGACAATAACCAAGAACTTGGCGCAGGAAATATCAGACATTATAAATTATCTGATAACCCACCTACTTTGAGTGCATATAAAAATGCCATAAAAGATGAATATTATTTATCAAGCATGAATACACAAAGCAAAAATTATTATCAGCTAATTAAATCAGTGAAAATGAATCCGAATAAAGAAGTAGTAACAAGTTTAGTAAATGATGTAAAAAATGATATTTCTAAGGTTGATTATTATATTAATGGCAAATTTGCAGGTCAAGGCACATTTCCAGAATATGATGCAAGTGTAGACTTTACAAATTTTAAAGGAAAGTCCATAACCTTATCAGCAGATTATTTTAATTCAGTTGGAAAAAAGGTAAAAAATATATCATATAAAATTCAAGTTAAAAATTAAAAATTTGTGAAAATAGTTTTATACAATCCTCCAAGATTATTAATATTTGGAGGATTGTATTTTTTAGTTAAAAAAATAACTTATACAAAATTTGTATTAATTTGTAAAACAAAGGGTATAACTGTATTAAGATGATTTCAGAGTATTATTTTTTATATTGAAAGGATACTGATATGAAAGTAAATATTAAAGAAAATTATAAACTTTTCATAGGCGGAGAGTGGAAAGAAGCCTCTAGTGGAGAAACATTGGAGGTTAAAAATCCTGCCACAGGTGAAGTTATATCTCATATAGCACAAGCAACTGAAGAAGATGTAGATGCAGCAGTAAATGCAGCACATACTGCATTTGAAAGCTGGTCAAAAACATCGGTGCAGGAAAGAGCTGATATAGTTTGGAAAATAGGTGACATTATTTACAATAATTTGGAAGAATTAGCTACAATTGAAACCATGGATAATGGGAAACCAATCAGAGAAACAAAGGGAGCAGACTTGCCACTTTCAGCAGACCATTTCCATTATTTCGCAGGAGCACTTAGAGCTGAGGAAGGCTCAGCTACAATGGTAGACGAAAATACTATGAACCTTATACTCCATGAACCAATCGGGGTAGTAGGACAAATAGTGCCATGGAATTTCCCATTTTTGATGGCAGCATGGAAACTTGCACCTGCACTTGCAGCAGGCAATACTGTTGTAATTAAACCATCTTCTTCTACTTCACTTACAATGCTAAGATTGGCAGAATTATTACAAGATGTACTGCCAAAAGGTGTGCTTAATGTAATTACAGGCTCAGGCTCAAAATCCGGAGAATATTTACAAAAACACAAAGGCTTGGATAAATTAGCCTTTACAGGCTCTACAGAAGTTGGCAGAGAAATAGCTCACTCAGCAGCAGAAAATCTTATACCTGCTACATTAGAGCTAGGCGGAAAGAGTGCAAATATAATTTATGATGATGCTGATATAGAAAAAGCTATAGAGGGAATACAGCTTGGCATATTATTTAATCAAGGTCAGGTATGCTCAGCAGGCTCACGCATATTTGTGCAAGAAGGCATATATGACAGCTTTGTAGCGAAATTAAAAGAGGCTTTTGAAAAAGTTGTTGTTGGCGACCCACTTGATGAAAAAACTCAACTTGGAGCACAAATTAATAAATCACAGCATAAAAAAGTTTTGGATTATGTAGAAATAGGTCTTAAAGAAGGAGCTAAGCTTTTAACTGGAGGTAAAGCCTACACAGAAAACGGATGTGACAAGGGTGTATTTATGCAGCCTACACTATTTGTTGACGTAGATAACAAAATGAGAATAGCACAGGAAGAAATCTTCGGACCAGTTGGTGCAATAATCAAATTTAAGGACATGGAAGATGTAGTTGCTATGGCTAATGACTCAGTTTATGGACTTGGAGGAGGAGTTTGGACCAAAGATATCAAGAGAGCTATAAAAACAGCTAGAGGCATAAGGACGGGACGTATTTGGATTAACACTTACAATACTTTCCCAGCTGGGGCTACATTTGGTGGATATAAACAGTCAGGTATAGGCAGAGAAACTCATAAGGTAATGCTTGAGCACTATAGCCAAATGAAAAATATCATTATAAATCTAAGCGATAGCAAAGCAGGAATGTATTAAAATTTTAATAAAAAGTAAAAAAATACACTCATGAAAAATTATTTCGTGAGTGTATTTTTAATTTTCTAAAAATAAGAGAAAAAATAGAAAATCTATTCTTTCTCTTTTGTAGGAAAATATAAATAGTTACTTATCCTCTTTAAGTATAAGTTCTTTTCTTTTATCTGCGATTTTTAATGTTCCGATTACAAAAAGCACAGCAAAGATTATACCTACTACATAGCTAACTGAGTATACATCAGGAGCACCGGCTTGTTGTAGACCTAGTAAAGACTCTAGGTTTAAGCCGATTGGAGCGTGAGATATAAAGCTCATCACTATAAATGAATAAAAAGCACCCGGAATTAAAGTCATCAGATAATTTTTTCCATGTGTCTTTAAATATACAGTGATAAATGCTAGAGCAAAGACAGCTACAAATTGGTTAGTAAATCCAAAATATCTCCAAAGTAAATTAAATCCGCCTTTATTACTTTTTGCAAAGAACAATATTAAAATTGCAGGTATAAATATCAAAGATGAAAGCATAAGTCTGTTTTTAGCCTTCCTTTGGTCGATATTAAACTGCTCTGCAAATATAAGTCTTAGTGACCTAAAACAAGTATCGCCAGAGGTTATAGGAAGAACTATAACACCTACTATAGCAAGTAAACCGCCAACATTTCCCATGAAATGTCTAGAGATTATACCGACCATAGGTGTTGCGCCTGTAGCAAAAGCCTCTGCACCTTTTGTTTGAGCTAATAAATTAAATAAAACTATAGCACCGCCTGCCCAGCACATAGCTATAAATCCTTCAGCAAGCATCATATTGTAAAAAGTTTTCTTTCCTTCTCTTTCGTTGCCGACAGTTCTTGATATTAAAGTAGCTTGAGAACCATGAAAACCTGACATGATGCCACAGGCAACTGTAATGAAAAATGCAGGGATAAACATTTGTCCGGTAGGGTGAATATCAAATAATCCAAGTAGTGGACTTTGAGTTAGAGCGTGCAGTCCTGCACCACCGCTGAGCAGAATTCCACCGAATATTCCTAGAGCTGAAATAATCAAAAAAGCACCAAATATCGGATAAATTCTGCCGATTATTGCATCAATTGGGAATAGAGTAGCAAGTAAATAGTATAAAAAAATAAATCCATAAACTACCCAAATAATTGATGAAGAGGCATCCTTTTTCATTATATCCCCTACAATCAAATCTCCGGGAGTATAAACAAAAACAACGCCAGTTAATAGTAAAAGTAAGGTTATAACAACGTTATAAAATTTTTTGACCCCAGGACCAAGATACTTATTGATTAAGTTAGGTATCTGAGCTCCACCATTTCTCATTGAAATCATACCGATAAAATAGTCATGCACAGAACCGGCAAGCACACATCCGATTGGAATAGTCAAGAATGCGATTGGACCGAATAATATACCTTGGATTGGTCCGAGTACAGGCCCTGTACCTGCAATATTAAGTAATTCTACCAGTTCATTTTTCCATGACCTCATGACTACATAGTCAACTCCGTCCGCCTTGGTATTAGCTGGGGTAGGTCTGTCATCCGGTCCGAAAACTTTGTCGACATAGTTTCCGTATAGATAGCCGCCTACTATAAGGATAGCTATACCTATTAGAAATAAAACCAATTTAAATCATCTCCTTGTAGGTTTATTAAAAATTATGATTACACATAGAAATAGTACCCCAAAAATTAAATTATAAAAAAATATGAAAAATTTGTGAAAATTTTTTATTCATTTTGAATAAAAAAATGCAAATTAAAAGAACACATGAGCATTGTGCCCTTTTAGTTTAAATAATTGCAAGCTTAGTGTTTAGTTGCTAAGCACTAATTGTGCAATATGTTTTGCACTATCGGTTTTTTTATTTTTTCTAAGGGATTTTTTTATAATTTCCATTTTATGTTCATCATACATCAAACTTTTTACTAATACAGGCAAAGGATAATACTTACTTGGAGCTTCGCCTAGCTGATTATTTAATATGAAGTCCTTATTTCCCTCTTCTTGTCCGGGAATATAATATGGCACTATCATTGGTACTTCGTAGTATAAACATTCGGTAAGGGTAAGTCCTCCAGGTTTTGTGATGGCTACGTCAGCTATTTTATAAAAATCGTTCATCCTATCTGTAAATCCAATCACTAGCGTTTTATTTAATGGTGGGTTATTATTTAGTTTTTCGTCTAGGGCTTCTTTTAGGGATTCATTTCTGCCGCAGATTACGATTATATTTATGCTGACATCAAGGTTTTCTATTTGTTTAAGTGTCTTGGTTATTTTTCCTGCACCAAAGCTACCGCCCATTATTAATACTGTAAAGTCATCGTTTAGATTGTAAGCACTTTTTAATACGGATTTTTCTACGGACGGTTCATTTTTTACTTGTATAGGTATTCCATAGGGATAAATTTTATTTTTATCAATGCCTTCGTTTTGCATCAACATAGATGTATCTTCATGAGCTACTATGTAGCGGTTTATATACTTTGATAGATAGGATTTATGAGGGGTGTAGTCTGTTATTATGCAGGTGATGGATAATTGGCTGAGATATTTTTTCTTTATATTTGATACTGCTATTGCAGCAAAGGGATGGGTGGTTATGACTTCGTCTAATTGCTCATGTTCTAAAATTTTTAAGATATTTTTTTCCATGTAGGTTACTATAAGGTTTAGGTCAAAGGATTTTCTAACTAGTTTTAAATCTGCTACGTCATATGCTCTACCATATATTTTTGGGGTATATTTTGCAGATGTTTCATAGCCTTGTGATATTATTACATCAAAAAATTTGCCTATATAGCCTAAATCTTTTAATGCGTCTAGTATAATTGGCTTTGCACCTTGGGCTTCCAGCTCACTGGCTATGGCTCTTGCTGCACTGTTATGACCTCCTCCAGTGGAGGCTGTAAGTATTAATATTTTTTTTGACATATTTTCCTCATATATATTCAGTCTTAAACTCTTATTGATTGTAATTATCATAGTTTTATGTTAAAATTGGTGATGATTAATTATATATTAATATGCTGTTTTAATCAAGCGTGCTAATTTTTGTATGCTTTTTATATAATAAAGTTTATGTTTGACTTTTATGCCTAGAGGTGAATAATTGTTTTCTAAGGATGAACTCAAAAAGTTTTTTTTCATAGTTCTTTGTCTTGTAGCGTTTAAGCTGATAGAGAATTATTCATATTTTTTCGGACAATTTAATAAGTTTGTGGGTATTCTTATGCCTTTTGTATGGGGTTTAGCTTTTGCATATATTCTAAATCCTCTAATGATGTTTATTGAAAAAAAGCACAAGGGTATTAATAGGATACTGTCTGTAGTAATAGTATATATTATTTTTGCAAGTATTGTGGCAATTATATTGATTTTCGTAATACCTGTGATTAGTGAGAATATAATTGACCTTTATAATAAGTCGTCTTTATATTTTTCTCAGCTTGAAAAATATTATAATTCTGTGCCTTTTAAAGATATTGTCGTGCGTTATAATTTATTAGAGGTTGTAAAAACACATCTTCAGGATATACTTAGAAGTATTGTTGATTTATCAAATTTAACTGTCACTTCTATACTTGGGGCTACTATTTCGTTGGCTTATGGGCTGTTAAATTTTATTTTAGGTGCATTTGTTTCAATTTATTTTCTATATGATAAGGAAAAATTACTTTCTTACATGAAAAAAGTGATAATAGCTTTGTCAGGAGACAAAAAATCTCAGGCTATTTTGGCATATTTTTCCAAGGTTAATATGTATTTTTACAGCTTTTTAGTAGGCAAATTTATTGATTCGACAATAATAGGGGTTTTATGCTTTATTGGACTTACTGCATTAAAAATCAGGTATGCTGTGCTTTTAAGTATAATTGTCGGAGTATTGAACATGATTCCTTACTTTGGACCGTTTATGGGTGCAGTACCGGCGGTACTTATCACGTTGCTTTATAGTCCTATTCAGGCACTTTGGGTCATAATATTTATTTTGATATTACAGCAATTTGATGGCTGGTATCTAGGACCGACTATACTTGGTAATACTGTAGGGGCATCTCCTTTATTTATCATTTTTTCTATATTAGTCGGTGGTGGATTTTTTGGACCGGTTGGTATGCTTTTGGCTGTACCGTTTTTAAAGAGCTTAGTAACTTTATGGGATGCTTTTTTGGAAAATAAAGAAAAGTTAGAAAAGGTAGAGCAGGATGAATTATAGTGTACCACAATTTTTGCTTGCTTTTGGATTGGCACTTTTTGCCGGTTTGTCTACCGGATTTGGAGGGTTATTTCTTTTAAAAGCAGATAAGACAAATACAAAATTTCTTTCAGCAGCACTAGGGTTTTCTGCCGGTGTCATGATTTATGTTTCTTTATTCCTGAGGGTATTGCGTTTCTGTGCCGATTTATTATGCTACAGGTAGTAAGAAAAGGGCTTTAATGTATGCTTTTTTATCAGGCTTGGCAGAGCCTGCCGGTGCTTTGATAGGGGGACTACTTCTTTTACCTTTTTTAAATAATTTTGTTATGGGAATAGTGTTTTGCATAATCGCAGGTATTATGATTTATATATCTTTTGATGAGCTATTACCATCAGCTGAAAAATATGGGGAGCATCACACTGCACTATATGGTGTTATATAAGGTATGGCTGTAATGGCAATTAGTTTGGTTATTTTAAATTCTTAGGACTGGATTTTAATTTAAATATATTTTTGATTAGGAGAACAAATGGATGCAATTCTACCTGAATATGAAAAACTGGATTTAATACTTGAATTTATTGGTACTTTTGCATTTGCAATTTCAGGTTCGTTAGTAGCTGTCAGAAAAAATATGGATTTAATGGGGGTAGTGGTTTTAGGTATAACTACAGCTGTAGGTGGTGGGATTGTCAGAGATATGATTATAGGGGTGCATCCGCCAAAAACTTTTATGAATACGGATAGCATTCTACTTTCAGCAATTTCTTCTTTAATAATATTTATTTCATGCTATATAAATAAAGAATTTATTAATTCTAAAACCCTAAAAAAATTTGAGAAAGTCAATGCAATATTTGATGCCATCGGTCTTGGTGCGTTTACAGTTACAGGGATTAACAGCGTTATTGTAGCAGGATATGGCAAAAATTATGCACTGATGGTTTTTTGTGGCATTTTAACCGGTGTTGGGGGTGGAGTCCTTAGAGATATATTTGCGGATATAACTCCATTTATATTTAGAGAAGAGGTATATGCCTCAGCGTCATTGGCTGGAGCAATTTTTTACATTTTAACTATGGACTTATTAAATAATAATTATGTAATGATTTTATCAGCGTCTACTGTGTTTTTAATAAGATATTATGCACTTAAAAAAGATTTAAGTCTTCCGAAAATTAAATGATTAGAATTTTAAGGTTAAATTAATATTTTTTTGGTTCTACGTTTAAATCACTGCATTTTATATTCTGTGAAAACGCTTGACAATATTCCTGAAAAAAGTTAAAATATCTTACAGTAAAGTTTCTACATATTAGGTTTTATTTTATTAAAATACTTATATGTAAATGAAAGGAAGAAAATATGTCAGAAAAACAAAAAGTGGGCAGATTACCTAATTTGGTTGAAGCCCTAATACCGATTATTGTAATGGTAATCTTAATGATTTATGTTTTTGGTATTAAAAAAGAAGAAAATTATGATGCTGCACATATGCCACTGATAGTTTCAATCTGTGTTGCTTGTGCTATAGGCGTTTTATGCGGCAGACCGTTTTCTTATCTTCTTGCAGGTATTCTTGAAAGACTAAATGCCACAATGGAAGCTATACTTATACTACTTTGTGTAGGTCTTTTGGTTTCATCTTTTATGATTTCCGGTACAATACCAGCAGTTATCTATTATGGACTTGATTTATTGACACCTCAGTTATTCTTACCGGTTGGTTGTATACTTACGGCTGTAGTAGGTCTTGCGTGCGGTTCTTCTTGGACAGCTACTGCTACAATCGGTATTGCATTTATGACTATAGGCTCCGGTCTTGGAATTAATCCGGCTCTTACAGCAGGTATGGTTATATCAGGTGCATATGTTGGAGATAAATTCTCTCCATTATCAGATACTACTAACTTAGCATCAGCGGTTGCAAATACTGGACTATTTGACCACGTTGCAGCTATGACATCTACTACCGGACCTGTATTTTTAATTTCGCTAGTGCTTTATTTTTTAGTGGGTGTGAACCAAGATGTATCTAACTACGACCCATCTATAGCACTAGGCATTAAAGAATCTATTTCATCAACATTTAACTTAAATCCATTAGTATTATTGCCGATACTAGCAATAATTATAATAATGATACTAAGAGTTCCTGGTCTACCTGGGGTTTTAGCATCTGTTGCAGTTGGTGTATTGTTTGCAGTTGTATTCCAGTCTTCTGACCAATACATAGGAGAACATATAAATGGTTTGGATAAACTATTCAGCATACTTCACTTTGGTCCTACAGTTGAAACTGGAAATGAATTTGTTGATAAAGCCTTAGCAAAAGGTGGTATGGACCATCAGATGTGGACTATAAATCTTATCATACTAGCTGTTGCTTATGGTGGGGCATTGGAAAAATGCGGTACAGTTGAAAGATTATTTGGAAACATCAAAAACAGAATTCATTCTGTATTTGCTCTATTGATTACTACAATGCTTACTTCTATATTCTGTGATGCGTTCATGTGCGACCAATTCTTAGGAATAGGCGTTCCAGCTCCATTATATTCTGATAAATATGATGAGCTTGGTCTTGCTAGAAGTATGTTATCTCGTACATTAGAAGATGCTGGTACATTATGGGCAGTAATGTTCCCTTGGACAGCTTGCGGAGCATATCAAAGTGGTATACTTGGCATGAGCCCATTCGTATACTTCCCATTTGCATTTGTTAATCTGATTAACCCGCTTTATGCTGCAATAACTGCATTATTTGGTAGAAATATTATATGGGCAGATGGTTCTTACACTAATCTTTTAGGTAAAACTAGAATGCTCAAGAAAATACCGGCAGCACCTGAAGAAGAACATAAAATTGCTATGGCAGCTTTAGAAAAAGGTAGAGCAGAAGGCAGAATACCAAAAATTAGTGCATAATATTACGAAAGAATAGTATATGAAAGAAAAAACATTGCCATGGGAAGATTTGCAAGGCAAAAAAATAGTAACAACTATTAAGAGCTTATCAAAACCATGGGTAGAAAAGGGTGCGATTGTCGGTGGCACGTTCTTAATATTCGGTGGCATTTTTACACCGTATAAGATAGGGATAGTCTTAGGGTTATTAATAATTTTAGCTAGGTTGATGAAAAAATATTCCGCTTTTACAACTAGAGGTATGGAGATATTTTATGATATGTTATTTACTTCTAGTCACACGGTAATTGAGTGGAAGGACATTGACGCAGTGACTTATGAAAAAGCTAAGACCAATCCTGACTTGGAGCTAATATATGTGACAAAAGGCGATATCACTAAAAAGTTTTATTTTAAACACAAACAGACTAAGGACATAATAGATTTTGCTAAGAAATGTCATCCTAGTGTAAAAATCTATGATGGCGAAGAATATAGAAAATCTATTAAAAATTCTTAAAGCTTAAATGTAAAAAAGAGCCTATACTTAACGAATTGTTGGGTATAGGCTTTTTTAGATTATAAATTGCCTTTAAATAAAAAGGTACAAGAATTATATATACAATTCTTGTACCTTTTTATGGTTTATTTTAGTTTTTTTGCAACTAGTACATTTAAAGCTTTTTGTTGTACTTTGATTTTTATTGGTAGGGCAGGGCCTTTTTCTCCATCTATACTTACTGCGATGTCAGGGTTTTTACAATCTATTTCAAATTCATGACCTTTAAATACTTCAATTGACGGGGAATTGGATATGTCCTCGTTACGAATTACTTTTAGTAAAAGCTCACCTAAATCTATTGGGTTGGATTCATTTACTACTAATAGCTCAAATATGCCGTCCTTGATTTTTATTTCATCCTCCATAAGTCCGGTCATTGAACCTACGTTACTGCCTGTCAAGACCATGACTAGATAGGCACTTTTGTTGTATTTAACTCCATCTACAGTTATTTCAAAGTCATTTACTTTTATGGTATTTAATTGTGTTATTCCTTGCAGATAATACGCAAGTGGACCTATGCGTTCTTTGATATCTTGTCCGGTTTCAAAGGATATTTGGGCAAATACTCCGGCAGCGATTGAAGATAAAAATAGTTTATCGTTGGCTAAGCCATAGTCAACGTAGTCGGATTTGCCCTCTGCTATTATAGCGGCAGATTGCATTATGTCGTCCGGCATACCTATGTTTAGTGCAAAGTTATTACAAGTGCCGGCACCTAAAACTCCAAGTGGTTTTTTAACATCACTGTCTAGCATAGCTTGGGCAACCATCATTATGGTGCCATCTCCTCCGGCGGCTATTACTATATCATATTCATAGGTTTTAAGTATATCGTTTAGGTCTTTGTATAGCTTGTCGTCAAGTCTTATAGACGTGGTTAGTATGTTTTTTTGGATTAAAATTTCTATTATTTCATCCAAAATTTTAGGTATTTTTCTATTACCTGAATTGGGATTATAAATTAATAATGCTTTTTGATAAGACATTTTTTCTCCTAGAAATTGAAATTTGTTTATGAAAAATGTAAATAATTATATGGAAAAACTTATTTTAAGTGCAAGGTCAATAGCTTTAATTGTCTTATTATCTACGCACCCTATGTATTCTTTTAATCTCTTTTT
This sequence comes from Criibacterium bergeronii, assembly GCF_001693775.2. Taxonomy (GTDB): domain Bacteria; phylum Bacillota; class Clostridia; order Peptostreptococcales; family Filifactoraceae; genus Peptoanaerobacter; species Peptoanaerobacter bergeronii. The sequence continues at coordinate 147,749 of NZ_MBEW02000001.1, read as the reverse complement.
ATCTATTGTGCGGACTTGCTCCATCAAAATTACGGAGTCTTTTTCCAGTCCAAATTCGCCGGCTTTAACGTCTATGTGAGTTGGTAGTTTGGATTTATTTAATTTAGATGTTATAGCTACGATTATAACAGTAGGAGAAAATTTGTTGCCGATATCATTTTGGACTATGACAACCGGTCTTATACCGCCTTGCTCTGAACCTATAACAGGACTAAGGTCAGCATAGTATATATCTCCTCTTTTATAGAGCCTTTTATCATTCATTGGAAACCTCAAAAAAATTCATTTGGATATACCGTACTTAGCTTTTTTTATTTAATATATACTCGTTTCACTCTTGTAATGCTACATAAAGTGTCATAGACGATAGTAGAGGAAAGCTGTGCTAATTTTAAAGTTGAAGCTTTATCATATCCAAATATATATACTTTATCTCCAAGTTCAATTTTTTTTGGCACTCTTACCATGCACTGGTCCATGCAGATTTTGCCCACTATAGTGCCTTTTGTTCCATCTTCAAAAACAACTTCAAAATCTTTACCTGAAATACTTCTTGAAAGACCGTCTGCATAACCTCCGGGTATAGTCGCTATATACTCGTCTTGCTGTGTGGTATATATTCTTGAGTAACCGACATCGCTACCTTTTTTTATTAGTCTTATGTCAATGACATGAGAAATCAGCGTTAGTGTAGGTTTTAAATCGACTTGTTTAGTCTTTCTGTCACTTTCATTGTATCCGTATAAAGCTATGCCAATCCTGACCATATCATATGTGTAGTCGTCAACTAACGATGCGATTGAATTTGCCATGTGCTTTATTCCTAAGTTTACCCCGGATGTCTGTAAATTATCACACATTTTGTTAAAAACTTGGTGTTGTTTTTCAGCGTACTTTGTATTTTCATTTTCGATATCTGAAAAATGTGTATATACTCCTGTAACCTCAATGTTTTTGAGTAAACTTATTTTTTTAATTTCTTCTATGTAATTCTCGTAGTATAAAAAGCCTATTCTAGTCATGCCTGTATCTAGTGCTATATGTATAGATGCTGTTTTATTTAAATTTTCGGCTTGGAGATTTATTTTTTTTGCCAGTTCTAAGCTGTCAACGCTAAAGGTGATGTCTTTTTCTACACATTTGGCGATATCTGTGTCTAAGGGTAAGCCTAACATTAATACAGGTTGCTTGAGTTTAGAGTCTCTTAGCTCAAAAGCCTCGTCAGGGGTTGCGACTGCAAAGTAATCTACATATGGGCTTAGATATTTAGCTACTTCGACTGCTCCGTGTCCATATGCGTTTGCTTTTACGACTGCTAGATATTTTAATGTTGGTTTATTTATTACTCTTTTATATTCATTTAGGTTATGTAGTATATTTTTTAAATTTACTTGTGCGATTAACCTATCTGACTGATACTCCATGACTCCCCTCCAAAAAATTGTAAATTCATTTTAAGATAACATTTCTTCGTCTATTTTTGATGTTTCTTTTGCACCCATAACTCCATGGATAAAGCCGTATGTGCTGTTTATTCTTTTTTGTAAGGTATCTCTGACTATACGTTTTTTCTCTAATTCAGTTCTTATCTTGTCAATTTCATCGAGCAGTGCTTTAAGATTTTTTTCGTCTTGATTTATGTTTTCATAGCAATAGTCAAGCGTTTGTCTTAGTAACTCTAAATTTAAATTTTCTTTTTCTACTCTTAGAGCACTTAAATAGATTTGATTTTGCTCAATTTTATCATTTATTTCAATCATTTTCTCTTTTATGTCATCGAGATGCTCTCCGGCGTGTCTGCTACCGTGTGAGTTTAGTTGGTCTGAAAGATATAATACTTTTGCAGCAAAACGTGACTTTTCCTTTTGCAGGTTGGCAGTTTCTAAAAGTTTGGCTTTTTCTTCTTTTGTAATATCTTCGATATATTTTATCAGGGATTGCATAGAAGGATTGATTGAATATTTTATCATTTCCTTGAAAGGCTTGTAATCAATAAGCATAGGTATAACTGTACCTTTTTTTATTCTTTCAAATAGCTTATTACTTTCGCTTTTGTTTGAAAATCCGAACATATAGTGCAATCTCCTTATAATTCAGTATGAGTATTTATAAAATTTAATGTAAAATTAAAATACACCTAATATATTTTAATTCTAATAAATGTTTTTTTCAAGCTAACTATATAAAGATATATAAATTTAATATAAAGTGTTAACTATAAATTTTTCTAGGATTTTATTGCAGCCATTGACAAATAAAAGGTAGTGCCGTTTTCATTGTCGCTTTCTACCCATATTCTGATTTTGTTTTCATCAGCAATTTTTTTTGCTATTGAAAGCCCAAGACCATAGCCGCCTTTTTCTCTACTTCTAGATTTATCCACTCTATAAAATCTCTCAAATATATATTTTGAGTCCTCTTTACTAATGATGTCGCCTTTATTATTTATGGCAAATTTTATTTTATCCTGCTCTTTTTTCAGGTGGTAGGTTATGGTTGTATTTTCGTAGCTATATTTAAGTGCGTTATCAATCAGTATTGCAAAAATTTGAGATAACTGTTTTTCGTCTGCCTTTGTAAATAAATTTTCTTCAATATCGTCATAGTCCATGGAGATATTTTTTTCGTAAGCAATTGCCTCCATGGATAGAATTTTGGAAACTAAGGTGTCGCTGACGTCTACTTTTTCTAAACTAAGGTTTATTTTTCCGGCGTCAGATTTTGCTAGAAACAGCATTTCCTCAATTAGATTTTTCATGTTTAGAGCCACTTGTTTACTTCCGTTTATCCATTTTTCTTGGTTTTTGATGGTGTCTTGGCTGTTGTTTTCTAGTATGTCCATATTTGCAAGTAAAACTGTAAGAGGGGTCTTTAGTTCATGGGAGGCGTCTGCAATAAATTGTTTCTGTGCATTCCAAGTGGTAGCAACAGGTTTTAAGGCTATGGAGGACAAAATTATACTAATCAGTAAAAATGCTAATAGTGCAAAGCAAAGTGTAAAAAATAGTACCAATAACAAAGATGCCTTTGAGGCGGTTTCTCTAGATATATCCATAAAGGAAATTTTTATAGACTCAGGATTAGCTTTTTTTAAAAATCTTAGGTTCAACGATTTTATTTCGCCGCTGTTAGTTTTATTATTGACAGCTGTTTGGACTGCATGGTTTAAATCATCATCATCTATGGAGACATTGCTCTTGATTAAAGATATGATATTTCCATCTTTCGGGTCAACTGTGGCGATAAATAAAGGGGTGAATTGTATACTCCTAGCCTCAGAGGTGTCTGTCTCTGACATTCTTACAAAATCTGATATGGACATATCAATGATATTTTCCAACTCTCTTAGGTTACGGGACTCTAAAGTTTTGGAGTAAAAAGAAAATATGATGTAAAAGGTTATGCAAAATACTAAAAAAACTAGAAACATATTTATAGCTACAAATTTTATTTTTAATTTTCTAATCATTTAATACTCCGCTTTATTTTCCTTTATAATCTAGCTTATAGCCTACTTTTCTGATGGTTTGGATTGTGACTTTTGATTTTAGAAATGCAAGTTTTTTTCTTAAAAATGATATATAGACCTCTACGTTATTTTCTTCTATATCAGACTCCACGCCCCAAATGTTAACAATTATATCGTCCTTTGTGGCAACCATTTTAGGTCTTGACAGCAAAAAATTCATTATTTTAAATTCTTTGTATCTAAGTGCCATAGAACATTTTGGACCTGTGAGCACTCCTTCGTCAAGATTTAGACTGATGTCACCATAATCTAGTGTGTCAATAACGACCTCACCTTTTCTCCTTGTAACTGCTCTTAACCTTGCTAGTAATTCTTTGGTGTCAAATGGCTTAGTCATATAGTCGTCAGCACCAAAGTCCAGCCCTTTAATTTTATCATCAGTTTGAGAAAGGGCGGTTAGCATTACAATAGGTGTCTCAACTTTTTCATCCCTAAGCTTGCTTAATACTTCAAAGCCATTCATTTTTGGTAACATTACGTCTAAGATTATTGCATCGTAGTTAAATGATGTGGCATAATCGTAGCCGGTTTGACCGTCATAAACAACATCGACAATATATTTTTCCTTTGTTAAAAGCTCTTGTATTGCATCAGCTAGTGCTACTTCGTCCTCAACAATTAGTATGTTCATATAAGACCTCTTGATAAAAAATTAAAATAATAACGCATTTAGACATTTTTAAATATATACACTAAATTTGACGGTTAAAAATATATTTTGATAATTATATAATATTTATTATTTTTGTAAATGTATCTTATATAATATAGTAATCTATTTTTCTTAAATCAAAATTAAAGGAATTTTTCTTTAACTTTTTTCCAAAATTCATAGCCTTGTAGGTTGAGTAATTTTATTTTATTGTTGGAATATATGATTTCAATGGATTTTAAAGTATCATAGCTGTTGTCTGTAGAGTCGGAAAGTACAAGAGTAGAGTTTTGATATCTATTTTCAGGTGAAATATTTACAGTGGAGCTGTATGGCAGTATTATACTGGAGGTAAGGCTCCTGTAAGCGTTGGAGTTTAACGGAGATATAGGAGTGATTTGAAGTAGGGTGAGACTTGGGTCAATTATACTACCTGACGCAGAATAGTTATATGCAGTAGAACCTACAGTGGAGGAAACAATTATTCCGTCTCCTGAAAATTTTTCTATATGTTTTCCACCGATACATATATCTAAGTGGACAGTTTTATTTTTGCTACTTTTAATCACGAATTCATTTATAGCAAAAATTTTCGTCTCCCTAAGCTTAGTGGTTATTGTAGCCTCAAGAGGTATTACATTTTGTACTGTAAAATTATGAGTTTTAATACTTTCTATCATTTCATTAATCTTATCAGGCATTACGGCTTGAAAGAAACCCAAATGACCGGTATTTATACCCATAAAATAGCAATCTGGATAGGACAAGTCATGCACGTTTCTTAAAAATGAACCATCTCCACCGACAGATACAACTAAATCACAGCTGTAATCATATTCACTTAGGATATTAAAGCCACTTTGCTTGAGCTTATCAAAAATGATTGGGTAGATTTTATTAGACTTGTTTGAAGAGTTTGATGCAATATATATATTTTCTATTTTTTTATACATAGATTTATCCTGACTTTTTTATTTAAATAATAGCACAAAATTTAACGAAAATCTATTGCATTTAAAATATTAATGATTTATAATTTAAGCAAAGTATACATATGAGATTTTATCTATAGAAAGGATTGGAAGACGTAATAATGAACGAAAGCATTGACTACGAAGCATACAATGCTGATAAGCAAAAAAGGTCTGAGAAGCTAAAATTCAGAACCGATAAGAAGGCAAAAAAACAAACCTACGAATTTGAACAAACCGACGAATTTATAGGCAAAAAGAAACAGTTTAAAGGCAAACCAAATAAATCTTTTAGAAATAATCAAAAAAACTTTGAGTATGACTATGAAGAAGATTTTTATGAGCCTGATAAATATTAATCTTCTTTAATATAAATTTTTTATATAAAGCGTCACGCAGGAGGTGCTGATATGAGAGTAGGCAGAGTAAGTGCTGTTAATTTTGTATCATACAAGGACGTAAGAGCTCTATACAGATATTCATCAATAAAGAGGGTAGCTTTGGGCTTGGGAAATGGCAAGCTATCAAAGATAAATACCCTTGTGCCCTATGATAAGGCAGATATAAAACAGCAAGCAAAAGTATCAAAAGCAATAAACAATGTCATGATTGACACTATGGAAACTAGAGCAATAAACAACTCTAAAGATGTAGACCAAAGAATTAATGCCATAAAGCTATACAAACAGGCACAAAATGGTAGTGACATCAATGTATTAAAACAACTTGTAAATAGTCAGGTAGATTTACCAATGCTAAAAAATAACAATTCTATCAACAATACTGATTTTAAACAAGAAAATCTTTATGCCAACGATGACAAGCTGTCAGGCAATACCTTTAACAAGACGATGGATGAATTGGCAAAAGATTATAAAAAGCTAGAAAATAAGGACGACAAGCTTTCAATTATAGAAAAGTATGCCAAACAGCTTGAAGATGTTTTGAAGGAAAAAGATAAAGAAAAGTTGGAAAAAGACAAAAAGGATAAGCAAGACATAGAAAAAGAGAAATCTGATGAGGTTAATAAGGGAAATACTAATATAACAGGGAGCTAATCATTAGATGGATGAAAAATATACAGCTAGATTACAACTGAAAGACGACAGTAAAAACGAAAAAGTCTTTGAAAAGAAAGGCTATTATCAAAGAGAAGAATACGATGAGATGTATTATGTCGTGAGGGAATATCTTTATGACCATCAAGGGGCGTCAGCGATTGAAGTATCTGAAGCCACTACAGTACCACGCTCTGTAATTATGGAGTTTTTGAGACAGGGCAAAATATCCCTGCTTGATAAATCCAAGACGTTGCTCAGAGAATGTAGCGTGTGCGGAGCATTGATTGAAAGAGGTAATTTGTGCATTGATTGCATGAGAGCACAGATGAGAAATACACTTGAGCAAAGAAAGAAAAAGGATATTTCCGGTAGGGCAGCATTTGATGACAAAGGACAAAATGATAAAAATATTGGTAATCGTATCAGACGTAAGTAAATTTTAAAAATTTAGTGCCAAGAAATTGGCACTTTTTTTGTGGATTAATTTAGAAATATACAAAATAATACTAATATACCTTATTATACTATAAATTTAAAGTATGTCAGTATAAGGGCAATATTGAATAAAATAATTATTTTATGTATAATGATTATAAGAAATCTGCTTAAATCTAAACAATTTTTTGAAATCCTAAATTTAGCCCAAAAATAATTTAATTTGCTAAAGATATTATTTAAGTAAAAATATTTTATAATATAGCTCTGCTTGAGCGAAAAGGAGTTTAAAATGGAAGATAATAAAGTAGTTTATGCTTGGAAATGCACCGTATGTGGCTACATATCAGAGACAGACCAGCCGCCAAAAGAATGTCCAATCTGCCATGTAGGAGCGGAAAAGTTTATGAAAATAATCAACTCAAATGTAAAATAATAAAATAAAAATCCTTGCAATCAGTTAGATTACAAGGATTTTTATTTTGAAATAATAGAATAATTATAGAAAATAATCTATCTTTTACTTTGAACATATTTATACTATTATCTATTTAAAAAATCACTATAGTTGAAAAAGTGCAGTTGTGTTTTATGAGCGGGATTGCTAGTGTTGTGAGCGAACAAAAGTGCCAAAAGGAAAATACAACTGCACCTTCAATTAGGTTTTAGTATTCTATCTAGGCTGGTAGCTTTAATGACACGAAAATTATACTGGAGTTTGAGTATATAATTATTTTAAATATTCTCTACCTATTTCTACAGCTCTATCAAATGTATCTGCAATGTGCGTATAATCGTTGGCTATATCATAATAATCGAACCAATAATCACCCATATAATCATCTCTTATTTTTTTCTGTATACATGTTTCATAGTAGTTACGGGTTTGATTATGATATACTACAAATCTTCTTTCTTTATCTTCTGAATATTCTTCATAAATAATAGTTGTTTTCATAAAGCCCCTTGTAAAAATTTAGAACTAATTATTTTTTAAAAATTCATTTAATTTTTCTAAGGCTCTTGCCCTGTGGGAAATCTTATTTTTTAGCTCAGGTGAGAGTTGTCCGTTGGTCAATCCCTTTGCGACTTCATCATCAGCGATGAATAGTGGGTCGTAGCCAAAGCCATTACTTCCTTTTTCTTCAAAGCCGATTTTTCCTTTTGAAATGCCTGTGAAGGTGTGTTCATAACCATCAGGATACACTAAAGCCAGTGTACATACAAATTGTGCCGTTCTTTCATCGGAAGTTTTTCCCATTAAAAGTTTTAGCATCTTTTCGTTATTTTTTTTGTCTCTAGGTTCTTCGTTGGTAAATCTCTTGGAATATATGCCGGGTGCACCGTCTAGTGCATCTACCATTATACCAGAATCATCGCATATAGTAGGCACGCCTGAAACTTTGCAGTAGTGCCTTGCTTTTATTAGAGCATTTTCTTCAAAGGTAGTGCCTGTTTCCTCTACGTCATCGTCTTGAAGATTGAAATCGGATAGGCTTTTTGCTACTATGTCAAATTTGTCTAAAATAGCTTGGATTTCTTCTAATTTGTGACTGTTGGCAGTGCCTATTAAAAATGTCTTTTTTGGCTTGTTATTTTCTATCAAATTAGTTATTTCTTCTCCTAGAGTTTTCTTTTGTAGTAGGATTATTTCGTCTATGCCTGATTTACATAGTGATAAAAAGGCATTTAAATCATTCATAGAAAATGGATTTTTTTCGCCAGTGCCTTGGATTTCGATAAATTCGCCAATGTCATTCATAACTATATTCATATCTACATCAGCAGAGCTGTCTTGGAAATAATTTAGGTCAAGAGTTCTTTCACCATTTACTATGCCGGCAGAGATTGCCCCCACAAAGGATTTTACCGGATATTCTTTGATAATGCCTTTGTCATATAAATGTTTAAGAGCTAAGGCTACTGCTACAAATGCACCGTTTATTGAGCTGGTTCTAGTGCCACCATCAGCTTGGATAACATCGCAGTCTATCCATATGGTTCTTTCACCTAGCTTTGTTAAATCCACAACATTTCTAATAGCTCTGCCGATTAATCTTTGGATTTCTTGACTTCTGCCGTCAATTTTTCCTTTTACTGAGTCACGGATTTTTCTTTGCTTAGTCGCAGACGGTAGCATTGAATATTCTGCACTAATCCAACCATTGCCTGTATTTTTTAAAAAGGGAGGGACTTTTTCTTCTACTGAGGCTGTGCATATTACCTTGGTGTCCTCTGTTTCTATCAATACGCTACCTTGAGCATATTTTGTGAAGTTAGTAGTGAATTTTACTTTTCTAATTTGATTTTTTTGTCTAGACATTGTTCCCCCCAAAGCTTTATAAAATGTATCTTTAATCTTCATTAATAAAAGTATCTCTCAAAACTTTAAAATTGTCAAATATTATATGAAAAACTACTAGACAAAATTATTTATGTGGTAGTTTATTAAAAAGTAATAATTATTTAGTGGTAGTTGTTTTTCTAGCGGTTGTTTTAGTTGGTGTATTTTTCTTAGGAGCTGCTTTTGTTTTACTTGGACTTACTTTAGTTTTAGTAACTTTTATTACATCTTCTTTTACCAAGGCGACATCTAGCACGTCTTGCATTGTTTCTGCCAAGGTTATATTCATAAGATTTCTGATATTTTCAGGCAAATCTTTAATATCTTTTTCATTTTCCTTAGGTATTACTATATTGTCTATTTTTGCTCTATGAGCTGCAAGTAATTTTTCTTTTAGTCCGCCTATTGGTAATACTCTACCTCTAAGGGTTATTTCGCCTGTCATAGCTACGTCCTCACGCACTCTTATATCGGCTGCGGCAGATAGTATAGCTGTTGCCATAGTCACTCCTGCTGATGGACCATCTTTTGGTGTAGCTCCTTCGGGAATGTGCATATGGAAGTCATATTTTTTGTAAAAATCTTTTTCTACATTATATTTTGGTGCGATACTACGAACAAAGGAAAAGGCTGTTTTTGCTGATTCCTTCATTACATCGCCTAGCTGACCTGTAAGCTCAAGTTTGCCTGTGCCGTCCATTTTGTTTATTTCTATGGATAGGGTATCTCCGCCTACTGCTGTCCATGCAAGACCTCTTACTATGCCGACCTCAGGTTTTTTATTTGCCTCTTCGTATCTGAATACTTGTTTGCCAAGATAATCGGGCAATTCTTCTGTAGTAACAGTCACATGAGTTAGCTTAGGATTTTCCACTTTTTTACGGGCTACCTTACGGCAAATTTTTGCGATTTGTTTTTCTAGTCCTCTGACTCCAGCCTCTCTTGTATATGAATTAATTATTTCTCTTAGGGTTTCGTCAGACATTCTGATGAATTTTGGAGTAAAGTTATGCTCTTTGATTTGTTTTGGTAATAGATATTTTTTAGCTATCTGAAATTTTTCTTCTTCTGTATATGAGGAAAGCTCAATTATTTCCATTCTGTCTCTTAATGCCCATGGTATTGTATCAAGTGAGTTTGCTGTGGTAATGAACATTACGTTTGACAGGTCAAATTCGTACTCAAGGTAGTTATCTGTAAAAGTTTTATTTTGTTCAGGGTCAAGGACTTCAAGCATAGCAGAGGCTACGTCACCTTTAAAATCGGAGGAGGTTTTATCTATTTCATCAAATAGTATAAGGGGGTTATTAACCTTTGCACTGATTAAGGTATTTATTATTCTGCCCGGAATTGCTCCTATATAAGTTCTTCTATGTCCTCTAATTTGAGCCTCGTCACGAACCCCGCCAAGTGAAATTCTTGCAAATTTTCTATTTACTGACTTTGCAATTGACTTTGCAATAGAAGTTTTACCAACCCCAGGCGGACCGACTAAGCAAAGTATTGGAGCTTTTTTGCTGTTGGAAATTTTTCTTACTGCCAAGTATTCAAGTATTCTGTCTTTTACTTTTTCCAGTCCGAAGTGCTCTTTATCAAGTACCTTTTGTGCAGCGGCTAGGTCAATTTTTTCTTTAGTTGATTTATCCCAAGGTAATTGGAAAAATGTGTCTATATAGTCTCTTGTGGTTTCTGCGTCGGGGCTGCTTCTTTGGGAATTAGCAAGTTTATTTATTTCTTTTGTGATTTTTTCTCTTATTTCGTCCGATACATTTTTTAATTTTGCTAAGTCCTCTTTGTATTTTGCAGCTACAGAGCCGGTATTTTCTTGGTCAAAACCTAGCTCTTTATTTATAGCCTTCATTTGCTCTTTTAGGTAGTAATCTTTTTCGTGCTGAGCCATTTCTTTTCTCATACGTTTTTGGATTTTTACTTCTAGGGCAATTATTTTGTTTTCTTCTAGTATGATTTGATATAAGTCTTTTAATCTTTCGTCTACATCTACGTCCTCAAGTAGTGTTTTTCTATTTTGTGAGCTAAGCATCATATTTGCAGCTACTATATCTGCAAGCTCACCGGGGTATTTTATGTCTGATAGTTTTACCACTATTTCAGGAGCTATTCTTGAGCCAATGCTGATATATTCTTCAAAAGCGTCTATTATGCTCCTCATAAGTGCTTTTTGATTGTCTGTAGGCTCTATTTCAGCGTCAGGCAGCTCTCTGATTGTTGCCTCAAAAAATGTGGAGTCATTGTTAAATTCAACAATTTCTCCTCTTGATATTCCTTCTACTAATATTCTTACAATATTATTTGGTAGTCTAAGGGTTTGTTTTATTTCGCAAATTGTACCTATTTTTTCAAAGTCTTCAAGAGTAGATGGGTCATCGTTTTCGCCTACGGTTTGGTTGCATATAAATATTTTGATGTTTTGGTCGATGGACTCTTCTACAGCTAGGGCGGATTTTTCTCTACCTATATCAAAATGCACCTGCATATGTGGGAAAATTGTCAGACCTCTTAGCGGGATTATAGGCAGACTTTTTGTATCTGATGTATTTTTTGGCATATATAATCATCCTTTCAAGAATGGTGTTTTTATTTAAAACATACTTTACTTATCTAATTTACCCATATTTGAAAAAATCTAATCTAAACATATTATACACTACTTGTCGGCTGATAACTAGGTATAAATTGAAATAGATTAGAGGATAAAATAAAAAAGCTTACCAAATTTTTTGGTAAGCTAATTATATCAATAAAAGCTTAAATTAAGCTTTTATTATTTTGTTGCTGTTGCAGTTTTTGCAGAACTATCCCATGTAACTGTGTAGCCGGCTGTTGTCATAACATCTTTGAAAGAAACCATTTTTTCGCTTGTATTAGTTTCTATTCCTGTTAAAGAATTAAATGTAGCTGCATCTACCATTAAAGTACCATTTTTTAGCTCAGCTTTTAAGTCAAAATCCATTGTATTACCATTACCGGTCATTAAAACTAATTTGTTAGTCTTTAAATTTACGCTATAAGTTATTTTTGACATTGCCTCAGCTTGTTTTTTCATTTCTTCTTGTTTTGCGTTTAATGCAGCGTCTAAATCATAAGCATCAGCGTTTGTAGGTATATTTAAATCTAATTTTTCAACAGCTTTAGTAGTTGAGTTGGATTTTATTGTAAGGCTTAAAGTTTCGTCTACATTACCTAATTTTATATCTTTAGTTGCCTCATCAGATAAAAGAGCGTACATATTTTCGTAAATGTTTAATTTTAATTTTATATCTGATTGTGCAGTGTATGTTTTAGCGTATTGGTCAAATACTTCTTTTGTTTCAATGCTAGAGCCATTTAATAGGGTTTTAACTATTGGCAATTTTGGTTCTACAGTTTTAACCCACATATCATAAGCCTGAGCCATAGATTTTTTCATTTCTTCTTCAGAAACGTTAGATACTTTTGCTAAATCAAGTCCAAAGCCTTCTTTGTATAATTTAAGCATAGTGTCAGGGTTTTTATAAATTGATTTGATATAAGAATTCATAAGGTCAACCATTTGGTCAGCATTCATTTTCATTGTGTAGGTGTTGCCATCTTTTGTTAAACCTAGGTCAACTTTGCCAAGGTCAAGTCCTTTTAAGAATTCTATAGCTTTATTTTTGCTTTCTGAGTTGCTGCTCATTGATTTTACAGCATTTTTGTATGACTCTGAGAAAGATTTGCTTTTTACTTCTACAAAATCTGTATTAAAGGTTTGTTGAGTTAAGCCGGTTTTCTTTATAGCAAAATCAGCTAAAGATTTATTGACGAATATTTTACCATCTTTGTTGAAATATAACTGTATCTCAGGAATAGCCGGAGCACTGCCTGAATTTTTTGCCTGCATGGAAACATACTGGTCAAAAGTCTTGCTGTCTGCCATAGATGTGGTATCTATTGTGTATCCGCCGGAAGTATTTTCTGTAGGATTTTTTGTAGAGTTAACACTGTAGTTGATTTGAGTAGTGTCTTTTGATGTAGCCTTACCCCAAGTTGAAATTTTTGATAATTCATTAAAATACTGGTTACTCACTTCGTTTGCGTAAACTTTGCCAACTCCGGCTGACATGGACATTGCTATCGCAGCAGACAAAGCTACAGCTGTAAATTTTTTAAAAAGCATAAATCCTCCTAGATAGTAATAGTTTTTGAATTAATCTTAAAATTAATCAAATTATTGTTATTATACATTTTATAGCTGAAAACATAAATATAACTTAAAATATTGGAAAATAAAAAATGTTTTCTAATATATTATATAACAATAAAATGTATATTTATATAGTTGTTAATGAATTGTAATAATCAAAATGATTTATAAAAAAACTTATAAAATAAAAGCCTCAGTCAAAAAGACTGAGACTTAAATGATTTTATTTTATATTGGAATTAAACTATAAGCTTAGTTTCCCATTTGCTTTGCTACTTCTTCAGCAAAGTCTTCGTTTTTCTTTTCTATGCCTTCGCCAACTTCAAATCTTACCATCTTAGCTACTGTTATCTTAGTGTTAAGAGCTTTTTCGTATTCTTTAACTACATCAGCAACAGATTTTTTAGACTCTTTTACGAAAGCTTGGTCAAGTAGGCAAACTTCTTTAAGTTGTTTTTTAAGTCTGCCTTCAAGCATCTTCATAACAATTTCTTCAGGCTTTCTTCTATCTTCAGGAAGTTCGTTGTTTTCGTTAAGAGCTTGTTGTTTTAAAACTTCTCTTTCGTGGTCAAGGTAAGCTTGGTCTACATCAGCATCGCTGATATATTTTGGGTTCATGGCTGCAACCTGCATTGCGATGTCTTTACCAAGTTCTTCTATTTTAGCATCAGTGCTGTCTGTATCTAATTGTATAAGTGTACCTATTTTTCCACCGCCGTGAACGTAGCCTATAACTCTTCCGTTTGTAGCTTTTACTAATTCAAAACGTCTTACGCTAAGATTTTCACCTATTTTAGAAATCTTTTCGTTTAAATCATCTTGAACTGTGTGACCGTTAAATGACGCAGCCATTAAAGCAGGCATATCAGCTGGCTGTTTTTCTAATATTAGTGAAACAATATCGTTAACGAAAGTTTTGAATTCTTCGTTTTTAGACACGAAGTCTGTTTCTGAGTTTACTTCTACTATAGATGCTGTCTTGTTATCTGATGATACTTGAAGTCCTACTAGTCCTTCAGCGGCTATTCTGTCAGCTTTTTTAGCTGCTTTTGATAAGCCCTTTTCTCTTAGTAGGTCTATTGCTTTGTCCATATCTCCATCAACTTCAGTAAGAGCTTTTTTGCAGTCCATCATACCTGCACCGGTTTTTTCTCTAAGGGTTTTTACCATTTGAGCTGTAATTTCCATTTTTAAATCTCCTTTTTAATTTTTTCAAATAATAAAACTAAATGATTATAATTTTATTAATAATATACTGATAAAACAAAAGGGCAGGGGAAAGTCCCTCACCCTTTAATATATTTTTATTATTCTACAGTTGTTTCTTGATTTTCTTCTGCTTGTTCTTGGCTATTATCTTCTTCTATAACGCCTTGTTTAGCTTCGATTATAGCGTCTGACATAGCTCCAACTATAAGCTTAACGGCTCTTATTGCATCATCATTACCAGGGATTGGGTAATCTAGTTCATCAGGGTCGCAGTTTGTATCTACAACACCTATTACTGGTATGCCAAGCTTTTTAGCCTCTGCAACTGCATTTTTTTCCTTTTTAGGGTCGATTACGAACATAGCTGCTGGTAACTCAGACATATTTTTAATTCCGCCAAGATATTTTTCAAGTTTTTCTTTTTCTTGTAATAGATGGATTACTTCTTTTTTAGGTAACTTGTCAAATGTGCCATCTTCTTGCATTTGCTCTAATGCGAAAAGTCTATTAATTCTTAACTTAATAGTCTTGTTATTTGTAAGCATTCCGCCTAACCATCTTTCGTTTACATAGTACATACCTGCTCTTAGAGCCTCATCCTTGATAGCGTCTTGAGCTTGTTTTTTAGTACCTACGAAAAGGATAGGTTTACCTGTTTCTGCTATTTCTCTCATAGCGTTGTAAGCTTCTTCAAGTTTTTTAACTGTTTTTTGTAAATCAATTATATAAATTCCGTTTCTTTCAGCAAAGATAAATCTTGCCATTTTAGGGTTCCATCTTCTAGTCTGATGACCAAAGTGAACTCCAGCCTCTAAAAGCTGTTTCATGCTAACTATTGCCATATTAAATTTCCTCCTTAAGGTTTTTCCTCCGAGACCGTCTTTTTCTATGCAAGTACCAGTGGCAACCTTTTGCATAAAATCAGGCTCGTGTGTTATAAAATATCCTTTGGTATTATATTATATTTTGCCCATAAAATCAAGTATAATTTTAGTAATTACTCAAAATTACAAAAACAAATTTTTGAAAATTTATTGCTATAAATAAAATAAAAGTCGGAAGAATTGCTCCGACTTTTGCAATCAAATTAGAATTTTTTAAATCATAATTCTTTTTACAGAAGTATGTATTTTTTTAAAACCTTCCCTTTGAATTATAGATATCTTGCTGCTGTAATATATCTTGTGGCGTAGTATTTACTGTTGATGTTATCTGTTTTAACACCGCCACCGCTATAAGAAGATGCGTGTATAAATGTTCCGTTTTCGATATATATGCCAACGTGAGATATACCGCCGTATGTGTTGAAGAAAACTAAGTCGCCTTTTTGTAAGTCTGCTTTGTTTACTCTTGTACCACCGTAGGCTTGAGAGGAGGCAACTCTAGGAAGGCTTATTCCCATTTGTCTGAATACATAAGTTGTGAAACCTGAGCAGTCAAATCCTTTTGGACCTGTAGAACCATAAACATAAGGTTTGCCAAGTTGCGCTTTTGCGATTGATATAAGCTTATCTACTTTAGACGCATCTGCTGTTATAACTGGAGCAGCTTTTGCCACTTCTTCTTTTTCTACTTCAACAGGTGTTTTATCATTTATTTCAAGGAGCTCATCTATTTTATCTGCGTCTATAGTTTTTATTTCGTCATTTTTTACTTCTGTCTTAGCTACTTCTACTTGTTGACTATCTGTTTCTTGATTGTTTTCTTGGCTCTGAGCTGTGCCTACTGTTTCAGTTGCAATTTGTTCTTGGGCGAATATTATATCACTGCTTACAGTTGTTTCTTTTTCAGCAAAAGCTGAGCCAGCTCCTACCATTATGAAAGTCATAGAAAGTGTCATTGCTAATACTAAGTTCTTACGCATATTATATATTCCTCCGTTTGGGTATTATCTAGTTTATATATAAATTGTAAATATGAGTTATTTATATATTTTAGTGTTACTTACACTTTAGAAAATGTTTAAAACATATTTAATTTATTTCATGATTATTACGACTTTGTAATTTTATATTATATTAAAAAATATGTCAATACTTTTGGTTAAAAAAAATTACATTTTGTAAAATTATAAAGAGATTTTTACTATAAACTTTGGAATACAAAACTTTAAAAAATTACAAAAAGAATAAAATATTATATAAACAATAATGTATTTACCAAAAATCTCAAAAATTATTTAAAAGTAAGTTTTAAGTTATGACAAAAAAGTTACAAAACGAAAATAGTTACAGCAAGGTGCTGTAACTATTTTATAAATATTTATTTTTCTACATATCTGTTTACCAATTGTAATGAAATTAATCTATGGGCACTGTTTTTTGCACCAAATAGATACAACTTATTAAAATAATTTTCCGGATTTTTTGTAAAGTTGTAGATATACATACTTTCTTTGCTTTCGTCACCAAGAAGCATTTCAATAAATCTATTTAAGGCTGTAGCTGATAAGTTTTTAGTTTTGTGTTTTAGTGAAAGTAGTTTCGGGTCTGTTACACTTTTGTTAAAATATATGAAATAGTCTGTGCTGAACATATTTTGTTTTTCATTTTTGGTGTAATATTCTGACTGTTTAAAGACATCGTAGCTTGGGTCAGGCTTGTGGTCTCCATAAAAGACTACCATGGTTGGTTTTTGCCTTGCATCAATATAGTCCATTAAAGCTTTTAGGTAATCATCGGAGGCTTTTAGATTTCCAAAATAGTTGTTTAATTCCTCTTTATCAGAGTCTGTAAGTCCGCCTGCACTCACTTTAAAAGCTGTATGCCCGTAAGGCCCATGGTTTTGGACAGTTACTGGTAGCATAAATTTATTTTTATCGGGATTTTCTTCTAAACATTTTATCATCATGTCAAAGATTGTTTTGTCACTCATCCATGCTCCGACTAAATCCTGCTGTTGCTCCTTGCTAAACATAGTCATATCTATAAATTTGTCTATGCCAAGCAGTGGATACACTCTATCTCTATCCCAATACTCTTTGGTATGATTATGAATACCTATTGTTTCAGTATTTTCAAAATTATTTTTATAAAAATATGCCAAGCTGTCGGTCTTTTCTTTTAGTATAGAAGTAAATATCATCGTTCCTCTTGAGAAATATTTTACTCCATATCCTGTTAGAACTTCATATTCAGTGTTTACAGTACCGCCGCCAACTGTAGGCACATACAATTCGCCTGATATGCCGTTATCCTGATAGTAGTGGAAATTTTTTAATATATCGTAGTCAAAAGTAATGCCTGACTTACCTAAATTTTTTTGATTTTTTACTACATCGAAAAATGACTCAGACTGGAGTATGATTACGTCCATGTCAGTTTGTTTATTAAACGGATAGTCTGTCATCAGCTCATCGGCAGTGTCTATTTGAGAATATTGGCTACTTTCATACATCTTTGTCACATTTTGCTGGATTTTTTCTGTGCTTAATGATGAAAAATAAGCATTTTCTGCAATAGTTCTACTTGATGAAATCAGATTAGAAAATGATGAATAAATGCCATAGGACACTAAAAATGGTGATGCAAATAGAAATGCTATGAGTAAAAAAATCGATATGAAAGCTTTCCTTTTTGATGAAAAGAAGCTTTTGGTGTAGCCTTTTTGTAAGTAGTCTGCGGATTTATTGCCAGAGCTTTTATCAAATTTGTTTGTATATATTGTAATAATTAGATAAAAAATAAAAATTCCAATAACTACGCCAATTTTTGCAAAGGGCAGTTTATCTAAAAATAGCTCTGCGACATCTCCTGCGGCTTTTATAATTGTAAAGTCCAGCGTATTAATTTCTGCTAGATTAAATCTTACCTTGACTAAATTTGCAATGGCAAGAATAGTTAGTAATAATGTAAATATTGTTATATTTTTTTTGTATCTTTTGTTTGAATTTGATATAATAAGATTTATAATAGTAATGATTACAAAAGAAATAAAAACTCTTAGTAAACCAAGACCTCTTAGTCCCGAATATTCATATATTATAGCTCCTATAAGGGAGGAAAAAAGCAAATAAGAAATATACATAAATTCTCCTAAATTATTTAGTATTATACTATATTATATTATCTAAATATTGAGAACTTTTGTCAATAACTTGGGGTAAATTGTAAATATTTTGTAGTTTAAAATAACATTTTGGAGATTTTTTTGATGATTTGGTATGATTATGATGAGTTGGAAGAAAGAATATTTGCCTACATTAGCCACATATACAAAAGTGATATGCAAGAGGACAAAAAAAATGAACTTATAGACAAAATACTTGGTACAGTCAATAACGCCCATACACATGAGGCGATTGATACATATGACGATTACTATGAGGACATGAATGAAAAGCTTAAAGAAAATGTTGCTAAATTTTATGATGATGAAACAATGGAGCAAGAGCAGTTTTTTTCATGCAATGGACTTTTAGATGATGATGACTTAACGGATTTTGACGGTCTTGTCGACATAATTGGAGATGCAGACGATTTAGTAATTACGATGCAAGAGCGTCCAAATCAAGATAATGGAGACGGACAAGGAAAATCATGGTAGATTATAAAACTATATTAGGAAATGCTGTAGACGAATTTGTAGTCGAAAAATCAAAATTTATAGGCAGTAGTTTTTACGTCAATGATGAAAAAGTTGCCGATGAAATAATTAAGGTTATAAAGAAAAAATATTATGATGCAACTCACAACTGCTATGCCTATATAATAGGAGAAAAATCTGAAATATTAAAAGCCTCCGATGATGGAGAGCCGGCATCTACAGCGGGCAGACCAATGCTGGACTATCTTTTAAATATCGGCATAACCAATTGCCTAGTCGTTGCGACAAGATATTTTGGTGGTATTAAGCTGGGTACTGGAGGTTTGGTCAGAGCTTACACAAATACAGCAAAAATATCGATTGAAAAAAATACTATAGTTGAAAAAAAGGTATACAAAAAAATTCAAATAGCCTTTAATTACAATAATATTGGTAAAATCCAAAATTTTATTATAAACAAAGGAATAATTTCAGCACCGCCGCAGTATTTACAAGATATTACAATAGACATCTATTTAAGAGAAGATGGACTGGAAAAAACAAAACAGGACTTATTGGACTTGACCAGTGCAAATATATTGATAGAAGAAAAAGAAGATACCTATCTTCCATTTATAAATGGTGAGTTTGGAAAAAATAAGCTGTAATAAATTTATAATTGTAGAAAGGGTATGGACAATGGAATATAACACATTTACGTTAAAAAGAAAAAGCGACAATAACTTTGACAGCTTGGTAAAATTTTTTGAACAATACAGTGGAAGTAAATTAGTCTCTAAAAAGCTAAGAGGGAATAATTCATTTAAAATAGGACTTTTTGTATTTGAACAATATTTTTTTAGAAATGGCAGTTCGGCATCTGCAACAGTTATGGTTGTAGACGATGGGGTTGAGCAGATAGTCGATGTAGTTTCCTCAGCAGGAGGAGTAGGACTGTTTAATTTTAGCTGGGGAGCAGAGGCAAGCTATGCAAAGCAAATGAAAACTGTATTAGAAAACGAAGGCTTTGTACTGGATGAATTAGAAGATTAAATGTATTTAAAAAGGTCTAAAACAATTTTGTTTTAGACCTTTCAGCTTTTAATATGAAATTATTTTGAGCTATTTATTTGGCTTTTTATCTGCTCTCTTGCCATGTTTTCCATTGTATCGTCAAGTTCATTTAATATAATATATGGATTTTTTACGCTCAAGGCTCTTTTTATTATAAAATCTGCTAGTAATGGATTTTTTGGCAGTAGAGAGCCATGAATATATGTGCCGACTACCTGCTCGTCCATGTAACCTTCCACACTTGAATTAAATGTGTTGCCGTTGCCTGAAATGACTTTGCCAAAATATTTATCATTGTCTAATATGGTTTGCCCTGAATGGTTTTCAAAGCCGATTACTTCATATTCTTTTTCACCTAGCTTAGCATTAATAATTATGTTTCCTATGCACCTTACATTTGCATTTGGTCTTTCAGTGTGATAAGGAAGTAAATCAAGTCCATCAATCTTTTCTCCTTTGGCATTGATATAATGTGAGCCAAAGAGCTGATAACCACCACAAACAAGTAAAAAATTAACTCCCTTGTCCATGGCATTTTTTATCTGCGTTTTTTTTGACAATAAGTCGCCAGCTAAAATTTTTTGCTCTAAATCTGCCCCGCCTCCCATGAAAATTAGGTCATAGTCGGAAAAGTTTTTTGTTTCTCCAATTCCGCAGGTTTCGTAGACAAAATTTATATTTCTTTTGTTTAACCTATATTCTAATGTCTTGATATTTCCTTTGTCACCGTATAAGTCCATTATATCGTGGTAAAGGTGTAGTAATTTAAATTCCATAATATTCCTTTTATTGTAAATATTTTTCAATTATTTATCAAAAGCCAACAGCTCGTCTCTAAGTGTAAAAAGTCCGGTGTAAGTAGATATGACATAAAGCTCGCAGTCTTTGCAGGACAAAAGCTCAGAAATTGCGTCATTGTGGTCGTTTTTAACGTCTATGCTTTGAGTAATTTGTGACAGCTTGAACCTAAGTGCCATGTCATAAGACCTCTTGCCTGTTGTAATAATTTTTTCTACATCGGTTAAATCTTCAAAGTTGACATCCCATATCCATGACACATCTGTACCATCTGCGTGATTGTCGTTTAAAAGTAGTAGCAAAGCTTTTTTGCCTTGGTGTTTTTCTATACATTTTATGATTTCATTAGTTCCTGTAGGGTTTTTTACTAGGTTGAGCAGTAAAGCACGTCCAGCTATAGTAATTTTTTCCATGCGTCCTATGCCTAGGGCAAAATTTTTTGTTACAGCATTGATTAAATCGGTTTCGATAGAATAGGTTTTTGCTACAGCTACCGCACATAGGGTATTGTATACATGATAAGTGGCATCAAAGGAAAAATAGTAGTCTTGTCCATTTACGTTCATTTTTTGTAAGTCTATATTTTTTGCATAAAATTCCGGCTCACTCCAACCGAAGTCGCAATTTTTGCAAGCGTATTTACCTAAGTGTGAGTATACATGACTTTCGTACACTATAGGGGCTTTACATACCGGACAAAATTTTCCCTCTTGAGCATCTTTTTGTGTCTTGTCAGATTTTAAATCAAGTCCGAAGCTTATTATTTGATTTGCCTTTGCTTTGAGCAAAAGTCTTTTTACGTTTGGGTCATCCTGATTTAAAAATAATCTGCCTGTATAATTTTGTAATGCCAATTCTATTTTCGTTATTATTGTTTCCATTTCACCTGAGCGGTCTAATTGGTCTCTAAAAAAATTTGTCACAACTACATCGCTGGAGTTTATCATCGGTAGATATTTTGCAAGGGTCAGCTCATCTACTTCTAAAACTAAAATCTTTGCATTTACTTTAAAATTTAAAGCTGAATTTTTTATTAAAAGGCTGGATATACCATTTATGATGTTATCACCTCTGCTGTTAGTGATAGTTTTTTGACCTGTTTTAGCAAAGATTTGAGCTATCATATTTGTAGTGGAGGTTTTACCGTTTGTACCGGTTACCAATATGGTAGTTTTTGGATAGGTAAAATATTTTAACAAATCCGGACAGATTTTAATTGCTATTTTTCCAGGCAATGAGCCTCCTCTTTTACCGGTGAGCTTTAGTAATTTATATATAATTTTTCCAACAATAAGAGCAAGTTTTTGCATCTGTTCTCCTAATATTTAAAAAAGTTTATAAAATATTATATCACACAAAGTAAAGCCAAAAAAGTATACAATGATTATAAAGAATATTTCATTTTACATTTATTAATATTTCATTTATAATGTATTCAATCAAAATTTAAACTTACAGTCAATTAATTTAACATTTTCTTAAAAAAATGTATACATATTGTATCAAATATTGTTTTTATAAAAATAAATTTTTGGAGTTTTAATGGGCAAGCTTTATGTTATAGAGTCAGGCTCTGACGCTAGCGGTAAAAAAACCCAGTCAGGTCTGTTATACAAATATTTATTAGAGTCCAAGCAAGATGTAAAAAAGGTCGAATTTCCAAATTATACTTCAGTTTCAGCTACATTTGTAAAAATGTATTTAAATGGCGAATTTGGTGAGAAACCTGAGGATGTAGACCCTTATGTCACCTCCACATTTTATGCACTGGACAGATATGCCACCTATAAAAAAGAGTTGCAACAGCACTACGAAAATGGCGGCATAATTATTGCAGACAGATATACAACCTCAAATATAGTGTATCAAGCAGGAAAATATCAAGACGTAGAACAAAAAACTAAATTCATAGATTGGCTTTATGATTTTGAATTTAATATACTTCATTTACCAAAGCCGGATTTAGTGATATATCTTGACGTACCCTTTGAAATTTCCTACGAGCTTTTAAAAAAAAGAGACGAAAAAGACGACTTAAAAGCTGGTACATCAAAGGACATTCACGAGCAGGACAAGGCTTACCTTAAAAAGGTCTACGATAACGCTAAATTTGTATGCGAAAAATTTGGCTGGTCTAAGGTAGACTGCACTAAAGATGGTAAAATGCTGGGAATTGATGAAATTCATAAAAAAATATTAAATCTAATGATAGTAAAATAATTATTTTACATCGAATATGAAGAAAGAACAGCTATGACTAAATATGAAAAAATAAAAGAATTATTATACGAACAGGCTGAGGAAGATACACTATCCCATGCGTATATATTTGAAAGCTCTGATTTATCAGTCGCAAAAAAACTTGCAGACGGATTGTCGAGAAAAATATTTTCAGTATCGGATTTATCTCAGGTTACAGATTATCACTTAATCACAAAAGACATGATGAAAATAGATACAATAAGAAAAATTTCATCAGAAGTACCAATTGCACCCTACAAGGACAAAAAAGTATATGTCTTTGAAGATGCGTCAGAGTTTAATATACCTACACAAAATGCTTTTCTAAAGACACTTGAAGAGCCACCGGAGTATGTAATCTTTATTTTGATAATTAAAAATTCATCACTTTTGCTTGATACGATTAGGTCAAGATGTATAAAGGTCTTTTTTGACGAAGAGGTTGCTGTAGTATGCGAAAGAGAAGATATCAGCACACTAGTTAGAAAATTATTTGATATCTTGATTGAAAAAGATAGATTGAAAATGATAGATTTTATTGATGAAATAAAAGCTAAAAAAGAGGACGCATCGGACATAATAAGCGAGATAATGGATACAGCAAGAAATATTATTCTTGCAAAGGAAAGTATAAAGCTACTGCCTGATGCAAATAAACAAAATAGATATATACATGACATTGTGGGGAAATTTGGATATTATGAGCTATTATCAGTAATTGATATAGCCGAAGTGGCGTGGAAAAAACTAGATGCTAATGCAAATTTCAACATGACAGTAGAAACCATGTTATTCAACATGATGGAGGCAAATAAATGAAAAAAGTAGTTGGCGTAAGATTTAAAAAAGTGAGCAAAGTTTATTACTTTGAAACACTTTCTGAAAAGCCACCTAAAAAAGGAGAAAAAGTAATCGTAGAAACCGGAAGAGGCGTGGAGTACGCTACGGTTGTATTAGACGAAAAAACCATAGACGAAGAAAAATTTGCTACACCCCTAAAACCAATAATTAGGGTAGCTTGCGAAGAGGATTTACAAAGACATAATTGTAATATAAAAGACGCAAATGATGCACTTGAAGTATGCAAAGAAAAAATTAAAGAGCATAACCTAGATATGAAACTGCTGGAAAGTGAATACACCTTTGACAAAAGCAAACTGATTTTTTACTTTACAGCTGAGGGTAGAGTTGATTTTAGAGATTTAGTCAGAGATTTAGCCTCTGTATTTCGCACAAGGATAGAGCTTAGACAAATAGGAGTTCGTGATGAGGCAAAAAAACTTGGCGGATATGGCATTTGTGGCAGAGAATTTTGCTGCAAAAAATGGATGGGCGATTTTGCACCGGTTACCATTAAAATGGCGAAAGAACAAAATTTATCATTAAATCCTACTAAAATTTCAGGTTCATGCGGAAGATTATTTTGTTGCCTAAAATATGAAAATGAAAATTATGAGGGCATAATCAAGCAGATGCCTACAATAGACTCAATAGTCATGACACCTGATGGAACGGCTAAGGTAATAGACACAGATATATTAAAGGAAAAAGTCAAAGTTGTCTTTTCTAAAGAGGACGATATAGACTTTGCAGTATATGATTTAAAGGAAATAAATATAATAAAACGTGCAAAAGCTGCAAAGGCATATGATGACATAGATGAAAATGAGCTCAAGGAGCTGGAGGATTAGTGGCACAAAATAATGATATCCTCATCAAAGCTGACGAGCAAATAGACGATTTGCAATTAAACGGCAAAAAAATAATCCAAAAGAAAAGTGGATTTTGTTTTGGCATAGATGCAGTCTTGCTGGCTAATTTTGTAAAATATAAAAAAAATAGTACGATTGCAGATTTAGGCACAGGTACGGGTATAATACCTATACTTATAAATGAAAAATCAGAAATAAATAAAATTTATGCCCTTGAAATTCAAACTCCAATAGCTCAGATGGCACAAAGGAGTATGGAGCTAAATAATATACAAGATAAAGTTAAGGTTCTTAATGTAGATTTAAAGCAAGCAACAAACTATATCGAAAAACAAAGCCTTGATATAGTAGTGACAAATCCACCATATATGCAAAAGGACAAGCTCACCAGCGACAATGAAATGCAAAAAATCTCAAGAAATGAGATATACTGTACCATTGACGATGTGATGAAAACAGCCTCAGAGCTATTAAAATATGGTGGCAAATTATTTATGATACATAGACCTACAAGGCTATGTGACATTTTTGTGGCAGGGAGAAAATATCTTTTAGAGCCAAAGGAACTTAAAATGGTTTACCCAAAAGTTGGCAAACCATCTAATTTGGTTTTAATTTCCTTTACCAAAAATGCCAAAAGCGAATTAAGAATGTTAGAACCTTTATTCATTCACAAGGAAGATGGCAGCTATACAAAAGAAGTGGAAAATATTTATAGCTTAAAAACCCTAGAATTGGATAAAGATACCTTGTAAACTTAAAAATTGTATATTATGAACAAAGAGGAATTATGAAAAAAATTAATAAACTAATTTTAACTGGAATTCTTTTATCCGCTACCTTGGTGACCTATGGCTGCTCAGGACAAACAGCTTATAAATCACAAACATCACAAACTAGCACAGCACAAGCAATCACCTCTACAAAGACTGGAACAAAAGAAGAAACGGCAAATAAACTTCCTACATTTGAGTCAGTTGACATTGATGGCAATAAAATCTCCAGCGATATATTCAAGCAAAAGGACTATACCTTAATCAACTTTTGGGGAACATATTGCCCACCTTGTATACAGGAAATGCCTGAGCTGGGCAAGATAAGTGATGACTATGAAGATAAAAATTTGCAGGTAGTAGGTATTGTAATAGATACATTGAGCCAAAATGGATATGATAAAGACCAAATTGCTAAGGCTAAGAAAATAATAGAAAAAACCGGAGCACAATACACTCATATACAACTTGATACCTCTATGAGTGAGCTACTCACACAACTTGACTTAAACGCTGTACCAAGGACATTGATAGTAGACAAAGAGCTAAACATATTAGAAGATATAGAAGGCTCTAGGGATTTAAAATTTTTTGAAAAAATGATAGAAGATGCACAATCAAAGGCTGAATAATTAGGTATAAATTTATGAAAATAAAAAAATACTTTTTATCATATTTAATTCTGTTTATTTCAATAGCATTTATAATTTATGGAATAATCACAAACGAAATGATGCCCGTTTTTAATAAGGCTATATACATCTGCCTTGAGTGTATAGGTATAGGATAATGAAGATATCATTTAGAACAAAATTTCAAGCTGCATTTTGTGCACTTACAAATGCAAATTTTGCTGGATTTTTTAAGGGAAATATTTATCAAGGAAATTTGAAAAAGCTATGTGTGCCAGGGCTGAATTGCTATTCATGCCCGGGTGCACTATTTTCATGTCCGCTGGGCAGCCTGCAAAATTCCTTGACAAGTTTAGGAGACAGGTTTTCATTTTATATACTGGGTACACTGCTAGGCTTTGGAGTTTTATTTGGTAGGCTTATATGTGGATTTATGTGTCCGTTTGGATTTTTGCAGGATTTGTTATATAAAATAAAACTGCCCTTTGTCAAAAAAAGGCTTAATATGCCTTATCACAATAAATTAAAATATTTAAAATATGTAATATTAATAGTTTTTGTAATTTTAATGCCACTTTTGCTTGTAAATGAATTTGGTTTTTCTTCACCATATTTTTGTAAACTTATCTGCCCATCAGGCACATTTTTTGCATCGTTTCCGCTATTGTTAGTAAAAACAAGTCTTAGAGATGCAATTGGATTATTATTTTTTAATAAATTAACTTTGCTTTTGGTGTTTGTTTTCTTATCTATAAAATATTACAGACCCTTTTGCAAGTATATATGCCCACTTGGTGCATTGTATGGATTATTTAACAGAGTTTCATTTTTTAGATTTGAAGTCGATGATAAAAAATGCACACTTTGCAAGCAGTGTGAAAGAGCCTGCCCAATGGAGATAAAAACCTATCAGACACCAAATAGTGCGGACTGCATAAGATGTATGAAGTGTATAAATGCGTGCAAATTTGATGCACTTATTAGCACATATCCTTTGAAAGATATGTTTAAAAATAGTTCAAAAAGTGAAAAATTAAATAAATAAATTTATAATTTAATTGCTAAAAAATTGAAATGGAGTAACAATGATTAAATCTGCTGATATTTTAACCTCAGCCACTTCCAGCAAGTTTTATCCACAAGATGGTAAGCCGTCTATTGCTTTTGCAGGCAGGTCAAATGTGGGTAAATCATCGCTTATAAATTCTCTACTAATGAGAAAATCTTTAGCAAGAGTGTCCAGCACGCCGGGCAAGACAAGGACAATAAATTTTTATATAATCAATGATGAATTTTATTTAGTTGACCTGCCGGGTTACGGTTTTACTAAAATTTCAAAAAAAGATACAGAGGATTTTGGAAAGGTAATGGACGATTATTTTCAAAACTCTACAAATTTGACACATCTGTTTTTGCTTGTAGATATAAGACACGAACCGAAACTGACAGACAAGCAAATGTATGATTATTGTATTCACTACGATATACCTGTCACAATCGTAGCTACTAAGAGTGATAAAATTACAAAAGGCAAATTTCAAAAGGCAGCAGCAGACATAAGGAAGTTTTTAGGAGCAGACTCCAGTGTGAAAGTGTTTCCTACATCCTCTTTAGATAAAAGCGGTGTAGAAGAGCTTAGAACCTATATGCTCAGTATTGTATAATAAATGTATTGTATATTTAATTTGTAAGAAAGGCATTTTTATGACTTCAATTTTTATAAGTTTAGGTTCAATAATAGTAGGGTTGCTGATGCTTATAATTCCTTTGTTATTGCTAGTGATTGTACTTAAAATATACAAAAGTAAGAATTATGACAAAAAGGATTTAGAGCTTAGAGTCCAGCTACTTGAAAAAGAAATTGAGGATATAAAGGCTCATATAAATTATGTCGATGAGCTGTAGAAATATAAGTTAAAATTTAAATTAACCTTGAAAAATATTGCTCATACTGTATAATTATAATGATATGTATGATAATCAAAAACTTGATAGATTGATACAAATTAGGAGGTATTATGGAAAGCTCATTTTTTTATGAAGCTCAGAGAAAAATCAGAAAATATCAACACAAAATAGTTTTACCGGAAGGAACAGATGTCAGAGTAGTTGGTGCGGCAACAAGACTTAAAAACTCAGGAGTGCTTGAACCACTAGTAATAGGCAAAAAAGACGATGTTTATAATTTGGCTGAAAGCATTGGAGCAGACCCAACCAATCTTACAGTAATTGACAAAGACAATTATGAAGAAATTGATGAGCTTGTTAATGCTTTAGTTGAAAGAAGAAAAGGTAAGCTTGACGAAGCAGCAGCAAGAGAGCTATTAAAGGATGAAAACTATTTTGGCACTATGTTAGTATACACACATAGAGCTGACGGACTTGTATCAGGAGCTATCCATACTACAGGGGATACAGTTAGACCGGCACTTCAAATCATAAAGGTTGACAAGAAGTATAAAAAAGTTTCAGGCGGATATCTTATGATAAGAGACGGGGAGCTTTATGTGTTTGGAGATTGTGCAATAAACATCAATCCTACACCGGAGGATTTAGCTGAAATTGCAAAACAAACAGCAGAAACAGCTTTAAAATATGGTATATCTCCTAGAGTTGCAATGTTAAGCTTTTCTACAAAAGGTTCTGCAAAAGACCCTCTAGTAGATAAAGTTGTTGAGGGAGTTAATATTGCAAAAAGTAGATATCCTGATTTAATTGTAGATGGTGAATTACAATTTGATGCTGCATTCGTACCATCAGTTGCTCAACAAAAAATAAAAGAATATTCAGCAGTAGCCGGAAACGCAAACGTATTTATATTCCCTGATATCCAAGCGGGAAATATAGGCTACAAGATGGTTCAAAGGTTTGGTAAATTTGAAGCTATAGGACCGATACTTCAAGGTCTAAATGCTCCTGTTAATGACCTTTCAAGAGGCTGCAACGAAGAAGATGTATTTAAACTAGCAATAATTTCTTCAATGGAGGCAATTGTTCACAGCGATAGAAAAGCAAAAGACCCTAGCTACGACCAGTTTAACTAATATATATTTAAAAAAGTTAAAACCCATGTATATTATGATGTACATGGGTTTAATTATAGCATTAGCGAAAATAATCATACGGTTTTACAGTGGAAATTAAAATTCTTTAGATATAAAACGCAACCAATTGATGTAATGAATTTAGTTAGCTAAAACTAAATAAAATCAAAGGGAGGCGAGGTGATTTTTATGGACGTAGAAAAAATTATTAAAAAATATCCAATACTTTTAACTATTCCCCCTCACAGAAAAGAAGAAATAAAAAAATATTTTGATACTGCACCTGAGTGGCTTATGGATTTTTTGAGTGTAGAGATACTACCTCCAAAAACTGTATTTATTCGCAGCTTTGACAAAGCAGACATGATATATTATGTAGTTGATGGAATTTATAAGGCAATAGACTATCGTATGAATGGAGTTGAATATGTTTTTGCACAATTTTCTAAGACGTATTCTATGGGAGCGATGGAAGTTTTAATGGGGTATAGTGAATACCTTGCGACACTTCAGACCATAAATAGGTGTATAGCTATCAAGGTAAACAGACAAGAATTTGTAAAGTGGCTGGAAAGTGATAATTTGGCAATTTGGAATGAAGCAAAAATGATGGGAGAATATCTATTAAGACAAGGACTACTTGCTAGAGAATATTTATTTTTGCCAGCTCCGGAAAGAATGGCGAAAATTTTTATTCAAAAATATGAACAAGACTCAAAAGATGGTAAACTACTTATAAAACTTTCAAGGCAAGAGCTTAGTAACGAGGTAGGCTTTAGTACCAAAACTATTTCTAGAGTTATAAACCTTTTTCTTGAGGAAAATCTTATAAAAAAATACAAGCGAAATATACTTATAAATAGTGAGCAATATTTAAAATTGAAAGAAAAGGTTGAAAAGATTGTAAGCACGATGTGAAAATTTAATAAATTTATTTTATTAGCACGCTTTTAATTTGACAGCGTGCTTTTTTTATTAAATGCGTGCTAATTTATAAAAAAATTTAAAATATCAAAATCAGAGACATATGTCCTTGTTTTTAAATTTAAAAAATATTATATTTTTATCAGAAAATATGAAATCGCTTGCTGAATTATTTTTTCAGTGAAAATTTTGGTATTATATTAAAATATTTTATAGCATATTATTTTCAAAATAATAGCTTTAAAGCAAGGAGAGGTAATAATGGAACTCAAAGAAATTTTATCAAAGTGTGACCATACTCTATTGGAACAGACAGCTACATGGGAAGAAATAAAAAGTATATGTGATGATGGTATCAAGTATTCAACAGCAAGTGTATGTATACCTGCATCATTTGTAAAGCAAGCCAAACAATATGTAGAAGATAAACTTGCTATTTGCACAGTAATAGGTTTTCCAAACGGATACGATACTACAGCAGCTAAAGTATTTATGGCGAAAGACGCTGTTGAAAACGGTGCTGACGAAATTGACATGGTTATCAACATTGGCTGGGCAAAAGAGGGAAAGTGGAGTGAAATAACTTCTGAAATATCTGAAATTAAAAAGGCTTGTAATAATAAAATTTTAAAGGTCATAATTGAAGCTTGCCTTTTAACAAATGATGAAAAAATAAATTTGTGCAAATGTGTATCTAATTCAGGTGCTGATTACATAAAGACATCTACAGGATTTTCTAAAGGGGGAGCAACCTTTGAAGATGTTGAGCTTTTTGCCAAAAATATTGCTCCTCACGTTAAGATAAAAGCGGCTGGAGGCATATCAAGCTTAGAAGATGCGGAAAAATTTATATCTCTTGGTGCTGATAGACTGGGAACTTCTAGAATTGTTAAAATAGCTAAAGCTATGGAAAAAGGTCAAAAGCTTGAAAATGATAGAAGTTATTAAAAAAGGAGAAAAGATATGAAAAGAGTTTTTCTTTTTGTTTTAGACTCTTGTGGAGCTGGGCAAATGCCGGACTCAGAAAAATTTGGCGATGTCGGAGTAAATACACTTCGTTCATGTGCAAGCTGTCCAAAGCTTAATATACCAAATATGCGTGAGTATGGGCTAGGCAACATAGATGGTCTTGATTTTTTAGGAAAAGTAGATTTTCCAAAAGGTAGTTATGCAAAATTATCTGAATTATCTATGGGTAAAGATACTACCATTGGACATTGGGAGATTGCAGGAATAGTATCAGAAAATCCTCTGCCTACTTATCCAAATGGATTTCCAAAAGAAGTAATAGACGAATTTGAAAAATTAACTGGAAGAGGAGTGCTCTGCAATAAGCCTTATTCGGGTACTGAAGTTATAAAAGATTATGGCCAGGAGCAATTAGATACTGGCAAGTGGATTGTATATACCTCAGCAGACTCAGTTTTTCAGGTAGCTGCAAATGAAGAAAAAATTCCACTGGAAGAATTATATGACGCCTGTCATAAGGCACGCAAAATTTTAAAAGGGAAACATGGAGTTGGAAGAGTTATTGCACGTCCTTTTGTAGGAAATTCTAAAGATAATTTTAAACGCACCTCCAATAGACATGATTATTCACTTGAGCCACCGCAAAAAACTTTGTTGGATAAAGTAAAAGACAGCAAAATGGATTCTATAGCAGTAGGCAAAATCTATGATATTTTTGCAGGAATAGGAACTACTGAACACGTTCACAATACTTCTAACACAAATGGTTTACAGCACGCTATGCACTACGCTGACAAAGATTTTAACGGTTTGTGTTTTATAAACCTAGTAGATTTTGATATGCTGTATGGACACAGAAGAGATGTGGAGGGTTATGCTTTGGCATTAAATGAATTTGACACATTTTTGCCAAAATTTATGGATAAACTTAATGATGATGATGTTGTATTTATAACAGCAGACCATGGATGTGACCCAGCATACACTGCAACCACTGACCATACTAGGGAATATGTACCGCTGCTTGTAATGGGCAAAAAAATTAAGTCAGTGGATTTAGGAGTAAGAAAAGGATTTAACAATATTGCAGCAACAATAATAGATATGCTTGGAATAAATGATAAATGCGAAGGCGAAAGCTTTGCAAACGAAATTATAGCACAAGGCGGAGGAAATAAATGAAAGTAATATTAAATATTTTAGGCATATTGATAATATTGGCACTATGTTATATACTTTCTTGGAAAAGAAAAAATATTGATTGGAAGATGGTAGCTAAAGGATTGATAACTCAGTTTATCATAGCTATTATTTTAGTAAAAGTTCCTATAGGTAATAAGATTATATCAAAGCTATCTGACGGAGTTACAGCAGTAATTAATTGTGGAGCATCAGGATTATCTTTCGTATTTGGTGACCTTACAAATCCAAAGTTTGGATATTTTTTCATAGTCCAAGTGTTAGGCAACATTATATTTGTTTCAGCATTAGTTAGCTTACTTTACTATATTGGAGTATTAGGCTTTATAGTAAAATGGATAGGTAAAGCAGTCGGAAAATTAATGGGAACAACAGAAGTAGAAAGCTTTGTTGCTGTTGCGAATATGTTTCTTGGACAGACAGACAGCCCCATACTAGTGAGCAAATATTTAAAAAGTATGACTGATAGCGAAATCATGGTTGTATTAGTATCAGGTATGGGTAGTATGTCAGTATCAATACTAGGTGGATATAATGCACTGGGTATACCTATGGATTATCTTTTGATTGCAAGTGCATTAGTGCCGGTTGGAAGTATTATGCTTTCAAAGATGGTTTTACCACAAACACAAACCCCTCAGAGTATATCAGAAGTTAAAATGGATAATAAAGGGAATAACGCAAATGCTATAGATGCAATAGCTGAGGGAGCAGTCACAGGTATGCAAATGGTAATAGCGATTTCTGCATCACTTGTGGGTATAATAGGTATAGTAGCAGTTATAAATATGTTTTTAGGTAAAGTAGGCATTAGCCTTGAGCAAATATTCTCATATATTTTTGCTCCATTTGGTTATTTGATGGGATTAGAAGGACAAGAAATATTAATGGAGGGAAAACTACTTGGAAACAAATTGATTTTGAATGAATTTGTTGCTTTTGCAGAGCTTGGTCCTAAAATAGCAAGCCTTGATTACAGAACCGGTTTGATAAGTGCCATATCATTATGCGGCTTTGCAAATATTTCAAGCTTGGGCATTTGTGTTTCCGGTATAGCGGTACTTTGCCCTGAAAAAAGAGCAACCTTATCCCGTTTGGTTTTAAGAGCTATGCTGTCCGGTGTATTTGTAAGTATACTTAGTGCAATGATAGTAGGGTTTGTTACACTTTTTTAAAATAAGTTAATTATATAAGTCTATATTTTTTAAGCCAATATATATTGGTAAAATTAATTTAAATAAGGAGAGATTATCATGCAAGAAACAGAAAAACAATACCATATTCAGTGTGTGAAAGGCGATGTTGGACGTTATGTACTTTTGCCGGGAGACCCTGGACGATGTGAGGCTATTGCTAAACACTTTGATAATCCGGTTCATATAGGAATGAACAGAGAATACAATGTTTGGACAGGTACACTGCTAGGAGAAAAAGTCACAGTTTGTTCAACAGGTATAGGTGGACCATCAGCGTCAATTGCAATGGAAGAATTAGTTAAATGTGGTGCAGATACATTTGTTAGAGTTGGTACTTGCGGAGGAATAGATTTAGATGTAAAACCGGGAGACGTTGTAGTAGCGACTGGCTCTATTCGTTTTGAACATACCTCTATGGAATACGCTCCAATAGAATATCCGGCTGTACCAAATTTTGATATAACATTAGCATTAAAAACTGCAAGTGAAGAAATGGGTTATGATACTCATACAGGTGTGGTTCAATGTAAAGACGCTTTTTATGGACAGCACAGCCCTGAAAAATCTCCAGTATATTATGAACTATTAAATAAGTGGGAAAGCTGGAAACGTCTTGGAGTAAAAGCAAGTGAAATGGAATCATCTGCATTATTTGTAGTTGCCGATGCACTTCATGTACGTTGCGGCTCTTGTTTCCATGTAGTTTGGAATCAAGAACGTGAAAAGGCTGGAATGTTTATGCCTATGACAGAAGACACTTCAGGTGCAATAAAAGTAGGTATAGAAGCAATAAAAAAACTTATTGAGCAGGATAAAGCTAAGAAAAATAAATAAATTTATAAAAAAAGGACAGAAATTTTATATTTCTGCCCTTTTTTGAGTTTAGTAATACAGACTATAAAGATTTTCCTAAACGACGACCTTGAATAAATGATATGAACATAAAGATAAATATTGTGTCAAATATAAAATCCCACAAATAAGCTTCATCTGGATTTGATATTTTTATGTGGTTATTCGTTAATGATGTTAAGCCTTTTAAGTATATAAAATAGTAATGATACAGACACAGCTACAACCGATGCTAATACCATACCTTTAAGCTCAATAGACATGAATTTTACAGTCAGACCTGAAAGACCGGCTACGAAAACTATTGAAGTCAATACTAGGTTGCTTGATTTTGAATAATCAACTTTTTTTTCAACTAATAGCCTTATGCCTGATGTTCCTATCATACCATACAAAAGGAAAGTGACACCACCGATTACATCTCCGGGTAAACTCTTGATAAGCTGGGATAGAGGTCCGATAAAAGCCATCAGCATAGAAATGATTGCAGCACCACCTATTACTTGCACAGAATATACACCGGTTATTGCCATTACACCGATGTTTTCACCATAGGTAGTAGTTGGCACACCGCCTACAAGACCGGATAAAGCTGTTGAAAAGTTGTCAGCAAAAATTGACCTATGAAGACCAGGGTCTTTTAATAAATCTTTACCTACTATGTTTGAAGTGACAACTTGGTGACTTATATGCTCAGAAGTAAGGACAAGCATCACCGGTAGCATTGTTAAAGACGCATTTAATGAAAATTTTGCCATTTGAAAAGTTGGGATAGTAATTAACCCTTTAGACATAATGCCGGATAAATCCACCATGCCAAAACAAAATGCGGTGATATAACCTGTTATGATTGCGATTAAAATAGGAATGGCAGAAAAAAATCCCTTGAATGCGACAGAACCGATAACAGCCGTACCAAGAGTTACTAAAAATATTATGATGTCTTTGCTTGTAGCAGTGTCAGTCATAAGGTTAGCACCGATAGCTCCGCCATGAACTGTTGCTGCTGCCAATTCAAAGCCGATTAACGCTACGACAGCACCCATAGCAGCCGGGGGCAATACTATATCAATCCAGTCAGTGCCAAACTTGTAAATGACATAAGCAAGCACGCAGCCAAGTATCCCGGTTGTAACAAAAGCTCCTTGCGCAAATTCGAAACCTTGGTTCGCAATAATTATGGACGATGGTCCTAAAAAAGCGAAACTGGAACCTAAATACGCAGGAGCTTTTCCTTTAGTGATTAAAATAAATAACAAAGTGCCGATACCATTCATCAGCAATACGACACCCGGGTCAATATTAAAAATTAGGGGAACTAAAACTGACGCACCAAACATAGCAAATGTATGCTGTACGCTTAACGGCAATAGCAGTGAATTTGGAACCTTTTCTTGCACTTGATAAATTCTTTTTGACATATTATACAACCTCCTAACGGGGTATTATACCAAAAGAAAATGTGAATAGCAAGAATTATTTTTTAAATTGTTGATAACGCTATTGACATTAACTAACATAAGGTATATAATTTTGAGCAAGAAAGCGTTCTATGTTGTGGTAAGAATATTGATGTTTAATTTAGCAAAGGAACATACATTATGAAAAAATTTGTAAGTTTATTTTTAGCATTAACATTAGCTTGCACTTTAGCAACGATTCCATCTCTGGCTTCATCAAACAGACATGGTTATGATGGGTACATAGGAACGTATGATATGGATCCAAACGGTGAATGGGTTAAAGTAGGAGAACTTTCTCATAGTCAAGTCCAAGCCATAAAAACCACTGCCGAATTAATTTCTGCTGTTTCATACTTTATTCCAAAAAGTAAAATACCTGTGTTTTTGATGTATATATCAGTTTCAGCCTTATCGTCATCTGATAATGGTAACGGTGTTATAATTTATAGCTGGCAGTATCCGAATGGCTGTGATTTCTGCGGAAGCGGATATAGAGTTGAGGCTAGATAAATATGAACAAGATTCAAAATAGCAATAAAAATAAAGGCACTTTTGAAAAAAAGCTATTGATTCTTGTAAAGCTTGTACCTTTATTGGTTCTATTAGTTAAATATCTGGTACTTCACTTTAATGGTAAAAAAATTGGAATTGCTGGATTTTCGGGTTTTACTTATATGATAATATTTGTATTATTTGCTACATTATTTTTATACTCTTTGTTTCTATCACAAAAAATAAAAAATACGGATGAAGAAGATAGTGCAAAAACAAAAGATAGATTTAAAAGAGAATTATTTTCAAGTTTAGCTGTCTCCTTATTTATTTTAATTATTTAATGGTACAGTATAAAAATACGGGTTTATTTTCTAATGAAAACAGCTATCAAAAGCAAAATTAAATGAATTAGAAAAGCATCTAAAAATTTTTTAAAAATATGTAGCAATTTGATAATTATTTGTGATATAATGCGGATATAGATAATTAATTTATATAATTAATTCAGAGTGTAGACAGCAGTGATGCTGTCTTTTTTGTACTATTTTATTTGACGATAAATATTTTATACTTAACTCCGATTAAAATTGTACATAAAAATGCTTTCTTTGAATGTGTTTTCCTCGGAGCGCTTTTCGCCTATGGCGAGCGCTAGCAATCTCCTTCGTCAAACACATTCAAACGCATTTTTATCTATGCTTAATTGGATATTAGTATTAATATAGCTACTGTGTAGTTGGATATAGCTTAAAAAGCTTTATTAAAACTACAACAAATTTAGGTATAAAAAATAGTTGTTGACAATAAAAGTATATAGTGATATATTATGTGAAATTATTTAAAAATTAAATATAAGATATGAGATAGAGGTCGCGGTTTTTATTAGTAGGGCTTTTTCTGAAAGGAACAACCGCCGAAATGCTGTCTATGGCGTTGGGACTATGTTGAATAAGCATAGTACTGTCGAAAAAGAAAAATTTATGTCCTTTTCTTTTTTGAAGTGCTTCTCATATCTGGGCAAAGTTATTTCCATAGGCAACTTTGCATGCTTATGGTTTTTTTGTACCTATTTTTAGACAAAAAAGCCAAACCTGCTAACCATTTTAGGTAGATACTTACCAATATTATTGAAAAGGATTAAAAATGAACGCATCAAAATATTTAGTAGCAGATGGAAATAACGTATCCATTGGCTCAGTTTCGCTGGAAAGGCTTAAACAAGACTTTGGTACACCACTTTATGTGGTAGACGAACAGGACTTTATAGATAGGGCAAAGGTATTTAAAGACAATTTCAAATCAAGTAAATTTGAAACAAGGATATTATATGCCTCAAAAGCCTTTACCAATCTTTATATGGCAGGGCTTGTAGACAGCCTTGGACTTTACACAGATGTGGTAAGTGGAGGAGAAATATATATTTCATTAAAGGCTGGAGAAAAAGCTAAAAATCTGTATTTTCACGGCAATAATAAATTGAGAAGTGAATTAGAGCAAGCAGTAGACGCAGATTTAGGCACAATAGTAATAGACAACGAAAGCGAATACGAGCTGTTAGATAAAATTTTAAAAGAAAAAAATAAAGTGCAAGCCTGCCTTTTAAGGATAAATCCGTCAATAGATGCTCACACTCACAAATACATACAAACCGGCGGAGACGACTCAAAATTTGGTATGAGTGTCCATCTTGATGAAACAAAAGAATTAATTAAAAAATTGTCGAAAAACGAAAAAATTGATTTTAAGGGATTTCACTGTCATATAGGCTCACAAATTCACGATGAAAAATTCTTTTTCTTTGAAGTAGAAGTGATGCTTAAATATGCTAAGGATATTGAAAATAATTTAAATATAAAAATTAGAGAAATGAATTTTGGCGGAGGCTTTGGAGTTTATTATACCAGTGAGGACAAACCTTTTGACCTAGAAACATTTTTACAAAGATATGCTGAAAAAATAGAAGAAAAGCTTTTAAACTTAGATATGAATTTAGAAACTGTAAGCATAGAACCGGGGAGAAGCCTGATAAATCAATCAATCACTATGCTGTATGAGGTTGGAGTCATTAAGACTACCTCAACAGGTTTAAATTATATCTTTGTAGATGGAGGCATGACGGACAACATCAGACCGGCACTTTATGGGGCAAAATATGAGGCTTTTATAGCAAACAAAATCAGTGAAGAGCCAACAACAAAATATACAATCGCAGGCAAATGTTGTGAATCAGGAGATATTTTAGTAAAAGATGAAATGCTGCCAAAGGCAAGTGCAGGAGATTTACTAATGATACCAAATGCAGGGGCATACACTTATGCTATGGCATCTAATTACAACAAGCTCAGCAAACCGGCAGTTGTTTTTGTAAAAAATGCAAAGGCAAAGTTGGCTGTAAGAAGACAGAGCTTTGAAGACTTGGTTTCAAATGACGAGGTGTATAAAAATGAATAGATTGGTAATTAAATTTGGAGGCTCTAGCGTTGCGACTATTGATAAAATAAAAGCTGTAGCAAAAGTCATAATTGACAGAAAAAAAGACTACGAACAGATAGTCGTAGTTGTATCGGCTATGGGCAAAACTACAAACGGACTAATTCAAATGGCAAATGATTTGTCAGCTTACCCAGCAGAAAGAGAAATGGATATGCTCCTTGCCACAGGAGAGATGGTATCCGCATCGCTACTTAGCATATATTTGCAGTCCATAGGAGAAAAATCAGTAGCCTTAACAGGATTTCAGGCAGGCTTTGAGACAATCGGCTCTCACCAAGTTTCAAAGATTAGTAACGTTATAACTGATAGACTTATAAAAGAATTGAACGATGGGAAAATAGTAGTAGTCACAGGTTTTCAAGGCATGAATGAAAATGGAGATTTCACCACACTTGGCAGAGGAGGTTCAGACACATCAGCAGTTGCAATAGCAGCTGTATTAAAAGCTAGATGTGAAATTTTAACAGATGTAAACGGAATTTACACAGTTGACCCAAGAATAAGAAAAACTGCCAAAAAGATAGATTATATTTCATATCAAGAAACTATGGAGATGGCAAACCTTGGAGCAAAGGTAATCGAACCAAGGAGTGTTGAGATGGCTCTAAGGTATGACGTGCCGTTATTTATAGGGCTTAACACAGGCGATTTAAATGGGACAAATATTATCAAGGAGGAAGATATAGTGGAGCAAAATATTATTACAAATATTTCAAACAAGAATGATGTTTTATTGGTAAAGATATTTAAAAAGGGTAGCAATGAATTTGGAATATCAGAGGCTCTAAAACAACTTGCTCAAAATGATATTAATATAGATATGATAAACAGGATAGTGGAGGAAAATGAAGTCAGCTATAAAATTACAACCAATTTAGTTTCTAAAAATAAGACAAAACAAGTTTTAGATGAAATGGGACTTGATTGTGAATTTAAAGAAAATCTGAGCAAGGTTTCAATAATCGGCTCAGCTATGAGAAATCAAGTAGGTGTTGCAGCTAGAGCATTTGACATTTTATCAAAGGAAAGTGTGCCATTTTATGAAGTGTCCACATCAGAGATAAGCATTTCATATTTAGTCGATGAGAGCAAATCAAATAAATTAGTAAATGCCTTTGCAGATGAATTTAATTTATAAATATAGGAGGAAACCATGATATTTAGAGGTAGTGCAGTAGCGTTAATCACACCATTTTTTGAGGACGGCACAGTAGATTTTGAGTCACTTGGAAAATTAATACAGTATCATTTGCAAAACAAGACAGATGCCATAGTTGCCATTGGCACGACTGGTGAGGCAATTACTATGACAGAAGAAGAAAGACTGGCTGTAATAAAATTTTGCGTAGAAAAAATAAACCACAAAATCCCACTTATAGCCGGCGTAGGTAACAATGACACAGGAGAATCTGCCGACTTTGCGAAAAAAGCCTCAGCTTTAAACCCTGATGCAATACTTGTAATCACTCCTTATTATAATAAATGTAACCAAGAGGGTTTATACAGACATTTTAAAACCATAGCAGAGGCATCCACAGTACCTGTAATTTTATATACAGTGCCATCAAGAACTACAGTGGAAATTCAGCCACAAACCTTGAAAAGATTAGCAGAAATAAAAAATATTGTCGGCATAAAAGATGCGACAGGCAATCTTGGTTACACAGCAAAAATTAAAAATATTTTGCCGGATGATTTTGCAATATATTGTGGAAATGATGATGTGACAGTGCCTATGCTTTCTATGGGAGCAGACGGAGTTATATCAGTTTCTGCAAATATTTTACCAAATGAAACACATGAAATGTGTCAGGCATTTTTTGATGGAGATATAGAAAAATCAAGACAAATGCAGTTAAAATACCTTGATATGATAAATTCACTTTTTGCACAGACAAATCCAATCCCTGTAAAAGCAGCCATTAATCTAATGGGAATGAACGGAGGCTATTATAGACTACCCCTTTGTGAGCCAAGTGATGAGACAATGGAGCTGTTAAAGAAAAATATGAAAAATTTGGGTTTAATTTAGGAGAAAAAATGAAAATTTTACTTTCAGGTGCTGGAGGACAAATGGGAATAACCTTAGCCGGCATAATAAAAAATAAAGAAGGTATGGAAGTAGTAGCTGGAGTATCAGATAGACCGGTAAAAGCAGACTTTACAGTATATTCCAGTTTTAAAGATGTAAAAGAAAAAGCTGACGCTGTAATAGATTTTTCTTCACCAGTAGTCTTAGAGCAATTATTGGATTATTGCATAAAAAATAATACACCTGCTGTTGTTTGCACTACAGGATATTCCAAGGAGCAGGAGCAAAAAATAAAGGACATTTCCAAAAACATACCTATAGTTTACTCAGGCAATATGAGCTTAGGCATAAATGTGATGGAATATGTGGTAGAGCAGATGGCTAAGATGCTTGCTGATTTTGATATAGAAATAGTTGAAAAACATCATAATTTAAAAAAAGATGCACCATCAGGCACAGCAAAAATGCTTTTTGACTCAGCGAATAATGGCAGAAAAAACTCCCTTACAAGATTAGATGGCAGAGCCGGCTTTTATGACAATAGAAATAAAAATGAAGTCGGCATTTCTGCCATAAGAGGGGGAAATATAGTAGGCGAGCACACTGTAATCTTTGCAGGAGATGATGAAGTGCTTGAAATCACACATAGAGCCTCATCAAAAAAAATATTTGCAAACGGAGCAATAAAAGCAGCACTATTTTTACAAGAAAAAGAAAATGGACTTTACAATATGAATGACTGTTTAAATATGTAATAAAAGGGAGACACTATGGAAAAGATTAATGTAGCGATATTAGGATATGGTAACCTAGGCAAAGGCGTAGAGACTGGACTTAAAAATGCTGAAGATATGAACCTTGTAGGAGTTTTTACTAGAAGAGACCCAAGTACAGTAAAAAGTGAGACAAAAGCATATCACATAGATGAATTAGCAAATTTCAAAGATAAAATAGATGTTTTAATTATGTGTGGAGGCTCAAAATCTGATATACCCGAGCAAGGACCTATAATGGCAAAAGACTTTAATACAGTTGACAGCTTTGACACCCACGCAAAAGTACCGGCATATTTTGACAAAATGAATGAAATTTCTTTACAAAATAAAAAAGTATCAATAATTTCCACAGGCTGGGACCCGGGACTATTCTCAATCAATAGAGTTTTAGCACAAGCTGTACTTCCTCAAGGTGAAACCTACACGTTTTGGGGTAAAGGTGTAAGC
This sequence comes from Criibacterium bergeronii, assembly GCF_001693775.2. Lineage (GTDB taxonomy): Bacteria > Bacillota > Clostridia > Peptostreptococcales > Filifactoraceae > Peptoanaerobacter > Peptoanaerobacter bergeronii. The sequence goes on along the minus strand of NZ_MBEW02000001.1, from coordinate 105,720 downwards.
CAAGGACACTCTGACGCAGTAAGAAGAATTAAAGGAGTAAAAGATGCAAAGCAGTATACAATCCCTAACACTGAGCTGGTTGAGCAAATAAAAAATAAAAATCATGTTGAATATCAAAACAACACCGCTCATAAAAGAGAAGTATTTGTCGTATTAGAAAATGGATCAGACCAAAATGAAATAGAAAGGCAAATAAAAACTATGCCGGATTACTTCGCAGACTACGAAACAACAGTACATTTCATTGATGAACAGACCATGATAAAAGACCATAGCGGCATACCTCATGGCGGAGAAGTGCTACGACTTGGACAAACAGGTAATGAGGGAAAGAGCCTATACGGATTTTCACTGGACTTGACAAGCAATCCTGAATTTACAGCCTCAGTAAATATCGCCTTTGCAAGAGCAGCATATAAATTGTCAAAAGCAAATCAGTATGGTGCAAAGACAGTGCTTGATATCCCAATAGCTATGTTAAGCAAGCACGATGGAGAATATCTAAGAGCACATATGTTATAAAAAATAATTGTATCCACAATATATACAAATTTCATTTGAGAAAACAAATTTCTAATTTAGAAATTTGATAACTTTAAACCCTTGTATTCATTATAAATACAAGGGTTTAAAAATATATTAACATATTTTTCAAAAATGACATAATCAATTGAATTTATAAATTTCACAATTAATATTTTAAAGGAGAACACTTTATTGAAAAAGAAAACTTTAGCTTTAACCTTGGCATTTGCCACAATTTTCACAGGACTTTCCTTTGCACAAGGAGAAACTAAAAGTAAAAACCAGCTTGCACTGAAAGAAAAGACAATTTTGTCACAGCCAATTGAAGAAAAAGGTGGAGCAAGAGCCACCGATTTTGCAGGAGACCATAAGGACTGTCCATATTATAAGACGCCGGATTTTTATAATATGAAATCCTCTGATACTTTAACAATACTTCCAAAATTCAAGACATATCAGTAATCAACTGAGTGGTCTTGTGGTGACGCAGCAGCACTTATGGTTATGAAATATCTTGGCGATACTAAAACAACTGAGGGTATGCTGGCAGATGCTATGAAATCTCATACAGATATGGATGTAAAGGGTGCAAAGCCTGGTAGTGCAAACAGCACCGGTGAATATGGCACAAGCCTTAAACAACTAGCTGAATACTTCGCTTCCAATAAAGATTATAAAATAGAAAAGATTCTACATTTAGACTATCTTTAGTAGCTTCAGAAATGAAATCTTCAAGAGCTTGTATTTTCTGGGTAGGTTCAGCTTGCTCCTTATCATAGGCTGATGACATAATCATAAATCTTTCATCTGAAATTTTACCATCAAGGTTATCCTCATAAAGCCTTTGAACAATGGTATCGAGTTTTCTAATTCTTGATTTTGCTTGTTCCGATTCTCTATGACTAGTTTTTAGCTTCTGGTCCAGTTCCTTTTCACTTTTTTTCATAACAAAGTCTACAAATTCATCTTCATGGTCTCTTGCAAATGCGGTTATGTTTTTTAGTTCATGAATTTGAAATTTCCCTAAAAACTTTTGTAGAATTTGTCCTTCTACTATGTAGCCTTGGGAGATGAACAAATCTGACACTTTTAGAAAAAATATTTTTCCTTGTATCTATAAGCGAAGAAATGAGTATAATCGAACCACTAAAAATATAAAAATCTCCTGTAGCTACATGAGGTAGCCTTAGGAGATAGTAAAAACTATGATTATATGTTATAATAACGCTATATTATTGAAATGTTTACGCAAGGAGATGCATAATGAGATTTCCAGATGAAATTAAAAGAATTAGACAACGATGCTTTCTTTCGCAGCAAGACTTTGCTAAAGAAATTAAAGTGTCATTTTCTACTGTGAATAGATGGGAAGGTGGCAAGGCAAAGCCTAACCTTAATGCTATGAAAAATATAAAAAAGTTCTGCCTAGAACATGATGTCGATTATGCAGGTGTTGAAGAGGCATGGCTTGATTTTGAAGTGGAGGGAAAAAGATAATGCCTACCAATAATAAAAAAGAACAGGAACGTGATGAAGTTCACAGAGCAATATGGGCAATCGCAGATGAGCTTCGTGGTGCTGTAGATGGATGGGATTTCAAAAACTATATACTTGGTACAATGTTTTATAGATATATTTCTGAAAATATTGCGAGCTACATCAACGAAGGAGAAATTGAAGCAGGGAACTCTGATTTTGATTTTGCACAGATGTCTGATGAGATGGCCAAAGAGGCAAGAGAAGGCCTTGTGCAAGAGAAAGGCTTTTTCATTCTTCCATCTGAACTCTTTTGTAATGTAAGGGCAAAAGCCAAGGATAATGAAAATCTTAATGAAACACTTGAAAAGGCATTCCGTCACATAGAGGAATCTGCAAAAGGCAGTGAATCAGAATCCGACTTTGCAGGTCTATTTGATGATTTTGATGTAAACAGTAATAAGCTTGGCTCTACTGTTGCAAAGAGAAATGAAAAACTTCGTAAACTTCTTGACGGTGTGGCAGATATGAATCTTGGAGATGTTAAGGATCACGATATTGATGCATTTGGAGATGCTTATGAATATCTTATGACAATGTATGCAAGTAATGCTGGTAAATCAGGTGGAGAGTTTTTTACTCCTGCTGATGTATCAGAGCTTCTTACAAGACTTGGTACAGCCCAAAAAACAGAAATCAATAAGGTTTATGACCCTGCCTGTGGGTCTGGTTCGCTACTTTTAAAGGCGGAAAAAATACTTGGTAGAGATAAGATTCGTAATGGTTTCTATGGACAGGAAATCAATATTACAACCTATAATCTTTGTCGTATAAATATGTTTTTACACGATATTGGATTTGATAAATTTAATATTGCTTGCGAAGATACCCTTATAGCTCCGGCACATTGGGATGATGAACCTTTTGAACTTATTGTTTCAAATCCTCCATACTCAATCAAATGGGTAGGTGATGATAATCCATTACTCATAAACGATCCTCGTTTTGCTCCTGCAGGTGTTCTTGCACCAAAGAGCAAGGCTGACCTTGCCTTTATCATGCATTCACTTTCATGGCTTGCGAGTAACGGAACAGCTGCGATTGTATGTTTCCCGGGTATTATGTACCGTGGCGGAGCTGAACAGAAAATACGAAAATATCTGATTGATAACAACTTTGTAGACTGCATTATTCAGCTGCCTCCTAACCTTTTCTTTGGAACTTCAATTGCTACCTGCATTATGGTAATGAAAAAGAACAAGGCAGATAATAAAACGCTGTTTATCGATGCGGGCAACGAGTGCATCAAGGTCACAAACAATAATAAGCTGACACCTGCTAATATAGATAGAATTGTTGAGATATTTACAAAACGAGAAGAAATTGAACATATCTCTCATCTTGCTTCTTATGATGAAGTTGCCGAAAATGACTACAACCTTTCGGTATCAACCTATGTTGAAGCAGAGGACACAAGAGAAAAGATTGATATTGTAAAGCTTAATGCAGAAATCAAAGAAATTGTCGCTCGTGAGCAAATTCTTCGTGATGAGATTGATAAGATCATCGCAGAAATCGAGGTGGACGCATGAGCAGATTAGAAGAATTAATTAAAGAGTTATGCCCGAATGGGGTGGAGTATAGGAAACTTGAAGATTGCTGTACCGTTCTTGATAAAAAAAGGAAACCCGTTACAAAAGCAGCAAGAGAGGCAGGAGAATACCCCTATTATGGTGCAAACGGCATTCAGGATTATGTTTCAGATTATATTTTTGATGGCAAATTTGTCCTTGTTGGCGAAGATGGAAGCGTAATTACAAAAGCAGGTACGCCAGTTGTAACATGGGCAGAAGGGAAAATATGGGTAAACAATCACGCTCATATCATTGAAGGAATTGACGATGTCCTTCTTCGATATCTGTTTCATTATATACAGACTATAGGTGTAACTCATTTAATACATGGCAATATACCAAAGTTGACAGGTAGAGATTTCAGAGCATTACAGATACCCGTACCTCCATTGGAGGTACAACGTGAAATTGTCCGTATTCTGGACAATTTCACGGAGCTTACAGCGGAGCTTACAGCGGAGCTTACAGCGGAGCTTACAGCTAGAAAAAAACAGTATGAATTTTATAGAAATGATTTGCTTAAATTTCATCATTCAATTCCTATGGTTACATTAGGAGATATTGCTACCGTCACAAAATTAGCAGGTTTTGAATTTACAAACTATGTAAATTACTCTGATGAAGGAAAAATAATAGCATTACGCGGATTAAATGTAAAAAACGGGAAGTTGGATTTGACCGATGTAAAGTATATTGATAATAGTGATTTATCAAAGTTGTCACGCAGTAAACTTCATATTGGAGATATGATATTTACATATGTCGGCACAATTGGACAAGTGGCATTAATCGACAAAGAAGATAAATATTATTTAGCACCAAATGTTGCTTTAATACGCTCCACTACAGATAAACTTATACCAGAATATATGAGATATTATTTTCAAAGTGGTCAGTTTTGGAACACACAGATTAATAGGCTTCTTCAGTCATCTTCGATGAAAAATATTCCAATGGAAAAAATTAGAAAATTTAAACTTCCATTGCCCCCTATTGAAACACAAAAGAGATTAGTTAAAGTATTAGATAACTTTGATGCAATCTGTTCTGACCTCAACATCGGTCTTCCTGCTGAAATTGATGCAAGGCAAAAACAATATGAATTTTATCGCAATTTACTATTGACATTTGCTGAAACCGGCAACATAATCGTACAGACAGACAGACAGACAGACAGACAGACAGACAGACAGACAGACAGACAGACAGACAGACAGACAGACAGAGCATAATTAAGCTTATTCAGTATGTATTTGGTTTTGTGAATATTTCTCTTGGAACAGTCGGAAAAATATCGATGTGCAAGAGAATTATGAAGTCTGAAACTTCTTCCACGGGCGATGTCCCATTTTTTAAGATTGGAACATTCGGTGGAGAACCTAATGCCTATATATCAAAAGATACATTCGAAAAATATAAAAAGGAATACTCTTACCCTAAGAAGGGTGACATACTAATTTCTGCTGCCGGAACAATTGGAAGAACTGTTGTATTTGATGGTGAACCAGCGTATTTCCAAGATTCGAACATAGTATGGGTCAATAATGATGAGTCGTTAGTTCTCAATAGCTATTTGTACTATTACTATCAGTTACAACCTTGGAAAGCATCCACAGGAGGAACAATCGCAAGATTATATAATGATAATATTCGTGATGCAGTAATTAGTGTACCATCCTTAGCGGAACAAAAACGCATTGTAGGTATCCTCGACCGATTCGACGCACTCTGCAATGACTTGAGTAGTGGGCTTCCTGCTGAAATAGAAGCAAGGCAAAAACAATATGAATTTTATAGAGATAAGCTGCTAACTTTTAAACAGTTATAATCTCTTAAGGAGGTGTCTGTATGCCATATTTTAATATTGTGGCAGCTACAAGTGAAAATACAGTTGTTACTGAATACGAGCCTGTAAAGGCACGTTCTAACAACTATCAGTCAGAAGCTGAACTGGAAAAAGAGTTTATTCGTATGCTCTCGCAGCAGGGATACGAGTATCTTCATATACACACAGAAAAAGATTTGACCACCAACCTTCGTAATCAGCTTGAAAGGTTGAATGCTTACCGTTTTTCTGAAACTGAATGGGATAGGTTCTTTAACAATTCTATTGCAAATAAGAATGAAGGAATTATTGAAAAAACTAGAAAAATTCAAGAGGATAATGTTCAAGTATTAAAAAGAGATGATGGCAGTACAAAGAACATTACACTTATTGACAAGAAAAATATTCACAACAACTTTTTGCAGGTAATCAATCAATATATTATTTCAAAGGCTGACGGAGCAAGGCACGACAACAGGTATGATGTTACAATTCTCGTAAATGGGTTTCCTCTTGTGCATATTGAATTAAAACGCAGAGGAGTGGCTATTCGTGAGGCCTTCAACCAAATAGGTAGATATCAGCGTGATTCTTTTTGGGCAGTAAGTGGTCTGTTTGAATATACGCAGATTTTTGTTATCTCAAATGGAACTAACACAAAGTACTATTCTAACAGTACTCGTTTCAATGCTATAAAGGATGTAAATGCTGCTACTTCCAAGAAAGGCAAAACAAGCAACAGTTTTGAATTTACATCCTTCTGGGCAGATGCAAACAATCGTGTTATTCCTGATTTGATTGACTTCACAAGAACATTCTTTGCAAAACATACGATTCTTAATATAATCACCAAGTATTGTATTTTCACTTCTGAAAATATGCTTATGGTAATGAGACCATATCAGATTACTGCAACTGAGCGTATTCTTAATCGTATTGAAATAGCTAATAACTATAAAAAATATGGCGATGTTGCAGGTGGCGGGTATATCTGGCATACAACAGGATCGGGTAAGACACTTACATCATTTAAAACTGCAAGACAGGCGTCACTTCTTCCGTACATTGATAAGGTTCTCTTTGTAGTTGATCGTAAAGATTTGGACTACCAGACTATGAAAGAATATGATCGTTTTGAAAAAGGTGCAGCTAACAGTAATACCTCTACTGCCATTCTTAAAAAGCAGTTGGAAGACACCAATGCTCACATTATCATCACGACTATTCAGAAGCTTGCAACATTTATCAAGAAAAATAAAGAACATGAAGTATATAACAAACACGTTGTAATCATCTTTGATGAATGTCATAGAAGTCAGTTCGGTGATATGCACGCCGCTATTGTAAAAAGTTTTAAGAAATATCATTTATTCGGTTTCACAGGGACACCAATCTTTCCTGCAAATACAGCAAGCGCCCGTAAGACTCAGTTTTTTACTACAGAGCAGACTTTTGGGGATCAGCTTCATACCTATACTATTGTTGATGCTATTAACGATAAGAATGTACTTCCATTCAGAGTCGACTATGTTAAGACAATGGATATGGATGAAGATATCGACGATGAACAGGTATGGGATATTGCTCGCGAAAAGGCTATGATGGCTCCTGAACGTATCAAGCTTGTGACGGAATATATTCTTAACAGCTTTGATAGGAAAACATATCGTGGTGATAAAACATATATTTACAATACCCTTACCAATATTTCAGAAGTTGCATCCGGCAAGAATGGTGCTGTAGAAGAAATTAAACAAAAACAGCGTGTAAGTGGATTTAACTCAATCTTTGCAGTTGCATCTGTTCCTATGGCAAAGTTATATTATCAGGAATTTAAAAAGCAGATGGAGGGTGATCCTACGAAGAAACTTCGTATTGCAACCATCTATAGTTATGGTGCAAATGAGGCCGAATATGACGAAGGTACAAGTGGTATCCTTGATGAGGAAAACTCAGAAGATACATCAGCACTTGACCAGTCATCGAGAGATTTTCTTGACATGGCAATCAAAGATTATAACGAGATGTTCCATACTAATTATTCGACAGACTCTGACAAGTTCCAAAATTATTATAAAGATGTATCTCTTCGTATGAAAAATAAGGAACTTGATTTACTTATTGTTGTAAATATGTTCTTAACAGGTTTTGATGCCACTACATTAAATACACTGTGGGTAGATAAGAACCTCAAGATGCATGGACTTATTCAGGCATTTTCAAGAACAAACCGAATTCTTAATTCCATTAAGACTTTCGGTAATATTGTATGCTTTAGAAATCTTCAGAAACGAGTAGACGCTGCTATTTCCCTTTTCGGTGATAAGAATGCAGGAGGTATCGTTCTGATGAAGGGTTTCAAAGATTACTACTATGGTTATGAAGGTATTGATGGAAAGCAGTATCCAGGATATATGGATATGATGGATAACTTAACTTCCAAATTCCCACTTTCAGACCCGCAGATTATAGGTGAACAGAACCAGAAGGACTTCATCTCGTTATTTGGTGCAATTCTACGCATGAGAAATCTATTGTCTGCATTTGATGAATTTTCAGGTAAAGAGATGATTTGTGAACGTGACCTGCAGGATTATCTTGGCAGGTATCAAGATTTGCGTGATGAATGGAATGAAAGACGAAAATCTGGTGAAAGCACAGATATCATAGATGATATTGTCTTTGAAATTGAACTTATCAAGCAGATAGAAATCAATATCGACTATATCCTTATGCTTGTTAAGAAGTATCATGACAGCCACTTTGAAGATAAAGAAGTACTTGTCACAATCAAAAAGGCTATTGATGCCAGTCCGCAGCTTCGTAGCAAGAAAGCACTTATTGAAACCTTTATTTCTGGCATCAATGATGTTGAGGATGTTATGACTGAATGGCATAATTATGTGGCTGAAAAACGAGAAGAGGAGCTTGCTTTGATTATTAAGGAAGAAAAACTTAAAGAGGCTGAAACAAGAAAGTTCATTGAGAATGCCTTTTGTGATGGTGAAATCAAAACAACAGGTACGGATATAGATAGGCTTATGCCCCCTATATCTCGTTTCGGAGGTGGCGACAGAACTACTAAGAAGCAGGCGATAATTGAAAAGTTTAAATCATTCTTTGAGAAGTTCTTTGGTGTTGGTGGCTCATTTACCGCAGATACACCTAAGGTTTTGAACTATGCTGATTCCTCTGCTCTTCAAAGCAAGCCTTAATGATTGTAGCTGAAGATACTGTAACTTATGATTAGAGCACATACTTTTTGGTATGTGATATAATTAGGCACAAGAAAACGACCACACAGGAGTATTTCTACTCTTGTATGGTCGTTATTTCTTTTGTCCCGCTTAAAGGCTATCAGTTAAACTCGATTTCCATAAATCCCTAACTGAACGCTCCTTTAACCGGCGGTTTTTCTATTTATAAGATTAAATATACAAAAGTGATAAAAAGGTTAAATAATATCCTAAATCCAAGGTGATTATTTTTTTAAGTATTATATTAGATAGGAAATATTTTTTCTGTAATAGTCTTATACCATATTAAAAGTATACTCTATTCATTATTTTCATTATTAAAATTTTTAGGTACATACTTACCGCTTTTTTTCTTTTCTTTCACGCACAAGGTCAAAAGATATTCTATTTGTCCATTTACTGAGCGAAAGTCGCTTTGCGCCCAAGCATTTAAATCATCAAATAGCTCTTGAGAAATTCTAAGCGGTATTTGTTTTTTATTTGCCATAGTATCACTTTTTCTAGTATTAATATTTTATTGCACATTAATATATTATCATATTTACCTTAAACTGCAAGTAATCTTAATAATTTTTAATATAAACTTCCGGAATTTACTACTGGTGAAACTTCATTGTTGCTACATAAAACTACTAAAAGATTGGAAACCATTGCGGCTTTTCTTTCTTCGTCTAAATCTACTATTTTGTTTTCTTTTATTTTTTCCAGTGCCATCTGAACCATTCCTACAGCCCCGTCAACTATGGTAGCTCTTGCGTCTACTACTGCTGCGGCTTGTTGCCTTTTTAACATAGCTTGAGCGATTTCAGGGGAGTACGAAAGATAGGTTATTCTCGCATCAAGTATTTTTAGTCCGGCAAAATCTACTCTATTTTGTATTTCTTGTTTTATTCTTTCTGCAACTACTGTTGTTGAACTTCTAAGACTTCCATCATCAGGATTACCATCACCTGTAGTATCTATATTTGGAGCTACGTCATAAGGGTAAATCTTTACAATATTTCTAACAGAGGCGTCTGTTTGTAGAGAAAGATATTCTTTAAAGTTATCTACATTAAAAACAGCTTTTGCTGTATCTACTACAGTCCACATCACTGCAACACCAATATCAACTGGATTACCAAGGGCATCATTTACTTTTTGCTTGGAGTTATTTAAAGTCATAACTTTAAGGGATATTTTTTTACTTTTTATAACTGATGTGGTGTTAGCAGCAGAAGATAAAACATTAGTTGAAGTTTTTACATCGCTACTTTGCCCAAGCTCGGTTTTTGCAGCTGGATTTACGGCTGTAGAAAATGGATTGATGTAGTAAAATCCATCGCCTTTTAATGTGCCGGTATATTTTCCAAATAAAGTGTAAACTAATGACTCTTGTGGACCTAATACCTTAAAACCTGCTAATGAAACCATTTCGATTGGCAATAGTAAGAGCGACAATAATATTAGATATCCACTTTCATAGTTTATACCCAAGAAAAATATTGCGATAGTAGCGATAAAAGTAATTATTAGAAAAATAGCCATAAAAGCACCGTTGCTTTTTTCTAAAAGTATCTTTTCTTTGACATCATTTTGAACTTCCATGATAAGTCTCCTTTTAAATTCAAAATCAAAAAAATGTGTATGCTGCTAGATTTTATTAAATATTTCAATATACATAGGCAGCAAATTTTAAAATATTTATTGTTTGATATTAAAATGATATCACTTTGATTATTTTATGTCAAGAAATATTTATAGTATAAACTAAAAAATAGTCTCCCATTTACGAGAGACTATTTTTATATAAAATTTATTTTAAATTTTTAAATCTATTTACCACGTTTTCGGTGGTGATACCAAAGTGTTTAAACACTTCTTTAGCAGGGGCACTTATACCAAATTCGTCTATACCAATGACATCTCCATTTAATCCTACATATTTCCACCAGCCATCAGTTGCACCGGCTTCTACTGCAAGACGTTTTGTAACATCTTTTGGTAATATTTTTTCTTTATATTCGTCAGGCTGTTTGTCAAAAATATTTGTGCATGGCATACTTACAATTCTAACGTCAATACCTTCTTGTTTAAGCTCTTTTTGAGCCTCGATAGCTAGTTCAACTTCTGAGCCTGTAGCAATTATTATACCATCAGGTACAAGTTTTTCAGAGTTAGAAATTATATATCCGCCGTTTAAAGCCTCGATTGAGCTACCTTTTTGCTGAGGTAGGTTTTGACGAGTTAAGACTAGTAGGGTAGGGGTTGTCTTGGATAAAATTGCAGTTTCCCAAGCGGCTACAGTTTCGGTGTAATCAGCAGGTCTAAATACATTTATATTTGGTGTAGCTCTAAGTGCTGTAAGCTGTTCTATAGGCTGATGTGTTGCACCGTCCTCTCCGACACCTATGCTGTCGTGAGTAAATATACAAATTATTGGGGCTTTCATAAGACAGGACAATCTTAGCATTGGCTTTGTGTAATCTGAAAATACGAAAAATGTTGCAAGATAAGCTCTAAGTCCTCCATAACAGAAAATACCGTTGGAAATACCCGTCATAGCAAGCTCTCTTACTCCGTAGTGAATATTTCTTCCATTTGGTGTTGTTTTTGAGAAGTAGCTTTCACCTTCCATTACGGATTTGTTTGATGGAGCTAAATCTGCTGAGCCACCAATAAGATTTGGCACAAAGTCTTTAACTTTTTGTAGTATATCACCTGATGTTGCTCTTGTAGCCATAGCTTTTTCCGGCTTTGTAGCATAGAGTTTTTCAAATTCTTCTACATAATCGGAGTTGTTGTCGCCAAAATATTTGTCGTAAAGAGTTTTCATTTCAGGGTATTTTTTGAAATAGTCATCAATTTCTTTTTGCAGTTCATCACATTTTTGGATTTTTTCATCAGCTATTTTCTTATAATCGTCATATATGTTTTGAGGTATTATGAAAGGTTCTTCGCTAGACCATTTAAAAAATTGTCTGACTTTTTTTACATTGTCAGCTCCAAGTGGCTCTCCATGAGCTTTTGCAGTATTTTGTCTTTCTTCACAACCGAAACCTATAAAAGTTTTTATGATTATTAAAGTTGGTTTAGAGGTTTCTTTTTTTGCTTCTTCAATTGCTTTACCAATTGCATTTGTGTCGTTGCCATCTTCGACTTTTAGCACCTGCCAATCATAGGCATCATATCTTTTTGAAACATCTTCTGTAAATGCAAGGTCGGTGTTTCCTTCTATAGTGATGTTGTTTGAATCATAAAATACTATCAGCTTACCAAGCCCCATTGTACCTGCAATAGAGGCAGCCTCAGTATTTATACTTTCCATCATGCAGCCGTCACCGGCATATACATAAGTATAGTTGTCTATTAGTGTTGCATCGTCTTTATTAAATACACTTGCTAAATGTCTTTCGGACATTGCCATACCAACAGCCATGGCAAATCCTGCTCCTAGTGGACCTGTAGTGCATTCTACGCCGGGAGTATGTTTATATTCAGGGTGTCCGGGAGTTTTGCTGCCATATTGTCTGAATTTTTTTAGCTCCTCTAAGCTTAAATCATAACCGAAAAGATGTAGCAAGCTGTAGAGCATTGCTGAGGCGTGACCGGCTGATAAAACAAATCTATCTCTTCTTAAAAAATCAGGGTTGTTCGGATTAAAGACCATATGATTTGCCCAAAGCTCTGTAGTTATTGGTGCTGCACCCATTGGTGCACCGGGGTGTCCTGAGTTTGCAGCTTGTACTTGGTCTATTGACAAAAGCCTGACTGCGTTTACCATTTCATTTGTTAGTTTATTCAAAAATTGTCACTCCTTAAGATATATTTTATTTTTATATTAATATAAATTTCTTATTTAGTCTAAGATACTATCAATTTCTTCCTTAGTATTGGCATTTCTGATTTTTTTTGCAATTTCTTGACATTCCTCAAGAGTTGTATTTCTAATTATATGTTTAACTGTACTTACCTGAGTATGAGAAACACTAAATTCGTCTAGTCCCATGCCAAGAAGTAGTTTGCAGGCTCTTTCGTCAGATGCAAATTCTCCGCACATTCCAACTATTATGTTGTGCTTGTGCCCTACGTCAATTATGTGCTGAATGGAATGTAAAACCGCCGGATTAAAGCTGTCATACAAATATGAAATCTTTTTGTTTCCTCTGTCAGCAGCTAGTAAATATTGTGTGAGGTCATTTGTACCGATTGAGAAGAAGTCAACTTTTTGAGCAAATGAGTCTGCCTCAATCACTGCTGATGGAGTTTCTATCATCATACCAACTTTTATATCTTTGTTGTAAGCAATACCATCGTTATCTAAGTCATGTTTACATTGTTGCAATAATTTATTAGCTTGGTCAAGCTCCTGCATTGATACAATCATAGGATACATTATAGATAAATTCCCAAAAGCACTTGCTCTAAGCATTGCTCTTAATTGAGTTTTAAACATATCCTCCATGGATAAACTTAGTCTGATGGCTCTAAAGCCAAGGAACGGATTGTCTTCATGCTCAAATTCATAATAAGAAAGCTCCTTGTCTCCGCCTATATCTAACGTTCTTATTATGACTTCACCCTTACATAGCTCTACGGCTTGCTTGTATGCCTCAAACTGTACTTCTTCACTAGGAAATTCGTTACTTTCCATGTATAAAAATTCGCTACGAAATAACCCAATACCATCTATATATGATTTTACTGCATTTTGTACATCATCAACGTTACCTACATTTGCATATACTAATGCTCTTTTGCCATCTTTAGTTACAGCATCTAAAGGGGCTTCTTTTTCTAGTTGTGCCTGCATTTCCAGTTGTTTTTCTTTTTTAGCCTTGTATTTATCTATCGTTTGCTGGTCAGGATTTATGAAAATTTCTCCCGCTTTTGCGTCTATTATAATTGTATCGCCACTTTTAACGTTATCCATTAAATCTTCGACACCAAGTAGGGCAGGAAGATTTTTATTCCTTGCCATTATGGATACATGGCTAGTAACTCCGCCAAGCTCTGTAGCAAATCCGATTACCTTGTTGTAATCAACAGTAGCAGTATCAGATGGAGCTAAGTCTTTGGCGATTATGATTGAGTCTTGGTCAAGATTAGATAAATCTGCAAGAGAAGAATTTTGCATAGCAGCTAATACCCTTTGATAAATATCTTTTACATCGTCTGCTCTTTGACGCATATAGTCATCGTCCATGGATAAAAACACCTGTTCAAATTCATCCATAGTGTTTTTTAATGATATCTCAGCGTTGGTAGCATCTGTATCTATTTTAGAGTATACAGTTTCTTTTATTTGAGGGTCAATTGCTAATTGATAGTGTCCTTCAAACACATCATTTTTTTCAGCTAATTTAGACAAATCTTGAGCAACTTTTTCAACAGAGCTGTCAAATTTAGCTTTTTCTTCATCCTTTGAGCTTAATTTATAAGCATCAGGGATAAACATTCTTTTTTCATATTTATATGCCTTACCTATGGCAATACCTTTTGATGAAGTTTTATTAACTGTTAGTTTAATCAAATTCCCACTCCAATAAAATAAGAAACAGTTGACATCAATAAATAAAATTACGCTAATTTTATAAAAACAAATTAAAATCCATAGTAATAGCTATAGATAGCATTATTTTACCCCTATTTGCTATATTTTTCTTCGTATCCCCCACTTAATATTATAGAGCCATAATTTATCACTATATTATTATTTGTATTCTTTGAGTATTTTTTCCACGTCCGCAAGGCTGTAAGCTGTTCTGATTTTTTCGGATACTTTTTTGCACTGCTCAAAATTAGAGCGTCTTATTATGCTCTTTATAGCCGAAACCTGTGTGTGTGCCACGCTAAACTCATCCAAACCCATGCCGAGCAGCATCTTGCAGGCTCTCTCATCACTTGCGAACTCTCCGCACATTCCAACAGTTATGTTTTCTTTGTGTCCTGCATCTATTATCTTTTGTATGCTGTGAAGCACTGCAGGATGGAATGAATTGTACATATCAGATATTTTTTCATTTCCCCTATCCACTGCCAGTATATACTGAGTCAGGTCGTTTGTGCCTATTGAGAAAAAGTCCACATACTTGGCAAAGTTATCCACCTCTATTACTCCTGCCGGTGTTTCCATCATCATGCCGACTTTTACGTCTTTGCTGTAAGGTATACCTTCTTTATCCAGCTCTTTTTTGCACTCTTCAAGCAAAGCGTTCGCTTTTAAAAGCTCCTCTATTGATATTATCATAGGATACATTATAGACAGTGTGCCGTAACTGCTCGCCCTTAAAAGTGCTTTTAACTGGGTTTTAAACATATCCTCCATAGATAGTGAGAGCCTTATCGCTCTAAATCCTAAGAAAGGATTTTCTTCTTTGTCAAATTCATAGTACGAAAGCCCTTTGTCTCCTCCTATGTCAAGCGTTCTTATGATTACTTCACCTTTGCAGGTAAGGACTACGTTTTTATATGCCTCGAACTGCTCGTCTTGTGTCGGGAAATGATCACTTTCCATGTACAAAAATTCCGAGCGGAAAAGTCCTATGCCGTCTATGTGAGCTTTCACCGCCTTTTGTGCGTCTTCAACATTGCCAACATTAGCATACACCAAAACCCTCTTGCCGTCTTGTGTTACAGGCTCTAAATGTGCCTCTTCTTTGAGTCTTAGCTCTTTTTCCTCAAAATTTTTTTTGATCTGCTCATATTTTTTTACGGTTTCATCGTCCGGATTTATAATTAAATCGCCGTTTCCGGCATCTATAATTACAAAATCTCCGTCTTTTACTTTGCCAAACAGTCCATGCACTCCTACCAAAACAGGCAAATTCATATTCCTGGCCATTATGGAAACGTGGCTTGTAACTCCTCCAAACTCTGTGGCAAAACCTGTTATATGCTCAAAATTCATGGTCGCCGTGTCTGACGGTGCCAAATCTTTAGCTATTACTATTGTAGGCGTGTTTATCTGAGACAAGTCTTTAAGTACTGCATTTTGCATTTTGCTAAGGAGCCTTTGGTATATGTCTTTTACGTCATCCGCCCTGCCTCTCATGTAAGGATCGTCCATGCTCTCAAATATCATTACGAATTCGTCTATCGTGTCTTTTAAAGCCATTTGAGCATTTTTACAATCACTTATTTTCTCTGTTACAGCGTCAATCAGCATCGGATCTTGTACCAACTGTATGTGAGCCTCAAAAACTTCGCTGTCCTTTGCCAATTTTTCCAAATCTGAAGACACTTCTCCTACAGCTTTTTGAAATATTTCTTTTTCCGAATCAATGTTTTGCACATCATAATCATCAGCTGTAAGTACAGTCTTTTCATATTTGTATATCTTGCCAATGGCTATGCCTTTTGAAGCTGTTTTTGATACTTTCAATTTTTCCATAGTATACTCCCGTTTTTTCAAATCTACTGACCGTAATATGCATTTTTGCCGTGTTTTCTGAAATAATGTTTGTCGAGTATAGACTGCTTCGCCTCTTTTACATCTGTGTTTATACGCTCTGTTCTATAAGCCATCTTTGCTATTTCTTCAAGTACAACTGAGTTTTCCACGGCTTTTTTAGCTGTTTTTCCCCAGGCAAACGGCCCGTGATTTGTGCAAAGTACAGCAGGCACAGCATTGTAATCCATGTTTTTAAATGTTTCTATTATAACAAGACCTGTGTTTTTTTCGTAGTTTTCTTTTATTTCATCATCTGTCAAAGGTCTTGCACAAGGTACAGCTCCATACATATAGTCGGCATGAGTCGTACCGTAGCATGGTATAGATCTCCCCGATTGTGCCCATGATGTAGCCCACGCAGAGTGTGTATGTACTACCGCGCCTATATCTTTAAATGCTTTGTAAAGCTCTATGTGAGTCGGTGTGTCTGATGACGGCTTTAGACTGCCCTCTACAACTTTGCCGTCAAAATCAACCACAACCATATCCTCAGGCTTCATCTCATCATAGTCTACTCCACTCGGTTTTATTACTATCAGTTTTTTTTCTTTGTCTAACGCACTTACATTTCCCCAAGTGAGAGTTACAAGGTTGTAATAAGGCAGGAGTTTGTTGGCCTCAAATACTTCTTTTTTTAGATTTTCAAGCATGTTTTTTTCCTTTTAAAAATTTTTTCATTAAAAATAAATTTACAAATATTTTTCTATTTTTTCGCTCATCATCTTTCTTGCGAAAACTATGCTGTCATACCAGTTGTCATCGGTTTTCCAAAGCTCAGTCACAAATCTCCTGACGCCTATGTCGGTAGATGTCTTTATGATTTCGTCAAAATCCACATGACCTGTGCCAAACGGAATTTCCCTATATTTGCCCGGCAATGTTTCTTTAAGATGCAGTGCCACTATATGCCCCTTGCCTGACAATATGTCGTCTTTAACGCTTGTCTTGTAAATTTTAGAAGCATTTGTGAGGTTTCCGCAATCCGGATACACCTGAAGATAAGGACTGTCTATTTTATTTACATAGTACATAGCCTTATGCACAGTATCCATAAACGGTGTCTCCATTGTTTCAAAGCCCAGTATGACTCCGTATTCAGACGCCATATCCACCGCTTTTCGCAAATTGGTCAAAAATCTGTCTTTTGTGTCTTGCGATGACTCTTCGTAGTATACATCATAGCCTGCAAGCTGTATAGTCCTTATGCCCAATACGTAAGCCAGTTTTACAGCTTTCAGCATTATGTCCAGACTTCTTTTTTCTTTTTCGCTGTCTGATGTACCAAGCGGATATTTTCTGTGTCCGCTAAGACACATAGACCTAATCGGAAAGTCGGTCTGTATGATGTCGTTTAACATTTCTTTAAACTCGGATATGCTGCTGTCAAGTCTTGCGAGTTTTTCATCGGTTTCGTCTATACTTATCTCCAAATAGTCAAAGCCTGCTTTTTTGGCTGTATCCAGTTTTTCTCTAAGGCTCATTTCGTTCGGCATTGATTTTTCGTATAAACCTATTTGGTAATTTTTCATAATATCATTCCTTTATAAGCTCATAAAAAGCGATCTGATTTATCTCTCTGTTTGTGGATACCATATAATTTTTACCGTCATCCTCGTAGAGATATATATTTGCGGAACCCGTGTCTTTTGCAAGCACGTTGGTCTTGTATTCTCCGTTTTCAAAATAAAACTCCACTATTTCTCTTTTGCCTTCTCTTTGACCTATTATGGCTTTGTTTTCCCCAAACACTGTGCCTCCCCATATGGAATGGCTAAACGGCATAGTAAAATCCGGTCTGTAAACTTCTTCGTATTTTCCTGATTTTTTCTTGTATATTCTTATGTTTTCTCCATGGAAAGGGGCTATGGTTATGATCTCCTTTTCGCCGTCATTGTCAAAATCGCTAAGAGCCATATCACTCGTAGGCTCGTCTATTATTTTTTCTACACTCCAATTCCCGCCTTTTGTATCCGGAGGGATTACTTTAAATACCCCGTCTTGCGAGCCTATAAGGCAGTAGTTGTCCTCACCTTGTACCGCTTTGAGGTAGCCGTGATTTCTTGTTAAGCCGTCTTTTATAACCTCCATTTTAAGCTGATTTTCCTCATTGTAATCGTCTAAATTATCGGGCAATTCACATACATATATTTTGCCCGGGTGAGTCCAGTCCTCTTTATACTCATGATCCGATTTTATAGTGCAGGCTATTATATAATATACACCGTTGCTCTTTATGATGTCAAATCTATGCACAAAAGGCAAATCTTTGATTGTTCTCACTTCCCAGCTGTCACCCGATTTTTTGGCTAAAACTATTTTCGCTTCCTTGCTGTCATTTGGAGAGTAAAATTTGTGTGTTGCCAAAAATGTGGCGTCTTTGCCCGGTACCTCGACCATAGACATGGTTCCGCCTGGTCCGTCCCAAACGTCCTGTATATATTTGCCTTTGGTATCAAACAGTATGCACTTGTTTACTTTTTCAGCTGCAACCAAAATATTTTTTTTGCCATGCACTTTTATCGGTGCTATGCTGTAGCATTTTTCCAGTTCGTATGATGATATCAGATTTGTTTTCAATTTATCAACTCCTGTGTATTATATTTTACAATAATCTTCTTTAATAAAAACATCAGCCTTAAATCATCCATTTAATATACTTCTCGCCTATTTTCAGCACGATAGCTTCTCTAAATAAGACAACTCTGACGTATTTTTATGAGCTTGCGTTCAAATTCAAATCAGTGTTGCGTTAAGATTCAGCTTGATGTATTTTTATTCCTTTTTCTTCGTACTGTCTGATAATTTCGCCACTTATGCGGTCGTCCGTTATTATATTTTTTATTTTTTCGATAGGACAACTCGTAAAACTGCTCTTTTTACAAAATTTAGTATGATCCGCCAAAATATACGCCTCTCCTACCACCCTTGTGAGCATTGCCTCGTTTATTTTCACCTCATTGAAAAACTCTGTTGTCATGCCTATTTCCACCGAAAGTCCGCTGCAACCGACGAATGATTTTTTTGCAGTAGTCCTGTTTATACTGTCAAGTGCAGGGTCTCCGACCATGGTCCCTTTTATATGTCTTAGCTCTCCGCCTGTCAGTATTATAGTCAAAGATGACGACCTCTGATGATTTATAGCGTTTCCGTTATTTGTCAGCACTGTTACGTCCTTTGCGGTTATATACTCTATCATAGCCAGAGCCGTACTGCTTGTGTTTATGAAAATAGTATCTCCGTCCTCTACAAGACTCGCTGCGTATTTTGCTATTTTTTGCTTGCAGATTTCTATTTCATCTACTTCGTCTAATTTTTCTTCCTGTCTTACTTTCACTCCGCCGTAATATCTCGACAAAAGTTTTCTGTCTTCCAAATACAGCAGATCTCTTCTTATGGTTATTGGTGACACTCCTAAATTTTCAGCTAAATCCAAAACCTTTACATCACCTAATTTTTCGACAATTTCCAATATATGGTTTCTTCTTTTTTTTAGAAGTTTTCTGCTTCTTTTCATACTTAACCTCTTATCAAAAAAGGCAGATACTCATCCGCCTTTTTTGATTCCATTATTTCAAATTGACTCCTGTAGCCAAAAGTTTTTCTTCCATTTCTTTTTGGGACAGCACATTTTTTAAACCTACAACGTGTACTCCCTTTGCCTCGGCGTCTTTAAACATATCCACAAAATTCAGCGGGCAAAGCACTATGTCGTAGTTGACCGCAGTGTTTTTTCCCTCTGACAAAGAGCAGTGATGCTGCTTAGAAAGCTTAATATCTAATGATTTTACAACTTTTTCCAATGTCATCTTCATCATCAAAGATGTACCTGAACCGTTTGCACAACAAGCTAAAATACTTACCATTTTTTCTCTCCTTAAATTACAAAACCCGAATTTTACAAAACGTTAAATCAAGCCTTTTTGTTTTTTGTACTCTTCATAATCTTCAGTGATTAGGAAGTAATGTTCTTTATCTCTTCTATACTGGATTTGAGGCAATACAACAAGGAATATTATCACTAAGCCCAATCCTGCAAATCCTAAAAATTCCATAGTAAGAGTGAATCCTGACCAAAGAACCGACCAGTCCCACATTCCCAAGTAGCCGCCGTATTTTACAAGACCTACGTGAGTTGCTATAAATGCCGAGCCGAATACCTGGCAAAGCCCCGCCAGGAATGGGAACAGTATAGCCGCCTTTAGTCCGCCCTTGCTGTTTGCAAAAACAGCTATAGTCGCATTGTCAAAGAACATAGGTATAAATCCTGCTATTATTATAGTAGGACTTCCCACTAAAATCAATGTCAAAATTGCAAGAATTTGTCCGGTAGCTCCTGCCAAAAAACCTATTGTAACGGCATTTGGAGAACCGAAACTGTATGAAACCGCACAGTCAACACCTGGTACTGCCGAAGGAAGGAATGCGTTTGATATACCTTGGAATGATACGGTAAGCTCAGCAACAAACGTCCTTACACCAAGCTGCAATATAGCGAGATTTGCCGCAAAACTCAGACAGGAAGTCAATACATAAAAGAAAAAGCTTGCCTCAGGTTTTAACTGCTCAATAGACACAAAGTAATCTTTGCCCAAAAGAGCCAATATTGTACCGAAGAATATCAGCATCAATATACCTGTACAAACCATGTTGTCGTTAAATATGGACATCCAACCCGGAAGACTTATATCCTCTATTTTTTTGCTGAATACACCTTTTTTGCCTTTTTTCTCATCAGCCTTGTGCATTTTTTCAGCTAAATATGTAAACAAAGCCACTCCGAACATCTGCTGATGAGCTATTGAAAATCCCGCTCCGTCAGTCAGATTTTGAGCATATCCTACAAGCAGGTTACTTCCTACAGCCCAGTAAAGGCCAAGCACAATAGCCATTATTACAAGAGTGTGTGTAGGTTTGTCTCTTAATACAGGAAGTGCGAAAAGTATCAGCCAGAAAGCCGTAGACGCCTGCTGTATCTGAACGTTACCTGTAGTAAACACAGCTCTGAGCTTTGTGATCCTGTTAAATCTAACCAAAATTATATTTGCGACAAAAGCTATAGCCATAAGTATCATTACCTGAGAAAACGCATTGCCGCCTACAATGGCATCTCCGGCATCTACACCGGCCTGCACGGCATTTTGTCCGAAATAAGGATCGATTACCGCCGCATTAAGTCCGAATCTGTCATTTAAACCATAAAGTATAGGCTTGAATGTGGCTATCATACCGCCGGAACCTGTCGACAAAATCATATAACCCACTATCGCCTTTATTGTACCTCCAAGAGTGTCGTACCAAGGCTTTCTAAGTAGCAAATAGCCTATCAGAACTATCAAGCCTATCATATATTGAGGTTTGGTCAATATATTGTTTACAAAAAATTGCCAAGCTGCCATAATAAACTCCTCCTTTTAATCTGTGGCAGTTATCCGAAATATTTAAATATTAAATTCATCGGATAGCTTTTTTAAATCTTCTTCATTTTTCACTTTATGAAGTTTTTCCACGAGTTCTTCATTCAACAACATTTCAGATAATTTTGCCATATTTTTCAAATGCTCGTCGTGATTACATGATGCCAGCGTAAAAAACAAATCTGCATACATATCAGCATCGTTTTCGTCAAAAGAAACCGGATTTTTTAACTTCATAAATGAAATAGATGTCTTATGCACACTGCCACTGCCCTCTTGAGAATGAGGCAATGCTACACCAGGCATCAAAACTATATACGGTCCGTATTTTTTTACGCTCTCAACAAGTTCCTGAGCATAAGCCTCATCGGCAGTAGCGTCATCAATAAACGGCTTGCACGACAGCTTGATAGCTTCTTCCCAGTTTTCAACGGAATCCGCAAATATGAAATGTCTGTTTTCGATAAAATCCTTTAACATTTTTTTACACCTCCTTAAGGTAAATTTTTCAGCCTTACAATATTTTTTATAATACTCTTTGCTTAAATAATGCAAAGCTGTTCAATCCTACATGATTATTTAAGCAAAGATGTACTATTTACATTAAAGAATGGATCTGAAAGGAGTGTTTGGCTCATTTTCAAAGCAATCGTGGAATCCTCTGTCGTGATGATAATATATCTTGTCCTTATCTGTAGGATAAACGTATTTCCCTCCGACTTCCCAGAAGAAAGGATGAAAATTATACTCAAGTCTGTCTTTTTTCATGTCATAGAGTACTTTTATTTCGTTCAAGTCAGGCATAAAATTAGTCCAAACGTCATAGTGTATAGGTATAACCACCTTACATTTTAGAGCCTCAGCCATTCTAAGAATATCCACAGATGTCATCTTGTCTTGTATGCCGACAGGATTTTCTCCGTATGAGCCGAAAGCCACGTCTATGTCGAAGTCTTTTCCGTGCTTGGCAAAGTATATGGAGTAATGGCTGTCACCGCTATGATATATGTTTCCTCCGGGAGTTTTTATAACATAGTTTACGGCTTTTTCATCCATATCGGTAGGACAAATGCCTCTTATATCCTGATATCCGTCAGTTGTAACTAAGCAGGTTCTGTCAAAGGAATCCGTAGCGACAATCTCCATGTCTTTTATTTTTATAGTATCTCCCGGTTTTACCACTTTGCATCTTTCAGCAGGTACGCCCCATTGTATCCACAAGTCAACACATTTTTGAGGTCCTATAAAAGGAATCTCCTCTTTTACATTTTGCAACACTGCCGCAGCAAAGTTCGGATCTATGTGATCCTGATGGTAGTGTGTTGCCAGAACCGCATCGATTTTCTTTACTGCGAAAGGATCCATTACAAACACGGATGCTCTCAAGTTCGGTTGCAACTTTCTGCCACCGCACATATTTGCCATTTGGTGACCTATTTTCATGTCCTTTACTTTTTTTGTCCTCTTGCCCTTGCCGCACCAAAAATCTATGGCTATGTTGGCGTCTCCCGGAGTCTTTACCCAAAGACCCACGTTTCCGAGCCACCACATTGCTACTGTACCTTCTTTTACGATTTCTTCTTCAATTTCTTCATTGAGCCATGTTCCCCACTCTGGAAAAGAGTCAAGAATCCATTGTTCCCTTGTTATTTCATTTACGTTCGGCATTTTTCCTCCAACTTTGATAAATTTGAATGTTTTCAATAACTATTTAAAAATTTTCACACCGCAAAAATTTTAAATAACATAGTTTAAAAACTTTTACATAAAAATCCATATTGCATCTCAATGCGAGAATCTTCTTGATTTTCTTTTATTTTTTGTAAGTTTTTTGCGTCTACAGTACAAATTTCGATATCTCGGACTGCAAGTCCATTGCTATCTGAGCCAAATTCTCACTGGCCTTGGATATCTCAGAAATGGACTGCGTCTGTGTGTCCACACTTGCACTCGCTTCCTGAGTGGTAGCGGCATTTTCTTGAGCTATAGCTGACAGATTCTGTACAACTTTTGTCACGTTGTCATTTTCGTTTTCTATATTCTTTGATGAATCGTCCAGTTTTCTTACTATGCTTTTGCTGTTATCCACCTCTTTTGCTATTTCTCCAAACTTACTTGATGTCTCCTCTAATTTTTTGATTTGTCTTTGTACTATTTCACCTACTACATCTATTTCCGACACTGCCGCATCTGATTTTGTCTTAAGATCTTCTATTACTTTTCTTATCTCTTCTGTAAATCCGGCAGATTGTTCGGCAAGTTTTCTTATCTCTTCAGCCACTACGGAAAAACCCCTGCCGGCTTCACCGGCTCTTGCAGCCTCTATTGCGGCATTGAGTGCAAGCAGGTTGGTCCGGTCGGATATCGACTCAATCATTTCGCTGGCTTTTGATATCGCTTCGGCAGAGTTGCTTGTTTTCATTATTATTCCACTTATACGTTGTACATATTTTGAACTTTCGTTCGTAGCTTCTATAAGCTCTTTGATGCTTGTATTTCCTTCATTCTTTTTATCATCAATCAATTTAACTGAGTTTTCCAGTGTTTTTATTATACTCAGCATCTTTTTCAGTTCATTACCGGATTTATTTATGGACTCTGCGGCACTTTGTGTGTCCTCAGCTTGACTCGTCGCTCCCTGAGCTATATTGTTCACCGCTGTTTCAACTTCATTTGCAGAATCAGATGTCGACTGTGCGGTTGCTGTAAGTTGCTGTGCGGTAGCTGCAGTATTTTGTGAGTGTTCGGATATATTTCTAATAACGTCCGACAATTTTGTCTTCATCGACAATATGGAATTCATCATCGAATGTATCTCTGACGTTTGCTCATTGGAGTCATTTTTGAACTCTCTGTATACAAAATCCCCGTTTCCTATCAGCTCAAGCTCATGTGAAACTTCAAGTATAGGACTTGTAAGCTTTTTCGAAAAAATCATGGCTAAAATTGCGGAAAAAATCACTGTGATGACAGTAAGTACTATTACAGGAACGGTATTTCTGTTAACTTCTCCGTATACTTCGCTTTCATCCATAACACCTATATACGTAAAGCCAAGATCTTGCGATAATGATTTTACAGGTCGAAATATCTTGCCGTCCACAATTATGGTGTTTTCATAAGAAATGTTGTTTATGTCGTTTAACTGTTTTATGCCAAGTGCTTCTATGTTTTTGGATTCACGACTCTTGTCAATAGGATCGGAGACAATTATACCTTTTTTATCTACAACTATTATTTTGCCTGTATTTCCTATATTTTCATGCTCTATAATATCCGTTATCGTATCCAGTACCACTGAACCTGTCATTACTCCTGTAAATGTCCCCGCTTTGTCGTATATCCTGCTTACCATCTCTATGGATTTTTTGCCGTTAGACGATATGTATACATCTGTCATGGATGTATCTACAGCTGAATTCTTACCGGTTTTATACCATTGTCTTTGCCTTGAATCATATCCCGGAGTTCTGTCGGATTCCGGATACATGATTATGCCGCCATTTTTCTCAACTCCTACGGTTAGTGAGAATATGTCCGGATTGTTGTCAACGATTTGTTTGAAATAGTTCCAAATCTCTTTTTCATGGCCGGTTGCTTTGTCTATATCCATCTTTACCTTGCCGTCAGATGTGTTGGCTGTTTTATCAATATATGTGGTTATTGAATCATCTAAATTTTGCAGAATTTCATTTTTTGAATAGGAATTTGATGTGTTCAAAATAGAAGAAAAATATGTACGAATCAATCCATCCACTTTTAATATTTCCGATGTTGTCATCTTATCGTATTGATATATGTTTGCCCGTAATGACAGTCTGTAGTTAATGGTTGCCGATACAAACATCGGTACGATTACACAAAGCACCATGACGAACATCATCAAGCTTTTAAAAGATTTTCTGTTTTTTGACACGCCTGTAAATCTCATAGCCCGCCTCTCATGTAATAGCAATATCCGCTTTAATTCAGCAAAAATAATCTTTCGTTCATTTATGAGACTATTATATAACATTTTCCTGTATTATATATGATCGTTTTCCTGTTTTATGAATTTTACACCATTTATTTATGATTGATTTGCATTTTTATGATTTTTGGTTCTTTGTCAATAGGTGGAGGATAAAAAAACTTCTACTTATTGACATAACATCAATAGAGCCTTAAAAATATCAATTTTCTGAAATTATCATAGTCCCTTAATCCACAAGATATTCGTTTTATTACTTTTATTTTGTTGTTGTTACCTTCTACAAAACCGTTGCTAATACCGTGTTTTATTATGTTTACTATCTCTTGTTTCCAGCTTTGCAGTGTCAGTTTTAACTTCTTTGACTGCTTTGTTTCTAATTTTGACAATCTGTCTATTAATCCGTTCAATCTCCTTTCAAATGATAATGGTTTTTTCATATCTATAATCCTATGAAACTCTTTTACTATATAGTATACATATCTTTGTTTTTTTACGTGTGCTGTTAATTTTTTCTGTTGTGAGCAGGCAGTGTTATGTTGACTGTTCTATAGTCTTTCACGTGTGGTTTTACACCACAGCAATGCGGGCTTTTGTCGATTTTTACGCAGTAAACATCATATGAGTCTGAATTTTTAACTGTTTTGATGTTTTTTACTCCTTGAAGTTCAGGTCTAAAAGTGTTAAAATGTTCTTGCATAGATATCAATCCTTTCTATTTTTGTGCTAAGAAATATGATAATACAGAATTGATATTTATGCATCTTTTTTTGAATTTTTTGTCAAATCTAAATGAGAATTGTCAGCTATTCTCATTTAAATTTGACTTTTTTTATTACTCCTTTCTTTGCTATATTTTTCTTTGTACCCCCCCCACTTAATATTATAGAGCCTGCAAAAATTGCATGACTTTCATTTAATTTGACAACTAAGCATAAAAAACGCATCTCCTATAATTACTTATAAAAGATGCGATTAATATATTCAAACTTTTTTTAATAGGGTTAGCCTATACCGCCGAACTTTGCACCGGCAATTAGAGCAACTAGTGCTAGTATACAGTATATATATTTTCCAAGTGGGTAAAACCATGAGCCGATTGGTTTTTTAGCACCCATATTTACTTGTTCAAGTACAAAATCTTTTCCTGCTACCCAGAAGAACATTATACCTGCAAGTAGAGCTCCAAGTGGACAAATGTAGATAGATACTACGTCCATCCAAGGGGATACTATTGCTTGTATTAATAAGGCAACAATTATTCCTAAAATGTGTATTACAATTGTTGCATTTATTCTTTTAAGTCCAAATTTTTCCTGTAAGAAAGCAACAGGGGCTTCGTAAAGGTTGATTATAGAGCTTACACCTGCAAAAAGAACGCAGACATAGAAAACCATTTCTATTATTCTTCCACCAGGCATACCGTTCATTACATTAACTAGGTGTATAAACATAAGCCCTGGACCACCTGAGTCAAGTTGTCCTCCACTTACAGCTATAGCTGGAATTATAACAAAAGCTGCAAGCAAAGCTGCTAATGTATCAAAGAACGCAACGTTTCTAGCTGAGCTAGGTATATCTTCGTCTTTAGAAAGATAAGAGCCATATATTACAGAACCATTTCCTGCAACTGAAAGTGAGAAAAATGCCTGACCAAAAGCAAATACCCATACCATAGGATTTTTAAGACCTGCTGGGTCAATTGTAAATATATAGTTGTATCCTGCACTTGCACCTTGCTGCATGGATACATATATAGCTAAAGCAATAAATAGGATAAATAATGCGGGCATCATAATTTTGTTGGCTTTTTCAATACCACCTGCGATACCCATACTCATAATAGCAAATGATACAATCATGGCAATAACTATCCAAATATTAGCACCCCACGCACTGGCAGTAGCACCAAAAGTTCCACCTATTAAATCCATGTCGCTACCCATAGCAAACATAGAGCCGGATAATGCCATAAATGTATATTTGAATATCCAACCCATTACACAGGTATAACCAATAGCAAGAGCCAGTGAACCGATTATTGGGATTATGCCGATAGCCTCTCCAAGTTTTTTATTTCCTCTTTTTTCCATCGCCATACCAAAAGCACCAACAGGACCGGCACTAGCTGCTCTACCTAATGAAAATTCTTCAATTACTCCGGTAGAACCGATAAGTATAACAAATATAAAATAAGGGATTAAGAATGTCATTCCGCCAAATTTTGAAACCATTACAGGAAATCTCCAAATGTTTCCCATACCAACTGCTGAACCTATACAGGCAAGTATAAATCCCCATTTGGTAGCAAAACCATCTCTTTGTAATTCAACATTATTATTATCCATGATGCCTCCTTTATTTATGTAATTGATTGATACGTCTAATAGATTTGGTGGTTTAAGACGTATCAATCAAAACACTTATTATCTGATTACTTCATTATTTGCTTTCATTTGGATATGGTTCAAGGAAAGCATGGAAGTGACGCATTGGAAGATTATGTCCCCAAACTATTTTCATATTAGGGATAGACTCTCTATCTTCATATAATGCTTTAACAGCAGCTATAACGTAGTCAAGGTGTTCTTGAGAAAGTCTGCTTCTGTCTATAGCAAATCTTACAACGTTAGCAAGCTCTGCTTGTTGTTCAGGAGTTTTTAGGTCATATTCCATAGAGTAATCACCAAGTTCAGACACTCTGATGCCGTATCTTCTGATTAATTCTAGTGAGAAACCTTCACCTGCAAAAGTATCATGTCCACGTTTACCATCAAAGAATTCATCCATGTTGATATATACAGCGTGTCCACCGGCAGGAAGAACTACACCTTTAACACCGGCTTTATAGAAACCTTCTGCCAGGTAGTTACATTGTGCAACACGTTCGCTTAGGTAGTTGAAATCGCAGCTTTCATATAGACCAACTGCAAGAGCCATGATATCTCTGCCTGACATACCACCATAAGAGTCGTTACCATAGCAAGAAATTTGTTTAACCTTTAGTAATACGCCAACGTCAGTTTTTACTGTACCATCTTCGTTGAAATCAGAGAAGTTTTTCCAGAATAAGCCTTTATCTCTGAATGCAACCATACCACCCATGTTAGCGTGTCCGTCTTTTTTAGCTGACATACAGAACGCATCGCAGTAAGAGAACATTTCTGTAGCTATTTCAGCTATGGATTTATCGGCATAACCGTCTTCGTTTGTCTTGATGAAGTAGCAGTTTTCTGCCCATCTAGCTACGTCAAATACTAGTGGGATATTGTATTTATGAGCTACTCTGTTTATTTCTTTGATGTTAGCCATAGATACCGGTTGTCCACATATTGGGTTGTTAGTGATACAAGTAAAGATTAGTGGAACATTTTCAGGACCTACGCCTTGTATTAATTGTTCAAGTTTTTCTATATCCATGTTGCCTTTGAATGGATTTTTTTCGTATCTTCCACCTTCAGGAACTTCGTATAGTAATTCTTTATTGTAAAGGTTACGCGGAATAGAACCCATTTGTTTGATATTACCTTCTGTAGTATCAAAGTGTCCGTTTGAAGGAATAGTGAATACTTTTCCTGGGTGACGGGCTGTTAAGATTTTTTTAACGATTTCCATTAATACAGACTCAGCAGCACGACCTTGTTGGATAATAAATGCGTTTGGACGCTCCATCTGAGCAGCACCACCATTTATTAAGCCACCTTCATATTCGCAAAGGTACATTTCGTCCATCATTTTTTCAACGTCACGACAGTCTGTACGAACTAAATCTACTACCTTTTTCCAGTTCTTTTCGCCACCACGTTCAAATATATCACGGAATGTGTCAAGTAAAACATAGTAACCGGTGTTTCTACCATAGGCTTCATCGCCTAGGAAAATTGATGCCCATTGTTGGTTTGTCATAGCTGTAGTGCCTGAGTCAGAAAGCATATCTACAGTTAACATTCCTGATGGAAAAGCAAATTCATTGTAATGAGTTGATTTAAGAGCCCTTTCTCTTTGTTCAACTGTTACATTTGGTACATCACGAACTGCATAAGAAAAGTGATGTGGTGTTGGAACATTTAATTGGTACTTCATAATACTACCTCCATAAATTAATTGTATAATATAGAGGACCCCGGTCACCTGATATGTGCAAATTTTTACGCATAATTATGTAAAAGTTATGATTAAGTATACTTCATTTACCTTTTACCAAAGTGCTTTTCGCTCAAAATCCGGCTGGCGGACAGTACCCGTTTGGTTATTTGGAAAATATTATGTAAACATTTTCCACATTGAGTTTACTCCTGTAATGAGGTTTTGTCAATAAAAAAATTAATCAAAATCGTTTCACATTCAAAGTTATACTATTATCTATTTAAATAATCACTATGCTTGAAAAAGTGTAGTTGTGTTTGACGAGCGGGATTGCTAACGCTGTGAGCGTAGCGAACAAAAGTATCCAAAAGGAAAATACAACTGCACTTTCAATCAGGTTTTAGTATTAAAATTTTTATTATTCTCTACTACGGAGCATTTTTAAACATTTAATATTTATTTTATTTTCTCAAAATACTTATCCTTTATAACCTCTGTATCGGAAAAATAATCTGCCAGTGAATGATTTTTTGAGCTAAACAATAGTGTAATGAACAGTATTGGCAATTTTAACAGGAAGAACATACACACACCTTCTCTAATAAGCGTGGTCAAAAAGGATAATTTTTTTTCTTTTTTGTGGATTATTCTGATGCCCATAGCCATTTTGCCAATGCTCTGTCCATTTGTTATATATGTTATAAAAATTAAATATATTACAAAACTAATTACCCAAGAGTTGTCATTTAAAAATCCATCCTGCCCCACAAATTTAGTAAATACTTCATTTAACAGATTTCCTATCAAAGCATCTATCATAAATGCCACTAATCTTGAAAATGCTCCTGCTTTTATTGCTCTTATTTGGTTTGTATTTGCTCTGTAATTCGTATTTTGATTTTCTTTAAAATTTGAATTAGTATTAAATGACTTTTTTTGTTCAAAATATTTATAGCTATTTGAGCTGTTGTACTTATTTAATACAATATATTCCTCAGCATTTATTAATTTATCGACTTCATTTTGAAAGCTCATTTATTTCCCTCCATAAAGATACATAGGTCTTGCAGGAGTAGCTGTAGCATCCTTTACGCTTTCCAAATCTTTTTGTATTGAGCCCTTTGAAATATTTTGAGCCATGCCGCTGAAAAGCTGTGCCAAATCATTGAAGGAGTCTCTGTAGTTATAATTTACTACAGCTGAATTTTCAAGCTTGTTATCTTTTTTTATATCTTCTAAAGTGGTTTCATAATAACCGATTTTATCAATCAATTTCTTTTCTAACGCCTGTCTGCCGTCATAAACTCTGCCGTCTGCTATACTCCTGACATAATCTTGCGATAACTTTCTGCCGTCTGCCACTACTTTTACAAATTCAGCGTAAGAGGAGTCAACCATTTGCTGTAAAATTTGTCTTTCGCTTTGAGTCATTTGTCTTGATGTGCTGCCAATATCTTTGTAAGTGCCGGATTTTATGACATCTTCTTTTATGCCATATTTTTCAAATAAACCGCTTAAATTAAGTGAGCTCATTATCACACCTATTGAGCCTGTAAGAGTTTCGTTTGAGGCGTATATTTTGTCACAATTTGCCGCTATATAGTATCCGCCACTGGCACAAGTTGCTCCCATGGAGGCATAAAAAGGTATATTTTTTTCTGATTTAATTTGCTTAATCTTATCAGATATTTGTGCAGACTCATATACTCCCCCTCCGGGGCTGTCTATTTTTAAAATTACTCCCTTTACATCTTCATCATTTCTTACTTTTTCCAAAGAGTCCATGATTTCATTTTGGTATCTGCCAGCTTGTATCACGCCGGTTATATCTATAACTACAATTTTTGAAAAGTCATCACCTTGTTCTATGACTTTTTCCTTGCCATAATTTGCACTGTCAAAGCTAGTTAAGCTTGTCCACTCATTCGCCTTGATTGAAAGTTTAAATGCAGAAACTGCTAAACTTATAAATAAAACAATGACTGCTATAACAATTGCTACTATTCTTTTTGCGTTCATAAAAACTCCTCATAATTAGTCAATTACTTAATTATATTAAGCTTTATTATACATCATTAGACATTCAATTGCAAAACAATATTGTTAATGTTAAATATTAATTTGTCACGATTTTGTAATTTTACATTTTTGTGGTATAATGAAAAAAATATTTGTCCATATCTGAAAGGAGAAGGCTCTGCCTGTTAAATATGATAAGAAAAGACAATATAAAAGAAAATATAACAAATAAAAATCTAAAATCAGTAATTACAAAAGTTTTATCTGAAAACTCACAAGAAAATCAAAACCTACTTGTCGATGAATTATTAGGTGCTGATTTATATGTTTTGGTAGATTTTGAGCAAGGTGAGGATAACAAAATATCTTCTATAACTATGCTCAAAACTATAAATGCAGACCAAGAGTCTTACTTGCCTGTATTCACAGACGTAAATGAAATGGAGTCTGCTCAAAAAAGCTCAGGCTTTGAAGAAACATTAGTTAGCTTTAACGAATTATATGAAATAGTATGCAATAAGGAAAGTGAATTTTCCGGTTTTATTATCAATCCCGGTAGTGATGAAATAATAATTGATAAGGAGCTGCTCACCTACATAAAGGAAAATAAATTGAACCCGGAAAAAAATCACAAGGTAGTCATAAAAGATACCGATGATATTGAAGTATCTAAGCTTTCAGAGGATTTATACCCTACTGATATGATAAATGCGTTAAAAAAATATTTTGAAAAAAATCAAAATATTTCAAAGGCATATATCACTTATATCAAGCAGGAGGGCTCTCAAAGCTACCTTTTGGTAACTGACTTTGAAGGCGATAAAGAAAAGACCTTCAGAGAAATTTCTGATATCGCTAAACCATATTTATATCAGATTTACCTTGACCAATTAGAATACAACACGACCTTCGGTAAAGAAATCACTTCCAACCTAAAACCATTCTACCGCAAAAAAATATTTGGTATATTTTAAAAAGTGAAAATCATGACAAAAGAAAGCTTTTATAATTCTTTAAAAAATTTAAATATAGAAGTAAC
The DNA here is from genome assembly GCF_001693775.2 of Criibacterium bergeronii. Lineage (GTDB taxonomy): Bacteria > Bacillota > Clostridia > Peptostreptococcales > Filifactoraceae > Peptoanaerobacter > Peptoanaerobacter bergeronii. The sequence goes on along the minus strand of NZ_MBEW02000001.1, from coordinate 73,043 downwards.
ACAAAACCTGTACGAAAGGTTTGAAATATACTACGAAAATTTGGTCTCCTATAACGAAAAAGTAAACTTGACCGCTATCACAGAAAAAAATGATGTATTTATCAAACATTTTTTGGATAGCGTAAGTTTACTTTCTGTTTGTAATATCAAAAAAAATTCCGGTGTTATAGACATTGGTACTGGTGCAGGATTTCCTGGTATTCCTCTAAAAATTGTAAGAGACGATATAAATTTAACTCTAGTTGACTCTCTTGCAAAAAGAGTTGTATTTTTAAATCAGATGGTTGAGTTGCTCAATTTAAAAAATACTGTCGCCCTTCACTCAAGAGCTGAAGATTTATCTAATAAAGAGGATTTCAGACAACAATATGACTACTCTGTATCAAGAGCTGTTGCAAATATGCCGGTTTTGTTAGAATATGTAAGCCCATTTGTAAAAGTTGGCGGACAGATAATTTTATTAAAAGGCTCAAAGACAAAAGAAGAAATTGAAAGCTCCAAAAACGCAATAAAAGTCCTTGGACTAAAATTAGAAAAAGTTGATAAAATCGAGCTTTTTGACAAGGTTAACGAGCATTATATAGTAACTTTTAGTAAAATAAAGGATACTGCAAAAAAATATCCAAGAAATTCAGCTCAAATCAAAAAAAATCAGCTATAATTTATTATATCGTTGTTTCATTAATTATAAAAATATTCTATTTAAGGAGAAGGAATGAGCGAAAATATTAACAATAATCTACCGGATGACAAAAATGGTGTAGAACCTATTTCAAATAATAATATCAATACCGATTTTTCAACTACTATAGAAAAATCTCCAAAAAAAGATAATAAAAAGCTGCTAATGATTATTGCAGCACTAATTGTCATCGGAGCAATGGTCGCTGCAATTGGTTTTTTATCTAATCCCAAAGTCAAAATAGCAAAAGCGTTAGCTGGCGTGCCAACAGAATTTACAAACACATTAAACGATTTTGCTCCGGAAATAGCATTTGGCAACATTATCAATACTTCATACGAAACTGGCGTATCTGATATGCAGTCAAAATTAACCATCACTTATGCTAACTTAAACGGTGGCAAGCCAATAACTATTGACTTTATTACCAAAAATAATCCAAAGGCAAAAAAATCAGCGATGAATTTCAATTTTGACCTAGGCGGAGTAAATTTTGCTACAGATATGATAGCACTCGGTGATGAATTTTACTTTAACGCTCCGTCACTTTACTCTAAACCCTTAAAATTAAATCTAAAAACACTTGGACAAGACCTAGCTTCATCACCTGCAAAAGCAGATTTAGAAAATACAGGTGCAGAGGTTGACGAAAACTTGAGCGTAGATTTTTATGCTACACCTAACTCAAACAAAGAGCTTGAAGACGGCTTTAAAAAATATGCAAAAGTAGAAATAGATACACTTACTAAAAATATGAAGGTTGAAAAAGTTAAAGTAGCAGACACATATAGCTCTGATTTAACAACTCTTGGCAGGGCAGCTAAAGAAGTGACTGCTTATGAACTAACTATAAAAGCCTCTGATATAAAAGCACTTTTAAATAAAACAGTAGACTACAATGCTAAAGTACAGCAGGATAAATTTGACAGCTTGTACGACAGCTTTAAATCAGAAACAGATAGCCAAAAAGAGCAGATTAACTCAATGGATTTACCCGAAACCGTAACTTCTACAGTCCTCATTGAGGATAAAAAATTAATAGGAGTAATATTTAACAACGAAGAGGAAAATAGTGACATAAAAATCTATCTAGCCGGAAAATTAAACACAACTGACAAAATCGCAATCATAGCTACCGATGAAAACGAACAATCTGCAAACGTAATAGAAATGCAAAACACAAAAGACCTCAAGACTATAAACATTTTATCCAATGAACACGCAGCCGCAGATGCACTCAAAAACGTAAAACCTGTAAATGAAATCACCAACACCGGCGATGTAATAACTATTAAAAATGTAAAAAATTCAAAATCTTATGACATAAATCTCAGCGAAATAAAAACAGGAAAAGCCTTTAGAGCTAAATTTGAACAAATTCCAGTAGAAGTAGATGGGTACAAATTAATGGACTTTTCCGGAGAAATATTTGTGGGAATAGAGTCTCCTGAGATTACTGCTCCGGAAAATCCTCAAGACTTATTAAAAATGGACGAAAAATCTTACGAAAAATTTAAAACTGAATTGGTAGATAATTCTAAAAAAATAGGTGCTCAGTTTATGTTTAAATTAACCACTGGTGGCAATATACCGGATGAGGCATCTTCCATAGGCATAATCGGCGGTGCTGATGGTCCAACCGCTATCCGCATAAAAAAATGAATTTATAAGAGGTGACACAATGCAGCTAAAATATGATTTTGATAAAATAATAGACAGAAGTTCAACCCATACAAGAGCAATTGATGAAATTCCAATCCCAAATGCAACAGTAAACAAAGCTTTTACAAAAATCCCAATGTGGATAGCAGACATGAATTTTGAGACAGTGCCATCTATTCCAAGAGAAATAATCAAAAGAACAGAGCATCCGCTTTATGGATACTTTAACCTTCCTGATGAATATTTTGACGCAATTATTAACTGGCAGTCAAAAAATAACGGTGTAAAACTCCAAAAAGAAAATATCGGCTATGAAAACGGCGTACTAGGTGGAGTTGTAGCAGTAGCAAATATATCAGGAGCATCAGGCAGTGACATATTAATCCACAAGCCAACCTATCTAGGCTTTACAAAATCACTTAAAAACAGCGGATTTAATCTAGTTCATTCACCACTTTATATAGATAGTGACGGCATATGGAGAATGGATTATGAAGATATGGAGACAAAAATAAAAGAAAAAAATATCCATACCGCAGTTTTTTGCAACCCTCACAATCCGGCAGGCAGAGCATGGACTAAAGAAGAAATAGAAAAAGCCTACGAAATCTATAAAAAATATGACGTAACTGTAATAGAGGACTGTATTTGGTCAGATTTAGTCATAAATGACAACAAATTTACACCGGCACAAAGCATAAACGAAGATGCAAAAATGAGGACAGTATCCTTTTATGCCCCATCAAAAACCTTTAACCTAGCAGGATTGGTCGGAGCATATCACATAGTCTACAACAAAACACTTAGTGATAAATTATTAAAACAAAGCTCCCTTTGCTATTACAATAAACCTAATGTACTTTCAGTTTCAGCACTGATTGGCGGCTACAATGAAGAAGGTCATGAATGGATGTGCGAGCTTAGACAAGCCTTATCAAACAACGTAAATTATGTATACGATTATATAAACGAGCATTTTGATGGAGTAAAACTACAATTACCTGAGGCTACTTATTTAGTATATCTTGATGTAAGTAAGTGGCTACAAAAACATAATATGACACTGGATGAACTTTTAAACCTTGGCGTAAATTATGGTATAATTTGGCAAGACGGCAGAGACTTTTTAAATCCGGACACAATAAGATTAAACCTAGCCCTACCACATAGCTTAGTAAAAGATGCTATGGATAGATTAGATAAATATGTATTTAACGCAAACTAAACCAAAAGGATTGGATGCAGAAAAATTTTTTCTGTAGCCAATCCTTTTTTATACTAACTTGCATAAGAAAGTGTAGTATTATTCTGTAAACTTATCAAACATTTTTAATTTTTCTTCCAGTGATGTATTTCTTTTTTCTTCGTAGATGTTATCCACCATCTTTTTTATATTTCTTTGGTCGCTTACTATTACTAATAATTTTTTTGCTCTTGTCATGGCTGTATACAAGATTTTTCTTGTGAGGAGCATCGGTGCTACGCCTAGTATTGGCAAGATTACCGCTTTATATTCAGAACCTTGGGATTTATGTACTGTCAGAGCATATGCCAACTGGATTTCTCCCAGCTCGTCAAAATCATAGTAAGAACTTTTGCCATCGTCAAATTCTACTGTAAGAAATGAATTTTGTTTGTCGATTAATTTTATTGTGCCGGTTTCGCCGTTAAATATGCCATTGCCCTTTGTGTCGTCGGTCTGCCACTCTTTTTCGTAATTGTTTTTTATGTGAATTATTCTGTCTCCCACTCTAAATGTCCTGTATTTATCCTTGTATTGTCCTTTAAATGGGGTAAATGGGTTTATCGAATCTTGTAATAAATTATTTAGCTCAAAAGTGCCGAGTGCTCCTTTTTTCATTGGTGCAATTACTTGGATTTCTTGAGGTGTTATGCTATAATACTCAGGCAATCTCTTAGACGCCAGCTCTACTACCAAGTCTCTTGCACTGTTCATGTCACTTCTTTGCATTATGAAAAAATCGTCAAACTCCTTTGACACTATTGGATAATCTCCGTTATTTACCCTGTGAGCATTTACAATTATCCCGCTTTTTTGTGCTTGTCTAAATATTTTTTCTAATTTTATATATGGAATAATATTTGAATCCAAAACATTTTTTAGTACATTTCCTGCTCCAACCGATGGCAACTGGTCTTTATCCCCTACTAATACAAGATGTGTGCCATCTTTTACTGCATCCAACAAGCTTTGCATAAGTCTGATGTCTACCATTGACACTTCGTCAACTATAATCACATCTGCGTCAATTGGCTCGTCTTCGTTTTTCCCAAAAATTTCTGTGTCGCTGTCCTCTGAAAATCCTACCTCAAGTAGTCTATGTATCGTACTGGACTCCTTACCGGTTGTTTCAGTCATTCTTTTTGAGGCTTTGCCTGTTGGTGCACACAGTTTTATTTTTTTGCCCAGCTTTTCAAAGACTGTGAGTAACAAAAATAATGTAGTCGTCTTTCCTGTACCCGGTCCTCCTGTGATAATTAGCACATTGTTTTCTACAGCCTTATAAACGCAGGAAATCTGTTCTTCGGAATATTCTATTATGCTTTGTCCCACTTCTTTTTTTATTATTTCGTCTGATTTATCTGATGTAGTAAATTTTTTTTCGCCGGTGATTAATTTTATTAGTCTTGCTGCAACTTGGGTTTCCGCCTGTGCTAAATAATATAGATAAACCTTTAGCTCTGATACATCACCTGAAACTGTTAGTAGCTTTTTGCCGCAAAGGTCTATTATTATTTCGTAAAGCTCTTGCTCATCATCATAGCCTATTAAATTTTTGAGTTCTGTCGCTAAATTTTTAAAATATACATAAGTATGTCCGTTGTAGCTTGCCTCCTCTAGGCAAAAAAGTATTGCCTGATACTTTCTTTGCTTTGAGTTTAGGTCTGTGCCAAGTTTTTTTGCTATTTCGTCTGCTTTTCTAAAGCTTATGCCTCTTACGTCTTTGCATAACACATATGGATTTTGATATAAGACCTCAAGAGTGTTTTCTTTATACACGTTGTAAAGTTTTACAGCTAAATTTGCAGATATCCCATATTTTGAAAGGCTAATTATCACATTTCTGACGGCTATGTTTTGATTGTAGGTTTTTATTATTTTTTCTAATTTTTTTGAGCCTATGCCCTCTATTTCAAGTAATCTTTCGGGTTCTTTTTCTATTATATGGAAGGTGTTTTTGCCAAATTTTTCTACTATTTTTTCTGCAAATTTTGCACCAATGGATGAAATTACTCCTGAGGACAAATACTCTACTATGGCTTTTTCGTCTTCAATTTTCGCTGGAGCATATGACGAAATTTTAAACTGCTTGCCGTACAATGAATGATTTGTATATTCTCCTGTAAGCTCAAGATTTTCACCTATGTTTGTACCAGCCAGCGTGCCAACGACAGTTATTTCTTCTCCATCAGCTAAAAATATTGCTACAGCATAGCTACTGTCATCGGACTCATATATTAACTGTTGTAATTTACCGGTCAAAGTCTGCATTTTTCACCTATTGATAAAAAACTATTCCATCAAATACTTCTAATTCTTCTGCCCTGAGTTGTATACCATTTGTAGAGTCTATTAGCTTTTCTTTATTTGTAACTGTGTTTACTAAGTGCAGGTATCTTTTTTCATAAAAATCTACTACGTCTTCGTTTATATCTCTTGTAAACTCTGCAACTTTAAGCCCTGTTGCTACGTTTCTTACAAGGACTTTTCTTTGGTCTTTGTAAACCTTAAATGCCTCGTCTTGGTCAAAAAATAAATCTACACCGATTTCAAGTGCGGTAAAAAATTCTATTTTTAAGTTATTTTTATTTAATTTAAATATTTCTTCCTTGCCAAAAAGCACCTTATCCTTAAAATCTCTGCTGTTTTTTAACACGCTTTGGTGCTTGGTCTTTTTATAATAGACGTAGCTTTTGCTGGTGTGGATTACTCTAATTATACCCTCTTCTTGGATTGAGTCCAAGTCTAAAAATTCAATCTTTGCGGTGTCATTTTGCTCAAAAAATTTTTCTATTTCTATCGCTTTTATGGAATTTTGGTATTGATTAAGCTGCTCCCCAAACATCTGCATCTCATATTCATCATCAATCTCATACTCTGTGTTTGTGAGTAGCAGGGTTTCATCCTCCTCAGGCATATAAAATTCCTCTGATATTACATATTTTTCGTTGGGCGATATCTGTAACATTCCCATAGAATATTTCAGCTTATAATCCTGCACTTCAGTGATTGATGTATTTTTTATGTCTATTAAATATTCTTTTGTGTAATCAAGCAGATTTTCTCCCATAGCGTTAATTATATCAGCTAATATATACTTTGGTGTGAGTATGGTAAATCCATCGAAAAAGTATTCATATGCAGAAAATTTTATCGAAAAGACCAGCTCCTGCCTATAATCAGTAAAATCTAAGGTATAAAATTTTAAACTCTGATAATCCTTATCCTTGTCGTCTCTTTTAACTATGCTGTAGACTAGATAATCTTGGTCATCTATAATATTTATACTCTGCATATCGGCAGGCACAAACATTTCGTATTTATGTGGATTTTTTGTGTGCTCTCCGTAGTCTATTCTGTTTAGTGATTTTATTTTTATGTCATATCTGTAAATGCCATCAGTTATGATTTCTCCAGTGCCTATTTCTAATTTTTTAACCAAATACACTAGATTGTCTTTTCTTTTAATTGGATAAAAGTTAATCTTTGGCACCTGCTGATATTTTTTTAATTCTTTTAAATCTACTTTTATCAAGTTTCCAGTCCTTACTATATTTTGTAAAAATATATTAAATGCTTACTGTACTAAAATATATTGGCAGGGGCAACTTCATTTTGGGGATTTTTAGCTTGCTTAGATGCAGCCTGTTGCAGCTGTTGTTTATTTGCTTGTTCTGCTTGTTCCTCCTGCCTTTTTTGTAGCAGTGCTTGGTAATTAGTATTAACAGCCAGATTTGCCCTTAGTATGTCATCTGTCAATATGGTGTCCGAATATACTCCGTATGCTTGGTTTGACTCAAAATCGCTTATAGTTTTCATATCGTCATTTTCTGTATGGAAATATACTCTTTGCCCCATGGACGAAAGTAACATAGGCAGCTTTGTTGCTGCTCTGTAAGTATTGTCCATGGTTACAGCATATAAATCATTTCTTTTTGCAAAATCTATTACATTATAGTCGCTCATATTAGTCCTGTATAATGTAAAGATTATGTTATCAAAGCCATAGTTTTTAACATCTTGATACTGGTCAGTGCTATAAATTTGCGGTATAAATCTGTTTTTTAAATCTCCTGATTTCTCAGCTATTGCTTTTAGAGCTTCTATATCACCTTTTACATCAGTAACTATATATGCAGCCTTATGTGTCTTTAAAAACTCTAAGACATCTTCAATTGTCATTTGTTTAAGGGCGTATAATAGATTTTGGCTTTTAAATTCTTCAAGGCTTAAATACAAATTTCCCATTCTTCTTTGAGCAAGCTTGGCAAATGTACCCCAGTCATGGACAGCAACTATGTGATTGTCTGTAGTTAAATCAAAATCCAGCTCAAAAATTCTTGCACCTTTTTTATAGTTTTCTGTTAATGACTGATAGCTGTTTGTGCCTATCAGTCCGGCTATTTCTCCGCCTGCATGGGCAACATATCTATCATTTGTGATTTGTGGTCTTTTATATATAGTCGGTGCTACTTGATTTACCGGCTCAAGAGCTAGACTAAGTGCCTGACTTGCTGTATAAAACTGTCCTGTAGGTGCAACCTTTGATACTGTAGCGTTATTTATGTCATTTGTCATATACATTTTGACGTTTTTGCTTTGCATATGCTTTTTTTCTGTTTCAGATGGTACATAATTTTTGTAAAAAAGAAATATATCTTTTGTTTTGTTGTTGACTACATAGCTGTATATGTCGTTTTCACCTTTTAAATCTACTAATGCCACGTTGTCAAAGCTCTGATAAGGGTTTAATACCTTAGTTATTTCAGGGATAATTTTATCCTTATTTTTTATTGATAAACCATTTAGCAGTTGTATATTATCAACCGCTTGGTCATCACTTTTTACAAAAAATCTTGCATCCGGATAAGCATTTAAAAACTGGTTGATATCTCCTATGCTCATTTGAGACTGGCTGTTTAGCATTTTGTATGAAAAATATTGGTCAATGGTCGGTCTTCCCGTTGTAAGTCCGTAAAATTCTTTGAAATAAAAGTCAAAATTCTTGGCTAAAACCACTTGTGAGTCAGATGTAGCAGACACACTTATTTCAAAAAGTCTAAAGCCTCTGTCATATAGCATCTGTAACTCTTGCTTGCTCTGAGACTCTAATGATACTATATAGGCTGTGTTTGCCACATTTTGCAGTATGCTTTTACCTTGCACTTGCGGTGTTATCTTGGCATCTTTTCTTGCCTCTATATCTTCTTTTTCAGCTTTTTTTTGAGCTGTATTATTTTTATCTGTTTGGAGCTTGGTAAGCTCAGATTGTTCCTTTTGATTTACCATGTTGTTAATATCTTGAATACTTGGGTCTACTTCACCATAAGCTGTAGTGCTTAGCATAACTCCTACTACAGTAAGACAAGTCAAAAATTTCTTCATAATTCTCCCTTAATCATCAGCTAAAATGATTTTAAACTACTTTAACATTTTCTTTTCCACAAATTTCTTTAAGCTGCTCAAGTAGCTCATCATTGTAATATACGTTTTGACCTTCTTTGGTGTAGGTCATTTTTGTTTTTTCATCGTAAAATATAAGATTTGTATCTCCGCTATAATGGAAAAATCTTTCCACTTTTCTCACTTCAAAGGATGTAGAAAAATCTTTTACTCTCACATATATTTTAAGCATCGGGCTTAGCTCGTCTGCACTTTTTATCACATCTGCAAGTAGCTGATTTCCATCATTGTTGCCGTAGCCTACACTTACTTTACCCTCAATATAGATTATTTCATCTTTTTTTAGTAAGTCTCTTACATTTTTATATAAACTTGAAAAAACTGTCATTTCCAGTACGGAAAATTCATCGGATACTTTTACAAATGCCATGTCATTTCCATTTTTGTCTGTTATTACTTTTACTTCTGTTACCATGGCTATCAGTTTTTGCTTTTCTGTTTTTATATTTCTAAAATCTACTTCTTCTTCGTCTTTTCCGATTTTATCTATATTTAATGTGTTTGTATTAGCAAATCTTTTTCTTACAGCTTTATATTTATCAAGAGGGCTGCCGCTGATGTAAAATCCTAAGCTTTCTTTTTCTTGAGCAAGTAAAATTTCTTTTCTAAATTCGTTGATTTTCGGTTTTTCTTCAAACACAAAATCTGCCAGCTTGTCTGTGTTGAAAAAATTTATCTGTCCTTTTATGCTGTTTCTTTTGTCCGAATTTACAGATGCTAGTATGTCCTCATAATGAGCCATCACATCTGCTCTTGTATAGGAAATGCTGTCAAGGCTACCTGATTTAATAAGTGCCTCTATTACTCTTTTGTTGAGTATGCCGGAGTCCAGTCTCCTTGCCATATCTTCAAAGGACTTATAAAGCCCGTTTTCTATTCTCTCCTTGGCAATAAGTTTTGCTGCCTCAGAGCCAACTCCTTTTATTGCACTTAATGGAAACCTGATTGCATTATCGCCTTGCACAACAAACCTGTCTGCTGAAAAATTGATGTCCGGTGTCAATATTTTTATATCATTTTCTTCGCAGTCCAGCTTGCAAGGTACGATTTTTTTCTCACTTTCAGTACCACCTATATATGATGTCATCAGTGCAGCCATATACTCAGGCATATAATACGTCTTTAAATAGGCTGTCTGAAAGGCTACTGTGGCATAGGCGGCAGCATGGGACTTGTTGAAGGCATATTTTGCAAAATCAATCATTTCATCAAAAATTTTGTTTGCAGTTTTTTCGTCTACACCGTTGGCTATACAACCCTTTATACACTCTTTTTCATCACCATAGATAAACTTTTGCCTTTCCTTTTGCATTGTCTCCATTTTTTTCTTAGACATGGCACGACGAACTAAGTCCGCACCTGCAAAGGAATATCCTGCTAAATCTCTAACTATCCTCATTACCTGCTCTTGATAGATTAAAACTCCATAGCTTTCTTTTAATATCGGTTTTAATTTTTCATGATGATATTTTATTGAGTTCGGATTTTTTTTATTTTCAATATAAACGTCCTTGAACATCATTGGGCCTGGTCTGTAAATAGATGTTCCTGCGATGATATCCTCAATATGGGTTGGTCTTAACTGCTTAAAATAGTTTTTTACACCAGTTGCCTCTAATTGAAATACTCCTAAGGTATTTCCATTTGATATATTTTCAAATACCTTTTGATCCTCGTAATCTATTTTTTGCAAATCTATATCTATATTCCTACGCTGTTTTATATCTAATATCGCATCGTTTATTACTGTAAGAGTTCTTAATCCTAAGAAGTCCATTTTTAAAAGTCCAAGCTCCTCCAGCGTATTCATGTCAAATTGAGCCACTACGTTGTCCTGCTGTGCAAAAAGAGGTACAAAATTGTCTACCGGCTCTCCTGCTATAAGCACTCCCGCTGCATGAGTGGAGGCGTGTCTTGGTAAATCTTCTATTGTCTTTGCTGTGTCAATTAACTGTTTTACCTGTGACTCGGTCTCATATCTTTTTTTGAAGTCCTTATTCATAGAAAGAGCCTCGTCTATGCTTACAGGAATATTATTTTGAGATGGAATCATTTTTGACAAGCTATCGCCAAGCTCGTAGCTAAAATCCATGACCCTTGCACAATCTTTTATAGCCGCTTTTGATTTTAATGTACCAAAGGTAATTATCTGTGATACATGGTCAACTCCATACTTTTGCTTAACGTAGTCGATTACTTCTTCACGTCTTTCATAGCAAAAGTCAACGTCAATATCCGGCATTGATATACGCTCAGGATTTAAAAATCTTTCAAAAAGCAAATCGTATTGCAATGGATTAATGTCCGTAATCTCCAAACTGTAAGCGACTATTGAGCCAGCCGCAGAGCCTCTGCCCGGACCTACCGGTATCTTATTTTTCTTGGCATAGTTGATAAAATCCCACACTATTAAGAAATATTCGTTGTACCCCATATTATCTATGACAGACAGCTCATAGTCCAGCCTTTGCCTTATTTTTTCGTCTACAACCTCATATCTTTTATTGATGCCCTCGTCACATAGCTTTTGCAAATATTCCTTTGCACTTAATCCATACGGCACATCGTATTTTGGTAAATGATATGTGTGGAATTCAAAATCAAAATTACACATATCAGCAATTTTATTTGTATTGTCCAGTGCCTCTAAATCCTTTGGAAAAATTTCTTCCATTTCCTGTCTGGATTTGAAATAAAATTCGTTGGTCTGAAATCTCATCCTGTCGGTATCGGATAACTTTTTGCGTGTTTGTATGCATAGCAGTATGTCGTGAGATTTATAATCTTGCTTGTCTGTATAGTGCACGTCATTTGTTATTACTAGTGGTATACCTGTTTGCTTTGATATTTCACGCAAAAATAGATTAACTCTTTTTTGGTCCTCTATGCCATGGTCCTGCATTTCAAGGTAAAAATTGTCATGCCCAAAAATTTCTTCAAATTCCTGAGCTTTTTTTGTAGCTCTGCCAAACTCTCCTTGCAACAGTAGCTGCTGCACATCACCTGCAAGGCAAGCCGATAATGCTATAAGTCCATCACTGTATTTTTTTAACAGCTCCATATCTACTCTTGGCTTGCGATAAAATCCATGGGTATAGCTGATGGAGACTAATTTTATTAAGTTTTGGTAGCCTGTTTTATTTTTTGCAAGCAAAATCAGATGTCCTGATTTTCCATCTATGGACTCCTTGTCTGCTATAGTCCTATTCGCAGTGTAAACCTCGCAGCCAATTATCGGTTTGATACCTCTTGCTTTAGCTTTTTTATAAAACTCAACTGCACCAAACATCACACCATGGTCTGTGATGGCACACGCTGTCATACCCAGCTCTTTCGCCTTGTCCAACACCTTGTCTATTTTTGTAAAGCCATCTAAAAGTGAATATGGAGTATGTAAGTGAAGATGGGTAAATTGTTTATTTTGTTCCATTTTATATTCCCTATTTATTTAACTTTCTCAATAATACCTATTACTTGCGACATTTTAAAATCAAGCTGTAGATGCAAGCTGGGTTCAGTTGTAATTAACTACAATTAAAATTTAAGTATTTTATCGTGTTTTAATATTATTTAAAAAATTCGGCCTTTTTTCATTTAGCCTACACAAGCTGACTAATTTTTTTGATTAAATAATCCTGCTCTAATACCAAAAGCTTGACTCTTTAATATAGAATTTTTATTTTAAAAAACGTACTTATATTATAACATACTTTACTTAGGAATTAACTCATGTAAACAAAATGAAATGATACTTATTTGCTGTATTGTGACATTGGTAGCAATTGGATAAGAAATGTCTATGACAAATAGGACTTAACTTTTTTGAATTTTCTGCCCCACGTTTACGCTTGTTAAAATATCTATATCAATGTTATAATTGTTTTAAAATTCTCAAAATAAATATTTAAAATAAGGAATTACTACTATGAAACGAAAAAGACCAAAAAAGAAAATAGTATTTTTCTGCATTGCCTTAATGCTAATAGTTTTATTTATCTCTTATAGATTTAATTATATCCCTCACAAGATGTATAGCACCGAATACTTTAATATACAGCCATATAAAAGTGCTATAGATATGGATAATGACGGTATCGATGACCAAAGCGATATTTTATTATCCTCCCGCAAATATTTGGAGCGTAAACCCAAATATAAAAGCAAGTATTATGCGTCCGGCTATCCTGATGATGAGTATGGTGTCTGCACGGATGTGGTAGCAAATGCTTTACTAGGAGCTGGATATGATTTACGAGAGTTAGTGGACGCTGATATCAGGCTACACCCTGATATGTATAATATTGATACTATAGATAAGAATATAGATTTTAGGCGAGTAGTCAATCTAAAAGTATACTTTGCTAATAACGCAATACCTTTAACAACAGATTATAATATAATAGACCAATGGCACGCCGGAGATATTGTAATATGGAAAAATCACATCGGAATTATATCCAATAACCGAAATAAAAGGGGAATACCCTTTGTGCTGCACCATTCTTCACCTTATCAGGCAAATTATGAAGAAGATATTCTTGAAATGTGGGGCAAAATTATCGGTCACTATAGGGTTTCGTAGATTACTAAATCTGATTTTTGTGCTGTTGCAAACCCCAGTTTGACAATAAAAAAACTATGAAAGTTAAAAAATTTTAATATATAGAAGATACAAATACTACTTGCAAATGTAACAGAAAATAACGTATAGTAGTAACTGTTAAATTTTAGATAATCTAAATATTACAATAATTCTCAAAGGGACTAGGAGAAGTAAGCATTTTTTCGCTCACTTCCACAGCCCCTTTGATTTAAATAAAAAAATTTTTTTATGTTTTATGTCTTTTCATATTAAGCAATTCATAATTGTTGTAATTTTAAACTAAAAATTACTATTTTTTTAACCCTTTTATAATTTCATGAATACTTAGAATATATTTGTAGTCTATTTTATTTAAGTCACTAACAATTTCTCTAATTAAACTAAGGTAGTAGCATGAATTTCTTTTCAAGATATATGCTACAATTTTCAAAGTAAATTAGTATAAATGTTCATACTATAAATTTATATCACTTTATAGAGCCATATCAATCATCAGCTTGATTTTACTTATTAAAAAAAGCTAATTTTAACTGTTAAAAGTTAAAATTAGCTTTAATTTTTGATTAATCATATTTATTTGTTAAGTGCTTTTTTAGATGTGTTTACTAATGCTTCAAAGCCCTTTGGGTCTGCTATAGCCATTTCAGAAAGCATTTTTCTGTTGATGTCTATGTTGGATAATTTTAGTCCGTGCATGAATGTAGAATAGCTCATGCCGTATTGCCTTGTACCTGCATTTATTCTTGCAATCCACATAGCTCTGAAGTTTCTCTTCTTTTGTTTTCTACCTACATAAGAGTGAGCTAAGGCTTTCATTACAAACTGGTTGGCTGTTCTGAATAATTTAGACCTAGCTCCCTTGAAACCTTTAGCTAATTTTAATATCTTTTTATGTTTTTTCTTTGCATTAAGTGCTTTTTTAACTCTTGCCATTTTTTATTCTCCTTTTATCCGACTATTTTTTACTTGTAAGGTAATAGCTGTGTAATACGGCTAGTATCGCCTTTAGACATTATGGTAGCTTTTCTTAGGTTTCTTTTTCTCTTTTGAGATTTTTTAGTCAATATATGAGATTTGTACGCTTTGTTTCTTTTGATTTTGCCTGTGCCTGTGATTTTAAATCTCTTTGCTGCTCCTCTATGAGTCTTCATTTTTGGCATTGTTTTTTCCTCCAATTTTATAAAAATCTTTGCAGTTTATTTTTTAATAGGTTCTACCGTAAGTACCAAGGAATTACCCTCCATTTTAGGTTTGGATGGCGGCGAGACATACTCTGCTATGATTTTCAAGAAATCATCCATTACTTCAAAACCTAGTTCTTTGTGTCCTAACTCTCTGCCTCTATATCTTACTGATATTTTGACTTTGTCTCCTCCTGATAAGAACTTAATCGCCATATTTGCCTTTGTATTTAAATCGTGGGTATCTATAGCTGGTCTAAGTCTTATTTCCTTTACAGACATAACTTTTTGTTTTTTCTTGCTCTCTTTTTCTTTTTTAGCTAGTTCATATCTGTATTTTCCGAAATCCATTATTTTACATACTGGGGGAGTTGAGTTTGGAGATATTTTAACTAAGTCGAGTTGTTTTTCAACTGCCATTGCATAAGCATCTTTGCTGGACATTATACCAAGTTGCTCTCCATCTTCTCCGATTAGTCTAACTTGTTTGTCGCGAATTTGCTCATTGATTTGTTGCTCTTTAATAATCATGCACCTCCTATAAATTTGGTAACTAAAAAACGGATAAGCATACGCTCATCCGCCCTATTTACGATATACCTATATATATCGACTTTAACTGCATTAGTAGTTGAACCCTAAAAGCTTTCGCCATAAGGTGAGAAACGGATATTTCTGCTTTAACATTGTTATTATATCATGTATTAATGAAAAGTCAAGTAAAAGATTTTGCTGTTGTACTTTATTTTATGAAATAAAAAATCGCATCTAGTACATAAAGATGCGATTTGAAAAAGTAAATTTATTTAAAAGTCATATACTACCAAATTCAAACTTACTCAGCCTAGAAAGCTATATTTCTTAAATCAGGTATTTATCCTGTATTCATTAGGTGTCATAGCTGTAATTTTTTTGAATAGCACATAAAAGTATTTTTTGTTAGAAAAACCAAGCGATAATGCTAACTCTTCTATTGTCAAGTCGGAGTCTTTTAATAACACCTTTGCTTTATCTATGCGGTAGTAATTTATATAATCACCTATTGACTTACCGGTTTTATTTTTAAAAAGGCGATTTATATAAGCTGTGTTCATATCAAATTTGTCTGAAATTGTTTTAGCACTTAGATTTTTATCTAGGTAGTTTTGCTCTATATATTCTATGATATTGTCAGTCAAGCTAGCAGTTTTTTGGGCTGATTTTTCTTTAAAATAATTTTCTATTATAGGTAAAAAATCGTCAAAAACTCTATATAAATCTTCAATTTTATCGAATTCTTCGATTTTTGAATTTAATTTATAACCTTCTGTATCACCATTTATTTCCTTCATACATGATAAAACTATATTTTTACATCTATTGTATACATATTGGACTACATCATATCTTCTGTTCTTGAGTAAATCGACTGTTTGCTCCCACTTTTTGTAGAATGCGTCTACATTTCCTGTTTTTAATCTAGCTTTTAGATAAGTGTAATCCTTGCTGTCTACAGGATTGTTGGAAAGTTTTTCGCAAATCAGCTTTTCTTCTATTATATTAGTTTCGTCAGCTAACATTACACTGAGCTGATTTAGTTCAAAAAGATTATTTTTATGTTCAATCAAGGTTGAAAAATCCTTGAAAAGTGTACTTAAAAAGCATCTTACTCCTAGATTTTGATAGATTAGCTCCTGACATCTTAGATAATCTTCATAATCATTAAAAATGCCACATAGCCAGTAAGTGTTGGAATATTTAGATACAATGTGATTAGGGTATTCGTTTTGTATTGCCAAATAGATGTCTTTTCTATGTGATGCTTGAATGAGCATGAGACCGAATCCACTTTTTTCGGATAAATCCACTGCAGTTATATCAGAAAATAAAAGGGTTGCATCAGGTGCTACGCTTTCAACTAGAATATCATATAATACTAGATTTAAATTTATCCTTTTTGAATGAATTAAGACATCGCCCAATTCTTCTTTTAATGATGAAACTTTAACAGGGGTGTCTGTATTATCATTGTGCACTGCCTGATTGTTGTATTGCTGGGTGTTTTTTATAGCCTTTATGGTATCGTTCATCTGAAAAAATGGCAATATAGTGTAAGATATAAGTATAAACAACATTGATATAAAAACTAAAAGTAAAACAAAGAGTACGAAATAAAATATATTTTGAATACGCACTAGCTTTGGTAGTAGATTTTCTAATTTTGAACTTCTGATGTACTTATTCTTATCATTGTCATAGCTATAGGAAAAAGTTGTATATCCTGTTTTTTTATCTTCTAAATAGCTGTTTGATGGCACACTTAATAATTTTTTTATGTCATCATTTGTATAGCTGTCAGCCATTACATCTGATGAGGCGACCAATATATTTCCGGTAGAGTCCAAAATTAGCATATTATCAATCGTGTCATCAAGGAGTAAAGTTTTTTTATACCAATTACTGCTCACAGTGAGGATTAACATTCCAGGCAAAGGATAATTTTGTTCATTTTTTGCATAAAAAACAAAGGCATAATAATCGTCTTCAAATTTATTATTGCTATGACAAAGTATAGGAACGTCAGATTTTATACCGCTCCTATGGATAAATAAATCCTTTATAAAGTAATTTTTGAGGTTAGAAATATGCACTTCTGAGTATTTATCATTTGTTGAAAATACATATCCGTTAAAATCGTTTAAAATATATACATCTTGAACAAAATCAAATTTTTTAATCGTTTCAAGTATGTGTTTTCTTTCATTTTCGTGTATAGATTTTGAGGAATAAAATCTTTCCATCATTAAATTTTGGACAGACTCTGTATCAAATACATAATTTCCATAATCAAACACAAAGGTATTAACAGTGTCATATATATAATCAAGCTCTCTTGCAAAACTGTTATGGGCATCTGAAATGGAATTTAGAGATATTTCCTTAAAGGAGTTAAAAAGCCAAATAATAGTAAAGGAAAAAATTAAAACAAAGCCCATGACAATGCCTATTATTATGTTTTTTATTTTATTTTCACTGGCTATTTTTAACATTATACCTCCAAGGTTAGGTTTAAAAATTGTACTTTTGTTAAGTTCAATTTTTTCTAAACTTTACATATTATAACATAGTTGGTAGGATTTATACATAATAAGTTCGCTAAAAAATGTGATTTTATTATGTATAAATTTTTAATTGGAGGAAAGAATAATGAAAATGAAAAAATTATTAACTTTTGCTCTTGTTTCAGCTTTAGCTATTTCATTAGCAGCTTGCGGAGCAAAAACATCTGAAAAACCTGAAGGTTCTGAGCAAAAGGCATCTACCGGTGGAAGTTTTGAACCAAAAGAAAACGTAACCATGATAGTAGCGTATAAGGCAGGTTCAGGTACAGATACTACAGCTAGGGTATTATCTGAGTATGCTACTAAAACTATAGGTAAAACTGTAGTAATAAACAACCTAGAAGGTGGCTCAGGCTCTATAGGTTGGACAGCATTATCTCAAGCTAAACCTGATGGTTATACATTAGGCTTTATAAATCTACCTACAGTTTGTTCTAACATTGTAGAAGAGTTGGGCGATTATACTATGGAAGATTTCATACCTATTTGTAACCATGTAGACGAAACAGCAATAGTATTGACATCAAAAAACAGTGAATTTAATACTTTAAAAGACTTAGTTGATTATGCAAAAGCAAATCCTGGAAAATTAAAAGCATCTACTAACGGAGAAAAAGCATCAAATCATATAGGTGCACAGTTGTTAGCAAAATCTGCAGATTTTGAATATACAGCTATCCCTTATGGCGGTACTGCTGACCAATTGTTGGCTCTAAGACAAGGCGAAGTACAATTTGCTGTAGCAAAAGTAGCTGACATTGCATCTATGAAGTCTGAAGTTAAGGTGCTAGGAGTATTTAGCACTGAAAGAATTGAAGAATTTAAAGACGTGCCTACTCTTGGTGAATTAGGATATTATGATAAATGGTATGGTAGCCGTAGAGCTATAGTAGCTCCAAAGGGAACTCCTCAGGAAGTAATAGATTTCTATGCTAAGGCATTTAAAGATGCTATGGAAAGCCCTGAATATATTGAGGCAGCAAAAAAAGCGAATATAAGCACTTTATATATGAACCCTGAAGAAACTAAAGCTATGATAGATGAACAATATAAGTTCTGCGTTGATGATGTAGCAAAACTTTGGTAATTTTCTAATTATTATTTGTGCTGCCATATATTTGGCAGCTAAATATTTTTGAAAAATAAAAGGGTGAACAATGAAAAAAACTGATATATTCGTAGTTGGTCTTATGTATGCGATATGCTTGTTTTTTGCAGTGATGACTATTAAATTGCCGCCAAATGCACAGGTATATCCGTTTGCAATAATAGTATTGTTATTTTTATTAAATAGTCTTTATGTAGTACAAATGTTTATTGCAGCTAAAAAAGTTGGAGTTGTTAAAGGGTTAGAAGAATTTAAAGGGTTTCTTCCAAAACAATTTTTTCCAATTTTTGCAATGACTGTTGCCTATATAGTATTGATGTCTATAATCGGATTTTATATATCCTCAGTAATATATATGGTGGCAGTTCTTTTATTTCTTAAAGTTAAGAAGTGGCAGATAGCGCTCACTACTGTTGTTATAATGTTGTTGGTATATGGGGCATTTACTGAATTTTTAGGTGTGCGTCTACCATCAGGAATATTTTTTTCATAATTAAGGGGGAATTTATATAATGTCTGAAACTTTAATGCTGATGGCGAATGGCTTTGTCAATGCACTAGTCCCTATTAATTTGCTTGCGATGATTGCAGGTGTCACTATAGGTATAGTTATAGGATGTCTCCCTGGTTTATCCGCTGCAATGGGTGTTGCACTTTTGTTGCCGATGACTTTTTCTATGAACGCATCTACCGGATTGATTATGCTGGGAGCGATTTATTGTGGAGCTATTTTTGGAGGTTCAATATCTGCAATATTAATACATACTCCAGGGACTCCGGCATCTGCTGCTACCGCTATTGAAGGATATCAAATGACCTTAAAAGGTCAAGCAGGTAAGGCTTTGGGTGTGGCGTGTATAGCATCATTTTTTGGTGGTTTGTTATCATGTATTTCTTTATACTTTTTTGCACCTTTATTGGCACAATTAGCTATGAAATTTGGTTCTCCTGAATATTTTTGGCTATCCATTTTTGGACTTACAATTATAGCTGGAGTATCTTCAAAATCAATAATAAAAGGCTTGATATCAGGAGCTTTTGGCTTGCTTATTTCTACAATAGGTATGGACCCTATGGAGGGTGTAAAACGCTTTATGTTCGGGCAAAGTTCATTATATGAAGGTATAAATGTGACTTGTGCCTTGATAGGATTATTTTCAATGAGCCAAGCACTGAGATTGGCAGAAAAAGCTATAACTCAAAGAGCAAAAGCACAAAAATTTAGTGATAAAATGCTACCAACAAAAGCTGAAATGAAAAAAATAGCACCTACTATCGGGCGTTCATGGATAATAGGAAACCTGATAGGCATATTGCCGGGAGCTGGTGCGTCAATCGCTTGTTTTATGGGATATAACTCAGCAAAACAATTTTCAAAAACAAAAGAGCAGTTTGGTAAAGGTTCAATAGAAGGAGTTGCAGGCTCTGAGGCTGCAAATAATGCTGTTACAGGTGGCTCTTTAATACCTATGCTTACTCTTGGGATACCGGGCGAAAGTGTAACTGCTGTTTTGATGGGTGGATTAATAATTCAAGGCTTGACACCTGGACCTGACCTTTTCATAGGTGAAACAGCTAAAATGACATACACATTTTTTGCAGGCTTTGTACTTACGCAGTTTGCAATGCTAGGGATTGGTCTGCTGGGTTGCAGAGCATTTGCTCAAATAGCAAGATTGTCAGACGCTATATTGATACCGGCAGTTACAATATTGTGCGTAGTAGGTTCATTTGCTATACATCAAAACTTATTTGATGTTGTTATTATGCTTATTTTTGGAGTAATTGGATATTTAACTCAAAAATTTGACCTAAATAATGCTGCCATAGTGCTTGCATTAATTCTAGGACCAATTGGAGAAAAAGGACTAAGACGTTCGCTTGCATTGTCGGGCGGTGACCCTTCAATATTGTTTTCTACACCACTTTGCTGGATTTTAATAGTATTATGTGTTTTTGGAATATTTTCTCCATTATTGATGAACAAAATATCTCCGGAGGTATCTGAATAATTAAAAGCTTGCATATTGTAAAAGAAAAGCAGTAGTTTAAATTCTTGGTTTGGTAGAGAGTTTTTACGGTTAAAAAACAAAATATGCAAAGATATGTTAAACGTAATATTTGAAATGGAATAATAAAATGATTAGTTTTTTTAATCCTTTAAGGGAATTTACAATATATTCAGTGGTGTTTAGATTAATTCTTTCAGTGATTTTGGGATTTTTTATAGGCTTTGAAAGAGAAAGTAAGCATCTTCCGGCAGGTCTGAGAACTTATATACTAGTGTGTATAGGCTCTACCCTTACAATGATATTAAGTCAGTATGAATATGATATGCTCCAAAGTGCAATCCAAAGAGGATTGGTCAGTAAAAATGTTATAACTGACGTATCAAGATTTGGGGCACAAGTCATAAACGGTATAGGTTTTTTAGCGGCAGGCACTATTATTATAAATGCAAAACAAGAGGTCAAAGGTATCACAACCGCAGCTAGTCTTTGGGCATCTGCTTGTATGGGATTATGTATTGGAGCTGGCTTTTACGAATGTGTTTTTTTAGGCTTTTTGACAGTGTTTATTTGCAACAGATTTCTACCGATACTGTCCAATTATTTTGTGAAAAACTCTTGCAACATGAATATTTATGTAGAATTTAACGCAGTAGAAGAAATAAGAGAAATCTTGCTTTTTATGGAAAATAAAAAAATAAGAGTGTATGATTTTGACCTTGAAAGAGGAGACTCAAAAAGAGGACAAAGACCAAGTGCTGTAATGTTACTTAGATTAAATGAAAAATCAAATCATACTTCTATTATTTCAGAAATATCAAGCCTGAAGTGTATAAATTTAATAGACGAGATATAGGAAGGGTAATGGATTGATAAGTCTTTTTGATAATTTAAGAGATATGAGCTTTGCCTCAGTATTTTTAAAAATGATGCTATCACTTGTATGTGGTGGAATAATCGGGATTGAAAGAGAATACAAAAGACGTTCAGCAGGATTTAGGACACATATATTGATATGTGTAGGTGCTTGCATGACTACCCTTACAGGACAGTATTTAACATTATTTATGCATTATACTACTGATATGGCAAGGTTGGGAGCACAAGTAATAGCAGGGATAGGCTTTATAGGCGCAGGTGCTATTATCAGGACTCCAAGGAGGCAGGTAAGAGGGCTAACTACATCTGCAGGCTTGTGGGCAGTGGCTATAACAGGCTTGACGTTTGGGGCTGGTTTTTATGAAGGCGGCTTGATAGCTACAGCATTGATATTTATTGTGGAGTCAGTGCTATCCAAGTTTGAATATAATATTAAATATTTATCTAAAGATAGGACAATATATATAGAGTATAGAAATAAGAAAACTTTGGATAAAATATTTGAAATTTTTGATACAAATATGATTAAAATTGACCATATAGAAATTGCTAAATTGGCGAAGTACGATGCGAACAATGAGCAATATCGCTGTGCAATTATAACAATACAACCAAATCATGTAGATGTGATAGATGAGCTTTTAGAGCAAATTGAGCAAGTAGATGATGTAGATTTAGTAGACTTACTCTTATCTAGGTGATAATGTATTTAACGATATTTACAATATAAAAACCCACACTGCATTTGCAGTGTGGGTTTTTACATTGTAATGATTATTTATTCGCCTAAACCACTTTCTATGGCATCAACGATTTTTTTCATATCTTCTACTTCTGTATCACCTGATACTTCGATAGTAATATTATCGCCTTTATTAATCTGTGCTGACATTACATTTAGTACGCTTTTAGGGTTTACTCTTTTATCACCTTTTACAAGTATTATATCAGATTTGCATCCGCTTGCTATTTTAGCTAATACTCCTGCCGGTCTTAAATGTAAACCTGTTGCATTTTTAATTGTTACTTCATTTTTTATCATGCTAAATCTCCCTTGTTAAATAAATTTAAAAATTATTTAGGTGTTTATTTTAAATTTTCTAATAATTTTACTGTGAAATCAAAAACTCTTTTTGCAGATGCGATATCAAGATGTTCTTTTGGAGAGTGAACATCAAACATATCAGGTCCATAGCTTATCATATCGCAGTCAGGCAATATTCTTTTTAGTAAGCCACATTCTACTCCGGCGTGGATTGCAGTTAATTTAGCCTCTTTATCAAACATATCTTCATATAGTTTTTTGGCTAAATCTCTTACTTTGCTGTCTTTTTCATATTCCCAACCCGGATATCTAGCTAATATGCTGAAATCAGCATTAAAAGTTTTTGCAAAAATCTGCAATCTATCTAGTAAATCGTCTAATTCGCTTTCTACTGAGCTACGAGTTGAAGTTATTATCATTAAATTGTCATTTGCCTCTTTAAGTATAGCATTATTTAACGAAGTTTCAACTAGGTTTTCCATATCCATTGACATTTTTATAACTCCGTCAGGTACTGTCATTAGATAGTCAATTATATTATCTGTAAGCTCTTTGGTATATGCTGTTTTTACGTCTGTTTTAGAGATTTCAAGCTGCATATCCGGATCTTGCACACTATATTCTTTTTTTATGCTCTCAAATAATTTTTTTGCTGTTTCTTCGGCTTTGGCAGCATCTTTTACAATTATTTGTGCTGTAGAATTTGCAGGTATTGCATTGTCCTTTGTGCCACCGACTATACTTATAATTCTTAGTTCATTTTCTTTTCTTATTTCATTTAGTAATCTCACAAGGACTTTATTTGAGTTGGCTCTTTGTTTGTGAATTTCTCCACCTGAGTGACCTCCAAGAAGTCCTTTTACAGTTAAGGATAATCCTTGTCCTGTGAAATCTTCTTTTTTAATTGGGAAATAAGCATTAAATGTTGCTCCCCCTGCACAAGTGGTTAAAAATTCTCCTTCTTCTTCGGAGTCCATATTTAGTAGAACACTACCTGTTAAGCTGCCCGGTTTTAGTGCATCTGCACCGTACATACCGGTTTCTTCGTTGGTTGTGATACATATTTCTAGGGCAGGGTGCTTGTAATCTCCATCTAATATTGCAAGGCTGTATGCTACTGCTATACCATCATCAGCACCTAATGTAGTTTGTTTAGCTTTTAAAAATCCATCTTCTACATACATTTGTATTGGGTCTTTGTCAAAGTCATGTTCACTGCCGTCTTCTTTGACACAAACCATATCCATGTGTCCTTGTAAAATCACTGTAGGTGAGTTTTCATATCCAGCAGAGGCAGGTTTTTTGATGATTACATTGTATTCTTCATCTTGAACTACTTCTAGATTTCTCTTTTTTGCAAAATTCACTAGATAATCAGAGATTTGTTTTTCTTTTCCTGAGCCTCTTGGGATTTGGTTAATTTCGTAAAAATATTTAAATACTTCTTTTGGTTCTAAATCTAAAGACATATATTCCTCCTTAAATTAATTTATATATTTAACTTTCATTTGAAACCTAGATAAACTCACTGATTTTTTTGTATATGACAATTGCATATTTATTGCATAAAACGGATACTACTACACCTATAATCATGCCTACCATAATATCAGTGGGGTAATGTACGCCAATATACATTCTTGAAAATGCTACTAAAAAAGCATAAATATATGCAAGTATGCCAAGCTGTCTATTGTATAAAAAAACTGATGTTGCAAATGCAAATGATGCAGATGTATGACCGGATGGAAATGAATAGTCCTGTGGCAATTTAGCCAGTACGGATGTTATAAGGTCATATTTTTCAAATGGTCTTGTCCTAGCAATCAGGGGTTTTAAAATGACATTTGTAATTAATCCGTTAAACGTCAAGGATGTCAATGACATATATGATATTCTTGCCATATTTGGCATAAATAGCATAAAAATGCTCAAAGCTATGAAAATAAGTCCTCTGTCTGCTAATGTTGATACAAGTATCATTATTTTATCAATGATATCGGAGCGCACATTAGTTTGCAAAAAATACAAAAATTTGCTTTCCCAAATCATCCTTCAATCCTTTCGGTTAATTAACCGGGTATTATCTCAAGCCAGTAATTGTCAGGGTCAGCTATAAAATAAATCCCCATATTTTTATTTTCAAAAACAATACATCCCATTTCTAAATGCTTTTTGTGTGCTGCCTCAAAGTCATCAGTTTTAAAGGCAAGGTGGAATTCATTCTCACCTAAATCATATTGGCTCTTTCTGTCTTTTAAATAAGTTAGCTCCAATTCGTGAGTTTTGTTTTTGTCTGTTAGATAAACTAACGTAAAACTACCATCAGAAGCCTCTTTTCTTCTTGATTCGACTAGACCAAGAGCCTCTTTATAAAAATTAATACTTTTTTCAAGATTCAAAACATTGAAATTATTATGAGCAAATGTAAATTCCATTTTTCAACTCCATTTAAAATCATATTTATTAGTCTACCATATAAAAAATGATGTTACAAGAATTAATTGTAATAAGCCTTTGAATAGCTAACAAAAAAATTATCATTTGATTTATAATTTATAACTTTAATACCCACAAAGCCAAGGTCTAATACGTCCTGCTGCCATTTCATGTCTGTATTTTTTACACTGTATTGCTCTACGATATCTTCTATTATCTTGCCAAGAGGGCAAGTAAGTACAAAATTTGATTCGTCTAAAGAAGATATTGTGTACGACTGAGCTAGAGCGGTGCTTAAAAGAAAATAATCTGTATTTTTTATAACAATAACCCCAACACTGTAGCCTTTTTCAATGGAAAGGTATTCTGCTAATGCAAGAAGTTTTTGTCCCAAAAGAAAACCCCTGCTCCCTTTTTGAACAAATAAAAATTCTATGTTAGCAGTCTTATCAGGGTCAAGCTTATCAAGCTTTTGACTTAGTTGGGCATTTTTAGCTAATAAGGAATATATGCAGATTCCAACAACGCTGTTTTCGCTTGTTGCAACTAGTATACTTTTTTTTGGGTCTGAAAGAAAATCTTTTACTATGGACTCAAAATTGCTTTTAATTTTGGAAATTTCAAGTCTAATGGTATCATCATTAAAATTTTTTAAATCATCAAAGGTATTTAGCTGAAAAAATTTAAACTCTTTAAAGTTGGATTTTATTTGCCTATTTGTAGGTACAAGGTCTATATTTGCAAATTTTTTAGACTCTTCATGTACCTTTGTTAAATCTATTTCGTGCATCTTAGCTCCTTATAAAAATGCGAAATTTTAATCTAAATCTGCTTTTTTAAATATAGTTTTTGCTAAAAATATTGAAATCAAGAAAGCTATAATTTCAGAAATCAAGAAAGAATACCAAACTCTGTTTATTCTTCCGCTTAATGAAAAATAATATGCAAGAGGCATTAAAAGTATGACTTGT
Source organism: Criibacterium bergeronii (assembly GCF_001693775.2). Lineage (GTDB taxonomy): Bacteria > Bacillota > Clostridia > Peptostreptococcales > Filifactoraceae > Peptoanaerobacter > Peptoanaerobacter bergeronii. The sequence continues at coordinate 46,657 of NZ_MBEW02000001.1, read as the reverse complement.
CTTATGAGTGATATTATAAGCGAAGGTACTCCGCTACCTAACGCTTGAAACATGGAGGATAGTATAATTGAAACAGTAGCAAAGATAAAGCTTATAGGTATTATCCTAAGTGCAGGTACTCCAATTTCAATCATTTTTGGAGAGGCGTTAAAAACATTGAGGATTTGCACTGGAAAAATCAAAAATAATAATAAGCCTATTGACATGAAAGACAATGAATAAATTAAGGCATATTTCAACGCATCGTGAACTCTTTGCTTATTTTTTGCTCCAAAATTATATGCAGCTACTGGAAGTAGTCCATTTGACAAGCCAATTATTGGCAAAATTACAAAACTTTGCAGTTTAAAAAATACTCCGAAAAATGCAACTGCTGTGCCTGAAAATGCTGATAGAATTGTATTAAAAACAAATAAGGTAAATGATGATACGCTCTGCATTACCATAGAAGGAAAGCCTATTTCTAAGACTTCTTTTATAATGATTGTATCAAATTTTAGTAGACTAAAATCTATTTTTAGCTCATGGTTCTTTTTTATATGAAAATATAAACCGGTTAGTGAACCTACTAATTGACCAAGAACTGTGGCTATTGCAGCACCTTGTACTCCTAAACCGAATGTAAAAATAAATATTGGGTCAAGTATGATATTTGCCAATGCTCCGCTACCTTGGGTTATCATGGTGTAAAAAGTCCTGCCTGTTGAGGCTAAGAGCCTTTCAAAACAAATTGTATAACAAAGTGGCAGGGAACAAATTGTGACCCATCTCATATAGGCTTTTGCATCAGGTTTGATAGTTGAGGCTATATTTTGCATATCTACAAAGGAATTGGTGAAAAATATACCTGAAATTATATAAAAAAGCCCTATTAAAAAATAAGCGAAAATTGCTGTATTTGCAATTCTTTTTGCATAGGGTAAATCTTTTTTTCCTAAATATCTTGAAACTAATGAGCTTACACCAACACCAAGCCCAACCGTTAACGCTATCATGAGCTGTTGTATAGGGAAACAAATTGACACTGCGGTCAGTGCATTTTCGCTAATCCTAGAAACAAATAGTGAGTCTACCATATTGTAAAGTGCTTGCACAAGCATCGAAACCATTATTGGTGATGAAACGGATATTAGCAATCCCTTCATTGGTGCAGTGCCCATTTTATTTTCTTTTAAATCTGACATTACCTCTCCTTGTTGTTAAAATTCTTTATTGCCCTGTCGATATTTCTGAGTTGGTCTTTTTTAGCCATATCTGCTCTTTTGTCGTAATTTTTCTTACCTTGAACCAAGGCAATCTCAATTTTAACTTTTCCATAGCTAAAGTATGCACAAAGAGGTATTATTGCGTACCCCTTTAGCTTTACTTGACCTAAGAGGTAAACTATTTCTTTTTTGTGTAGGAGGAGCTTTCTAATTCTTAGAGGGTCTACATTAAAAATATTGCCTTGCTCATAAGGTGAGATGTGAACTTGTTTCAAAAATATTTCACCTTTTTCAATGGAAACAAAGCCATCAGAAAGATTGAGCTTACCTTTTCTAATGGATTTAACCTCTGTTCCCTTTAATTCTATTCCAGCCTCAAATTTTTCAATTATATTGTAATTGAATTTGGCTTTTTTATTTGTTGCGACTATTTTTACTGACATAGCATTATCCTAATAAATTTTACAAAACATTTTATAATGAAAAAATATATATGATGTACATCATATATATTTTTTGAATTTAGATGTTATTATTGTGATTGTATTTTCAGTTTCTTCTTTCAAATTGATTGTAATTTCATCAGTTAAAATCTCCTTATCCTTTTTTGGCTCTAAGGCTTGGATTTTAACTAAATATCCTAATTTTGACAGATACTCCTGAACATAAGCAGGATTTTTTCCAATCAATTCATAAGAAAATTTTTTTAAATCCAAGACTTATACCTCTTTAATATCTTTTTCTTTTTCAGATACTTTTTTGTCGATTTCTTTTATTGCTTTATCAGTAAGGGTTTGGATTTCGTCTAAAGTATTTTTTACTTCGTCCTCAGGTAAGCTGTCTTTCTTTTCTGCTTTTTTGATTGCATCATTTGCATCACGTCTGATATTTCTGATAGCGACCTTAGCATTTTCTCCAATTTTTTCAGCTTGCTTGCATAGCTCTGTTCTTCTTTCACTTGTAAGCTGAGGTATGTTTATCCTAAGGCTTGTGCCATCATTTGTTGGATTAAATCCAAGGTTTGCCATTTGGATTGCTTTATCAATTAGACCTATGCTACTTCTATCCCATGGTTGAATTTGTAAACTTCTTGGCTCAGGTACAGTGATTTGTGCCATTTGTTTTATAGGTGTCATAGTGCCGTAATAGTCTACCATAACCTTGTCAAGCATTTTTGGGTTTGCTCTGCCTGTTCTTATTGTGTCTAGGTCATCACCTAAAACGGATACGGTTTTATCCATTTTATCCTTAACTTGATTTATTTGTTCTTTTAACATTTCATCCTCCGAAAATTTATATTTTATTAAATTTTAGTTTACTATTGTGCCTACTTCAGAACCATTGATAATATCAAGCATATTTTCTGATTTTAAAGAAAATACTCTAAGCGGGATATTGTTATCCATGCAAAGTGTGATTGCACTTAAATCCATAACCTTTAAGTTTTGTGACAAAACGTCCATATAGCTGATATGTTGATATTTCTTAGCGTCAGCAAATTCGTTAGGGTCTTTGTCATATACACCGTCCACATTTTTAGCTAGCAGTAGGGCATCTGCACCTATTTCTGCTGCTCTAAGTGCTGCAGCTGTATCTGTAGAAAAATATGGGCTACCTGTACCAGCAGAAAATATTACTACTCTACCTTTTTCTAAATGTCTTATAGCTCTTCTTCTGATATATGGCTCAGCTATTTGTCTCATGTCAATTGCAGTTTGAACTCTAGTGTCTATACCGACACCTTCTAAGTACGATTGTAATGCCAAGGAATTCATAACGGTAGCCAGCATACCTATATAGTCGGCTTGAGCTCTTTCCATATCTTTACCACTTCTGCCTCTAAAAAAGTTACCGCCGCCAACAACAATTGCCACTTCGACTTTTTGGTCGACAATGCTTTTAACTTCTTTGGCAACTTTTTCTAGCATACCTTCATCAAATCCAAAGCCTTTTTCTCCAGAAAGAGCCTCACCGCTCATCTTGAGAAGGATTCTTTTATATTTTTGCATCTTAATTTCCTCGCCTTTATACTGGGGTAAGAGAATAAATATAATAAAATAAATTATCTTAAAGCTATCCTCTTTCGATAGAAATATTATAACATACATTTATATTTTTTGGGAATGGTTTTTGACATTATCAATAATTAAAATATTTATTTTGAAGTTTTTTCTAGGAAAAATTTCATATTGTATAAAAAGTTTGTGATGGAAAATATTTTTATAAAAAAGATTGAAAATATAATAATTTATAGGTTTTATTATTTTTGAATAACGTTATTTCATGTATTTTTTTAGTATAATTTAATTACAAATTAATCACAAATTTATTGCATAAGAGAGTAATTATGCTTGCAAAATGAGTATAAAAAGACTATTTACTTTTTTTTCTTGAAATGCTATTATTTTTAATACAATACACCGAATAAACTTTTTTCGATGTATTTATAAATATTATTTTTATGTGTATACAAAATGATAAGAATACTTTTTGTTAAATATTTTATGGAGGTAATTATGAAAAGAAAAGTCATATCTTTAACATTGGCATTATCTATGGTATTTGGTGGAACAGCGATTTTAAATCAAAGAGCATTTGCAGAAGCTCCAGTGCAAACTAAATATAATCAAGTTGAGTCTGAAGTAGAAGCAGTTGAAGCTGAAGTGGCTGGTAGCGAATATGAACAATACGCTGCTCAATTAGCTACTGAATTAGATAAAATGCAAGCCCAAGTAGAAGAAGTGGCTACACCTTTTAACGGAGAACGTTTTAATACAGAAACTATATACGACCTTGATTCAATAGGGGCAAGATTGGAATTATTCACTGAAATATCAAAAACTATAGCTACTGCATCAAATGATTTAAATAAAAAAGTAAGACAAGCTCATATAGAAATAGGTGCAGAAATAACAAAAGCTATAATAATTGCAGCTAATCCTTTTGCTGGCACTGACGAAGTAAAAGGCGAAATAGATAAATTACAAGCGGTAATAGAAAAAGCAAGAGGTATGGCAGACGTTACATCTACAGACAAAGCAACTATTTATGTAAAAAAAGCTTTAGATTCTGCTATATGGAACACAAGATTTGAAAGAGATAGCAAAGTGCTAGGAAAAGTACCTTTCAAAGTATATAACGAACTTAATAAAAAAATAACAAACGCTGTAGGAGTACAACTAAGCTTGAGAAGTACAGTAGCTGATGTGGAACAAGCTATAAAAGATTTGGATGAAGCATTAAAAGAAGCTATAGCACAAGCTAAGTAATATATAAATCGATAACAAAAAAGAACTGGTAGATTTCAACCTATCAGTTTTTTTTGTTATAAATTTATACTAAAATTCTACAATATTATAATGGTATATTCAAATTTTGTAATAATTCCTGTTTATTTAAAGTAAGGCATATATTCCTACTCTTATACTGATTTCCCTTTAAATTTGTAGTATAATATATCTTATAAAAAAATATATGAAGTAACCAAACAAGAATATAACAAAGTAGAAGAAATAAGAAAAAGTAATAATAGCAAAAATAATTATAAAGGCGGAAACAACAAGTATTTAACAGTTGAACAAAAAAAGAAATACTATTAAAGTTTAAAAAAACAATGAATAAAGGACAAATATTAGATGCAAAAAGAATAAAAATAGTATTTTATGAAGAAATAAAAAAATAACAGCAGATACTTATATTTACAGAGTATTTAAAATACATGGATATAGAAAAATAATGCCAAGAAGTAAACATCTAAATAAAGCAAGCGAAGATGTTATAGAAACCTCAAAAAAATTAAAGAAACAGCAAAAGAGTTGGAAAACTATTGTCGTGAAAATAAAAATAGACTAATGTTTGAAGATTAAGCAGGCTTTGCAAGGATAAATAAACCAAAATATTGTTGGTGTAAAAAAGGAACAAGACCGCAAGTACCATGTTATCACATAAGCGAATACAAAAATAAAAATTAAGGACAAAAAATGAAAAAACAAAAAACTATTTTAATAATAGGTGGCGGGGCAGCGGGAATATTTGCTGCATTGACTGCAAAAACTGAAGAAAATGATGTAATAATTATAGAAAAAAATAAAGCATTAGGACAAAAATTAGCAATTACTGGCTCAGGTAGGTGTAATGTAACAAATTTAGACTCTAAAGAAGATTTTTTTGATAATATAAATACAAATGCCAAATTTTTTTACAGTGCTTTTTCTAATTTTAGTAATTACGATATGATTGCATATTTAGAAAAAATTGGAGTAGGAGTAAAGTGTGAGGGCAATAAGGCTTATCCTGCCAATGAAAGTGCTCAAAAATTAGTCAATTCATTTATAAGACAATTGGAAAACAAAGATGTAAAAATTCACACTGGTGAAGAATTGATTGACTTTGAAATTTCTGATGAAGATGGCAAAAAAATGGTTTCTTCTTTAAAAACCACAAATGGAAAATATGAATATAAAAATGATTTTGATTATGTAATAATTGCAACAGGAGGATTGTCTTACACTATAAATAAAACATTTAAGCTGTTAAAGCAAAAAAATATAAAAATAACAAAAATGTATCCAAGTCTAACCGGTATAGATACAGTAGAGGACTACAGTGAGTTACAGGGATTATCTATACAAAATGTAACGGTCTCAGCTGACGTAGGAGATAAAATATATGCTCAGACATCGGATATGCTTTTTACAAAAAATGGAATAAGTGGACCGTGTGTAATAAAATTGACCGGCAAGATTTCAGGATTTCAAGACATAAATGATATGAAAATAGATAATTGCTTTCCTTATAAAACAGATAAAAAATTAGCTGAAAAGCAAAAATATATAACCTATAAATCAAAACCGATTTTTATAAAGCTTGATTTTTTACCAAGTATTTCTAGTGAACAGCTGGAAAATCTGCTGTTTAATAATCAGAAACAATTACTAAAAACTAAACTTTCACAATATTTGCCACATAGGCTATGCAAATTTTTATTAGAAAAATATGACAAAACAGATGTAAATAATCTAAAAAAAGAGCAAAAGCTAAAAATTTTACAGGAAATAAAAGAGCATAGACTTCAAGTAAAAAATTATGGCAATATCAGCTCAGCTACAGTCACCAAGGGAGGTATTGATATTTTACAAATTTCACCAAAAACAATGAATTTCAAAGGAATAGATAATCTGTATTTTGCTGGAGAATGTCTAGATATTGATGCACAAAGTGGAGGATACAACTTGCAAATTGCATTTAGTACAGGATACACTGCTGGATTAAATTTTAGATAAAAAATAAAAACACAAAATAATATTTGACAACAATGTCATTAAACCAAAAAAATATTGAAAAGTGAATATATTTAAATGAAATAAATTACACGAAATCTATAAAACTAAAAAGTGACTAATGTTTAAATTAAGCCACTTTTGATGTCTTTTAAAAATACTGATATATACAGCTTGACAAATACGCATTAAATGTATAAAATAACTATACATTTGCTTATGTGGCTCAGTCGGTAGAGCACCGCCTTGGTAAGGCGGAGGTCGGCGGTTCAAGTCCGCTCGTAAGCTCCATTTTATAACCCCTTAGGGGGTTATTTTTTTCAAAATAAAAAAGGCTCTTTGTAGCAAGTGCCTTTTGTGATATAATCTAGCATAAGAGAAAAGTAGTACAGCCGGTTTGCCTCAATCTCAATTAGATTGGGGGTGATTGTATGTCAAAATATGAAGTTATAACAGCTGTTATAATGTCAATAGATTTGATATTACAAGTAATTGCCCTTTTTCAAGAAAAGAAAAAGTAAGCATAAAAAAACCGCTGTATGCCCATTACAACGGTTTTTAAAGATTTAAAAATCTAAAATAGTGGCAAACCGAATAGGTTTACTTTTCTGTTTTATAATTATACCACAACAAGATAAAAATGCAAAGTGAAACGTAACAAAAAACGTAACAAGACAAGAAAAATTATTTTATTGAATTTTTTATCAAGACCATAGAAATTAGATAGGTCTTTTTTTATTAAAAAAATAATTAAAAAATATGAAAAAAATAGAAAAATAATTCTTAAAACAATTGCAATTAAACGATTAAAATAATGTTTATTTGATTGACATATAAAAATTTAGTTATATAATAATATATTGTTTGTTACAAATAAGTTGCATTAAGAACTTATTTAATTGTATTAACTAAATTTATATAATTTAATTACCAAGTCAAAAAATAATTCAAAATAAATTTTACAAGCAGATTTAAACAAGCGACATCCGCCTTACCAAGGCAGTGCTCTACCTACTGAGTTATATAAGAAAACGTAAATTTATTTATGAATTTTCAAAGCTTTTTGGTTTCTATTTTATATTATTTTATTCAAAGTTTAAGATTTAGGAGTAAGAAATGAAAAAAACTTTTGTAAAAATATTATCATTAGCTGTAGCTACAGCAATGCTAGGTGCTTGTACTCCAAAAAAAGACCAAGCAGTCGACACTCAATCAAATGGGGCAGACTCAAGCGATAAAATCAAAGTAGTTGCCTCAATGTATCCAATATACGATTTTACTAAGAAAATCGCAGGAGATAAAGTTGACTTAGTAAATATTGTACCTGCAGGTACTGAGCCACATGGATTTGAATTGTCTTCAGATAATATGGTAACTCTTGAAAAAGCAGACCTATTGATTTATAATGGTGCAGGTATGGAAAGCTGGATTGAAGATGCAAAAGGTGCGGTCACTAATGATAAAATATCTTATGTAGACACATCTGAAGGTATAGATCTAATAAAGAATGAACATCAAGAAGATGCTGATGAGCATGAACATGAATGCGAAGAGGCGCATGAAGAACACGAAGGCGAAGAACATCACCACCACGAACATGGGATGTATGACCCACACATTTGGCTAGGACTTAAAGAGGCACAAATGCAGGTTACAAATATAAAAAATGCCTTAGTTGAAAAAGACCCGACAAACAAGGATTTTTATGAAAAAAATTACGAAGAATACATTAAAAAATTACAGGATACAGACAAAGCCTACGCAGAAAAATTAAAAGATTTTCAAGGTAGAGGTCTAGTTACTTCTCACGAAGCATTTGCATATTTGTGCAGAGATTATGGTCTAACTCAAATGGGTATAGAAGGAGTGTTTGAAGACTCTGAGCCTGATCCAGCTACAATGAAAAATATTATACAATATATAAAAGATAACAATATAAAAACTATATTCCAAGAAACCCTTTCATCTTCAAAAACTGTTGATAGCATCTCTAAAGAAACCGGTGCGACAGTTGACGTGCTAGACCCACTAGAAGGACTGACTAAAGAGGCTGAAGATGCGGGTGAAGACTATCTATCAATAATGAACAAGAACTTGGATAAAATAGTTAATTCTTTTAAATAAAACCACTTTTTTTAAATAACCAACTAAACTTTAACTAGTAAAGAGTAAAAATGGAAGAATTAATAAACATTCAAAATCTATCATATTCCTACGGAAAAACTGATGTGCTTGATGATATCAGTCTATCGGTAAAAAGAGGAGATTTTATAGGCATTATAGGTAGTAATGGTGCAGGTAAGTCTACTTTGATTAAGTTGATTGCAGGCATACTAAAGGTGCAAAACGGCACAGTACAAGTGACTGATGTTGATGGGCAAAGACCTGTTATTAGTTATGTATCTCAGATGCAGGACAAAAAATCTGTAAACTTTCCCGCAACTGTTTTAGAAATAGTAATGTTAGGGCTATATCCTAAGATAGGTCCGTTCAAATTTGCAAACAATACTCATAAGCTAAGAGTCATGGAGGCTCTTAGCTTAGTTGGTATGGAGGACTTTGCCAAAAGATTAATTTCTGAGCTTTCGGGCGGACAAAGACAAAAGGTTATGCTTGCCAAGGCTCTTGTCAGTGAACCTGATATTATGATTTTGGATGAGCCTACCACTGGTGTTGATAAAAATTCTTCTCTTTTGATTTATGAGACATTGAAAACTATAAATGAAAATGATAATATTACCATAATAATTATTAGTCATGATATAAAAAATTTAAAAAAATATTGTAAATCAGTATATGAGATAGAATACGGAAAGTTAAAAAAATATGATATTTGAATTTGAATTTATGAGAAGAGCGTTTTATGTAGGAGCTCTTTTGTCGTTGATACTGCCAAGCATTGGCACAATAGTAGTATTAAAAAGGATGTCTTTGATAGGAGATGCCTTATCTCATACAGCGTTGGCGGGAGTAGCCTTGGGTTTTGTAATAAGACAAAGTCCGCTGGTAGTTTCATTTTTACTTTGTATAGTTGCCTCTTTATTAGTAGGGGTAATAAATAAAAATCTCAATGACAGAGGGGATATTGCGATTGCGGTAATAAGCTCACTTGGTATTGGACTTGCCGGTGTTTTGTCCGGCTTTATAAAAAATGCAAGTGCATTTAATGCTTTTTTATTTGGCAGTATCGTTTCTATATCAGATGCAGAAATAATATTAATTACTGCAATTACAATCTTGGTCTTGTTTGGGGTTTTAATGCTTTACAAAGAGCTGATGTATATGGCATTTGATGAAGAAGGTGCAAGGATATCGGGAGTTAATGTGCCTTTATATGATATAGTCTTTGTTTTACTAACTGCATTGACAGTTTCAATTTCTTCAAGGACTGTAGGGGCACTTATTGTTACATCATTAATTGTACTTCCTGTTGCGACATCTATAATGCTTGCAAGGAGCTATAAAAGTCTAATTATAACCAGTATTTTGTTAGCGTTTTGTGAAGTAATGGTAGGGTTAACTGTATCTTATTATTTTTCACTAAAACCAGGCGGCACAATAGCGATTTTGTCTGTTATGTTTTTTTCTTTAGTCAGCATAATTGTGAATATTTTTTCAGATAGATAAATTAGAAATTTATCATAAAATCGTAGATTAAATCGAAAATTTATGGTATAATTCGCATTTGTTGTTAAGTGTTTCTTGGCACCCACTTTAAAAATCAAGGAGGAAAAATGAAAACTAAAGTTTTAACAAGACAGGCATTAGTTGCCGCCATTTATTTTGTAGTCACATATTTGTTGAGAGATTTTTCTTATGGACCGGTGCAGTTTAGGATAGCTGAAGTTCTAAATATTTTAGCATGGTATAATCCGGTATATCGTATTGGTATAACTATGGGATGCTTTTTAGCAAATTTGTATTCTAACTACGGGATTTATGATTTAATTTTTGGAACTGCTCACACTTTTATTTCTTTGACCTTAATGTCAAAAATAAAAAATATCTATGTAGCATCGCTTATGCCGGCACTTTGTTCGTTCATAGTCAGCATAGGTATTGGCATTGCAAGTGGCTCTATGGAAGGCTTTTTAGCTATTACTTCGCAGATTATGATTAGTGAGTTTGTGGCAGTGTCAATTATTTCAGTTGCAGTATTTAAGCTACTTGAAAAAAATCCGTATGTTAAAAATAATGTGCTAGTACCAATCCAACAGTAATTATGTATAGGTTACCCTAGGGTAACCTTTTTTTATTACAAAATTTTTATACAAATTTTGCTAATTTTTATAAAACAATGTCTATAAATAAAATTTTATATTTTAAAAAATCTTGATATACTGGCAATCTTTATTGTTAAATGTCATAAAAGGTGATAAAATATAAATAATTAAAAATCTTATGAAATTATTGTGCTTTTCATAAAATTCTATGAGGGAGAAATGTCACAGATAAGGCTTAACCCAATATCCAAAAGACCTGTAATATACACAAGTATCAGAGAGTCAAAACCATCTGACCTATGGGACAGACAGATTATGAATATTTTTAGCAAGTTCGATGATGTGGAGTATAGCTATGAGTGTCCGTTTTGTAAGGGAAATGAACACATGACACCACAGGCAAGTTTCGTTGATGGTGATTTAGTAGATTGGAAGGTTAGAGCTGTACCTAATCTATATCCGATTATAAAAAATGAATTAGAAATAAAAAATTTAAATAAATATTGCTATGTTTCTACAGGAATGCATGACGTGATTGTGGAGTCACCAATACACAATAAAAATTACTTTAACATCGATAAAGAGCAGTTTGAGCTAATTTATGAGCTAATCCATAAAAGGTTTAAGGAGCATATAAAAAATCCGGATGTTTCTTACGTTAGTCTTTTTAAAAATTATAAAATGCTTGCAGGTGCAAGTATGCAACATTCACATAGCCAAATCATCAGTCTTGACGCTTGTCCGGTAAAACTCACCCAAGAAATTGAGCAGGCTATAAAAGAATACAAAGAAGATGGTAAGTGCATTGTTTGCAAAATGATTGAGTATGAGCTATCACAAAATACAAGAGTTATATATCAAAATGAAGATTTTGTAGTATTAGAGCCATATGCTCCCGGATATAAATTTGAAACTTGGATAATGCCGAAAAAACACCAGCCGTATTTTGAAAAAGAAGAAAATATAAAATCCTTGTCTGAAGTAATTTATACAACTTTTAAAATGCTGTATAAAGCAATCGGAGACTTTCCATTTAATATGTATTTAAATTATCTAGTAAAAGGCTACTCAGGTTATGAGGCTGCGTACCACTATTATTTTAAAATCGTTCCAAAACTTTCAGGTGGAGCAGGCTTTGAAATGGCATCGGGCATAAGGGTGAATTCCATAATACCGGAGGATGCTGCTCAAATGATAAAAAGAGCAAACAGCATTTAGATTAACTATATAAAAGTAAGAGGATAAAATGAAAGCAGAAATAATTAATGTAGGAACAGAATTACTCTTAGGTGAAACCGTCAATACAAATGCTACATTTTTAGCAAAAGAGCTAAAGCTAATAGGCATCAGCGTTTACCATATGTCAACAATAGGAGATAACCAGCAGAGATTAAAAGAATTACTAACTAGTGCATTTGAAAGAAGTGAAATAATCATAACTACAGGAGGACTAGGACCTACAAAAGATGACCTTACAAAGGAAACCGTTGCGGCAACTCTTGGTGTGGATATGATTTTTAATGATGGCGAGCTTGAAAAATTAAAAAAAATATTTAAACATAGAGAAAAAGATTTAAACGAAGGCAATCTTCGTCAGGCATATTTCCCTGATGGTGCAAAGATAATTAATAACAACAACGGCACTGCCAGCGGCTGCATAATTGAAAACGGGAAAAATATTATTATAGTATTGCCCGGACCACCTAGAGAAATTACACCAATGGTAAAAGAAACGATAATACCATATCTTGAAAAATTTTCAGACCAAAAATTTGTGTCTAAGGTTATAAATGTGTGTGGCATTGGCGAGTCAATAATGGAAGAAAGAGTAATGCCGCTAATAAAAGCGCAAGAAAATCCCACTTTAGCGCCATATTTTAAAGAAACAGGGTTAATTTTAAGAGCTATGGCAAGTGCAAAAGACGAGCTGACAGCAAAAAAAATGCTAGCACCATTTGTAAAAGAAGTAGAAAAACTATTAGGTGATAATATATACGCCTATGGTGAAGATTTGACAATGGAGTCAGTCGTAGGCAGATATTTAATGGAAAATAATCTTACAATATCGACAGCTGAGTCTTGCACAGGGGGACTATTGTCCGGAGCATTAATAAATATTGATGGGATTAGCAAAGTATTCAAAACTGGGTTTACAACCTATACAAATGAGTCTAAAACTGAATTTTTAGGAGTAGAAAAAGCTTTATTGGATAAATACGCAGCAGTATCAAAGCAAGTTGCAGAGGCTATGGCGATAGGTGCAGCAAAAGTTGCAAATACTGATATTGCACTTTCTACCACAGGTATAGCCGGACCTACCGGAGGCACAAAAGAAAAACCAGTAGGACTTGTATATGTTGGGTTATACGTCAAAGGCAAAACCTATGTAAAAAAACTCAACCTGATGGGAGACAGACAAAAAATAAGAACTAGAGCAGTAAGAGAAGCTTTGGACTTTTTAAGAAGGACATTAAACGTACCAAAATATGATTTTGATGAGCAGGCTTAATTTTTCCACATTGTAAATTTTAATTAAGGATAATTTATTGATTTATTGATAAACTAAGTTTTATGTTATTGTTATGATTATATTTAAAATAAGGGTAAAAAGGGCGGTGAGCAGTGAATAATTATTTGTATTCTTTAATAGATTTAGTAACACATATAAAATTAACCGATATCCTTGATATATTCATTGTCAGCTACGTCACATTCAAGATTTATGAGCTTATAAAAGAAACTAGAGCTCAGCAGCTAGTAAAGGGAATTATAATTATACTTTTATCACTTAAATTATCAGAATTTTGTCATCTTTATACAGTCAACTGGATATTAAGAAACACCATGACAGTAGGACTTATTGCTATCATAGTAGTGTTTCAGCCTGAGCTTAGACGTGTTTTGGAATACCTTGGTACAACCAAGCTCATACTAAAATCAGATAAAAATGGTTTAGGAAAGATACAAGATACTATTGAAGAGACAGTCAGTGCTTGCTTGTCCTTGTCAAGACAAAAAATCGGAGCACTCATAGTATTTGAAAGAGATATTGGATTAAATGAAATAGCTCAGACCGGAACATTCTTAAACGCCGACATTTCTAGGGGACTACTTATAAATATATTTATACCAAACACTCCACTGCATGATGGAGCGGTACTTATTAGACATAATAAAATCATATCGGCAGCGTGTTTTTTGCCACTTACAGAAAATAAAAGTCTTAGCAAGGAGCTGGGTACAAGACATAGAGCAGCACTTGGCATAACAGAGCACTCAGATTGTGTTTCATTGGTAGTATCCGAAGAAACGGGGGCAATATCTATCGGTATTAGAGGAAGATTATACAGAGACCTTTCTGAAGATAGATTAAGAACCTTAATGCAGCAAAATCTTATTGATTATGCAAATTTAAAATCAGAAGAAAAAGCTGTAGATAAAGATTATGTTGGTTTGGAAGATATAGAGGTATCAAAAGACGATGTAAAAAAGAGCGAGGTTAAATCAAATGAATGAACGTAGCTCTATCTTGAAGATTAAAATTGCTTGTGTGGTAGTGGCTTTTTTTGCGTGGATTTATGTAATGAGTGACTCCAATCCTTTGGATAACAGGCAAATAAATAATGTGAATGTTAATATATCAAACTTAGACACCATTGTAGAAAATAATCTTGCAGTAAGTCCGGGTCAAATGTTGCAGGCAAATGTAAAGATAATTGGTAGAAGGAGTGAAGTAAGCCAAAGCCTAAAAAATGGCATAGAGCTGCATATGAAAATAGATGACCCTAAAATTGGTGTAAATTCAGCTCAAGTTTATATAGCATCTCAATATGAGGGAGTTAATTACGAGATACACCCTTCAGTGATGGAAGTTAATTTAGAAGAAAATGTTGTAAAATATGAGAAGGTAGGCATTAAAACAATTGGAAATTTGCCTAGTGGATACTATGTAGACTCAATAGATATTTCAGCTAATAACGTATATATATCAGGGCCAAAAAGCTTAACAGATAAAGCTGATAAGGTTCAGGTACAAGTAGAGCTACAAGGAGAAAAATCTGATTTCATAAAGTGGAGCAAGGTTTTAATACTTGATACAAATGGAAATCAAATAAACGGACTGACAGTAGATAAGGATAAATTAGCCATAACCGCAAAACTGAAAAAAGAAAAAGAAGTACCAATAAGCTTGACAATTGAAAAAAATGATTTAGGTGTAAATAAAGATAGCTTTACACTAGATAAATCCGAGGTGAAGATTAAGGGCTCACCTAGCACAATCGATAAAATAGAAACAATCTCTACTCAAGAAGTAACTATGATGCAGCTCAGAGGTAGCTCATCAAGAGATGTCACACTTATTGTGCCAAAAGGTGTGCAAGTAGACACCGGCAAAGTCACAATTAATTTGAAAAAAAGTCTACCAATTGATGGCTTAGTACAGTTTGATTACAGTGGGCAAGATGTGCAGCTGTTAAAAGACGATACATCTATAAATGCTATATTAGAGCCGATATCAAATATAGTTGTCACATTTAATACAAATTCACTATCTGTTTCAAAAAATGATATAACTCTATATGCTGACCTTAGACATATTCCTGAAGATGGATATGTGAATATTGAGTATAAAACTACTAAAAATATATCAGACGTTTTAATATATCCATCAAAGATAAAGGTAGACAAGAATTTTCAAGACAATGAGGCTCAAGGTGAAAAAATTACAAAGCCGGATAAATCTGATATAGAAAAAGATGTTAATAATGATGCAAATACATCATTAGATACCACAGAAAAAACATCAGACACAGATAATAAATAGATACACCCAAAAACCAATTAAAGTTTAGTAATATATTTTACTGGAGGTAAAATGGAACCACAAGACTCACAGCAAGTAAACAAAATCGACATAAAAAAAGAAATTGTTGAATGGATTAAAACAATAATTTTCGCCTTTGCATTGGCATTTTTAATAACTATATTTGTTGCACCTACCATTGTCAGAGGGCAATCAATGTACCCTACACTGGACAACAACAATTATTTAATATTAAACAAGACATCCTATTGGTTTTCACAGCCGAAAAATGGAGATATAATCGTATTTAAATCTACACTACCGGACGAAAAAAATGAATATAAAGATTTAGTAAAAAGAATAATAGGAGTTCCGGGCGACCATGTAGTGATTACAGACGGCAAGGTCTATATCAACGATGAACTGCAAGAAGAGGGCTATATAAACGGTGACTATACAGATGGATTAGTAGACTTGACCGTACCTGACAACTCAGTGTTTGTAATGGGCGATAATAGACCTAATTCCCTAGACTCTAGGTCAGAGCAAGTCGGTATAGTAAGTGAAGATAGCATAATAGGGAAGGTTGCAATAAGAGTGTTTCCCTTTAACCAAATCAGAGGATTTTAAAATAATATTACAAAAAGATATGGATTATAATTGATATGAGAATAAATAAATATATTGCCAGTCAAACTGAGCTTTCAAGAAGAAAAGCGGATGACATGATAAAACAGGGCAAAGTCAAGGTAAACTCAGAGATTTTAACAGACTTTTCCTATGATGTAAAAAATATGGACGAAGTCGAAGTTGACGGAGAAATAATCTCTGATAAAAAAATAAATAAATATTACTATCTATTTAATAAACCAAAAGGAGTGCTTTCTAGCGTGTCTGATCCATTTGACAGACCTTGCATAAGAGAGTATTTTCCGCCGGAAATAGATGTATATCCGGTAGGCAGACTTGATATGGACTCTACAGGACTACTGATAGTTACTAACGATGGAGAGCTTACAAATAAATTAACACATCCAAAAAACCATATACCGAAAAAATATCTTGTGACATTGGACGGTAGACTAAGCGATGTGCAGATGGAAAAATTCAGAAATGGCATACTTTTAGAAGGGAAACTTACTATGCCGGCTGAAATAGAGCTTTATGACTTTTCTGCAGCAACCTACAAGGTAGTTTTATTTGAAGGCAAAAAAAGACAAATTAGAAACATGATAGCTGAGCTTGGCAGAAATGTTAAAGAATTACAAAGGATTGCCATAGGCAAAGTAAAACTAGGCACAATAAAAGAGGGCAATTATAGAAAATTAACAGAGCAGGAAAAAGAATATTTCTTTAATTTGTAAAATACATTTAAAGCCTTATATATAATTTTATTTATGATATTATACTTTCAAAGAATAGGAATTTTTGCTATAATTTGTAAGTTGGTTTAATTGAGATTAAAAATCGGCAAAAAAGAAAAATAAAAGCCTTGCGGCACGAAAGGGAAAACAATGATATTATCAAATAGCGAGCTATTTAAAGATTATGAAAAATATATAGGACAAGACATTGAAGTTGAGGGCTGGGTAAAAACACTTAGAGACTCAAATAAAATCGCCTTTATTGAGCTAAATGACGGTAGCTACTTTAATAATATACAAATAGTAGTGGACGAAAGCAAATTTGAAGAGTTTAAACAAATTACAAAGTATCCTTTATATACAGCACTTCATATAAAAGGAAAGCTACTTTCTATAGATGGAACTAAACAAAAATTTGAAATAAATGCTGACGAAATAGAATTATTAGCTACATCAGACACAGATTATCCACTACAAAAAAAGAGACATTCGCTAGAGTTTTTAAGAACAATAGCACATTTAAGACCAAGAGCAAATACATTTTTAGCAGTATTTAGAGTACGTTCAGTTGCAGCGTATGCAGTACACAAATTTTTCCAAGAAAATGGTTTTGTCTATGCCAATACCCCACTAATCACAGCCTCCGATGCAGAAGGAGCAGGAGAAATGTTTAGAGTTACAACTCTTGACATGGAAAAACCTCCAATGAAAGATGGAAAAGTTGATTATAAACAAGACTTTTTTGGTAACGAGGCACATTTGACAGTTAGTGGACAGCTTGAGGCAGAAATAATGGCGATGGCATTTAAAAATGTTTACACCTTCGGACCAACCTTTAGAGCAGAAAACTCAAACACAGCTAGACACGCAGCTGAATTTTGGATGATAGAACCTGAAATGGCATTTGCAGACCTGAATAAAAATATGGACGTAGCAGAAAAAATGGTAAAATATATCATAAGCTACTGCTTAGAAAATGCAAAACCGGAAATGGAATTTTTCAACAGTTTCGTAGACAAAAACTTATTTGAAAGATTAGACAACATCTTAAACAACGATTTTGAAAGAATAACCTATACAAAAGCTATAGAGTTACTTTTAAACTCAGGACATAAATTCGACTACAAAGTAGAATGGGGAATAGACCTACAGACAGAGCATGAAAGATATCTAACAGAGCATATTTTCAAAAAACCGGTTTTTGTTACAGACTATCCGGAAAAAATAAAAGCTTTCTATATGAGACAAAATGATGATGGAAAAACTGTAGCTGCTATGGATTTACTAGTGCCCGGAGTTGGAGAAATAATAGGTGGCTCTCAAAGGGAAGAACGACTAGATATTTTAGAAAGAAAAATTAAAGATAACGGTTTAAACATGGATAACTACTGGTGGTATCTAGAGCTTAGAAAATATGGCGGAGTAAAACACTCAGGCTATGGACTAGGTTTTGAAAGAATGATTATGTATCTTACAGGTATGCAAAATATAAGAGACGTAATAGCATTCCCAAGAACAGTAGGAAACGCAGAATTTTAAAAATAAATTTTAATACAAAAGTATAAAATCAAGATGCACTGGCGAACCTTGTTTGCCTATAAATTTAAGATTTTATTAAAAAATATAATTAAAGTAATTTAATTGGGGTTATACTAAGAACAAAATAAATCATAAATAAAGACGGATATGTTCAAATAAGGAGATTGTGAGCCGCCACCGTAGGAGAAAATCACACCGAAACGAAAGTATCTAGCCTAATAGTATAAGAAAGCTCGCCAAATTTTCAAAATAGGCGAGCTTTTTATATATAAAAAAGACTTATACTTGGCATTTGCCTAGCATAAGTCTTTTAGAGAAATTAGTTTAGCTAAGAAAAAAAATTATTCTCCTTCGCCCTCTTCGTCTTCGAACATATCGCTGAATAATTCCATGAATTCTTCAGAAATAGCTTGATATTCTTCTTCGTCCTCGATATTTTTAAGACTAACTTCATCGCCGACTTCTTCATAGATGTAGATTAATACATTGTCAGATTCAGGCTCAGCTAGAGCGATATACTCAGTATCATCAACCTCGAAAAGACCTATTACATCACAAGTCATTGTAGTACCATCATCAAGAACTAAATCAATAGTTTGTTCATCATCGAAGTATTCTATTCCATCTTCTCCATTATCTTTGTCTAAAAAATCGCTCATATTATCCTCCTAAATAGCTAAATTTTATACGAAAAAACTGTATTAGATTTAGGAGATACATTCCCCTTAATCTTTAGATATAGCTATATTAAACCAGTTAATGACAAAAATGTCAATCACAATATAAAAAAATACACAAAAAAATCTTATATAGAAACAATATTTTTTATTTAATTTTTAAAAATTGAGTGTTAAAATATAGAAAAATGCTATGTTAAAATAAAAAAGCTTTTAAATTATATCATAAACGAAAATTGCAAGCTCAAATTGAACAAATTTTTATTAAGTCGCTAAGGCATTGACATTTGAATACACTTCATCTAAAAACTCATCAAACAATTCTTCTGGTGCCGCATAGCCTAAGTCTAAGACTTCTTGAGCATATATAAAATATAAAACAATAGCAATTATTAAATAAAATGAAAGAAAGGAGCTGTAATGGAAAAAATCTTTAAAGCCTACGATGATTTTGAAGAAAAACTGTTGGTTTTCAGTTTAATATTCAGTCCACCATTGACTAAAATGTTTTTATAGGAGGAAATTATGCTAATTTGGATAATTGATGAAGAGTGGTCAGATTATGATTTAGAGCATGATGAAAGAAACCGCGTATATTATTAATACTGCAAGAGGTAAAATAATTGTCGAACAGGACTTAATTGATGCAGTTAAAGAACACAAAATTAAAGGTGCAATATTGGACGTAATAAAAACAGAACCACCAAAAGCAGACGACCCAATGCTCAGCACAAAAGGAATCTTGGTAACGCCACATATATCACATATTTCAAATCAATCATTAAAAGCCTTGAAAGATTATGCTTTAAGCAATCAGCTTTCAGTGCTAAGAGGACAAGAGCCAAGAAATCCTGTAGTTTAGAATTATTAAAGGATTACCATGAGAGAAGTCTTATCTGATAAAGCTTATTAAATAATTAGAAACAAAATCATCCAATGTGAGTATAAAGAGGGCGACCTAATTACAGAAAATAGTGTTGCTGAAGATTTAGATATGAGCAGGACACCGGTAAAAAAAGCCTTTGTACGACTGAAAATGGAAAACTATCTTAAAAGCTTTGATGGAGTGGGAACTATTGTAAAGGGGCTTTCTATTAAAGAGCTTTCTGATATGTATGAGGCTAGGATATTAATTGAAACCTATGCTATGAAAACCTCTATTAATGAAGTCAACAAGGACACATTGCTAAATATTAGAAATAAATTTACAAATAATTTATCAAAATATGGGGCAGGGGATAAAAAAGCTCTAAAAAACTTTGCAGTAGTGGATAAAGAATTTCACAATATTATTTTGGATAAGTCTCAAAATGAATATCTAAAAAAATGTCTGAGCAAATCAACTCTCAAGTCGAAAGGTACAGATATGAGGCTAATATAATAACTGACAGCGTAGCTGAATCAACGCAGTGGCATTTAGATATAATAGATGCTGTGCTAGATAAAGATTTAAAAAAAGCTCAGAAATTATTAAAAGACCACATATGGTGGTCTTTTGAGAAACTAACATTTATTTTGTATGGGATAAAAATGACTAGAGCGGATTAAATTATTTTTTTTAAATTAAACTCAAGGTAATCGCAGGACACAAGGTGATATTGAGTATTTTCCACTAATCCGATTATACTGGCATTAAAATTGTCATTGCCATGCAGATGTCCGTAAATTAGATAGGGTACATCATATTTTTTTGCTAGAGCCGTAAAATTTGACGGCTCTTTTTTATCGTTTGTAGGTGGGTAGTGCATGATGAGGATTATTTTTTTACCGGTTTTTTGAGCTAGTTTAAGGCAGTTTTCCAGCCTTAGGGTTTCTCTTTGATACATTTTTTCGTCATGCTCTGTATATTTTGAGTCATTTGGGCAAATCCAGCCTCTTGAGCCGGTTATAACATAATCTTCAAATTCAAAGATGTTATTTTGTATAAAAAACATATCTTTATCATATTTATTTAAGCTGGTAATAGATTTCCACCAGTAGTCGTGGTTGCCTTTTAACAAAACTTTTTTGCCGGGCATAATTTTTATTTTTTCTAAATCCGGATAGGCATCTATAGTATCCATTGCCCAAGATATGTCGCCGGGGATAATGACTAAATCCTCTGATGTGACTTTTTCTTGCCAATTTTCAAATATTTTTTTGTCATAATCTATCCAGCCAAATTTTTCCATGGATTTATTTACATCCTGAGTCAAATGTAGGTCTGCTATTGCAAAAATGCTCATGTTAATTCCTTATCTTGTGTAAAAAGTTATAATCATTTTAAAATTTTAAAGTAAAATTGGAATTTATATATACATTGCCAGCTCTATACTATCTAAGTAGCCACCAAGAGCTTTGTTAAATGTTTCATAGTCAGCACTGGAAAATTCTTCAGTGGTCATAGTAACGTACACGTCTACAAGGTCAGATTGATTATATAAGGTAATCATTATACCTGCACCAATATTTTTTAATAAACCTCTAAACGTGAGATTTTGTGCCTCTTCTAATTTCATAATTTCTTCATTAGTTTTTATTGGAACTAGTTTTTTATCTACCAAAATTTCAAATTCGTGATAATTTTCAGAGCATGATGCACACGCTTTGAGTATTTTATCCCAGCCTACTTTATATGTCAAAATCCAAGCGGAAACAAGCCATTTGTTTTCTTCTGTTACACCTGCAAGTACCATACATTTCCTCCGTTAATAAAATTATTATTTTAAAGTTGCAACTGTCACTCCTATGCCACCTTCATTGTATTGACCATCTCTAAAGGATTTTATGTGATTGTGTTTTCTTAGGTAATTTTGTATACCGTTTTTTAATACTAGTGTACCAACGCCGTGAATTATTGTGACTTCAGGTAGTTGTGCCAGATAGCTGTCGTCTATATATTTATCCACTTCTAATAGAGCGGATTCTAAATCAAGTCCTCTAACATCGCAAGAAAGTCTAGCGCTTTCAACCTTGTTTTTTGAAATTTTAGCAGATTTTGTAGCTTTTTTCTCTTTTTGCTTTTGAGCGGGGGAGAGATTTTCTTTTTTAAGGGGCATTTTTATTGCTCCTATTTGCACTACTATTTCGTCTTTTTGCTCATCAACAGAGATTACCTTTGCATTTTGGGCAAAGCTGTTTACATAGACGGTGTCTCCCTCTTTTACTGTATCAAGTGGGGTTTCTGATTTTTTGACTAATTCTTGTTTTGCCTTTTGATATTTATTTTCGTAGCCTCTGATATTTGTCCTGATATTATTAAGCTGTTTGTCAACCTCTTTGTATGCAGACATATGCTGGAGTTTTGTTATCTGCTTTGCAATCTTGTCTGCCTCTTGTTTAGCGTCAGCTATCATTTTTCTTGCCTGCTCTTTTGCCTCTTCCAGCATGGCTTTGTTTTTTTCTTCCAGTCTTTGCTGTTTATTTTCCAACTTCATTCTGATAAATTTTGCATCTTCAAGTTCTTTTTCAAGATTTTCTTTATCTGTTTCATAGTCATTTTTTACTTTATCTATTTGGCTTAGGATATCTTCCATTTTTAGGTTGTCGTTTTGGATATGTTTTTTTGCATCTGCAATTATTTCATCAGATATGCCAAGTTTTTTTGATATTTCAAAGGCATTTGATTTACCAGGCAAGCCTATAGTCAGTCTATAGGTTGGAGATAATGTAGCTACGTCAAATTCTACGCTGGCATTTATTACTCCGTCTGTAGTCAGTGCGTAATTTTTCAGCTCACTAAAGTGAGTTGTGACTAAAGTCAGCACACTTCTTCTTTTTAATTCGTCTAGTATGGAAATTGCAAGGGCACTTCCCTCTATTGGGTCTGTACCTGAACCTAATTCGTCGATTAAAACTAAACTATTTTTGTTGGCGAATTTTAGTATGTTTACTATGTTTGAAATATGTGATGAAAATGTGGACAGCGACTGCTCAATGCTTTGCTCATCGCCTATGTCTGCATAGATGTCGTTAAAAACGGGTAATGTGCTTTGTGCTTGGCATGGTATGTGCAAGCCGGCTTGAAACATCATACATAAAAGCCCAAGAGTTTTTAATGTAACGGTTTTACCGCCTGTATTTGGACCTGTTATAATCAGTGTGGTATAGTCTTTTCCCAAAATTATATTTGAGCTTACTACTTTATCTTTTGGGATTAATGGGTGTCTAGCTTGGATTAGATTTACATATTTTTCATTATTTAGCTGAGGTTCGTTTGCCTCCATAGATACTGACAGTCTGCCCTTTGCGTTTATAAAATCTAATTTTTCTAAGGCTTTTAAGTTATCATTTATTTCTTGGAAGTATTGTCCTACTTCTGCGGTTAGTTTTTGTAGGATTTTTTCTATTTCTTTATGCTCTTCATTTTTTAATTGGCTAAGCTTATTGTTCATATTTACTATAGCCATGGGTTCTACAAATAATGTAGCTCCTGAGCTGGAGGTGTCATGGACTATGCCGTCTAGTGCATTTTTGTTTTCAGCTTTTACCGGCAGTACAAATCTATCGTTTCTGATAGTTACGATTGAGTCTTGCAATACTGAGCTGTATGCCGATGAACTTAGCATAGAGCTTATTTTATTTTTTATATTTTGATTTTCTTGCTCTATACTTCTTCTAATTCTTCTTAAATTAGCAGAGGCATTGTCGGAAATCTGAGTTTCAGAAATTATTTTTGAAAAAATTTCGTCCTCTAAGTCTTTAAGTACAGTTATTTGCTCTGCTAGATTTTGTATGTGTGGAATTTCTTGGAACTGCTCTATATATGCTTTGCATACTCTAGCTGTAGAAATGGTTTGTGCTATTTGAAGTAGTGCTCTTGTATCCAATGTTGAGCCTATGCTGGCTTTTTTTGTAAATAATCTCACGTCAAAAAAGGCTCTAAAGGGGATAGCTCCTTTTTGGAGTATTATTTTTTGTGCCTCTGAGGTTTCGGCTTGGTAAGTTTTTATCATTTTAGGCTCTGTTGATATGCCTAGCTTGTCTATGAAAGACTTTGTGTTTTCACTTATGGCAAAATCAGCTAGCATTAATTTTATTTTATCGAATTCAAGTGTTGTTGTATATTTTTTTCTCATGGATTTCCTTTCATTACAATTACAGCTATTATAACATAAATGATGCATTAATTAAAGCTACACAAAATTTTAAGATATTCAACGAATAGTAAACAATATTAAATATATAGTTTACAATTATAATTAAACAGTGTAAAATGTAAAAAGTAAATTCAAATTAAATATAAATGAGGATACATAATGACAATCAAAGAGATTATTAAATTAAAAGAAAAAGTGATTGATGGCTACAAAATCAATTTTGATGAGGCACTTGAGCTTTATAATTCAGATTATGATACGCTAACTAAAGCTGCCAACGAAATAAGAGAACATTTCATGCAAGATAAATTTGACCTTTGTGCCATAATATCTGCCAAGGGTGGCAATTGTAGCGAAGATTGCAAATTTTGTGCCCAATCTGCTCATTACAACAAGGTGGTTGACAGTTTTCCACTATTAGATGAAGAAACAGTAGTAAAAGATGCCAAAAGACAAAAAGACTCAGGGGTAAACAGATACTCACTTGTTACTATAGGCAAAAGATTAAATGACGAAGAAGTAAACCAAGCTGCAAAAATCTGTAAAAGAATAGTCCAAGAGGTGGATATAGACGTATGTATATCCTTTGGACTTTTAAGCTACGAAAATTTTAAAAAACTACATGATGCAGGAGTGTCAAGAGTGCATAATAACCTTGAGTCGTCAAGAGATTATTTTCCGGAGGTCTGTAGCACTCATAAATATGAAGATAAAGTAAATGCTATAAAAGATGCAAAAAAAGCAGGCATGGAGGTATGCAGCGGAGGAATATTCGGACTTGGAGAAACCGTTAAAGACAGGATAAATATGGCACTTACCCTTAGAGAGCTGGATATAAAAAGTGTACCAATGAATATTTTAAATCCAATCAAAAACACACCATTTGAAAACAATAAAATATTAGATAGACTAGAAGTCAATCGAATAATCGCAACATACAGATTTATAATGCCGGACGCATATATTAGGACAGCCGGAGGTAGAATAAACCTAGAGGACAAAGGTCTAAGTGCATTTATGAGCGGAGCAAATGCTGCAATCTCCGGAGATATGCTCACAACTCATGGTATAAATACCAAAACCGACATAGAAATGATAAGCAAGCTTGGCTTTGTGCCTAATAAGGATTTAAAATAAATTTTTGATAAATAATCAAAATTTAAAATATTTCCTGCATAATTTCATGGATATATGTAGGGGCGAACTTTGTTCGCCCGTAAATTTAAAAGTTTAATAAAAAACAATTAAACTTCAGGCTAGGTGAAAAAATCGGACAAAGAATTTTTGAAATATTTCCAAGTAAAAATACTGCGGTTTTGGTTTTAGAAAGAGGAGGCAGATTTTTTGGAGACGGTGTATATTTTGGACTAGGAGGCACTTTTTATACAATCAATCCAAAAAAAGATGCACTACCTGAAATAAAACAGGACATAGTTGTTATAGTCGACAGTGTAATAAATACAGCTAAGTCAATATCAAAAATAATTAATGTCATAAAAACTCAAAATCCAAAAGTAGAAATTATAATCGCTACAAATGTTATCCAAGAAAAAGCAGTAGAATTATTAAAAAATTATCCGGTATTTACAGTGAGAGTATCTAGCAATTATTTTGTGGGCAATAATCAAGCCAAACAAAAGGGCAAAAAAGGACCGGACACTGCTGACAGATTGTTTAATTTGATAGAGCAAAGATTTATATAAATAAAAAAACTAAGGCGAATTTTTGTCTTAGTTTTTTGTTTTAAAAATTTTCCAAAAATAGTATTGACTTTTTGTACGCGGTGTACTATCATAAATATGACACATAGAAGATGTAATATTAATATAAAATTTTATTTACTAGTGAGGTAAATCCATGGCTGTTTTCTCAATAGGCTCAATAATTTTTCTTGGCGTAATAATAGGCATAGTTGCCCTAATTGTTTATCTTATAAATAACAACAATAATAATTCTGATAATTAAGTTTGAGGTTAAATATGCTAGACTTTTATTTAATACTTTTTATTATGCTTTTTGTGTTGCCGGCTATATTACTTATACTATTTGCGATTTATTACACACATTACGAACAGTTTTGGCATTATGTAGTAATAAAAGTGGAAAAAATCAAAAATATTTTAATACAAAAAGATAGCAAAGAGGAGGTGCGATATTGATTGAAATTGATGTAAGGAGTAGAGTTCCCATATATGAGCAGATTATAAACTCCGTAAAGCACTTGAGCTTAAACGGTGTGCTGAGAGCTGATGAAAAATTACCATCGGTAAGAGAGTTATCACAGCAAATGACCATAAATCCAAACACAGTGCAAAAAGCTTATCAGGAGCTTGAAAGACAGGGCATAATTTATGTAAAAAGAGGTCAAGGAAGTTTTATAAATCCAACTATAAAGGCAATAAATAAAGAGGTTAGCATGGAAAAGATAAGAGAAATGTTAAAACAAGTTGTCTTAGAGTGTATGTATTTAGATATAGACAAAGACGAATTGGTAAAAATAGTCAGCGAAACCTATGATAAAGGACAACAAGTACCAAACAGTCAAACTAAGGAGGAAAATATATGATAAGTGCGTCAAATTTATCCAAGGCATACGATGTCGCACCTGTTATAAAAAATGTAAATTTAGAGCTAAAGGAAAGCTCAATTTTTGGACTAATAGGAGCAAACGGTGCGGGCAAGACCACGCTTATAAAATTATTATGTGGTATCTACAGACCTGATGCAGGAGTAGTCACCTTAGATGGCTTAAACGTAAGCGACAATGCCAAGGCAAGAGAAAATATTTATTATGTGCCCGATAACATAATGTTTTATAACAACTTCACTGTAAAGGATATGAGAGAATTTTACAGCCATATCTATCCTACTTGGAGTGACAAAAGATATCAGACACTTAGAGAAGTATTTACTTTTTCTGATAAGAAAAAAATAAAACAATTATCAAAAGGTATGAAAACTCAGCTCAGCATACTTATAGCACTTTCTTGTATGCCGAAAATAATACTGATGGATGAGCCTACATCAGGACTAGACCCATTCATAAGACGTGAGGTGCTTAATCTGATTGTGCAAGATGTAATCTCAAGAGGCACAAGCATACTGATATCCACGCATAACATTTCAGAGCTGGAGCAGATAAGCGATACAGTCGCCTTTATGGACAAGGGCGAAATTAAAATGACTAAAGAAATGGAAGAGTTAAAGACAAAATATAAAAAGGTACAGATTGCCTTTGAGGGTGAAATGACAGAGGAATTTAAACAAAAATTCAATCCGAACATCACCCGTCAATATGGAAAGGTTTACGAAATAATAGTTGATATGGACTTTGAAGTATTCAAGCAAGCCAGCATACCATTTCATCCTGTACTGGTAGAAAAAATGGATATGACCTTGGAAGAAATATTTATATATGCTATGGGAGGTGAAAATTATGTCAAACAAGTCACTATTTAATATAACTTTGTTCAAAAAAGAAGTAAAAACACTTTCAGTATTAGCTGTTGTAAATTTTGTATACTTGGCATTTTATTTTCCGTTCAGAAGTTTGCAGATAATAATGGATATAACCTCAGGCAATATTGATATGTATAATTTTGTAAATACATACAGAAATTTTGCCAATCCAAGCTTTATATTTGTGGAAGCTATATTTATGATTGCCGCCAGCTTAATGCTTTTTTCAGCAGAAAAAAACAGTAAGACTATTGAAGTATTAGTTACAGCACCATTTTCAAGGTTGCAAATTTATGCTACAAAAATTATCACTGGTATGGTGTTGTTTATACTACCATCAATAGTTATGTATTTTTTGACATATATGATAGTTTCTACAAATCCGCTTATCAGCTCTGTAATATATCTTAATGAAACCTTGCAGATGTTTATAACCGGAATTATAATAAAATTAACTATATTTAGTTATTTTGTGATGATATCGATGCTATTTGGCTCTACAGCAGCGTCTTTAATTTGTGGCACAATATTTTCAGCTATGCCTTTTGGTATATACGCATTAATAATTGCATTTATTAAAGGAGGAGATGCAATAGACAACCAGCTTGGGCAAATCATATCAAGGGTGACCCCTTCAGCACAGTTATTTTATGTAGCATCAGAGTTGACTTCTAAATATGTGCTTTTAGCATACTGCATCTTATATCTTTTTGCTGGATATATATTATTTGAAATGTATAAGATGGAAAAAAACGGTGAGTTTTTGACATTTAAGTGGACAGAGCCGGTGTTTAAAGTAGGATTTTTCATCTGCATGGCTCTTCTTGGAGGCATAATATTTGAGGCTATGCTTTACTCTGTTTCATCATTTACTTTAATTAACAAATCAATTGGATTGGTACTAGGTAGCTTGGCGGGTTATTTTATACCGAAATATTTGATTAATAACAAAAGAGCTATATAGGGGGTAAAAAGATGAAAAAAAATAGTATAATAATCTTAGCTCTCTTTATATTATATGTTGCAATGAGCTTAGCATTTTTCTATAAAAATCCGTTAGAACATTATTACGCAAATGAGCTGTCAGAGGACTTAGCTTATGACAACATAGCTAAAAACAGAGGATATGATTTTACAGACCGCCTAAACAGTGATTTATTTGATACATTATTTGTGAGAATTGATTTATCACAGCAAGACCTTGATGATTACAACAGATATTTTTCGTTCAATCAATCGTTTAGTGAGTGGCATAGAGGTAATTATGAATATGCTGTAACCAATCAGACAGACCTAAAAACATTTATGGAAAATAATAAAATAACAAATCCTAGAAATATTAAATTTGATGTAAAAAATGAAGTTCCGCTTTCCGACCCGAAATACAAAAAAATATTTAAAGGCTTAATGCCTGATAAAAAAATAATTCCAAATGTAATATCAAAGGATAAAGATGGATATAGCAAGTTTGACTTGTCCGTAGACGCAATAGTATTATTGATTAGAAAAGGCGAAATAGTAGCCTATGCAAATCTTGACAACAGATATTTTGACACAAGAGCTATAATGAATAAATTTGTCACAAAAAAAATAATAGACGAGAAAAAAGAAGGCGAAACTTTCACTAGTACAATACAAAATACTCTTAGAATTGTGCCGAATAAAGACAAAAGCTACAATAAATATAAAATTGAGTACATCACAGAAACTAAAAATTATGGAGACGATGGCACTATACTTGAAGATTAATATTAAAGATGTAAAAAACTCTATTATCGACCGAAAAAACAATGACAAAGATATTTAGTAGTCAGAAAATTAAGTAATCAATTCTAAATCAAAACCAAGTCTGTTTTACAAATGGACTTGGTTTTTTCACAAAAAAATTTCAAAATATTTATCAACTTAATCTATTGCAATTTGCATAAAAAAAAGAATAACAAATATTGTAAAACTCACTTCTTATGATATAATAGAAATGATATTTAAAAATTCATTGGTACTTATTTAAACCATAAATATAGATAGGAAATACGATGGCAAAAAAAGTAGTGTTAGGCATGAGTGGTGGGGTTGACTCCTCTGTTGCAGCAATCTTGTTACAAAAGCAGGGATATGATGTCACAGGCATCTTTATGAAAAATTGGGACGATACAAATGATGATATTTGCACAGCTAAAGAGGATTACGAGGATGTAAGAAAAGTAGCTGACAAATTGGGCATAGATTATTACACAGTAAATTTTGAAAAAGAATATTGGGAGCAAGTTTTCACATATTTTTTAAACGAATATAAAAAAGCAAGGACACCAAACCCTGACGTAATGTGCAACCAAGAAATAAAATTCAAGGCATTTTTAGAATATGCACTAAAATTGGATGCAGATTATATAGCCATGGGTCACTATGCAAGGGTAGAAAAAGTTGGTGACGAATACAAATTAAAAAGAGCAGTAGATAACAGCAAAGACCAAACCTATTTTTTATCTAGGATAGGGCAAAATGCTTTGTCAAAAACAATTTTTCCGATAGGTGAGATTGAAAAAAAAGAAGTTAGAGAAATTGCCAAAGAGTATGATTTAGCCACAGCACTAAAAAAAGACTCTACCGGAGTATGCTTTATTGGTGAAAGAAACTTTAATGAATTTTTGGATAAATTTTTATTAACCAAAAAAGGAAACATAGTAAACGTAGACACAGGTGAAAAAATAGGTGAGCATAGCGGACTTATCCACTATACAATTGGTCAAAGAAAAGGGCTTGGTATAGGCGGAGTTGGTGACGGAAGGGCATTTTTTGTAGCTGGAAAAGACGTACAGAAAAATATTATCTACGTTGCCCAAGGCGAAGAGCACATAGCTTTATATTCTTCAAAATTATTTGCTGACCAAGTTTTTTGGATAAGTGGCAAAGAGCCGACATTCCCATTAAAATGCACAGCTAAATTTAGATACAGACAGGCAGATATACCTGTCACAGTATACAAAAAATCAGAAGATATGGTTGAAGTAGTCTACGACAACCCTGTAAAAGCGGCTACATCAGGACAAATAGCAGTATTTTATGATGGACAATACTGCCTAGGCTCAGCCATAATTGATGAAGTAGTGCCGTTAGACGAAAAATATTCGTATTTAAATAAAACTTTAAAAGAGCATATATAAACCGGTAACTAAATTAAACATTAATTAAATAATCGTCACTATAATTAATTATACCTTATGATTTCTATTCACATTATAAAAAAATTCAAATAGGGGGTGAATATATGGAGACTTTCACATCCTTTAGCAAAAGATTACTTAATCTCAGTGCTCAAGAGGCAAGCGGACTATATCACAATATAGTTGACAGCGAACATTTATTGATAGTTTTGGCAAAACAAGATGACAATTTTTTAATAGACAAGATACTGCTTAGAAATGGATTAGACTCTGATTTTGTGACAGAGCAAGTGTTAAAATTAAACCCTAAGGGAAAGTCCTTGCAAAATATGTTCACATACTCAGATAATATAAAAAAGATATTTGAAGACTCTATTACTTTGTCAAGACAACTGGGGTTTAACAATGTAGGACTTGAGCACGTACTGCTTTCTATTCTTAAAAACAACAATTTAGCAAAATATATACTTAATAAAAATGACATATATGATGACTACGTTGAAAGAGAAATAATAGACTATAAAAATAAAATTGATTTGGCACAGCTATATAAAGTAGGACAGCCGAATTTAGACGGACAAGGAGAAAATGGATTTAAAACACCCCAAGAAAAAAAAGAGGGAGAGCTAGAAAAATTTACAAAAAATATTACACATCTTGCTAAAGAAAATCAACTAGATATAATCACTATGCGTGATGCAGAAATAGAAAGAGTAACACACATATTGGCACGCAGAGAAAAAAACACCCCACTTATCGTAGGCGAAAGCGGAGTAGGAAAAACAGCTCTAATCTATGGCTTGGCACAAAAAATAGTCAAAAATGAAGTGCCTGAGTTTTTAAAACATAATGAAATACTTCAATTAGATGTATCGAAGGTAATTTCAGGCACAAAGTATAAGGGTGAGCTGGAAGAACGTATAGGGAAATTATTAGAAGAAATTAAAAATAGAAGTAAGACTATAATTTTCATAGATAATTTTCAAAGCTTGTCGATAATAGCTAGTCAGGAAAATACAGCAGAGGCAGGCAATATGTTAAAGCAGGCACTTGTAGATAAACAGATAAAAATAATAGGTGTATGCTCTACATCAGATTATAAAAGATATATTTTTAGAGACCATGATTTAAAAAGAAGGCTACAAGAGGTAGATTTGAATGAACCAAGCATTGAGCAGGCAATCTCAATGATTGCTGGCAATATATCTACATTACAGGACTATTATGACCTTGATATACCAAAGGACACAATAGAATATGCTGTAAAATATTCAAAGAGATATCTCTCTACTAAATTTCTACCTGACTCTGCAATTGACATATTAGATGAAACAGCAGCCTCCAAAGTAGTATCAAGGAATGAAACCTATTTAAAAATCAGGGATATAGTAAAACAGACAAGAAATATAGAAGACAACCTAAAGCATTTACATGAAGAAGATGTCTCCAGATTAAAAAAAGATATGGAAAAAAAATTAGATGACTTAGCTGCAGAGCTTTCCATTTACGAATCCGCTGATATAGAAAAATACGATTTGCAATCCAGCATAAGAAGTGAAGATATAGCAGCTACAATAAGTATCGTTACAGGTATTCCGGTAGAAAAAATTAGTAAAAGTGAAACCAAAAAGATTTTATCGATAGATACAGAGCTTGCAAGACAAATTATTGGACAAAAAAGTGCGGTAGACAGTGTATCTAGAGCTATAAAAAGGTCAAGGACAGGAATAAAAGACCCAAGAAAACCGATAGGTTCATTTATTTTTATAGGTCCAACTGGTGTGGGCAAGACAGAGCTTGCAAAAGCTTTGGCAAGACAGCTTTTTGACGATGAAAATTCTCTAATAAGACTGGATATGAGCGAATACTCACAGCCCTTCGATGCTACAAAAATAATAGGCTCACCTCCCGGATATGTAGGGCA
This sequence comes from Criibacterium bergeronii, assembly GCF_001693775.2. Classification (GTDB taxonomy): domain Bacteria; phylum Bacillota; class Clostridia; order Peptostreptococcales; family Filifactoraceae; genus Peptoanaerobacter; species Peptoanaerobacter bergeronii. The sequence goes on along the minus strand of NZ_MBEW02000001.1, from coordinate 13,941 downwards.
TAAGGAAGGAGGACAGCTTACAGAGCAAGTTTTGAAAAAACCATACTCTATAGTTTTGTTTGATGAGATAGAAAAAGCACATCCGGAAATTTTTAACCTATTGTTACAAATTTTGGATGAAGGCACGCTTACAGACTCTAAAGGAGTAAAAGTAGATTTTAAAAATACAATAATAATCATGACATCGAACCTTGGTGCAACTAAAATTATGAATAAAAACATATTAGGGTTTTCAAATATTGATGAAAAATCCAATCAGGTGGAAAAAGACCAAGAATTTAAAAATGCTTTAAAAAAATATTTTAAAGCCGAATTTTTAAACAGGGTTGACGAAATAATCAGCTTTAGACAACTCAGCAGAGAAGATGTAGGCAAAATTATTAAATTGTTGGTTGAAAAACTTCAAGACAGATTGACCGAAAAACAGATTTTAATTGATATAGATGAAAAGGCAGTGGAGCTACTTGTTAAAATAGGCTTTAGTGAAGAATATGGAGCAAGACCGCTAAATCGTGCAATACAGACTAATATAGAAGATGTGTTGGCACAAAAAATTCTATTAGAAGAAATTAAACCAAAAAATACAGTTCAAATAACTGCAAATGAAGATAAATTCGACTTTAACGTAGTAGAAAAAGAGGGATAATGGCAAAGCTAAAAACAAAATATGTGTGCAGTAATTGCGGATATTCAACATCCAAGTGGTGGGGGATATGCCCTAAATGCCATGAAATAGGTTCATTTGTCGAAGAAGTTGTATCAGATGCAATGGAAAAAGCACAAAAACAAGCCACGCTTTTAAATCTTGGCAAGGACACCACTCCTATGAAACTTAGCGAAATAAAAGGCGTGGAATATTCAAGATTTTCAACCGGCATAAGTGAATTTGATAGAGTATTGGGCGGTGGTATAGTAAGCGGCTCTTTAGTTCTGATAGGTGGAGACCCAGGCATTGGAAAATCTACAATACTTCTCCAACTTTCTCACAACATTTCCTCTAAGAAAAAAGTGTTATATGTTTCAGCGGAGGAATCACTCAGTCAGATAAAATTAAGAGCAAATAGACTATTTAGTGAAGATAATGACCTATTAATAATGTCGCAGACTAACCTAGAGACAATTGAAACCACAATTTCCGAATTAAAGCCGAATGTAATAATTATAGACTCAATTCAAACAATTTCATCAACGACACTGGACTCTTTACCGGGCTCAGTTTCTCAGGTAAAAGATATTGCAAACAGGTTGATGAAGCTTTGCAAGGGAAAAGACATATGCTGCTTTATAGTAGGTCATGTTACAAAAGATGGAGCAATTGCCGGACCAAGAGTGTTAGAGCATTTAGTGGATACAGTGCTTTACTTTGAGGGGGAAAAATACAGTCCATACAGAATGATTAGAGCTGTAAAAAACAGATTTGGTTCTACAAATGAGCTTGGTGTTTTTGAAATGACAGATAAAGGACTAATAGAAGTAAGTAACCCGTCAAAAATGCTATTAGGTGAAAATAAAAATAATCCTGGAGTGGCAGTTGCCGGTACAGTTGAAGGTACAAGACCTATGCTCATTGAAATACAGTCCTTGGTGCTATCGACAAATTTTCCATCACCAAGAAGAACCAGCACAGGTACAGATTTTAACCGATTAAATATGCTATTAGCGGTAATTGAAAAATATTCAAGGGTAGCAATTTCGTCTTATGATGTCTATGTCAATTTAGCGGGCGGAATTAGAATTACTGAACCATTTATAGATGCCGGCATAGTTTTATCAGTTGTATCTAGTTATACAAATAGACCTGTTAAACCGCTTACAGTAGTTTGCGGAGAAATAGGCCTTACAGGAGAGCTTAGAGGTGTCAGCTTTGTAAAAGAAAGAGTAATCGAAGCTCAAAAAATGGGATTTGAAAGAATAATAGTCCCTAAAAACAATTTCAATGACATAAAAAAATTAAAAGACAAGGATATAAAAATAGAAGTTAAGGGAGTATCGGATATTAATAGCTTATTTAGCGAAGCCTTAGAAAAATCTGAGAAAAAATAATTTTTATAGAAAGGAAGTGATTAAATTGATAAAAAGAGCGTTAAAATTATTTATAGCATTGGCTGGAATGCCGGTTGGGTATCTCATTTATTTCTTAATAAGCCAGCTAATGCAAGAATTCAAAATCAAGTCGCAATTATTTTTAAATTATTCAATAGGTATTGCCATTTTTTTTGTACTATTATTTGGAATCATATTTTATATAATATCCCCATTCCTATTGAAAAGAGCTCAAAAAATAGCAAATTATATTCAAAAAGAGGTTCTGTTGATACCGTCTAATGAATTAATAACAGGGGTAATCGGATTTATTGTAGCTATGATTATAGCGTATTTTGTAACAAAGCCACTGGATATGTTGCCATATGTAGGCGTACCGATTAGTATAGCGGTATACATATTTTTGGGATATATAGGGATAAATGTGGGCAGGATTAAAAAAGATGAGGCAATTTTATTTCTCCAAAATATAAAAATGCCAAAAGAAAAAGCCTCTAAAAAAAGCTCAGGTGCACCGAACAAAATACTTGATACAAGCGTCATAATAGATGGAAGAATAGCAGAGATATTATCAACAGATTTTATTGATGGGAAAATAATAATACCTACATTCGTATTGCATGAATTGCAGCATATAGCAGACTCTACAGATGATTTGAGAAGAGCGAAAGGCAGACGCGGACTAGACATTTTAAATAAAATACAAAACAATCCTAAAATTATAGTAGAAATTAATGATAGCAGATTAGATGATGCGGATGAAGTGGACATCAAGCTTATAAAATTAGCTAAAGATATAAGGGGAGCAGTAGTTACAAACGACTATAATCTAAATAAGGTTGCAAAAATTCATGGAGTAAAGGTACTGAACATCAATGATTTATCCAATGCTGTAAAACCCAGAATGGTAGCCGGTGAAAAAATGATAGTCCAAGTATTAAAAGAAGGTAAGGAAAATCAGCAAGGCATAGCTTATTTAGATGACGGTACAATGATAGTTATAGAAAATGGTAAAAAATATATTGGCTATGATGTAAACGTAGAAGTAACATCTGTATTACAGACTTCTGCAGGACGAATGATATTTGCAAAAGTATTATAAAAATAATTTTAAATTTTGAGGATTTCTATGACAAATTTAAGAATAGGTGTCGGTTACGATGTTCATAAATTAGTCGCTGGTCGAGACCTTATAATCGGAGGACAAAAAATACCTTATGAAAAAGGGTTGGAGGGTCATTCAGATGCAGATGTTTTAGTACACGCAATCATAGACTCTCTACTTGGAGCAGCTAGCTTGGGCGATATAGGGGTTTTATTTCCGGATACAGATGCAGCATATAAAAACGCAGACTCGCTAGAGCTATTAAAAAAAGTAAATGAGCTTATCATAGAAAAAGGGTACTCAATAGTAAATATTGACTCTATAGTGATTGCTCAAGAACCTAAGCTAAAGCCTCACATAGAAGATATGCGAAAAAAAATATCCAAAAATTTAGGCACAGAAATAGAAAATATAAGCATCAAGGCTACAACTACAGAACACCTAGGATTTGAGGGAAAAAAAGAGGGGATAGCCGCTCATGCTACCTGTCTTTTAGAAAAAAACTAGTAAAAAATAAAGCAAAAAAAATGAAAAAATTCATAAATTTATAATAATTTAACACAAATAAATTGAATTTAAAAAGTAAAAATGATATAATGAATTCTGAGTAAATCAGATAGTCGCATAGAAATATGAGGAAAGTCCGAGCTTCACAGGGCAAAATGCCGGATAACGTCCGGTGGAGGCGACTCCAAGGCTAGTGCAACAGAAATATACCGCCGTAAAAACGGTAAGGGTGGAAAGGCGAGGTAAGAGCTCACCAAAAGACAGGTGACTGTCTTGTTATGTAAACCCCATTTGAAGCAAGACCAAGAAGGGATAAAAAAATGGCTGCCCGTCATGTCCCAAAGGTAGGTCGCTAGAGCTAAGAGGCAACTCTTAGAGTAGATAGATGGCTATCAAATACAGAACTCGGCTTACAGATTTACTCACTTTTTATTTACTTAAAGGAGGACACTATGGATTATACATATTTAAACAGTTTAAACTCTGCCATGGATGCCTATGCCCTTAGAGATAAAGCTATCAGCGGTAATTTAGCTAATGCCAATACTCCTGGATATAAAAGGAAATATGTAAAATTTGAAGAATTTTTAGCAAATTCAAACACAAAGTATCACCTAAGAGGTGCTATAACTAATAGTAAGCATATTCCTATACCTACAGATTTTAGTAAAAAGCCCTTTATAGCTACTGATAACTCAGTGAGCACTAGAGAAGATGGTAACAATGTAAATGTTGATACAGAAGAACTTGATAAAAGCAAAAACGGTTTGCAATATTCTATGATTGCAGATGCTGTAACATCATATTTTAAATCAATAAATTCTGCTATAACCGGAGGAAGAAAATAATGTCCATATTTTCAAGTATGAATATAGGAGCAACAGCTCTTACAGCAGAAAGAACTAGACTTGATATAATTGCAAAAAATATTGCAAATGCACAGACAACTAGGACAAAAAGCGGACAACCATATAGAAGACAAGTTGCAGTTTTTGAAGAAGTAAAAAAAGATCCCAGCTTTAAATCGATTTTTGAATCAAAAAAAATGGGTACTAAAAGCGGAGTATCAGGTGGAGTAGAAGTGGTAGGAGTTGTAGAAGATAGGTCACCTTTCCAAATGAAGTACGAGCCTGGACATCCTGACGCTGATGAAAACGGTTATGTAAAAATGAGTAACGTTGACATGATAACAGAAATGGTTGACATGATAACAGCACAAAGAGCATATGAAGCAAATGTAACATCAATTAACACATCCAAGGCAATGATACAAAAAGCTATGGAAATAGCTAAATAAGAGGGTAGAGTATGATAAATTCAATAAATACACAAGTGCCAATAAATAACATTCCAAAGATATTTGAACAGACTACTCAGGATAGTACATATGATGTAAGTTTTTCAGATTTCTTAAAAAAGGCGGTTTATGATGCTAGTGATGCAAAAAAATACACAGAAGAGCTAAATAAACAGTTAATAAACGGGGAAGTTGAAAATATCCACGATGTGACAATTGCTAAAGGCATAGCAGACATAAAAGTTCAGATGGTAACAGAGTTCACATCAAAGATGGTAGAGGCATACAAAGAAATATTAAGAATGCAGATATAATATGCCAATACATTATTAAGAGGTGGATATTTTGGAAAACATAAACAAATTAAGAAACTCCTTAAATACGTTTTTGGAGAAATATACTAGGAGGCAGATAGTAGCAGTTAGCCTTGCAGCACTAGCTGTAGTGGCTATGCTTTCATTTGCAATTTATCAGCTCACTAGAACTCAATATGTAACACTTTATAGTAATTTGGATTTAACAACGATGAACCAAGTTACTACAACTCTTGACTCAATGAACGTGAATTATAAAATAGAGAACCAATCTTCTATAGCTGTGCCGGAAAATCAAAGAAATAAAATAATGGTTGACCTAGCAGGTAGTGGAGTGCCTAATGCCAAGTTTGATTATTCTCAGCTGATAAATATGAACTCCATGTTTATGAGTGACGATGAAAAAAATACAGCAAAGCAATATGCGCTAGCTAACCAAATTTCCACAGTTATAGAGTCGATACCAAATATTGAAAAAGCTTATGTAAACTTATCTATACCAAAAAACTCTGAGTTTGTTTTAGAGCAAAATAAGCAACCGACTAAAGCAAGTGTAGTATTATCATTAAAAAGTGGTAGTACACTAGACCCTCAATCTATAAATGGTATAGCAGCACTAGTTGCTAATTCTGTAGAAGGATTAACAGTAGAAAATGTGACAATACATGGACCAAACGGTCAAATATTAAATCAAAATCCAAGCGATAAAGATAGTGGAGCCCTTGCAAACTCAAACTTAGAAGTCCAAGAAAAAGTGAAAAAAGAATTAGAGGATTCTCTACATAATTTTCTATCTCCGATGTTTGGATATGAAAACCTTTCAGTTATGGCATCAGTAAAACTGAATTTTGACACTCAATCAACTCAAAAGAAAGTATTTAATCCTCCAATAGAGGGAGAAACAGGAGGCATAATAAGGAGTGAGCAGAGAAATAAAGAGGTAGTTGAGAATAAAAATCCGGCATTAGGAACGCCTGGGGTTACAGCGAATGACAATGAACAAGGCGGCACTACAAACTATGTAACAGTAGATGAAAATGGTAATTCTAAATATAACAGAACAGAAGATACAATTAACTACGAAATAAATGAAATAGTTGATAGTGTAGAAAAGGCAAAAGGAACAATAGAAAGTATTACAGTATCGGTTATACTAAATAAAGACAGTCTTGAGGGTGGGAATTTATCTGATGATAAAAAGACACAGATAGTCAATCTAATTACAGCCGCAACAGGACTACAGACACAGGCTGTTGAAGTATTTGCTGAAAGCTTTAATAAAGATACAACAGCTACACAGCCTACAGGAGGCACAATACCATTATGGCAATGGATAGCAATAGGATTATTGGCTCTTATACCGATAATTGCACTTGTAGCATTTGTGGTAATTTCTAGAAGAAGAAAGAAAGTAGAAGCTGAAAAACAATTGGGTAAAATGAATCAAGAAAAGATGGATAGAGAAGTTGAAACCATAGAATTGGATATAAAAGAATCTGGCAAGAAGAAGAGCATAGAAGACTTGATTGAAAAGAATCCGGAAATTGTTACACAACTTTTAAAAACTTGGATGGAAGAAGAATAGGAAAGGGGAATAATTGTGGCTAAAACAACTACAAAAACAGGCACAACGCTCTATGGTAAGCAAAAAGCTGCTATACTGTTAATAAGCCTTGGACCGGAATCTTCTTCTAAGATTTATCAAAATTTGACAGAAGAAGAAATTGAAGAAATGACCTTGGAAATTGCCAACGTACGAAAAGTAGACCCTATTGTCAAAGAAGAAGTTCTTGATGAGTTTTACGAAATGTGTATAGCTCAGGATTATATCTCCGAGGGCGGTATAAACTATGCTAAGGAAGTGCTTGAAAAATCCTTGGGCTCTGATAAAGCTTATGAAGTAATTAATAAATTGACAGCAGCTCTTCAGGTTAAACCATTTGACTTTGCTAAGAAAACAGACCCGGCTCAATTAGCAAACTTCATACAAAACGAACATCCGCAAACAATTGCACTTATATTGGCGTACCTAGACCCGGAAAAATCAGGACAAATATTATCTTCATTGAGTGAGCAAAAACAAGTGGAGGTAGCAAAACGTATCGCCACAATGGATAGCACATATCCGGAAGTTATAAAGGAAGTGGAAGTTGTCTTAGAAAAGAAACTTTCAAATATAGTAACTCAAGACTATACAAAAGCCGGCGGTATAGACTCTATAGTCCAAATACTTAACTCTGTTGATAGAGGTACAGAAAGATACATCATCGAAAATCTTGAAGAATCCGACTCAGAACTTGCAGAAGACATCAAGAAGAAGATGTTTGTATTCGAAGACATCGTATCTTTGGATTCTACAGCAATACAGCGTTTCATAAGAGATGTAGAAAACAAGGAATTAACAGTTGCATTAAAAGGTGCTACACCGGAAGTATCAGACCTTATCTTTGCAAATATGTCTAAACGTATGGCTGAAATGATAAAAGAAGAAATGGAATTCATGGGACCGGTAAGGCTCAGAGATGTAGAAGAAGCACAACAAAATATAGTAAATGTTATTAGAAGATTAGAAGAAGCGGGAGAAATAATAATCTCAAGAGGCGGAGGAGATGAGTTAGTTGGCTAGACTGATAAAATCCGGCTATGTAGAGATGAAGGATAAAGTAATAATTGGCATTCAAAAAGACGAAAAAAAGGACTTTTTGCCTGATAAATCCTCAGAAAACTTCAGTGAAAATGTAAATGAAAATTTAAAAGCAACTGAAGCTGAGGAAAATCAGGCTAAGGAAAAAATCCAAAAGCTAGAGCAATTAAAAAAGAAATTGGAAAACGAAGCCCAAGAGCTAAGTAAAAATACAAGACAGTTAGCTGACCAAATGCTTCAAGATGCCAATGAAGAAGCCAGAAGGATAATAGAAGAGGCGAGGGATAAGGCAAAGCAGTCTTACAGAGAAAAAATAGAACAAGCAATTCAAGATGGCAAAAAATCAGTAATTGAAAAGTACGATTCGTTGTTAAAAGAAGGAAAAGAAGTAATAGAACAGGCTGAAACATACAAAAAATCAACAATAGAAAATTCAGAAAAAGATATAATCAACCTTGTATTAAAGTGTGTTGAAAAAATAATTAGGGAAAAAATTGAAAAAGATGACCAAATAGTTACTAATGTAATAATGTCAGCAATAGCTGACTTTCATTCCAGGTCATCTCTTTTAATAAAAATAAGTAGCGAGGATTTTGGCTCTACTAAATTACTTAGAGATAAAATTCTAGGCACTTTTCCAACTGTGAAAGATATACAGTTTAAAATAATGGACGGATATAAAAAGGGTGACATAGAAATTGAAAGCGTAGAGGGTACTGTCAATCCATCCATAGAAAAACAAATCATCAAGCTTAGGGAAGAATTTAATAAGCTTATTGAAGGCGAATAAAAATGCTAAAAAAATATTTTGATAAACTATCTGATGTCTCTCTTGTTTCATATAAGGGGAGAGTGTCTAAGGTAGTAGGACTGACAATAGAATCTACAGGACCACAAGTTCAAATCGGAGAAGTATGCCAAATTTATCCGGTAAAGTCGGAAAATCCGATACTTGCAGAAGTAGTTGGCTTTACAGATACTGCCGTATTGTTGATGCCGCTTGGTGATATGCAAGGTATAGGGCCTGGGTCAGTAGTAATTGCTGCTGGCAATAGCTTAGAGGTACAAGTAGGACATGAACTACTTGGCAGAGTGCTTGATGGTTTAGGACAACCGATTGATGATAAAGAGCGGTTAAATTTGAGCAGAGCCTATCCGGTAAACAGTCCACCACCAAATCCATTGGCGCGTGATAAAATAAGAGAACCACTGCCACTAGGTATAAAAGCGCTAGATGGAATGCTTACCTGTGGTAGAGGACAAAGAATAGGAATATTTGCCGGCTCAGGTGTTGGTAAATCAACTTTATTAGGTATGATTGCTAGAAATACTCTAGCAGATATAAACGTTATAGGACTTATAGGCGAAAGAGGAAGAGAAGTAAAAGAATTTATAGAAAATGACCTACAAGAAGAAGGACTTAGAAGGTCTATTGTTGTAGTAGCTACATCAGACCAGCCTGCACTTATAAGGAAAAAAGGTGCAATGATAGCTACATCAATAGCAGAATATTTCAGAGACCAGGGTAAAAATGTAATACTTATGATGGACTCCCTCACTAGATTTTCTATGGCACAAAGAGAAATAGGACTTGCAATAGGTGAGCCTCCGGTTACAAAAGGATATCCACCATCAGTATTTGCTGAGTTGCCAAAGCTTTTAGAAAGGGCTGGTAATTCTGACAAAGGCTCTATAACTGGACTATATACAGTCTTAGTCGATGGGGACGACATGAATGAGCCGATTGCAGATGCCGTTAGAGGTATTTTGGATGGTCATATAGTTTTAAGTCGTGCACTTGCTAATAAAAATCATTACCCTGCAATAGATATATTAGCCTCTGTTTCAAGGGTAATGCCGGCAGTAACAAATCAAGATTATATGCAAAAAGTCGGGAATATAAGAGACTTAATGGCTACATATAAAGAATCTGAGGACCTGATAAATATAGGAGCTTATGTCAAAGGTACTAGTGAAAAGGTTGATTTAGCTATTGATAAAATAGACGACATCAATGACTTTTTAAAACAAAAAGTGTACGATAAATTCACCTACGAACAAATACACGACATGGTGATTAATTTAGTCTAGAATGTAAACCACTTTATTTTGGCGGAGGGCAAAATGGCATTTAATTTTAGGTTACAAAAAATTCTTGATATCAAAGAAAAAGAAGAAGACGATAGAAAAAATGCAGCCTCTATAGCAAATAAAAAAGTGGAAATTGCAAATATGGAGCTGGGTGACTTGTTAGAAGAATATAAATTAAAGGGACAAGAAAGAGTATTAAAAATCAGCGATGGCTCACAGCTATCTGAGGTATTAGAGATAAATGGATATATTGATTACCTTGGCAAGGCGATAGACAAGAAAAAAATAGAAATAAAAAAACTAGAGCAAGAGGCCGATGAAAGAAAAGACGAATATCTTGAATCAAGAAAAACTAGAAAAACGTATGATAATTTAAAAGAAAAAACTTATCAAAGATTTTTACAAGAAGAACAAAAAGAAGAAGCAAAAGTTATAGACCAAATAGTTAGCTATACTTACACTAAAAAAATAAAATAATTTTCAAGTTTGGAGATATAAAGGAGTACCAAAGTGAGCTTAGAAAAAGACAATCTTGACATTGCGAATCTTGGAACAAAGAAATCAAGAGGTAGGTCCATACTTAATGGATTAAAAATAGGGATAGCAGTAATATTACTATTTTTATTCATAGTTGGGCTTACTTTTGGCATACTCTATTTTACAAATAAAAATGCAAACAAAATAATAAATAACGAAATATCAAAATACAAGGCTGACCAAGAGCTAAAAAAAGCAAGTCAGGCTCAGGGGCTTGGAGATAAAAGAGTGTCAGAATTGGCAAACTATTATCTAACAATGAGTAATGAAGATGCAGCAAACAAGCTAATAGAGATAAAAGCGAAAGATAAAAAATCATACGAAAAGATAGCATCTTCAATGAATTTGATAAATCCTAGAAAGTCAGACGAAATTAATGCGATAATAAAAAAAATGACATCAAAAAATGATGTTATAAAGTCAGAATATGAAGCTATGCAAACAGAATTAGCAAAACAGGGTATGGATGCATCTACACACTACACATCACTAGGAGTGCGTGGAGCAATAGATGCAATATCAAATGAACTACAACAAACAATGGATTATGATAAGGTTGCAAATGCTCTTGGTGCATCGCAAGCAACATTTGTGGCAAGGGTGTTACATTATATAAATCCAATTTACATAGATGGAATAAAAAATAGATTAAACCCTGATTTTTTAAGAGAAGTTGAAAAACAGCAAGAAGTTTATACAGAATTTTTGAGAAAAAATGTGTCGCAGGCAAAAGTTTATGGTAATTCTGAGCCAAAACTAGCAGCTGCATCTTTGCAGGATATAAAAAAATTTAAAGACGAAGATTTGGCAGTTATTTTTTCAAATATGAATTATTTAAGTGCGGCTAAAATACTCAATTCTTTTGAAGATGAAAAAAGAATGCAGTCAGTAATATCAGCTATTAAAAACGTTGAAGACTATCAAATAAACTTTGATGGTAGTTTATCTACAGTAATAGCGAGTTCTATAAAAATATTAAAGAATTATAACAACGATGTCGATATACTCAAAAGAGCATATGAGAAAATGGACAGTGCAAGTCTAGCTGCAGTTATAGATGCACTTGTAAACCAAAATCCAACATATAAAGAATATATCATAGACCCTACTAGAAAGTTTACCATATCAGAAGAAGATATGGCGGTAGAGGCAATGAAACGCATGAAACCAAATCTTGTTGCTGGAGTAATCTCAGAGCTCAAAAATCAAAACAAGGTAGATAAAGCTGCGTATTTAAGCAGACAAATCGGAATACCCGAGCCAAATAGAGCAGGAGGAAACTGATGGAAAAAATCAGCCAGACACCGAGCGATAAACTCAGTAACCAGAGTATAGTGCTTGACTTAACAAAGAATTTGAAGTTAAGTCCACAAGATACGTCTGTTGGCAATTTTAAAGATTACATCAATAACAGACAAGTAAGTGACAGATTTAAAACAAAATCAAATGGGATTGAATCCCAAAAAACATTTAAACCAAGAGCAGAAAAGCTAAACGACACAGAAAAAATATCAGACGGTAAAACGCAAAAAACTGATACAGTGAAAAATAACGAAAAAAAAGACCTGCAAGATGTAAAGGATGCTCAAAAAACACAGGATGTGAATAAATCTGATTCAAAAAAAATGAATCAAGATGATAATAATAAAATAGACACGAATAAAATTGACGACAAAACTGAAGTAAAACCACAAGACAATAAAGTTGCAGAAGATAACACAGACAAAGAAGTTTCACAGGAAGTAGCAGCAGTTTTAAATACAGTAAATCTAATTGCAAATGCACAGGAAAATCAAGCTACTCTAGAGGATGTTAAAGAGGAACTATCTAATCTTAACAAAGAAGATATTCAAGATATTACAGAAAAATTAAATCTTAGTAGCGATGTCAAACAGGCATTAAACAAACTGGTAGATTTAATGAATAAAGGCCAAGTAAGTCAGGATACGAAATTAACTACAGTATTAGACCAAAATGTATTAAAACAGTTTGCACTATTACAAAATGATATAGCTAAGAATTTAGACAAAATGGATTTATCATCAAGGCTAATAGAAGAGAATTTACAAGTGCTTGACGAACCTGAACAAGCACCTATGGATTTTGCCAAAGAGCTACAGAGTCTTAAAAATGATTCAATGAATAACAACTTGCAAAATTTCTCTAATCAATTTGACGGACAAAATATTTTAGAAGAAATTAATAATCTTAATCAAACAACCGATATAGATACAGTTCAGGGAAATGTTGCTGACATAAAAACATTTATATTTGGAGATAAAGCCATAGCACAGGCTAAAATGATTAGTCCAAATATGACTCAGCAAATAGAGAATTTCAGCAAAGTAGTTGATGAAATTAGAGTTGCATTTTTCTCAAACAAAACTAGCCTTAATATCAAATTAGAACCGGAAAGCTTAGGGAAGCTTAGTGTAAAAATAAATTCTGAAAACGGAATTTTCAATGCGTCATTTTTTGTAGAATCAGAAAAAGCAAAACAAATTCTTGAAAATCAAATGATTACATTGAGACAAGCGTTGACAGACCAAGGCATTACAGTTCAAGATATAAATGTTCAAGTAGGACAAAATAACGAAGATTTATCTTTCCATAAAAACCTTATGGAAGCTAGAAATTATTCCGGCAAAATAGGCACAATATCAAAGGATGAGGACGAATCCTTTAACCCATACATCAAGGATGATGATTCATTTAACGATTTAATATAATAAGGTGAGAAAATGGCTGATAAAATAGTACCAGTAGAAGTAGATGTTAGTACTTATGAAAAAATAAGAAAAGAACGTGAAGAAAAAATAAAAAAAGAAAAAAATAATCCATATGGCAAGGATACTTTTTTAAAACTCTTGACTTCACAAATGAAATATCAAAATCCACTAGAGCCAATGAAAAATGAAGAGTTTATGAGTCAAATGGCTCAGCTTACAGCTACTGAGCAGATTACAAATATGGCTAAATCATTTGAAGACTTCAAAAAGACATTTGAGACAAAAGACAGTAAAGGCAATACTACAAATGCGTTATTACAAGAAATGAAAAATCTAAATACTACAATGGGTAAGTATATGGGCAGCATCACGCCTGCTACTGAAAATTTAGACTACTTAAAATTAATGGGTGACTTTGCCAAAGCTTATGATAAAAATACAAAAAGTCTACTTGAAAAAATAGATACACTACAAAATGAAATAAAAAAATTAAATGGTGGCACAACAACTACAACAGGTACTACTCCTGTAAATAATGGATAGTATATAATAAAGAATAGATAATAATTATTCATGAATTTTAATTTAAAATATTGTAAAAAATTCTAAAAAATATATAGATTTATACAGGGGGAAAAACCGTTATGATGAGATCAATGAGCTCTGCTGTTACT